>NZ_BAAANY010000038.1:37452-227439 GCF_039530045.1 Fodinicola feengrottensis | reverse complement strand
CGGGATTTTCCCATGATCAACAACGAAGACCGCGCGGCTGGACTATGTCTTCGGGGAAGAGCTCCAAGAGGTTCCTAGCTCGCGCACTGGGCCATGCTCAGGACACTTTCGTTCTGCTGGGAGTCGTTCTGGCCGTAAATGCGCCATCCCTCACCATCGGGATAGGCGTCGGTGATCCGGGCCGTGCCGCCACCTCCGCCGCCGAGCACCAACGTCCCCGGTGGGCAGGCAACGCGCGCGAATCCGTTCGTACCCGGCGCGATGACGGTGTAGTCCGTCTCTACGAATCGGCTGGTCACGCCGGTCCCACAGACCGCCTGCGCACCGATGCTTTGCGCGGTGGCATCGAAATTCTGGACGAAGAAACTCCATCCCATATAGATGTCGCCCGCTTTGTACGTGCCGATCAGGGTGTTTGTCGTGTCCGACCAGCCACCTCCGCTGAAGATCTGGTCCCCACTCAGGCACGATGCCGACAAGCTGGCGGAAGTGTTCGCGCCGACGAGAGCCTTCGCCGGCTCCTGGTGGTAGCTCGTCAGGCCGCCATAACACACCGCATAGAAAGTAATCGAAAGAGCCGCTGTGGCGCGGTTGGTGATTCTCACTTCCCAACCGGATCCGTTGACCATCGCGTACGTGTTGTGGACGGTGATGCCACCGACGTTCGTGTTCGACTCGCCGCCGCCGGTGGCCACCATGCCGGACGGGCAGTTTACCCACCCGTCGCCCCAGTCTCCGGGTTGCAGGGTGATCGGCCCGTAGGTGTAGACGGACTTCGTCCAGCTGTCGGGCGCGGCGGCCGTGAGCTTTGCCTTGGTGGCGGTCGAAATTGGACCTGCGGTCGGTGCGAGCGACACCTTCTTCCCCTTGCGTACGACCACCGCGCCACCGCCCGCGTTCGACTGCGAACGTACGGCCGTGGGCTGAGCTGGCGCGGCGAAAGCGCTCGAGGCGGGGAGCGAGCAGAAAGCGAGGGCCAGCAGCGTCACGCTGGCGAGGAAGGGTCTGCGCTTCATCGGACCTCCGGGATGTGGTGAGTGGCTGCCGATCGACAGCCTCCAAAGAGGTATCCGATCCCGGCCGTCCCACGCAGGGCCCGCAGGCCGTACGAACGAGCACCTTTGGCGGCCCGGAAAGGCGTCCGGAAGGTTAGCGAGCGAATTCCGACGTACCGAAACGTGCCAGGTAATGCCAAACGCGCTTTAATGCTTGCTCGTCGTGCCGACCGCTGCGCGCGGCCGCGCCAATGATCGCCGGATCGAGCTGGCCGTCCAGGGCCAGGCTCTCGCCGAGTTCGACGTACTCGGACCCGCGATAGTCCGGATGTCGGCGCATTTCGTCGACCGACAGCCGGAAACCGCCGTGCCACTCCATCGGGCATCCAAGGCCCGCGGCCAGCTTCTCCACCTCGGTGCCCCGATAACAGGGGTCCAGCACCATCGCCTCGACGTCATGGGTGAACCGCACTGGCCCGTGGACCTGCGCTTCGACATAGTCGTCGAGAAAGTCCTTCTGATCCGCGGCGGCCACCGCGACCACAGTGGACAGTCGGTCCACGACCCCGACATGAACCGGCTCGAAAAAGCTGTCGGGATAGCAGAAAGTCGTCCGCGGCAGAGTGTGGTCGGCCAGTCGAAGATGCGCCGAGCCAAACCGCGGCGAACCACCGATGGCCCGCCGGCGGAAGTTGAGGGCGCCGTATTTCGGCCGCTCGGAGGGCGGCTCGTTGTCGTACGCGGCACCAAAAAGTCGGCTCTCCCACCGCCACCGGTCACCGCCGGGATGCGCGGTCAGGCCGCCATTGCTGGTGCCGGTCTCGAACTGCGAACGATAGCTGCCGTCCCTGGCCATCGCCGCGAGGATCGGTAACCCGCTCACCAGTCGGTCCGGATGGAAATTCAGCGTGACACGAAACTCCGAGCCTGCCGGCTCCCCCTCGGCACGCTCGACCACATGAGCGACGGCAAGCCGCTGCGCGGAGTCTCCGACCATGTCTCTACGATACCCAGCCCTATCCGTGGAAGCCGCTCCGGATGGCCGGCCAGCCGGGATTGTTTTCCGGCTGGTTCCTGGATTCGTACCTGTCCAATCAGGAAGAGCGGACGACAGAATCCACCCCATAGCCAACTGGAAAGGAACCTGGTGACTGCCCGACAACTCACTCGCGGAATCCTGATCGCAGCCACGACAGCCGTGCTGGGAATAGGAGCCATGACCGCGCCCGCCGGCGCCGCGCCGCTGCCACGCCCCGCCACGCAGGGCAACGGTGGCGCGGTCAGACTGCACACCAACGTGACATCATTTGGACCAGCCCGACCGGCTCCGCAGGGCTCGTCGACAAAAGAGAATCCAGCGCCGAGACCGGAAACCGTCGTACGCCCGAACTACGAGAAGAGCACAATATTGTACGGCCCTCTCAACATTGGGCCGTACGAGGCTTATCAAGCGTGGGTCGACTGCCCGGCCGGAATGGTGGCCACTGGCGGCGGCGAGTCGAACACCAGCGCCGGCGGCATTTTCCCGCACGACAGCTACGCCTTGGACAACGGCGCGGGATGGCAGGTGACCGTCAGCAATAACTCTTCGGTCAGTGCCACGTACACAGTGAACGCGGTCTGCGTCAACGGACTCAACTCGTATCGGCAGGTCCGGGGCAAAGACCTGCTTCCGGCCAACGGCGCCGGTGGAGTGGCGGCCACCTGCGCGCCCAATGAATTGGTGCTCGGTGGCGGCGGCTTTTCCGACACCATCAACAACCATGCGGTCACCTATCCGTACCCGTCCGCGAACTCGTGGTGGTACGGCATGCACAATCTGGACGGTGTGCAGCGCACGATCACGACACAGGCGATGTGCGGTGGCTATAACGGTAGCTATCAGGTCCTGAATGGATCCTATTCCGACGTCGCACCTGGTCACGTCGCGACAGCGGTGGTTTACTGCCCCGTTGGGACATCAGTGACCAGCGGTGGCGGCGGCGGCGGCGATGGCACCTTTATCACCGATTCGTACCCCGACCCCAGCGAGGGCTGGCGAGTTTATGCCTACAACTCGACCACAAGTCCGGGCGTGGTGAGCGCCGATGTGGTCTGCGTAGGCTGAAACCGGGCATCACCGTCACCGTCGAGCGCTGACCCGGACCTGCGCACCACCTGCCGGCATCATGGTCATGCCGTGCACCCTGGTCGCCTCCGGCGCGGGGCGGTCGGCGGTGATGTCGTACCGGGCCAGCACCTCCCGCAACACCAGGGAGGCTTCCAACTGGGCGAAACCGACACCAAGGCAGCGGCGTACGCCACCACCGAAGGGAATCCACGTGTTGGTCGCTGGCTGGCCGTCCAGGAAACGCGCTGGCCGGAACTCGGCGGGTTCGGGGTAGTTTTCCTCAGCTGCCTGAACAAGACCGATCCCAGGCGCGACGACCGTGCCGGCCGGCAGCAGGTAGTCACCCACCTGCGCCGGCTGGGCCAGCCGGCGGCCGATCACGTAAATCACCGGGTGCAGCCGAGTGGCCTCCTTGACCAGCGCGATCAAATAGTCCTCGTCGTTGTCGTCGGCGGCCCGCTGCGCGGCGCGCAACACCTGCGGCCGGCGGGCCAGTTCGTGCAGCGTCCAGCCGAGCGCGGTCGCGGTGGTTTCGTGGCCAGCCAACAGAAGGTTGAAGAGCTGGTCACGCAACTCGGCGCTGGACAGCTCGCCGTCCGCCGGCTGCAGCAACCGCGACAACACGTCGGTGCCGTCGACCGCGCCAGCCCGCCGCCGGTCGGCGATTTCTCCGTCCAGCCAGGCATTGAGCTCAGCACGCCGGGCCTGGAACCGTCGGTACCGGCGGAATGCCCGCAGCGGCGGGAAAAACCCACCCAGCACGGCAGCGTGCTGGCCGTTGACCACATCGGTGACCAGCGGCCGCAACACAGCCAGCCGCTCTTCTTCACTGACGCCGAAAACCACCCGCAGAATGACTTCCAGCGTCAGCGCGTGCATGCGGTCATGCGCTCGTACCAGCTGCCCGGTCGGCCAGCTCTCGGCGTCGGCGATCGCCACCTGGCCGATCAAGTCCTGGTAGCCGCGCAGCGCCGCCGCGGTGAACGCCGGCATCACCAATCGCCGCAGGCGCTGGTGCGCGTCGCCGTCGGACAGTACGATCGCGTGTTCCCCCAACACTGGCGCCAGTACGTCGTTTGCCTCGCCAGCGTGGAAAACCGTGGCCGAACCGGCGAACACCGTACGAATGTCCGCCGGCCGGGTAATCACCACCAATTTTCGGCCAGCGGCCAGGCTAACGGTGAAGGTATGCCCGAAACGGCGTTGCCAGCGCGGAAAATACTCGTGCCGGGCCGAGCCAAACAGCAGTGTCTGGATACCGGCCGGCAGCCGCGGTCCGGGAGGCAGGGTCGTACGCACAGCGGTCGATGCGGTCACAGTCGGCCAGCCTAGCGGGGCTCAGCCGCCCCGGACCGTCCCTGGAAAAGTCGTGACATCCACCAACACGATCCGATGACGATTGTTAATATGCGCGTTCATGCAGCCGTACGGGCGTTTCCGTCGCGGCACCACAATGGGCGGGTAGGGTCTGCTGCGGCCTGGGACTGTAGCGCAGAGGTCGTCGCGCCTCGTCGTCACCGAGGAGGACGCCGGTTCGACTCCGGCCGGTCCCGCGTGATCGATGACTCCGACCTCGAGCTCACCCTGGATGTGCTGGCCAGAGTGCGCGAACTACCGGTCGACGACCCTGCGCGCGTACGAGTGCAACGGGCCGTCGACGGGCTCCTGAAGGACGCACAGCGCACCCGTCGCGCCGAGCGCCGGCGGGCCAGCGCGACCGCTGGGCGGTCGGTGGTGGCCTCGACCGGGTTGGGAGCCACCGACCGGATCGAGGACCTGGCTGGGCATGCTGAACCCGCGCACCCAAAACGACCCAGGGCACTTGACCGGGATCGCCGCTGTTACGTTTGCAAGTCGCCGTACCGACAAGTCCACGCCTTCTATCACTGGCTGTGCGCGGCCTGCGCCACCGACAACCACGCCCGGCGGACCGCCGGCACCGACCTGACCGGGCGGCGCGCGCTGGTCACCGGTGGCCGGGTGAAAATCGGGTTCCACGTCGCGAGGATGCTGCTCCGCGACGGTGCCGAGGTGACCGTCACCACTCGTTTTCCGGCCGACGCGGCGGCCCGGTTCGCCGCTGACCCGGAGACCGCGAAGCACCTCGGCAGGCTCACCGTCACCGAGATCGACCTGCGGTCCCCCCAGCAGGTCCTCGATCTCACCCAACGACTGCTGGACGACGGGCGCTCGCTGGACATCCTGGTCAACAACGCCGCCCAGACAGTCCGCCGGCCACAGTGGTCGTACGCGCCGCTGGTCGCGGGTGAGCGCGCCGAAAAGGAGATCACCGCTGGTCAGGCACCGGGCCAGCTGCCCGTACGAGCCGTTGACGCGAGCGGATTCCTGCCGGATCCAGCGACCGCGAACTCGTGGACCGCTCGGGTGGGTGCGGTAGACCCGGTCGAGGTGCTGGAAGTTCAACTGGTGAACGTGGTGGCGCCGTACCTGCTGATCGATCGGTTGCTGCCGCTGCTCCTCGGGTCCGAACACGAGCGGCGATACGTGGTGAACGTGTCGGCCGTGGAGGGCTGGTTCGCGGCCCGCTACAAGTCCGGCGCGCATCCGCACACGAACATGGCCAAGGCCGCGTTGAACATGTTCACCCGTACGAGTGCGGCCGAACTTGCGAGCCAGGGCGTCTTCGTCAGCAGCGTCGACACCGGCTGGATCACCGACGAGAAGCCGATGCCGGCCAAGGCAGCCGCCGCGGCGACCGGCTGGCGACCGCCACTGGACGTGATCGACGGCGCCGCTCGGATCTACCACCCGATCGTCAGCGGCGAGGCCGGCGAGCCGCCTTTTGGTGTGCTGCTGAAGGACTACCGCGTCGTCGACTGGTAACTCAGTCCCCGATCCGGATCGACTCGATCCAGACCGGCGGCGCCGGCGGCGTGTCACCCACCAGTCCGGCGATGACCCGGGTTTGGGTGAGCGCGATCTCTGGCCACGGCGTCCAGCCGTCGGTCAGCACGATCACCACGTGTGGCCGTTCGGCGGCGGCCAGCGCCGCGTCGATCCCGACCCGCATGTCGGTGCCGCCGCCTCCGGCCAGGACCACCTCACCGACCGTCGACACCCGGCGTACGGCCTGCACATCGGCATCGCAGGCCAGCACCGAGACCCGGTTCAGGCCAACGCCAACGGTCCGCAGGACCCCGTTGACCTCGGCCAACGCGCTGGCCAACGCGTCGTCGCCCATCGAACCGGATGTGTCGACCACGATCGCGACCCGCGGCATCGGACGGCGCAGGCTCGGCAGCACCACCCCACGCAGCGCGGCACCCCGCCGGGATGGCCGGCGGTACGTGTAGTCGACGGCTCCGGACGCCCAGGCGGTGGCCTCGCGGACGGCACCGGTGAGCGCTCGCCGCCAGTCCACGACCGGTTCGAGTACGCCGTCCGCCCAGCGGCGCCATCCCGCCGGCACCCGTCCACGCGCCCGTACGCTCGCCCGCACGGACTGAGCGGTCTGCCGCCGGATGGTCGCCGCCTCCACCGCACCGACCCCTGGCCCGGTGGACTCCCACGGCGCCGGTTGCCCGTGCGCGCCGGAGCCGCAGTTCGGGGCGTCCGGTGTCGGTGGGATGGACAGCACATACTCCTCGAACAGTTTCCCCGTCGGCAGCCCGAAAGTCGCTGGTTCGATCCGCCCGGCGGGCAGCGACAGGCCGTCCGCGAGCAGGTCGTCGTTGATCTCGCAGTCCTGCGCGAGGTTCACCCGATGGTGGTCGCGTACGGTCAACCGGTCTGCTCGCCCATGGTGGTCGCGCAGCAAGTGCGCAACCTCGTGGATCCACACGCCGACCAGCTCGGTCACCGATGTCTGTTCGACGAACGCCGGCGACACGTAACACCTCCAATGCTGGTCCACGCCCATCGTCTGAATCGCCGTCGTCGGCACCACGGTCAGGCTGTAGAGGGCGGACGCCAGGTACGGCCGGTCGCTGCTCGCCCGGAACCGCGCGGCCAGCAGTTTCACCCGGTCCAGCGGCACCTCACTGGACATGGGCGAGCAAGCCGGAGGCGCTGAGCAGGTCGACGAAAGCGTCGACGGCCGCCGGCACCGGCCACCCCGGCTCCCGCATCCGGGCCAGGTCGAAGGCGGCCCGCGCGGCAACATCCGGTACGCCCGCGTCGACCGCCTTCGCCAGCACGGCCCAGCCAGCCTCCCACCGCGGCCGCGTCCGCTCGGCGTCGATCGCGGCCACCACCGCGGTGAGGAAGGCCAGCTGGCGGTCGCCTCGATCAGGCAACGCGAAAGCCTCCGGGTTGGCCAGGACCCGCTCCGGGTCGGGAAGGTCCAGCTCTTCGAGATACGTGGTCAGCTCCAGGCCAGGCCCGTCCCCGACCGCGCCAGTCAACGCGGTGCTGAGCGCGTCTCGGGACGTACCAGCGCACAAATGGAAGACCAGCAGCCGAAGGGCCATGTCCCACGTACGCGGCGAAGGCCACGCACCACCGCGGCTTTCGGCATCCGACGGCAGCTGGTGGGCCAGTCCGGGCCGGGCGGTCAGGAAGCCAGCGATGACCCCGCGAGATCGGGCCAGCGCGCTCGGGGCGAGCGCGGCGTCGATGGTCGGGACCGCGATGTGGGGCCAGGTCCCGGCCAGTCCGCGGGCGACTACCCGCGGGTTGTGCGTCCAATGCAGATGGACGAACCGATTGGCCAGCGGTGGGCTCAGATGCCATCCGTCGGCGGCGCTGGCCGGCGGGTTCGCGGCAGCCACGATCCGTACCGCCGCTGGCAGGGTCAGGCTGCCCACCCGACGCTCCAGGACGACACGCAGCAAGGCCGCCTGCACCGCCGGCGGCGCCGAGGACAGCTCATCGAAGAACAGCACGCCACGACCGTGCCGGGCGAGCCGCACCGCCCAGTCCGGCGGGGCCATCGGTACGCCGTGCGTGCCCGGGTCATCGCCGACGATCGGCAGGCCGGCGAAGTCGGACGGCTCGTGCACGCTGGCGATCACCGTCTCCATCGGCACGCCCAGACCGGTCGCGAGCTGGCTTAACGTGGCCGACTTGCCAATGCCCGGCTCGCCCCACAGCAGCACCGGCAGGTTCGCCGCGACGGCCAACGCCAGGGCCGCCGCACCGGCATCGACCGCCGGCTCGGTGCGAGTCGCACCGAGCGCGTCGATGAGCGCGTCGGCCGCGGCCAGCTGGTCCGCGCTCACGCCCGCTTCCTGACGTACTCGACAGCGGCCATGAAGTCAGCGTTCTTGCTGATCTGACGGCTGGGCAGGACGCGGTCGAGGTAATCCAGGACAGACATATCGTTCGCGACCGTCAGGTGTGGGTTGGCACCGGCGTCGACGAGCGCGATGATCGCGGCCGGCGGCCAGCCCTCCGACACAGCCACCGCGAGTGGCGTCTGCAGCTCGCCGTCCCGAAGGTCCACGTCGAGACCCGCCGCCAGCAGCCGCGGCAGCAAAACGGCGTGATCGTACGTCCCGAGCATGTGCAACAGGGTCCGTCCACGGCCGTCGCACAGCTGCGGGGGCATGCCCGTGTCGAGCAGCTCGACCGCCGTACGTGTGCCGCCGTGCAGCATCCGCATCCACAGGCCTTGACGCTGGCGATGCAGTTCCTTGGGCAGCCGGCCAACGGGTGCGGTCCACGCTTGATCTACCGCGAAACAACCGCCCATCGGGCCACCGAGCGCCCGCATCACCCGCTCGCGCTGGACCTCGGCATCGTCATGTTCGGCAATCCGCAACCGGCCGGAGTCTTGACCGACGAAATGCCAGTCAGTGCCGCAACGAACGCGGATCGCTTCTGGTGCTGGCTCGGCACCGGCCGGCGGCGCGGCCGGAAACAGCGCGTCTCGTACGAGCGGATGCAGCTCGCCAGCGGTCATCCGGCCCTGCCAGATCAAGTCCAGGTCGGGGAGCCGACGGATGAACTGTGAGGTTATCCGCGGGAGCTTGTCGAATGGGCTTTCGCGGCCCTCGTAGGGCTGGAACCGGGCCGTCACCGCGCCGGTAGCAGCCTCGACTTCCAGGCGGAAACGGGTCAGGTAGTCGAGCGTCAACGCCCAGCTGGACTCGCCGCGGTTCGCCGCCAGGCTGCGAACCTCCGCCACGATCGCGGTGGGGTCGACAGGAGCACCCATCAGCGTGAGATTGGGTTCCCGATGCCACCAGGGCGGCACCTTCCCAGCCTTGAAGGCCATAGTCAACGCGATGCCCGCCGCTTCCCAAGCAGCCTGGTCCTCACCGCGCTCGAGATGAGCCAGGACGCGTTCCGTACGAGCCGCTATGTCGTCGCCGGCTCCCCATTGCCGTACCGGCAGCGGGGTGCCGTCCGGGGCGAACCGAGGCAACCGATCGTTCGACCCGCCGACGACCGTCCGCAGCTCGGCCGCCGCGCGTACGTCCCATCGATGCGCGGCGACGTGGATCGCGTGGTTGCGCAGCTCCTTGTTCAGCACGATGTCGAGCACGAGCCGCTGAGTACCCAGCACGCTTTTCGGAGTCCGTACGACCAGCAGTGGTGTCGTCCTCTTGATGGGCACAGCGGCCGGCCACAACACGAGCTGGGCATCGGTCAGCACCGTGGTGTAGCCGCCCATCGCGCGGGGCAGGTGCCAACGCAGCAGGTCGGGTGCGAAGGAACGCAGGTCCGCCGCCAGCCGCTCGGCCTGCCGCACGCCGAACCGGGTCCGCAGGTCGCCGGGGTGGAAAGCAACGTCCACCCGACCGGCTGCACAGGTCGCCTGCCAGTCACCCTCGTACCGGGCCAGAGTGCATTCGTCAATCATCTGCCGCGGCACGGCGTACCGCCGGATCCGCCGCCACGCCTTCAGCTCCGAAGGGTCCTCATTGCTCACCGGTAAGCACTCGCGATCGCACCAATGTCCTCGTGCGGCGGCTCAACCGGCCCACAAGCGGCGGTGAGCGCCCGCTTGATCCGCCTCGGTACATCTCCGAGCAGCCCGAGATAGGTCAGATTGGTGCCGGCTTCGACCGCCGCGAGCAGCAATCTCGCGCCCACTCCGGTGATCCCGGACCGCCGCAGGTCCAACCGGCGCAGCTCGCTGCCCGGCAACGCGGCCGCGAAAACCGCCGCTCCCTCGTCACCGACCACATTGGACACCGCGCCCAGCGGCCGCTCGGACAGCCGAGGCCCCAGGTCCAGGGTCCGCCAGCGACCCATGTTCGCGGCCAGCGCTCGTACTCCGTCAATGCGGATGTTGTTGCCACCCAGGCCAAAAGTCATCTGGTACGGCTCAGCGGCCGCGGCCAGCTGAGCGGTCCCGTCGTCGCCGAGGTGGTTCGCGGCCAGATAAATCTCACGCACGCCACCGTCCCGGATAATTCGTACCAGCATCGGCACCGCGTCAGGTCGCAGCCCGTTGCCGCCCAGAAACAGCCGCTCGAGGCGCAGCGGCCGCTCGGCCAGCGTTGTCGCGAGCGCGTCCAGCCCGGCCAGCCCCAAGCCGGTGTTGACCAGGTCCAGCGTCCGGATCGCGGTATTTTCCCGCAACGCCTGGGACAACCGAACCACCCCGGCGTCGCCGATCGGATTTCGCTTGAGCCACAACGCCCGTACGGTCCGGTCGGTGGCCACTCGGTCGGCGAGAGCCGCCAACCCGTCGGCGTCGATCCGGTTGCACCCCAGGTAGACCGTCCGGATCTGGTGCCCTGGAGTCAGGCCTTCAGCGACCGCGGCCGCCCCGGCCGCGCCCAATCCGTTCGTCCCCAACAGCAGGTGTACGGCATGCGGTGAGCGTACGGCGGCCTGCACCACGCGCTTGACCTGAACCGACCCGATCCCCTGTTTGCACAGGTCAACGCGTCCGTCAGGGCGTACCAAACCGCGATCGAAGCGCTCCACCTCGGTGACTGGCTGTCCGTTCGCGAGCCGGTCCAGCAGTGCGTCGAAGTCGGCGGGATCGGCGAGCCCGACCTCCGGATGAGTGATTGCCGGACAGCGTACGGGCATGCCGGGCGGCGCGTCGTCCGTCAAGCCGCCTCCTCGTCAGGTGTGGGGCGAAGCCGGCCGGATTCGAACCGGCGTCCTCCTGCTCGCAGACAAGGCGCGACGACCTCTGCGCTACGACTCCGCCGCCGGCGAGCCTATGCGACGCCTCCGGCCAGCGTCCCGGAAATTCGGGCAGCCGTACGGGCAAGATCCACTAAAGCTGGGACACTTTTCGGCATGGACGAGGCGGAAATCAGGTCCCTTACGACAACCCACGACTGGGCGAGCGCGGTGGACCTCGCCCATCTCAAGGGGATCCGCGAGGACCCGCGCACCTTCGCTCCCGGCGGCGTTCGGCACCTCGTGCTGGAGGTCGTCGCTTACGCCGCCGACGAGGCCGAACACACCGGCCGCGGACAATGCGTGGTCACCCTGCATCCGGACGGCTCGGTATCCGTCGCCGACGACGGGAGAGGCACCGACACTCGCCTCGACGACCACGGACGGGCCATCAGAAAGCCCGTGATGGCAACAAAAGATCTCCGTTTCTTCGATTTCCCCGAGGCACCGCCGCTGCCCGACGGCGAACCGCGTCGTGGCATGTCCGTCGTCGCGGCGCTCAGCGACTGGCTCGTACACACCAACCGCCGCGAGGGTGGCGCGTGGACGCAGCGGTACGAGCAGGGTGTGCCGGTCACCGAGTTGGTCCCGATCGAACCGGACGGGACGACCGGCACGACCGTACGGTTCCGCCCGGACAGCGCCCTGAGCGCCCCGCCGGTCGACGACCTGGCCCGCCTGACCACCGCGTGGCCATCGTTGTCAGTGCGGATCCAGGACCATCGACCGGGCCCCCACGTGGCCGTAACAGCCTCTGTCCAGAAACCTCACTAGCCACTGGGAGCAGTAGCCGTCGTGTGTCGATAGCGTATTGTACCTACTAGTACGTACGGAGTGACAAAGGAAGGGATTCGAACGACATGCCCTTGGTTCGCATTGATGCACTACACGCCGACAATGACCGGCTCGACGCGATCGGCCGTGCCGTACATGAGGCCCTGGTCGAGACGATCGGCTTCCCGCCCAATGACCGGTTCCAGATCCTGACCAGCCACAACGGGACCGACAGCACGCTGCGCTATGACGACTACCTCGGCATCCACCGCGACGACGGAATCGTCTATGTCGCGATCACGATGCGATCGGGACGTACGGCCAGCCAGAAGCAGGCCCTCTACCGGCGCATCGCCGAACTGGCGGAGGAGTACGCGGAAACCGAACCACGGAATGTCTTCGTCACCCTCACCGAAAACGAGTCCATCGACTGGTCCTTCGGCCACGGCATAGCCCAGTACGCCTCACCCTGAGCGGCACCACTTCCTTGCTGGCACGCACTATCGATGTCGTTGATCATGGAAGAATCAGGCACTTTTTTCGAGAAAATGCTGGATAGCTCCATGACCAACAACGAAGACACGTTAATCGGTGCCGAATTCCATGGCGGCGCGGTCGAGGAGTTCATCGTCGCCGGAGACCTTGCCGCGGGAGGCGATCGTGTCGGCGCCGCCCTTGGGCATCGCGCCGATCAGCTCGGTTGGCGGGGCCGGCGAGGCGCCGATCAGGGCCGCGTGTGAGCTGCCGACCATGCCCATGCCGGCGTACTGTTCCAGCTTCGCCCGCGAGTCGGCGATGTCGAGGTTGCGCATGGTGAGCTGGCCGATCCGGTCCACCGGGCCGAAAGCCGAGTCTTCGGTACGCTCCATCGACAGTTTGTCCGGGTGATAGCTGAACGCCGGTCCGGTGGTGTGCAGGATCGAGTAGTCCTCGCCGCGTCGCAGCCGCAGGGTCACCTCGCCGGTGACGGCCATGCCGATCCAGCGCTGCAGCGACTCACGCACCATCAGCGCCTGCGGGTCGAGCCAGCGTCCCTCGTACATCAGCCGGCCCAGGCGCCGGCCCTCGTTGTGGTAGTTGGCGAGGGTGTCCTCGTTGTGGATCGCGTTGACCAGCCGCTCGTACGCGGCGTGCAGCAACGCCATGCCCGGCGCCTCGTACACGCCCCGACTTTTGGCCTCGATAATGCGGTTCTCGATCTGGTCGGACATGCCCAGGCCGTGCCGGCCGCCGATCGCGTTGGCCTCCAGCACCAGATCCAGGGCCGAGCCGAACTCCTTGCCGTTGATCGTCACTGGACGGCCCTGTTCGAAGCCAATCGTGACGTCCTCGGTCGCGATGTCGACCGCCGGGTCCCAGAACCGCACGCCCATGATCGGTTCGACCAGCTCAATGCCCACATCGAGGTGCTCAAGCGCCTTGGCCTCGTGCGTCGCGCCCCAGATGTTCGCGTCGGTCGAGTACGCCTTTTCCGTACTGTCGCGGTAAGGGAGGTCGTGCGAGACCAGCCATTCCGACATTTCCTTGCGGCCGCCGAGCTCGGTGACGAAGTCGGCGTCCAGCCACGGCTTGTAAATCCGCAGCGACGGGTTGGCCAGCAGCCCGTACCGGTAGAACCGCTCGATGTCGTTGCCCTTGAAAGTCGAGCCGTCGCCCCAGATCTGCACGCCGTCTTCGAGCATCGCGCGTACCAGCAGGGTGCCGGTCACCGCTCGCCCGAGCGGCGTGGTGTTGAAGTACGCGCGGCCGCCGGAGCGGATGTGGAACGCGCCGCAGCTCAGCGCCGCGAGCCCCTCCTCCACCAGGGCCGCCCGGCAATCGACCAGCCGGGCGATCTCCGCGCCGTACGTGCCGGCACGGCCCGGCACCGAGCCGACGTCAGGCTCGTCGTACTGGCCGATGTCGGCGGTGTATGTGCAGGGCACCGCGCCTTTGGCGCGCATCCAGGCGACCGCTACGGACGTGTCGAGGCCGCCAGAGAACGCGATGCCGACACGCTCGCCGACGGGCAGGGAGGTAAGCACTTTGGACATGGGAATTATTATGCACATCGCTGCATGACCATGCAACAGCGATCTAACGGCGGACCGGCCCGTCAAGGGGCGAAGACAGTGCTAGCCAGGGCGACGTGGACCGCGGTGCCGGCCAAGATGGACAGCAAGACGTTGCGTCGCCACAGGTGCAGCGCCACCGTCACGGCGAGCGCCAGCACCGTCGGCCACGCCTTGCCAGGCACGTACGGGCTGAACGCACGCAGGGTGTACGTGGCGAGGATGACCATCACGCCCATCGGCATCGCGGTGTTCAGATAGGCGATCAGGGGGCTGGAGCGGAGCGGGCTGAGCACCACGAAAGGCACGGCTCGCAGCGTCCACGTGACGATCACCGCGATGGCGACCGCCGCGATCAGGTAGCCGGCGTCAGGCATGCTCGGGCTTCTTCCGTACGAGGGCATATCGAGTCAGCAGGGCGCCGGTGAACAGGACGAAGGCGACCAGCAACAACTGGCCGGGAAAGACACATCGCGCGATGAGGGCGCATCCGGCGGCGAGGACCGCGGTGCGGATGTCCCGCCGGGCGCGCAAGGCGTCGATCGCGAGCACAGTGAACAGGGCGGTGACCGCGAAGTCCAAGCCGGTGACGCTGGCCGGGATCACCGAGCCAAGCAGGGCACCGGTGGTGGCACCGCCGGCCCAGTAGAGGTGGATGAACACCTGGAGCCACAGGATGCGGCGTCGGGCGAACCGCTGGGCGGCCGCGCTGGCGGTCACCGCGTACGCCTCGTCAGACAACGCGAAAGTGCTGTAAGCCTTCGCCAGCGGGCCGTGCACCCGGTGCAGCGGGAAGGACAGGGAATAGAAGATATGCCGGAAATTCACCAGAAAAGCGGTCACTGCGATCGACGCGAGCGGCGCGGTGGCCAGCACCAATCCCAGCAGAAGGAACTCCAGCGAACCGGCATAAATGAAGCCCGAGAAGACGCTCGCCCACCACCAGCGCAGGCCGGAATGGACGACCAGCACCCCGAACGCCACTCCCATCGGGAAGGCGCCAAGCCCAACCGATCCGGAGTCCTTGAGCGCCAGCGCGAGGTCGTTCGTACGAGAGCTTTCAGATGGTGATGTTGGCACATCGTAATTCTAGAGAATTTTCCGCCTTATTTGGTTTCGAAATATGACCGTAGAATGGACGAATGAGCAATGAACGGGCACTCGACGAGATCGATCGTGATATTTTGTTTCACCTCAGTCTGGACGGCCGGCTGACCAACGTCGAGTTGGCCAAGCGCGTCGGTCTCACTCCCCCACCGTGTTTGCGGCGGGTCAAGCGGCTCGAGGAGACCGGGGTCATCACCGGCTACCGGGCTCGCATCAACCCGACGGCGGCCGGCCGGGCGTTGGAGGTTATCGTCTCCATCGAGGTCTCGGTCAGCGACCTGAAGACGCTGGCGGGCCTGGAAAAGACCATTGCCGGGTACGACGAGGTCGTCGACTTCCGGCGAATGTTCGGCACTCCGGACTACTACCTGCGCGTGCTGGTCGCGGACTATGCCGCGTACGAGGCCTTCCAGACCGGCAAAATCATCGGCATTCCTGGCGTCGCCCGCGTCATTTCACAGCCCACCATGAAGAAAATCAAGGTCATAGACTGACCGCCGCCTCGACTCGTACGTCAGGCTGGCGCTTGCCGGTCGAGGTACGCGTCGATGGCCGCGGCGAGCGCTACCACGGTATGCAATCGCTGCTCAACCCTCGGGTCGTTGAAATCTGGCATGTGGACGACCAGAGTCTCGTAATAGACCGAAATCCAGGTGTCGAGAAGATTCGAAAGCACATTCTGCACGCCCAGGTCGGCGAAAAGCTCGAGGAGCGGGATCTCGCTGGTCAGTACGGAGAAATGTTCGACGATGGTGGGAGGCGGCACGATCGGCACCGGGAACAGCCGGTTCGCCACCAGCTTCCCGGTGCCGGCCGAGTGCCGCAACGACACTCGGACGCCGAGAAACAGCTCGGTGTGGCCGGCGTTGAGAGCACTGTCGAGCAGGGTATACGACCGATGGTAGCCCTTCAGTTGAGCGAGCTGGATCACCGAGACACCCGCCCCGTCCACCGTTCCGCGCCATTCGTCGGACTTCACCACCACCCCCGGCCACTGACCAGACGGATCGGGCGGCCCGTACCAGAGATAGCCGGCCCAGCGGGAAAACTCGGCGAGATCGGCCGGCACCGGCTGGAATCCCATCCGTTGGGTGACCTGCCAAAACGGCACAGTGGGCGGCCAACTCACCGAAGGACCTCCTGCGTTCGACAGTGCCGGACAATCTTTCGGCATCGTACCGATCCGACGTCTTCCCTCGCCCCATCGATACGACGACCTGCCCCAACGCGCACGGCCGGGCGGTGGTCGCGTGAGGCACACTGGGGAGATGAGTGAAAGCCAGTGCGTGGTACGCAGTCGCCTGTGGCGCGATGGCGTGTTGGAAGCGGAGAATTTCCCGTTCGAGCTGATCTCGGACTACCTGGACGAGGAAGGATGCCTGGTCTGGGTCGATTTGCATGACCCCGACCTGGCGCACCTGACCGACCTGGCCGAGGAGCTTTCCCTTGACCCGCACGCGGTCGAGGACGCCATCGCCAGAAAGGAGCGGGCCAAGGCGACCCGTTATAGCACTCATACTTTCCTTACTGTCTACTCCATCGCTCTCCCTGAGCCGGCCGGCAAGAGTCCGTACGCGAGCAGTGCTCTGGAAATCAGCAGGATCTCTGCCTTTGTGCTGCACCGGGGGATTATCACGGTCCGGCACAGTACCGGCACCGAAGTCGGCTTCGACATCAACCAGGTAACAGAACGTTGGGACGACAATGCCGATCTGTTGAAATATGGCGTCGGCGCTCTTGTCCACGGACTGCTCGACGAGGTGGTCGACGGGCATTTCGATGCGGTGCAATGTCTCGACGACCTCATCGAGTCTTTGGAGGACGTCCTGTTCGACGACCACGCGGGCAACAAAGAGGTCCAAAAACGCACTTACCAAGCCCGCAAAGACCTGGTCGAGTTGCGCCGCGTGGTGCTCCCGATGCGCGAGGTCGTGAACGCGGTTCTGCGGCATCGGAAGGACATCCATGCCGCCAGCGAGCTCGACTCCTGGTACGACGATCTTTACGACCATGTCCTTCGTGCGGCCGAGTGGACCGAATCTCTCCGGGACATGGTCTCGGCGATTTTCGAGACCAATCTGTCACTTCAGGACGCCCGGTTGAACACCGTCATGAAACAGCTCACCTCCTGGGCCGCGATCATCGCCATTCCGACCGCGGTGACCGGCTATTTCGGCCAGAACGTGCCCTATCCCGGCTTCGGCAAGGAATGGGGATTCCTGCTCAGCAGCGGGATTATCCTGGCGCTGGGCGTGACCCTCTACCTGGTGTTCAAACGCCGGAACTGGCTATAGCAGCGCACGATCGGCGGTCCAGGTCCGTCGGACCGAGCGGACGATCGGATAGCCGACACCGGCGACTCCGAGAAACATCAACACATATCCGAAAGAGGACGGTGCCGTGTTGGCCGCCTCCAACCCGATGCCGAGCAAGCCGAGAAGCGTCGTACCGTGCGAGAACGACGCGGCGCCGCGAAAAGGACGAAAAGCCCGAAGCTCAGCATCATTCGGCGCGGCACCGGCAGACCGCTACGGGGAGACCATGTCATTCCTCGTATTGTGGCCGTTGTTCCGGCTCTCCACACCCAACTGCCGCCGAAGAAAGCGCACCTGGTGCCGCAGCAGCTGCCGAGTCACGGCTGTGCCGATCGGTCGATGGCCGATGCCGGGCAGCAGGAGCACCTCGTGATCGCGGCCGGCGGCCAGCAGCGCTTGCGACATCCGCAAGGTGTGGAGCGGAAAGACGTTGCGGTCCGCGAGACCATGCATCAACAACAGCGGTCGGCTCAGTTTCGGCGCATCCCGGATCAGCGAGGCCGCCTCGTACCGCTCCGGGAACTCGTCCGGGTGACCGATGAACCGTTCCCGCCAGTGCGTGTTGTAGAACCGCTGGTCGGTGACGCCCGCTCCGGCCACTGCCGCGTGGAAGACCTCCGGATGCCGCAGAACGGCCGCCATCGCGAGCGCGCCGCTGAACGACCAGCCGCGAATGGCCACCCTGGCGAGGTCGAGGTCCGGGTGCAACCGCGCCGCCTCCCGCACCGCGGTCACCTGATCTTCCAGCGCCGGCCCGAAAAGATCGCCGTAGACGGCCCGCTCCCAGTCCGGGCCGCGGCCTGGTGTGCCGCGACCGTCGGCGACTAGCACCGCGAAACCCCGCTCCGCGAACCACTGCGCCACCAGCGACCGCCACTCCAGCTCAGCGGTGACCCGCTGATAGCTCCCGCCGCCGTACGGGTCGAGCAGGATCGGCAGCCGCTGGCCGGCTCGGTGCCAGGACGGCCGGAACAGCACCGCACGTAATTCACTCGGCCCCAGCACGAGCGAAGTCGCATGCAGCTCCAGCGCCGGCCGTTCGACCAGCGAGGTGATCTGGCCGGCGGCTTTCCCGTCCCGCACCACGGTGGCCCGGCCGCCCGGCAGGTCCAGCCGGCGAGCGACCCGCACCAGCGTGCCGCCGCGCCCGACTCCAGAGTGCAGGCCCGGCTCAGTACTGAGCCGCCGGGCACCCTTGCCGGGCTGGTACGACCACAGGTGCGTCTCGATCGGTTCTTCCGAGGCGGTGAACAACACCGTCTCGTCCTCGATCCCCAACACGGACCGAACCTGCACGCCGGCCGGCGTGACGGCGACGCCGTCCACCGTCAGATGCCGGGTGCCTCGCAGGTCGGCATGCCCGACCAGCGCGCCCGATGCCGTCCGTGCCGGCAGCTGCGGGATCAACTGCACCCAGCAGTCGTCCCGCTGCTCGCTCAGCACCGTCGTACGCCCGGACGGCTCGACGCCGAGGAAGCGGACCGTCCGCTGGTTGCGGGACTGCACAGCGGCATATGGCCCGTGCGAGTCCCAACCTCCGGCCACCACGTATTCGAAGGCGTGCCGGTCCCATCGCACCTGCGTGCGACTGCCGCCGAGCCCGAGCATCCACAGCGTGACCTCGGCATTCGCCTTTCCCGCTGCCGCGTAGCGAACGGTCGGCGGCACCTGTGTCGGCTCGGCCAGATCGGCGAGATACCGCTGCTCGACGCCGGCCGGATCCACTCGCAGGACCAGCAGCCCGATGCCGTCCGGGGCCCACCAGAAGCCACGGTCGCTGAGCTCGCCAACACCGTAGGTGACCTCCGGCCCATCCGGGGCCGCGATCGTACGGTCGCCCATCCCGTCCACATCGACCACCCGCAACACGCCCGCACTCACGTAGGCGATCCGGCGGCCGGTGGGATCCGGGCGCGGGTCGGCCACCGGCCGCTCGGTCGGCAGCTGCTGCGCCGGGCCGCCCTCCAGGTGCACCGTCCACAGGCCACCAGCCAGCGTAAACGCGATCTGGCCAGTGGCCTCGGCGAGCGCGTACGCGCCGATGCCCTGCGTCCGGCTGCCGAGCAGGTCGATCGGATCGACCAGCAGGCGCTCGGTGCCGGCGTCGACGTCGAGCGCCCACAAGCAGTCCGCCGGATCGTCGCCGGCCTTGCTGCGCAGGAACAGCACCACCGCGCCATCCGCGGTAACAGTGAACTTGTCAGGGACTCCAAAGGTGAAGCGCTGAGTGCGAACGATCTGATCGAGGAGGGCATCGGGCGGCATAGTCACCACCCTACCCTTTCATCGAACATACGTTCGAGCTAGTGGTTCTGTCTTTGCACCGGAGCCGCCGTGCCAAATCAAAGACAGACCACTCCCGCGATCGCGGCGGTCACCACCTTGGCGACCGCTTCCCGGTCCGGCGTGGGTCCTTCCCGGTCGGCGAACAGCAGGTGCCCGGTGCCGATCAGCATCGGCGCCAGCATCGCGATGTCGGCACCCGGCGCGATCCGGCCAAGGTCGCGCTCGGCCGCGAGATAAGTGCGGATCATGGCGGTCGCTTCGGCGAGTACGGG
The DNA here is from genome assembly GCF_039530045.1 of Fodinicola feengrottensis. NCBI lineage: Bacteria > Bacillati > Actinomycetota > Actinomycetes > Mycobacteriales > Fodinicola > Fodinicola feengrottensis. The sequence goes on along the minus strand of NZ_BAAANY010000038.1, from coordinate 207,480 downwards.
CACCCCGGTCGGCCAGGCCTGGCGAAGCCTGGCCCGCAGGTCATCCCGGAAGGTGATCAGGCCGACGATCGCCACCGCGACCGACTGAAACAGGTCCATAAGGACGCCGGTGAGAGTGCCGGCGACAGTGCCAGTCCCAGCGGCCGCGAGCAGTGCGGCGGACTGCGACTGGATCCGGGCGGCGCGATCGATGACGAGTTCGGCCAGGAAGGCGTCGAAGTCGGCGAAATGCCGGTGCAGCACCCCCTTGGCGCAGCCCGCTTCGGCGGTGACCGACCGACTGGTCAGGGCCTGCGGTCCCGCCCGCAGCAGAATGCGCTCGGCGGCCTCGAACAGTTGCTCCCGCGCGTCCCGCATGGCTACCCCAGTTGGCATGCCACGCATTCTTTCATCCCTGATCGGAGCGCTCCGGCTTGTCGAGTGGGCGGCCGCCCATTTAAAGTGGGCGGATGGTCACCCTACCGCCGGAGCGCGAGCTCAAACCGCATCAGGTCCGCCAGTACGCCGAGTCGTTTGGCACCGACCCCGAGCGCTACGACCGGGCCCGCCCTCGCTACCCGGACGCCATGGTGGCCCGGATCGTGGCCGCCAGCCCCGGTCCCTACGTACTCGACGTCGGGTGCGGCACCGGAATCGTCGCCCGCCAGTTCCAAGCGGCCGGCTGCCAAGTCCTCGGAGTCGATGTTGACCAACGGATGACCGACCTCGCGAGGCGCACCGGAGTGCCCGCCGAGGTGGCGACCTTCGAGGCCTGGGAGCCGGCCGGTCGTACGTTCGACGCCGTCGTCGCCGGCATGGCCTGGCATTGGGTGGACCCGGTGGCCGGCGCGGCGAAGGCGGCGCGAGTGCTGCGACCTGGGGGCCGGCTGGCATTGTTCTGGTACGTCTTCCAGTCGTCGCCGGAGATCGCGGCCGCATTTTCCCGTGTCTATCGCGAAGTGTTGCCCGACTCCCCGATGAGCCGCGGCCCGATGCCCAGCTTGCAGGGGTATTCGGCGTTGTTCGACAGAGCGGCCGACGGGATGCGGGAGGCGGGGGCGTTCACCGAGTCCGAGCAGTGGCGCTACGACTGGGCGCGGTCGTACACCCGAGACCAATGGCTGGACCAGCTGGCGACCTTCGGTGGCCACGGCACGCTTTCGCCAGAACAGCAACAAAAGCTGGCCGACGGCATCGGAGCCGTCATCGACGCGGCCGGCGGCGCCTTCGAAATGGACTACACAGCGGTGGTGGTCACCGCGACGCGTACGGCAACTCCAGTGACGTAGCCGACTTGCACCATCGGGCTGGGTCATTGGAGAGTCATCAAGTGGCCTGCGAGGCTTTTGGGGTGACCGAAAACGCGCTCGTGCTGCCTCTTGCCGACGAATCCGCGGAGCTGGGAACCGCTGGCGGCAAGGGCGCGTCGCTCGCCCGGCTCGGCCGGGCCGGGCTGCCGGTCCCACCGGGATTCCACGTCACCACCCATGCCTATCGCGCCTTCGTCGCCGAAGGGCTCGGCCCGGCAATCAAGGCAGCACCAGAAGCCGATGTCCTTGCCGCGTTCGAAAACCACGACCTGCCGGCGGACGTGGCGGCCGCGATTCTTCAGGCGTACGAAGCCCTCGGCGACGACATACCGGTGGCGGTCCGGTCGTCGGCGACCGCGGAGGACCTCCCAGAGCTGTCTTTCGCCGGCCAGCATGACACCTTTCTCAACGTCGTCGGGCCTGGTGCCCTGCTCGTGGCCGTACGACGGTGCTGGGCGTCGCTGTGGACAGCGCGGGCCGTCGACTACCGCAGACGTAACGGGATTCCGTCCACGGACGTGGCGATCGCAGTCGTCGTTCAGCAACTCGTGCCAGCGGACGCGGCTGGCGTGCTGTTCACCGCTAACCCAGTCACCGGCGCCCGCGACGAACTCGTCGTGAACGCGGCTTGGGGACTCGGCGAGGCCGTGGTCGGCGGCCAGGTCAGCCCGGACACGTACGTGTTGGCTCGCGGCAGTCACCGGGAGATCTCCCGTAATGTACAAGACAAAACCGTGATGACGGTGCGTACGCCGGACGGCACCCGTGAGGAGCCGACACCGGGCGACTTGCGGCACGCGGCCGTGTTGGACGAGGCGCGTACAGCCGAGTTGGCAGCGCTGGGCGAGCGCATCGAGCGGCTTTACGGCCTGCCGATGGACGTGGAATGGGCCGTCCACAATGGACAGTCATACATTTTGCAGGCCCGGCCGATCACCCACTTGCGCACCCCGATCGAGGTGTGGAACGACAGCCTTCGCGGCGATTACCTGTGGACCTCGGTCAATGTCGGTGAGGCGGTGCCGTCGGTGATGACCCCGGTCACCTGGTCGTTCGTACGGACGCTGTCGGACTCGGTGCTCGGCGGTCACCCGTCGTCGGGCAACATCGGTGGCCGGTTTTACCTGAATCTCAGCCTGCCGATCACCGCCGGTGTCGCGGTCGGTCTCGGCTCGCTGGTCCGGCGCACCAGCGAGCAGACTTTTGGCCGGCTACCGGCCGAAGTTGAGGTGCCGTTGTTGCCGATGTCCCGGCCAGCGGTGGTACGGGCCGCGGTCGCGACCGCTATCGGGTTCCTGCGACAGGGGCGTGCGTACCGAAAGGAACTCGCGAACCTCCTGAAGACGAATCCGGCCCGATGCGAAGAACTGCGAGAATACATCGGCAAAACGTCGACCCCGCCGGACCTGTTGGCGCTCTGGAAGTCCGATGTGGACGCGATGCTGCGGATCGTCTGCAAGACGCTGGATGCGGGCGCCCGTACCGGCATCGGGCAGTCGGCGAAGCTGCGTCGGTCGCTGCCCAAGCTGGTCGGCGATGCGGACGCGAACACGCTTTTGACCGGGTTGCACGGTGATTCCGGCGAGTTGGCGAGCCTTGGACCGGTCCTCGGTCTGGCCCGGCTGAAGCGCGGCCAGCTGGACCGCGACACGTACGCGCGCACCTGGGGTCATCGGTGCGCGGACGAGTTCGAGGTGTCGGTGTCGCGGCCGGCCGAGGACCCGGCCTGGCTGGACCGGCAACTCGGCGGCGCCGCGCAGGATCCCGAGGATCTGTTGGAGCGGCAGGCAAAAGTCCGCGACGAAGCCTGGCAGCGGCTGCGGGTCGCGCACCCGAGCAAGGCCGATCGGATCCGTCGCCGCCTCGACCGAGCCGCCATGGGGGCGCGCTCTCGCGAGCGGGCCCGATCGGAAATGGTCCGTGGGTTCTGGGTGTTGCGGGCATTCGTCGTACGGGCCGGTGCGCTGACCGGCCGGGGCGACGACCTGTTTTTCCTGCCTATCGAGGAGATTCTGACCGTACTGGCCGGTGACCAGACGCCACTCGCGGCGGTGCCGAGTCGACGGGCCGCATACCACCTCTATCGCACCTTGCCGCCCTATCCCACCTACATCCGCGGCCATTTCGACCCACCGGGGTGGGCGGCGGATCCGCACCGACGCAACGACATCTACCACGAGTCGTCCGCTCCGGCGCCCGTCACCGGCCGTGAGATCTCCGGATTTCCGGGCGCCGCCGGCATTGTCGAAGGCCTCGCGCGGGTGATAGGCACCGTGGAAGAGGGCGATGCGTTGCAGCCTGGCGAAATTCTGGTGACCACCGTGACGAACATCGGCTGGACGCCACTTTTCCCCCGCGCCGCGGCCATTGTCACCGATGTCGGGGCTCCGCTCTCGCACGCCGCGATCGTCGCCCGCGAGCTGGGCATCCCGGCGGTGGTGGGCTGCGGCACCGCCACCAGCCGGCTGACCACCGGCGACCGGATCCGGGTGGACGGGGCGAAGGGCACCGTCACGCTGCTCTGAGTTCAGCCGCTATTTCCTCGTGACCGAGCGAATGCGGCTGTCCTCGAACCGCCGCCAGAGTGATCCGGCGAGCGGTATCAGCCGGGCGATCGCCGCCGTACCGGCATCGGGATAAACCGCGAACTTGTTCCGTTCGATCCCGCGAGCAATGGCAAGCGCGACCCGGTCCGGATGGATCGGCTTGATTGTGCCGCTGATCGCCGCGGTCTCGGCCGGTTTCCACTGGTTTTCCTCGACAAGTTGAGGCGTGTCCACATCCGGCGGGAAAACGCAGCCGACATGGACGCCGTGCGGTTTCAACTCGCCGCGCAACGATTCCATCAAACCGCGAACAGCGAACTTCGCCGGCCCGTACGCGCTGTAGCCGTAGATGCCGACAAGCGCGGCGGCCGAGGAAATCGCCACGATCGAACCCCGCCGGCGCTCGACCATCGACGGTACGACCGCCCTAATCGCTTGGTAGACACCAAAATAGTCCACCTCGACCATGTCCCGGAAAATGGCGTCGTCCAGCTCCAGAAACCGACCCGGCCGGGCCTGACCGGCCGAAGCCACCAAGACATCACAAGGCCCTTGCGCCGCTGTCACCTCCTTGACGGCGGCACGTACGGCGTCAGCGTCCGACACGTCGACCGCCGCGGTCGCGACGGTGGCACCCTCTTGCCGGAGCTGTGCCGCGGCTGCCTCCAGGCGCTCGCTGCCGCGAGCCATCAGCGACACGGTGGCTCCCCGCCGCACGAATGCATGCGCGGTAGCCAACCCAATCCCGCTCGAGCCACCGGTGATCACCGCATGCGCGCCGGACAACTGGGGCATCTGGGATCCTTAACGGTACGCGCCGAAGCCTCGGACAAGTGCCCACAGCTAACCAGAATCCGGCCGGCGCCTCACCCACCTTTGGATCTCCGCCCGCAGCCCAGAATCCCGCGCCCGAAAATCAGTCGACGGTCGGCTGCGCGGCCAGTACGTCCTGGATCTCGGTGGCCCGGGTGGGCCGATGCCGGGCGCTGAACAGGGCGTACGCACGCCTCCACCCGCCGGGAGCGCGGGCTGTTCGGCAGTCGCCGGCGCTGATGGGGCCTTGCGTAAGGTTCTTCTCGTGACTTCGCAGCAGGCCATTACTCCCGCGTTGGTCGAGGCGTTCGCGCCAACTGGCACCCTGCGGGCCGCCATCAACGTCGGCAACCCGATCCTGGCCAACCGGCCGGCGACCGGCGGCGACCCGGTTGGCGTCTCGATCGATCTGGCCAGTGAATTCGCCCGCCGGCTTGGGCTGCCGGTCGAGCTGGTGGTGTTCGAGAAGGCGGCGGCGTCGGTCGAGGCGGTCCGCGGCGAACAGGCCGACATCGGCTTCTTCGCCATCGATCCGGCCCGTGGCGAGGGCCTCCGGTTCACCGCCGCGTACGTGTTGATCGAGGGCAGCTACCTCGTTCCGGAGTCCTCGGCGCTCACCGAGAACGCCCAGGTGGACTGCCCGGGCCAGCGGATTTCGGTCGGTTCGGGCAGCGCGTACGACCTGTTCCTGACCCGTGAGCTGCACCAGGCCGAGATCGTCCGACTGCAGGGCGCGCCGGCCGCGCTCGCGGCCCTGCGCAACGGCGAGGTCGAGGTGGCCGCCGGCATCCGGCAGGTGCTCGAGGGCGAGACGTTACGAGCTCCGGGCGTACGCGTCCTGCCTGGGCGTTTCATGGTGATCCAGCAGGCGATGGGCACGCCGAGCAGCCGGGGCGCCGACGCGCAGGCGCTACTGGCCGCCTTCGTCCAGGAGATGAAGGCGAGCGGTTTCGTGGCCGAAGCGATGAAACGCCACCACATCCAAGGCGCGAGCGTCGCACCCTGATCTGAACTTTTCGGTCCTAAGCCCCTGTACGCCAGCGCAGTGATATGGCAGATTTCTCCCTCTTTGGATCTTCCCCACTGGCTTAAGGGCATGGTCACTTATGGCGTCACGGCATGCGGTCTTGATTGGCACCCTTCCCGGGGACTCCACCGAGGAGGCGATGCGGGCCGCGCTCGACCGGCTCGGTCCGCACCTGCGGCGGCTGCCGGACGGCGAGACCGGCAGCCGGCGGGTCTGGATCGTCGGGCTGATCCGCGGCTTCCGCGACCACCCCGACCTGGAGGTGGCCAAGGACGGCGATATGCACGACTACAAGAGCCAGCTGCATTTTCGCGTACGCAAAGGCCATCAGCTCACCGGCGACAAGCTCGACCTCGGCTACCTCGCCGCGTACCGAGACAGCCGGCCCGTCTTTGACCGGCTGACCGAGGAGGCCGGCGTGCGGCCGACGTACCAGGTCGGCATCCCCGGCGACCTGAACTTGGCGATGTTCGCCACCGGCCCGACCCGAATGCTGCGAACCCGGCCGGCCTTCACCGATGCGACCCTGCGTGACCTGCGGCAGATCCACGCCGAGTCCCATGGTGAGGTGGTCTTCCAGCTGGAGGTCCCGGCCGAGACGGTGTCGGTGACCATGGCGCCCGCGCCGCTACGGGGGCTCGCCGCCGGCTGGATGGCCGCCAGCGTCGTGAAACTCGCCAAGGCGGCACCGGCCGGCGCCCGCTTCGGGGTGCACCTGTGCCTCGGCGACCTCGGCCACCAGGCGTTGGGCAAGCTGCGTACGGCCGCACCGCTGGTCAAGCTCGCCAACGCGGTCGCCGCCCGCTGGCCGGCGGGCCGGCCCTTGGACTACGTGCATGCGCCGCTCGCCCAGGGCGACCAGCCGCCGTCGCTGGATCCGGAGTTCTACCGCCCGCTCGCGGGCCTCCGGCTGCCGCCCAGCACGCCTTTCGTCGCCGGCTTCCTGCACGAAGGCCGATCGCTGGACGAGCAGCGGCGGATCCTCGCGATGATCGAGGACGCCGTCGGCCACCCTGTCGATGTGGCCGCCGCCTGTGGTCTCGGCCGGCGCAGCCCCGAAGCCGCGTACACCACCATGGACCAGGCCCGGGAGCTCTGCGAAAACAACTAAATCCGCGTCATGCTTCCTCCCACCCTTGACCCGGGATTAACTAAGTGATTTAGTCAATCTGCCGAGACCGAGGGTGGGAGGCGCCATGGCGGGAACCGAACCGATCACCCTGTCCGAGCGGCTCGTCACCGGCCTGCTGGACCTGATCACGGACCAGCACCTCGGGCCCGGCGACCCGATGCCCACGGTCCGCGACCTCGCGGCGCGGTTTTCGGTGACACCACCGACGATGCGGGAGGCCTTGCGTCGGCTGCAAGCCACCGACGCGGTGCAGTTGCGGCACGGCTCGGGCGTCTACGTCGGCCGCGGGATTTTCCGTACGCTGCTGCCCAATCCCAACTCCGCGCCGATCCAGGACGACATGGTCCTGCAGTTGGTCGAGGCTCGGCTCATCATCGAGCCGGGCATCGCGGCTCTGTCGGCACAACACCGTAGCGACGACGACCTCGCGCAACTGGAGTTGGCGCTGGACACGGCGTTGCAGGACCGTACGGACGCCAAGCCGCACCTGAATTTCCACCGCGAGCTGGCCCACGCCTGCGGCAACCAGGTGCTGTTCGAGGTGGTGGACTCGCTGCTGGCGGTTCGTGGCCGCGAACAGCGGATGGTGCGGCTGCTCATCGACGACCGGCGCCGCGATTACGACCAGCACCAGGCCATTTTCGCGGCCGTACGAGCCGGCGACGCGACCGGCGCCGAACGGCTCACCCGCGACCACCTGCGTCAGCTGCGGTCCGACATCGCGGCTCGCATCGCCTGATTTCCCTTTCGGACTGCGAAGAACTGGGTGATTTATGCACACCGACCGTACCCACCGGCTGGCCGACCTGACCTGGCCAGAAATAGCCGCGCTGGCCGACCGTGCGCCGATCGCGATCGTGCCGCTGGGCGCCTGCGAACAGCACGGGCCTGGCATGGCGATGCGGACCGACACCACTCGCGCGGAGGTGGTGGCCGATGTGGTGGCCCAGCGACTAAGCCCGCAGGTGGTGGTCACACCGGTCATTCCGGTCGGGGTTTCCGAGCATCACATGGCATTTCCGGGCACCCTGACGCTGTCGGCCGTGACGCTGCAACAAGTGGTGCACGAGCTGGTCGACAGCCTTTATCGGCACGGCTGGCGGAAAGTGTTCGTGCTGACCGGCCATGGCGGCAACAATGCGGCCGTGGAAGTCGCCGTTTCGCGATTGCGCGCGGACTTTCCCGACTTACATATCGCCTGGAGTGGCATCACCGCAGTCGTTTCCGACGTGGTGGCCGACCTCGCCACCAGCCAGGTTCGCGGCCACAGCTGTGAAATCGAGACGTCCCAGGCCATGTTCGTGGATCCGAGCCTGGTCTTCCCGGAGCGTCTTGAGCGCGGCAGCGCCGACCTGGCGGATCTCGATCCCGCCGGACAGCTGAGCCGCGCACATCCCGGCATCCATTTCCCGCAGGCGTACGACGTCCTGTCGCGTACCGGAAATCTCGGCGACGCACGGCAGGCGTCCCTCGAGGCGGGCGAGCGGATCATTCAGACCGCTGTCGAGCGGATCGCCACATTCCTCGGAGAACTAGCCAATCTGCCGGCTCGCCTGCCCAGCCCGTACCCGCCGAGCATTCACGTGGAGGCATCATGAATGCGGCACTGCCCCGACGACGTTTCATCCTCGCGACCGTAGCGACCTTTGCCGCGCTTTCGACGGCTGCCTGCGGCGGCGCTAGCGGCGCCGGCCGGAACGAGCTTGGCACCATCACGGCCGGCCAGCTGAAACTGGCCTTCCGCTCGGACGACAAGCCTACCTCCTTCGTCCAGGACGGCAAACCCGCCGGGTTCATGATCGAGCTGACCCAGGCGATGGCGAAGAAGATGGGTGTCACCGTCTCGTACGTGTCCACCGACTTCGCCAGCATGCTACCCAATGTCCGCAACCACACGTACGACTCGGCAGCCTTCGGCACCCTGGTCACTCCCCCGCGCCAGCAGGTCACCGACTTCACCAGCGCGGTGTCTTTTGGTCAGGCGCAACTGATCTCGCGCAAATCCGCTCAGCTGCCCACTATCCAGTCCGCTAACGGCAAGACGGTGGCGATCACCCGAGGCAGTGAGTTGATTCCGTTGCTGCAGAAGCAAATGCCGGGGATCACCGTCAAGGAGTTCCCGAACATCGCGGCCAGCGCCAACGCGCTGACGGCCCACCAGGTGGACGGCCTGTTCACCGGCACCACGACCACCGCGCAACTGCTCACCCAGCACCCCGACTTCAGCGCCAGCCCGGCGATCACCACCGCGCAAACCTCCTTCCCGGTCGCGAAAGACCGACCGGCGCTGAAAAAGGCACTCAACTCCGCGCTGACCGCGATCATCGCTGATGGCACGTACACGAAACTCTTCGCCAAATGGAATCCGCCGGGCGTCTTGATCCCGGCCTCCATGCTGGCCGCCTACCCCGGCATGCACCAGCGTCCAGCCGGCTCGTGAGGTAGGAACTGCCATGGACGGCCTGAAACGCTTCCTGGACACCTTCTTCGACCTGCCGCTGATCGGCAGCACTTTGGCCCAGTTGTTGACGGAAGGGCTGCTCAACACCCTGCTGCTGGCAGTGCTCGCGAGCCTCATCGGCCTGGTCGTGGGAATTCTGGTGGCCGCCGGACTGATGTCCAGGCTTCGGGTCGTACGGCTGCCCTGCCGAGTTTATGTGGACATCTTGCGCGGCCTGCCGCACATCCTGACGGTTTATCTGATCGGCCAGGGTCTTCCGCTGGCCGGCCTGACCATCTTCGGCACCTGGACGTACGGCTACGCCGGGCTGGCGATCGGGCTGATGGAAGGCGCGTACATGGCCGAGATCTTCCGGTCCGGCTTCCAGAGCGTGGACTCCGGCATCGTGGAAGCCGCCCGCAGCCTCGGCCTGTCGCACCTGAGAACGCTGCGGCTGATCGTGGTCCCGATCGGTGTCCGGCGGATCCTGCCGGCGCTGACCGGGCAGTTCATCCTGGTCGTCAAGAGCACCGCGTTGGTGTACTTGCTCGGACTTGCCGCCGGGCAGCGGGAAATGTTCGCGCTCGCCCAGGACAGCGCGGTCAACAACGCCTCGCTCGCCCCGCTGGTCGCGGCCGGGCTGCTCTACCTCGCCATCACTGTCCCGCTCACCTACGTCGTCAACGCCTGGGACCGGCGCATGCGCGAACCCCAGTCTCCGCGGCGAAAAATCCGGCCCGTACGGACCGCGGAGGCGCTGGCATGAAGACCTCCACCACCCAGGGTGCGGTGTCTTCCCGTACCGCGGTGAAATATCAGCGGATCAGCAAATCATTCGGCCACACTCCAGTGTTGCGGGACATCGTGCTGGACATTCCCGGCGGCTCCACGACGTGTGTGATCGGGCCATCGGGATCGGGCAAGTCGACATTACTGCGGTGTACGAACCTGTTGGAGCGCCCCGATTCCGGCCGCATCCTGATCGGTACGGACGCGATCACCGACCCGGGCGCTGACGTGGACCGGATTCGTACGCGCGTTGGCATGGTCTTCCAGAAATTCCATCTTTTCCCGTACCACAGCGTGCTGGACAACGTCACCCTCGCTCTTCGTCAGGTGCTCGGAAAGTCTCGCGATGAGGCAGTGGAAGTCGCTCGTACGCAGCTGGCAACGGTCGGGCTCGCCGACCTCCAGGACCGCCGGCCGGCGCAGCTTTCCGGCGGTCAGCAACAAAGAGTGGCGATCGCCAGATCTCTTGCCATGAAACCCGAAGTCATGCTTTTCGACGAGGCCACCTCCGCGCTGGACCCGGAACTCGTCAAGGGAGTGCTCGCGGTGATGCGTGACCTCGCCGCGCAGGGCATGACGATGATCGTCGTCACCCACGAGATGCGGTTCGCCCGCGAAGTCGCCCAGCAGGTGGTTTTCCTCGACCAGGGCCACCTGATCGAGGCCGCGCCACCGGATCAGTTCTTCGATGCGCCGAGCAGCCCACGGCTGCGCGCCTTTCTGAACGAGGTGCCGTGATGCTTACTCGCATTGTCATGGCGATCGCGCTCGCCACCGCAATGGCCAGCTGCCCACCTGTCGGCGTGGTCGATTTCCCCGTACCCACAACGGGATGCCTGCACGCCCCGGACGCGTCCAAAGGCGAGACAGTGGTGCGTACGCTCGTATCGGGCGGATACCAGCGCTCCTACCTGCTGCACCTTCCGGCCACTTACCGCCCCACCCAACCGCTACCGGTCATCCTCGCATTCCACGGCCGCAAGGGAAACGGCACCGACGTCGAGGCCTTCTCCGGCCTCGACGCGCTGGACGCGATCGTCGTGTATCCGGTCGGCCTTCCGGGCGAGAGCAACGAAACAGCGTGGCAGGGCGCGCCGTACCAGCCGCCGTCGGACGACGTGCTTTTCGCCAGCGACCTGCTGAATCACCTGCAGGCCACGCTCTGTGTGAATCCAGCCCGGATCTATGCCACCGGCAAGTCCAACGGCGCCGGTTTCACCGCTCTGCTTGGCTGCCGGCTGTCCCATCGCATCGCCGCTTTCGGCACAGTAGCCGGCGCTTTCTATCCGGAAACCCGCGAAGGCTGCGAACCTGGCACTCCGGTGTCCCTGGTGGACTTCCACGGCACCGCCGACCCCACCGTCAACTACAACGGTGAGGCCAGCAGCCACGGCGAACCGCTCCCGGCCATGATGGACTGGATTCAGGGCTGGGCGAACCATGACCATTGCGGCTCCCCGACAAGCACCGCCATTGGCAGCGATGTCACCAAAATCGCGTTCCAGGGATGCGCTGGACACGCCGCCGTCGTGCACTACCGGATCGCCGGCGCCGGCCACACCTGGCCTGGTGAACTCGTCGACAGCGGTCCCGGATCGGCTACCCACACCATTTCCGCCACCGAGATCCTCTGGCAGTTCTTCCTGTCTCACCCCCTCGGCGGCCGCTGAAGCGCAGCTACGTGATCGAGATCCGGAAGATCACGTCCGAACCGTCCGGCTGGTTGCCGTTGTTGTCGCAGTTGGTGGTGGACAGCCACAGCTGGTCAGCGCCGGGCACCTTGGTGACCGTACGCAGGCGTCCGTACGTGCCGACGTAGTACGCCGACGGGGTGCCGACGTTCTCGCTGTCGCCGTTGATCGGGATCCGCCAGAGCCGCTCGCCCTTCAACGCGGCCATATAGACAACGTTGCGTACGATCGCGATGCCGCTCGGCGACGCCTGACCGGTGGGCCAGGTGGCCTTCGGGTTGGTCATTCCGGAAACGCTGCAGGTGCCTTCACAAGTCGGCCAACCATAGTTGCCACCCGGCTTGATCAGGTTCAGCTCGTCGAACTTGGAGTTGCCGAACTCGGCCTCCCACAATCGGCCGCTGCGGTCGAAAGCGAGGCCCTGCGGGTTGCGGTGGCCGTAGCTGTAGACGTAGTTGCCGAACGGGTTGCCCGGCGCGGGCTGGCCCGCGGTGGTGAGCCGCAGGATCTTGCCGTTGAGGGAGTTCTTGTCCTGGGCCAAATCAGGTGTCTCGGCCTCGCCGGTGCTCGCGTACAGGTAACCATCCGGCCCGAACACCAGCCGGCCGCCGTTGTGATACTGGTTCTTTTTGATGCCCTGCAGCAAAATCGTGTAGCCAGTGAGCGAGGTGCCGTTGTACGTCATGCGGACGATCCGGTTGCCTTCGGACGCCGTGTGCATGAGGTAGATGTAGTGGTTGGTGGCCCAGTTCGGGTCGATCGCGACGCCGAGCAGGCCGCCCTCGCCGTTCGTGGTGACCGCGTTCGGGACCGTGCCGACCTGCGTCTTAGCTCCGCTCGGGGTCACCTTGAACACCTTGAAACTGTCACGTTCGGTGACCAGCGCGGTCTGTCCGTCCGGCATCCAGTACGTGCCCCACGGGATCGCCCAGCCGGTGGAAATGGTGGTGATCGAGGACGGTACGCCGCCGTCACTGCTACATGCATTCGTCGTGAAAGACACCGTGTTGCTCTGCGCCGACGTGTTTCCGGCCGCGTCGTGCGCGACCACATTCAGCGTGTACGGGCTGTTGCAGGCGAGCCCGGTGACTGTCGTCGAGGTGGCCGGCGGCGTACCAGTCACGCTCTTATAGACGGTCGTGCCGCTGCGTACGTCGTACGAGGTCACCGCCCGGTTGTCCGTCGAGCCGGTCCAGCTCAGGTTGACGCTGGTGGCGGTCACCGCGGACTGCCCGAGGCCGCTCGGCGCGGTCGGCGGAGTGCTGTCACTGCTGGGCAAGGTGGTGCAGGTCAGCGGTGAGGTGGCCGGTGAGGCGTTCCCAGCGGCGTCACGCGCTGTGACGGCCAGCGTGTACGTGGTGTTCGGGGCGAGCCCGGTGAGGACCTTGGACGTGACGGTCCCGGCGGCCTCGTCCAACTTGTTGCCGTGGTCGTAAATGTCGTACGCGGCGACCCCGATGTTGTCGGTCGACGCGCCCCAGTGCAGCGTGAGCTGGTTCTCGCCGAGATCGGAGCAGGACGTGGTGCCAGGCGTGGTCGGCGGCTGGCTGTCGGTCGCACCGCTGACGGTCAGGTCGTCGAGGTTGGGCCCGCCGTTCGCCGTCGTCGCGGTGGCCCGGATCGTGTTGGACCCCGCGGTGAGCTGCGCGTTCACCGCCTTGGTGGCCCAGGTGTCCCAGTTGGTGGTGGCCGGGAAGGCGGTTCCGGCGGCCACCACCGTGCCGTTGACCGCGATGTCCATCGGCCGGTTGACGGTGGTGCCGTTGGCATACCGGAAGGTCAGCGAGCTGCTGCCGGCCGCGGCCACGCTGACGTGGAACTCCACGTACGAGCCGGTGACGTTGGTGTAGTCGACGAAACCGGTCCCAGTGAAGCCGGTGTGGTTATTCGCCACTGTGCCCTGCACGATCGTGGCGTTCTCAGCCTCGTACGCCGTAGTCGCCGCGGCCGCCGCAGTGGCCTGTTGCAGTCCGCTGGCGGCCAGCAGGGCCACCAAAAGGACCCCGACCTGACGGATTCTCCTGTGTTTCATCTGCCCTGCCTTCCGACACTGGACTGGGAACTCAAAACCCTGGCCCGGATCAGCCGCGTCTCACCTGGCCGGAGGGTCACGGCGTACGAGCCGGCGACCGTACCGACGTGTCCGCCGGACCACAGGTCGGTGACATCGGCGCTGCCGCTGAAGCCGACCTGGGACCACTTGACGCTGACGGTCGCGTTGCCGGACGTGCCGGTGTTGAACAACGCCACCACGTAGTCGCCGTTCGCCTCGCGCTTGCGCCACACCTGCTGGACGCCGCTGGTGACGATCCGGCCGGCCGCTGCCCCATCCTGATCGACACCGATCAGGCGGTCATTGGTCAGCATCGCCATGTCCGTGCTGTTCGGCGCGGTCAGGTCGGTGCCGAGCAACAGCGGCGAGGCGGCCATCGCCCACAGCGTGAAATACGAGCGGCGCTGGTCCGCGGTCAGCCCGACCTGGTCGCCGTTGCCCAGTTCCAGCGAATCCAGGTCATTCCAGCCGCCCGGACCGGCCCACTGCTGCCAGCTGGCGGCGGAGGCGAACCGACCGGTCACCCGGGACCAGGTCGTCAGCGGATAACCGCTGCCGTTTGGGCCGGGTCCGCAATAGCACTCCACATCGCCCTGTGTCCGCCAACTGTTGGCGAGCTGCTTCCACGTAGCCGCGTTGGCGATCGGCAAGTTGTTGGACAACGCGAAAGTGATCGGCCGACCGGTCTTGCGCAAGGCGCTGGCCCACGCTTGTATGTCATCGATTGTGGTCGCGTCGACACCGTCGATCTTGAGGTAGTCAACGCCCCAGGAGGCGTACTGCGCGGCCCATGAGTCAACGAACGCCTGCGCTCCCGGGCTGCTGTAATTCAGCCGGTACATATGCTTGCAGTTGTAGTTCTTCTCGGTTTTCGAGGTGTCCGCGATGTCTTTCGCGTGGTACGAAGTCCCAGCGACTGGAGTATTGGCGGTGACTGCGTTCTGCGCGATGCCGGGCGTCACGTAGAAGCCGAATTTTAGCCCCAAACCGTGGACGTAGTCGGCGAGCGCCTTGATGCCGTTGGGAAACTTGGCCGGATCCACCAGCCAGCGGCCGTTGCCATCCACCTGGAAGCCATTCGCGTCGCATTTCTGGTAGAAATCGTCGAGGTTGATGGAGACGAAGCCGTGCGCGGAAAGACCACTGCTCTTCATCGCGGCCGCCTGCGCCTTGATCTTGGCCTCGGTGGGTGTCCGACGCACCCAACTCCAGCTACTCCAGCCCATCGCGGGCCGGATCGACAGCCCATTATCGGAAGCGACCGCTGGTACGGGCGACAGACTCAGCACGCAGGCCAGGCCGAGAGTTGCCGCAAACAGGCGTCTCATGCTCCGCTCCCAGTGACGTACGACGAGCCGATCCACGCCTCGTCGACCCGGAGTTGCTGGTAATGCGCCGAATCACTGGACGCTGCGTACGTGTTGAGAACCTCCAGCCGCACATACCGCGCGGTTGTCCCAGCGAAATCGATGAACTGCACCCCCCGGCGGCTCGGCAGGGTGGCGGACTTGACCGGACTCCCCCAGTTCTTACCGTCGGAGCTGAAATAGACGTTGTAGTTCTTGATCCGGGCCGACTGTTCGGTCGCGGATCTGGCGTAGCTCACCGAATCCTCACGCTGGTTGATCCCCAGATACTGGATCTTCCTGCCCGAGCCGAGGTCGAAGCGCAGTGACACCGGCAGAGTTTTGTTGCTGTCCCAGTACGTGAGGTAGTCACCGTCCCCAGCCGCCGACGCGGGGTGCCCGCTCGCCGAAGCGGTCGCGCTCATCGACGCCGAGTCGATTCCCTCCCGGCCGGCGGTGGTGACCTGGAAAACGGTGTCGTACGGATCCCAGCCGCTGAGCCCGGTCAGCGTCAGAGAACCGCCGCCCTGGCTGAAGGAAATCGCTGCCCCGGTCCGCAGGTTCCGTACACTGGTCACCCGAGTGCCGTTGTCGCGGATCTTCAGAGTGCTGGTCGACGGCTTGGTGACGACGTGAATGTACTGCGTATCCGGATCCGTTTTGGAGACCGTGGTGACGCCGTACGCGCCGTCGTTCCAGGCGCCGGGCTGCATCCCGCCGTACAGGTAGCCGCCACCTTCGGTGCCGGACAGGGACTCCCAGATCGGGTTCAGCCAGCTGTTGGCGAAGGTGTTGAAAGACTCCTGGTTGCTCGGGAACTTTCCGTTGACCTGGGCGGTTTCGGCCATCAACGCTTTGACGGAAGAGCCAGCGTTGGTAATCAATCGGCCCAGCGTGAGCGTACGGTCCACTGTCGGGTTGGAGCCGTCGTACCACCAGGCGCCGGTCGACGGCAGTTTGAAGTCGGCCTCGGTCAGCCGCGGCGCGGCGGTGTAAACAGCCTGCGGATAGTCGTACGACGGCGTCATGCCGGTTTTCTGCTCGTTGCTGATCATGTCCATGATCGGGGTGTCTTCGTTGTTGTTGCTGATCGTGTAGTTCGGACGCTTCTGATAGATCTGGGCGTAGAGGTTGTGGCTCAACCAGTAGTCGTTGTCGTTGTCGATCCAGAAGCCGCCGAGGTCCGGATACCGGTTCATGACCTCGAAGAAGTTGTCGTACGAGAACTGCCCGAAACCGTCCCGGGTGGTGAGATCGACGGTCTTACCTTTGTAGGTCGAATAGGCCTTGGAATCGAGCCACTCGTGGCCACCGTCCGCGTGCCACTGCGGGTCGTCGGTCATGTAAAGGATGACTCGCAGGCCGTTGGCCTTGGCGGCCGCGATCAGCTCCCCCAGGAAGTCGCGTTTGGTGCTGCAACTGCCCGGAATCGCCGACGGCCAGGGCCTCGCATAGCCAAGGCGACTGTGGAACGTCGCCAGCACCAGATATTGGGCATGCAGTTTCTGCGCTTCGGACACCCAGTAGTTCGGTGTCCAGCCACCGTTGGTGACATCGGACTCCCAGCCACTGCAGCTGGTATGCGCCGGTGCCGTGCGTTCGCCCCAGTGCAGGAAAAGGCCAGCGACGGCACCTCGCAGAAATGCCTGTCGCGGATTCTGCAGGTCGGCTTGGGCCGGGCCTGGAACCAGGCCGACGGCCAGAACCAGGGCAGCGAGCACCCCTAGCATTTTCCGTCCCATTACGGCCTCCGCTCTGGACAGGACATGGTCGAACCGGTGGCATTGGTACGCAGCGCGCCACCGCTGGTGGTGGCACTGTTGCTGACGCAATAGCCCGCCACGGTCTGGAAGCCGAAGTCGTACGGGCTGCTGGAACCGCGTTGGGCGGTGAAATGGTCGAAAGTGATCCCGCTGGCGTTGTTGACGATGACCGCGGGCCGGCCATCGTTGGCCGCGAACCGTACCGAACTGTTGACGAACTTGATGTTGTTCGCGTTGTGCACGTACCAGCCAAAAGCCGGCCGGGCGCCGATGCTGTTCGGGTTGTAGTCAGTGGCGTCGTTGCTCGGCACTCCCGTGCTCATCGTGCCGTTTCCACCTGGCACGGTGATGTTCACGTTGGTGAAGGTGACGCCGTCGATCCGGTTCGCGCCGGACTCACCCCACAGCGTCGGGCTGAAGGACGGACTGGCGCCAGTCGCGGTGATGTCGTCGTACGTGATGTTGCTGATGTGACCAACACCCGGACTGTTTCCACATCGTTTTCGGGTGCCGATCTTCTGCATGATCGGCGACCGCACTCCAGTCATGGTGATATCACGGTAATGCACGTCGGAGATGGTCGAGCCATCCATCGACACCATGCCCAGCCCCGATTTCTGCGCGCCGGTGATGGTGATGTGCTGGAAGGTGTAGCCGGTGAAGTCGCCGCATGTCTCGGAACCGAACATCAGCGCGTTGCAACACCGCGCCGACAGCTGCGAGTCCGTCACGCTGACGCTGACGCTGCCGTTGGGCAGCTTGGCACCCAACGCGTAGTCGCTTTTGAAAACGAGCGCATCGTCATTGGCCGCGATGGTGGCGTTGGTGATCGTGACTTTGGTCGTACTGATGACGTTCCAGCCGTCGCGGTCAGCGGCGGTGTCAATCGTCAGATGGTCGGACGTGACGTTGGTGCAGCCGTTAATCAACATGCCAAAGTGCCCGCCTCGGCGCAGCGTGATGCCACTGACGGTCAGGTTGTCGCAGCGCGTCAGCGAGATGATCTTGTCGGCCTGACCAGCGCCCGGATTGCCGGTGATGAGGTTGCCGCCGCCATCGATCGTGCCGGCCCCGACGAAACCGATATTGGTGAGGCCGCTGCCCCAGATCATCGCGTCGTGGAAGTGGCTGTGCCCATAGTCCTGGTATTTGTCGTACGCGTTGGACTCGGCCGCGTCGTAACCTTTCGCATTCGATCCCTTGATCGTGGATCCACTATCCAGCTGAAGCGTCACATTGCTCTTCATATGCAGGGAGTTGCTGGATTTGTACGTGCCGGCCGGCACTCGTACGACGCCGCCGCCGGCCGCGTTCGCAGCGGTGATCGCCTTGTTGATCGCCGTACTGTCGTTGGTCGACCCGTTCCCGGTGGCGCCGTAGTCACGTACGTTGAAAACCGTCGCCGCCCCAGCCGCGAAGCCAGTCGGCTCAACGAGCCCCACCACCAGCACTAACGCGAGAATCACTAATAGCCAGGGTCTTTTCACGAAGACGCTCCGGTGAGTTGGTAGCAGCGCAGGTTGGAGAGCAGCAGATAGCAGTTCTGCAGCGACCCCGAGGTGTCGCCAAGTGAGCGGTAGATGCCCCATTTCGGGCGTACCCGATCGGCCAGGAACGTGTCCACACTCGTCTTGTTGGCGTCGATCACCGTCGTGCCGCCGGAGCGTACGATCCACCGCACCGTGCCGGCGTTGCCGTTGCCAATCTTGAGCTGGAAGTCGATGTCGATCCATTTGTCCTGCAACGGGGCGAGGTTCGTCCGCCCGACCAGCGTGTCAGAACCGACGACCTTCAGCTCGATCGTCGGCGTGCTGCCGTTGCGGCGCAGTGATTGGACGATAATCGGCGAAGTTCCGTCGCCGGGCTGCTTCATCTGCATGATGTGGGTGAAAGTGGTGGTCGCCTTCAGGGAACTCGGGATAAACAACGAATAGGTCAGCCGCCAGGTCTCGCCCAATTTCCACTGCAAGTACGAGTTGGTGCCGGTGCGGTTGCCGGTGACTTCCTGCCGCTTCCGGTCGGTGCTGGTGTCCCGGTCGACTGTGTGCATGGTGAAGCGAAAGTTGTTGCCTTCGGGGAAAATATGCGGATGGCCGGCCGGATGGGAGTGGGCCCGGTCGTCCTCGACGGTTTCGAAGGCCGCCAGGCCGCCCTTGGCCGCGTCCGGTGACCAACGCAGTGTCCAGGTCCCGGCGGCCTGCGCAGCACCAGGCAGCGCGACCGCCGCTGCGCCGCCCACGGCCGCGCTCAACACCGTCCGCCGGGAGAATGTGCGAGATTCGTTGGTCATCATCGTCCTCTGAACTGTTCAGACATGATCAGGAAGGCGCCCAGTCCATGGAAATCGTTGGTCGCCTTGGTGCGCGCGATGTAGTAGGCGTAGTCGCCGACATTCGTACCGATGGAGATGTCCGTCAGGTTGGTTCGGCCGTCCGAGCCGAGCGAGATTTTGCCGAGCACGCCCTGATATCCACGCTGCGCCACCGCCGTGTAATGCGGGTCGATGTAGCCCTGCTGGGCCGCCCGCGACAGCGTGTACGAGAACATGCTGGAGCACGAAGTCTCGGTCCAGTTGCCCGCGCGGGTGCCCTTGTTCACCACCTGGAACCACCGGCCGGTGGCCGGATCCTGGTAGCGTTCCATTCCAGCGGCGAGATTTCCCAGGATGGTCAGCAACTGCGCTCGGCGCGGCTGGGTGGCGGGGACGATGTCGAGAATGTTCACCGTGGCCATCGCGTACCAGCCGATCGCCCGGCACCACTGTTCCGGCGCCAGCCCGGTCCGCGGATCGGCCCAACTCTGGGTCTTCGACTCGTCGTACGCATGCTGCAGGAGGCCGTTCGCCACCTGCAGATGGGTGCCATAGACAAGCAGTTGTTTCGTGGTTTCGTCGTTGGTGTAGGCCGAATCGCCGAACTCCCGGCCGTATTCGGCGAGGAACGGGTTCAGCATGAAAGCCCCGTCGGCCCACAGCTGGTGCGCCCGACTGCTCGCGGTGGCATGCCAGAAGCCACCATCTGAGGTGCGTGGGTACGTGGTGAGTCTCTTACGGATTTTGGCGGCAGCCGTACGATAACGGGCCTGCCCGGTCTCCTCGTACATGATCACCAACAGCCGCCCGGCCATCATGCTGTCCAGGCTGTCGAAGCTCTGGTTGATGTTTCCGGACGCGTCGACGAATCGGTCCACCCAACTCTTGATATAGCTCAGATAGCGGGCGTTGTGCGTACGCTGGTAGACCAGGTACTGGCCGTACAGATAAAGCCCGACCGGGTAGGACCAGCCGCCGATCGTGCTCGGTGTGTAGCGCGCCA
Source organism: Fodinicola feengrottensis (assembly GCF_039530045.1). Classification (NCBI taxonomy): domain Bacteria; kingdom Bacillati; phylum Actinomycetota; class Actinomycetes; order Mycobacteriales; genus Fodinicola; species Fodinicola feengrottensis. The sequence goes on along the minus strand of NZ_BAAANY010000038.1, from coordinate 187,277 downwards.
TGGTCGACTCCACCACCGCGACCGACCAGTCGGTGCTGGGGGTGTTTTCGGCTGACGAGCGCGCGGGTGACACGCCAGCCACTATCGCGAGGGCCGTAGTGGCAGCCAAGATCGTGGCCATCCACCGGGAAATCCGGTTCATGATCCTCCTCATCCAGCGGTCGCAAGCGGGGGGTTGCGAAACGGAAAAGATGGGATATCGGATATCTGCCGGGAATGTAACAGCGACCGGTCCACTGTCAACGCGTCCGATGGAATTTGACGGAGGGCTTCAAATAGCCGGATCCCGACCAGCCAAGATCGCGAATGGCCGCTGAGCAGCGAAGAGTCTCTCCAACCGGAAATCGGATATATGATCTAGGAATGTCCTCATGTGGCCACGATGGACACTCTCCGTGCGATTCGACGGACCCGTCCAAATTCTCGTAACGCGCCATTACAGAGCCTCGTTCAGTTAGTTGCCGAAAGAAAAGTACGTCCAGCGTCCGAGTTGGTAAATCGAGATGCGCGATCCGAGCAGAGTGGCTATCGTGGCTCGGGCTGTCTGCTGCCGAGCGAAGTGGGGTCCTATGAGGTGCGTCGCGGATATGACGACTGACATCTTCCGTACGCACGAATGGACACCTTCGCTCAATGGACGGCACGAAAAACGACACTGCTGACAAGCGAGCGGGCTTGCGCGGCCTGCTCCCTGATCTGACCCCACTGCGGGTCTCCCGCGACTTCCGGCTGGTCTGGTCGTCCGGCCTGGTGACCAGCATCGGGTCGGTCTTCACCCTGATCGCGCTGCAGCTGCAGGTCGCGCAAATCACCGGCTCGGCGCTGGCGGTCGGCGCCCTCGGCGCCGCCGAGCTGATCCCGGTGGTCCTCTTTGGACTGTATGGCGGGGCGATCGCGGACGCCTTCGACCGGCGCAAGGTCATCCTCGCCACCGAGCTCGGTCTCAGCCTGGTCGCGTTGGGGTTGCTGGGAAACGCGCTGCTGGGTCAACCGATGATCTGGCCGCTGTACGTCGCGGCCGCGGCCACCGCCGCACTGCAAGGCGTCCAACAACCCTCGTTGGAAGCCGTCACCCCGCGGATTGTCGCGCACGACCAGCTGCCCGCCGCGATCTCCGTCACCGCCGCGCGATGGACGGTGGCGGGGGTGGTCGGCCCGGCGATCGCCGGCGTCGCGATCGCGAGTTTTGGCGTACGCACGGCATTCGCCGTCGACGCGGTGAGTTTCGCGATCTCCATCGCGCTGCTTCTGCTCGTACGCCCGGTGCCAGCCTCCCCCGAAGCGGAGTCGCCGTCGTTTAGCGGGGTGGGCCGGGCCATCGGCTATGCGTGGAGCCGACCGGAACTCGTCGGCACGTACGCGGCAGACATGGCGGCCACCGTGCTTGCCTTGCCGATCGCGCTCTTTCCCTTCCTGGCAACCGAACTTCACGCGCTGTGGGCGCTCGGCCTGCTCTATTCGGCGATGTTCGCCGGCAGCCTGGTCGCCGGCCTGACCAGCGGCTGGACTGGCCGAGTGCACCGGCACGGGCGAATGATCCTGCTCGGTGCGGTGATCTGCGGCGCGGCAGTGACGATTGCCGGCCTGGTGCCCAACATCTGGGTGCTCATCGTGATGCTGGCGATCTCCGGCGCGGCGACCTGGGTCAGTGACGTGTTCCGCGGGATCATCTGGAGCCAGTCGATCCCGGACGGCATGCGTGGCCGGCTGGCCGGCATCGAGCTGATCACCGGATCGGCCGGTCCGGCCATCGGCGACCTGCGGGCCGGCGCGCTGGCCACCCGGTTCGGCATCCGACCGGCGCTGTGGATCGGCGGCCTCGCCACCCTGATCACCGCTGGCACGCTGAGCGCCGCGCTGCCTTCACTGTGGCGGTACGACGCTCGTACCGACCCGCATGTCGCGCAAGTCAAGGCAGCGGTGGAAAAGCAGGCCGCCGAATAGGTCAATTCCTGATGCGTACGGCCGCCGAGACGCCCTCTCGTGCGGCCGTACGGCAGTCTCTGAACCGACGGAACTAGGCTTGGGGACGTGCGCAGCCTGACGGAACTGACTGAGGTCGATGAGCCGGCGTGGCCGACGATTATGGCGGAGATCTCGGAAAGTCCATTGACGGTGAAAACCCTTCCAGCGGACGAAGAACACGGTTCGGCTTGCCTGCACTGGTTGCAGGTCACCGCTCGGTCGCCGCTGGGTGCGATGGCCCTGCATTGCGGTGGCATTCTGCTGGACCACGGTTGGGTGCGGATCTATGGTGGCGCTACCGACTTTCCCAGCCTCCGTAGCGTAAACGGCATTTCCGATGACGACGCGACACCGCCCTCAGGCAGCCTCGTGGTCGGGCACGACGTGCTCGGCGGGGTGTTCAGCCTGAATGGCATGGACAGCCAGGCGTGGGGCCGCGGCGCACCCGGCGAGATCGCGTACTTCGCACCGGACAGCCTGCGGTGGGAGTCACTCGGCGCCGGCTATGGCGCCTGGTTGTCGTGGTTGTTGTCGGGGCGTACGAATCAGTTCTACCAGGACCTTCGCTGGCCTGGCTGGGAAACCGAGTCCGCTGCGGTCGGTCTCACCGAGGGGCTCAGCGTGGTGCCTTTCCTGTGGTCGAAAGAAGGCCGCCAGGACCTGTCCGCCACCAGTCGCCGCGCCGTACCGATGCACGAGGTGCTCGGCATGTCGTCGGATGTCAGCCAACAGTTCGACGGCGCGGATCCGGGGTTTCTCGGGCTCCTGTGAAGTCTTGTTACACAACGATGACATCGCGTGGACCGTACAGACGAATACCCTGCCCAGTATTGGGCATATGACGACAAGTTCAGTGTTGCCGGCGACCGGTCGACAGCCCGTACGTCCATATCACACGACACCGCGGCGAGAGTCCTCCGCCGGATGGCTGCTGGTGACCGCACTGGTCCTGCTAGTGGGATTCGCTTTCGCCGCCTTGGCCTTCATCTGGACCACGGCCGGTCAAGAAGTCGACGGAGTGCTGCTGGCCGACGCCAAGGGCTTCGGCGCCCACGGACTCGCAGACCAGGCGACCACCTTGCTGTCGTTCGTCGGCAACATCAGGCTGCTGGCGGTCCTTTTCGGGGTCATCCTGCTCGTCGGGGCGCTGTGCCGGCGGCCATGGGCGGCGGTGGCCGGCATCTGCGTCGTACTCGCCTCAGTGGCTGGCGCGACCGTCCTCAAGACCATCATCACCCGGCCAGACTTCGACGTGATGGATTCCACCTTGCACAACAGCTTTCCGAGCGGCCATGTGGCGGCCGCGGCCGCCTTGCTGTTCGCCCTCATGCTCGCGCTGCCCGGGTGGGCACGCTGGCTGATCGCCCTTCCCGGCGCCGTCGGCGTGTCTGTTGTCGCGGTCGCGACGATGGTTGCCGGCTGGCACCGGTTCAGCGACGCCATCGGCGGCGTCCTGTTGGCCGGCGCCCTCTGCTGCCTCGCGGCCGCCTTCCTGCACGCGGTCGGCCTCGTCCCCCGCCCCAAGGTGCGGTAACCACTTGGATGTGGCGGTCCAGCATCTGACGCTCTGCCGCATAATTGCGGGCGGGACACCGTTCGCATGGGGGGGCAGGACTATCGACACCGCTCGCAAGTGGCTGGATTCCAACGCGCTCTACGGCGGCGTGTACGGCACGGTCGTGACCAGCGCGCTGCTGGCCGCACTGGATCACCAGCCAGGCACGTACTCCCCCGGGTACGACGCCGAGTGGATCTTCATCACGGTGGTCATCGCGGCCGTCACCCGCGGCTACGCCAAACACATCTCGACCCACCAAGCCGGCGGGCCGACCCATCAGCTCTGGCGCGATCTGCTTGACGACGTGCTCAGTGGCGTCCCGATTGTGGCTGCCTGCCTGCCAACCCTGGTCGTGTTGCTGGTCGCCGGCCTCAGCGGCTGGGCCGGCGAGGCGTACACGACGACCGCGCTCGCGCTCAACGTCGTACTGCTGATCGGCTGGGGCCTCGCCGCGGCGCGGCTGGGCGGCTACCGGTGGCGCGGTGCGGTGCTGATCAGCGCCGCGCACGCGGTTCTCGGGTTGCTGGTCATTTTCTTGAACATTCTGATCAAATAGCCGCCCTCAGCCGAGCAAGCAGCAGGGCCAGCGGCGGCCAGGTACCGCGTCCTTGCCGGATGGCCGCGTACGAACGGAAAGTGACCGCCGGTTCGGCGAGCGGGAGCAGCCGTACGCCCGGCAGAGTCGGCCAGTCGATGGGCAGCAGCCCCACCCCAAGACCAGCGACGATCAGCTCCTGGACGAGTTCGAGGCCATCGATGTAGTGCGCGATCCGCGGCTCGAAGCCGGCCAGCGACGCGATCGCGCGAACGACGTTCTCATCGGCGGTGTTGCGGGAGTTCACGATCCAGGATTCATCCCGGAACTGGCCAAAAACCGCCAGCGCGTTGCCGCTGGCGGTGGACTCCGCCGGCACTCCCAACCCCCAGGACGCAGTGTGCAGTGGGGTCAGCTCGACGGTCGCATCGATCGAGGCTGGTACGAGCGTGTAGTCGTAGACCAGTGCGAGGTCGAGGTCATCGGCCGCCAGCAAGGTGAACGCCTCGACCGGCTCGTGCTCGTACATGAGCAGCTCCAGTTTTGGGTGGGTGACGGCAAGGTCGGCGACGATCGGCAGCAGGAACCGGCGGATCGCGGTGACGTATCCGGCCACCCGGAGGCAGCCGGTCGGCTCGGCGCCCGGGTCCAGGTCCGCGTACGCGGCCTCGACGGCGGCGAGGATTTTCACCGCGTGATCGGCTAGCCGCCGCCCAGCGGGGGTCAGTCGTACGCGGCGACCGTCCGGCTCGATGAGGTCCGCGCCGACTTCCCTGCCCAGCACCGCGATCTGCTGCGACACCGTCGACGTCGTGACGCCCAACACATCCGAGACCTCTCGCATCGAGCCAAGGCGGGACAGCTCGAGCAACAACCGCAGGCGACGGGTCTCCACGGCCCAATTGTTCAGCAAACCCGAACGACTTGTCCAGAATCAGCACGTGGACATGGATGATTTCGCATCGTCTACTTCGAACATGACCTTCTCCAGCTCGCGTGCCGGCGCCTCCATGGCCCTCGCGTCCATGACGTGCGTCCAGCTCGGACTGGCCGTGTCGGTCGGACTGATCGGGCAGCTCGGACCGTTGGGTACGGCGTGGCTGCGGTTGGCCTGGGCGGGGGTCTTGCTGCTGGTGGTCGTACGACCGCGGCTGTCCGGTTTCAGCCGGGCCGGCCTGCTGACCGGGATCGCACTTGGGGTGGTGACGGCCGCCGTCACGCTGTTCTTTATGTGTGCGGTGGCCAGACTGCCGTTGGGGACGGCCAGCGCATTGGAGTTTCTCGGTCCGCTGGGCGTTGCGGTCAGCCGCGGTCGCGGCGGCCAGAAACGCTGGCCGATTCTCGCCGCGGTCGGCGTGGTGCTGCTCACCCAGCCATGGCGCGGCCAGATCGACTTGATTGGCATCGGGTTCGCGCTCGCCGCGGCGGTCTGCTGGGCTGCCTACATCCTGCTCACCCAGCGGGTCGGCGACGAGGTCTCGGGCATTCGTGGGCTGGCCATCTCGATGCCGGTCGCCGGTGTGGTCGCGACGCTGGTCGCCGGCCCGTTCGTCTTCGACCGGCTCAACTGGCAGATACTGCTGGCCGGCGCCGGCCTCGCGATCCTGCTGCCGGTGATCCCATTCAGCCTCGAGCTGCTGGCCCTGCGCCGGCTCACCACCGCCGCATTCGGCACGTTGATGAGCCTCGAGCCGGCCATCGCGCTGGTCATCGGCCTGCTCGCGCTGCACCAGGTGCCAGATCTCGCGGCGCTCGCCGGGATCGCCTTCGTGGTGACCGCCGGCATCGGCGCCGAACGTACCGGCGGCCGCGACAAGCCGGTCAGTCCTGCACCGTCACCCCCAGCACCTGCGCGAACGCCGGCGCTAGATCAACCAGCTGAAGGCTGCTGATAGTCGCGCCCTTGAGCGAGCCGTGTCCGCTGTGCAGCCCCAGCTCGGCGGCGCCGCGGAAGTCGACTTTGCTCATCTTGGCGCGCTCGAATTCGACTTCTTCCAGGGACGAACCGGGGAAAGTCACCTTCGTCAGGGCGGCAGCACCGAAATCCACGCTCCGGAGCTTGCAGTTGACGAAGGCGACTTCTCGCAGTTTGGTGTTACGCAGGTTCACGGACACGATTTTGCAGCCGAAGAAACTCACCCTGGTGAGCTCGGCGTCGAACATCGCCGCGCCGGCCAGCACGCTGGTGATGATCTCGGTGTCCAGCCAGGTCGTCTCGACCAGATCGGTGCCCACGAACTGCCCGGTGTGTATCCAGACGTCGTTGAACTTGGCCCGCCGAAAATGGCCGTTTCCGAAGTCCACTGAGGAAAAGGCCGACTCGGCGAACCGCGTGTTGCCGGCTTTCACGTCGGTGAAACTCACGTCCTGGAAATGCACCGTGTCATAGTCGTCACCTTGCTCCAGCTCCCCGTCGGGGGCCACCAAATAAGGCGCGTACGGCAGTTCAGCCAGCTCGCGGGACTCGGGCATAAGGCTACGGTACGTCTCGTGACGGGAAGCCGTGCATACGGGCCGCAAGAACCACCACCAGCACGGGGATCAGCAGCAACAAGACGCTCCAGGGGAACGCAGACGCACCGAGGCCGGCCAACAGCAACCCGCCGATGACTCCCCCGCCGGCCATCGCGACATTCCACAACGTGACGAGCATGGCCTGCGCCGCGTCGGCCGACTCGCCGCCCGCATCGCCCACCGCGGTCTGCAGGAGCGTCGGGGCGCCACCCCAGCCGAGTCCCCACAACGCCGCCGCGACAAAGACGAGGACGGGATTGCCGCCCAACAGAGCCAAAATGGTTGCCGCGGCGGCGAAAAGAACAACGCTGGCAACGGTGAGCGTACGCAGCCGACGACCGATCTGGACGCCGACCAGCCAGATGCTCAGCAGCGAGGCAGCGCCGAAGACCAGCAACACCAGGTCAACGGAGCCGCCCAATCCCAGCCGTGCCAGCAAAGTGGCGATGTACGTGTAAAGAATTGTGTGGGCCAGCACGAAAAACAGCGTGACGAACAGGACCGGCGCCACTCCTGGTACGCGCAACGCCTGCGACATCGAGGACTTCTCTCGTTGCTGCTGTCCAGGAAAGTCCTGGACCGCCCAGCCGATCCAAACAAGCAAAGCGATGGTCAGCACTGTCATCAGCAGGAACGCGAGTCGCCAGCCGAACGCCTGGCCGAGGAACGTACCAGCCGGAACCCCGAGGGACAGCGCGACCGGAATTCCGGCCATCGCGATCGCGATCGCCCTGCCCTGAAGGTGTGCGGGCGCGAGCCGGCGAGCGTAGCCGGCGAGCAGCGCCCAGGCGACGCCCGCGGCGACTCCGGCGACGAACCGCGCCACCATGGTCAGCGAGTAGTTCGTCGAGACCGCGGTGACCGTGTTGGCGACCGCGAATCCGGCCATCGCCGCCAGCAGCAGCCGCTTGCGCCGCCAACGCGCGGTGGCCGCGGTCAGCGGGATCGCCATGAGAGCCGTGCCGACCGCGTAGATCGTGACAGTCTGGCCGGTGGCGGACAGGCTGACCCCAAGATCGGCACTCATCGCCGGCAACAGGCCGGCCGGCAGCGTTTCGGTCAGGCTGGTCACAAAAACGGCGGTGGCGAGCGCCAGCAAGGCGGCTAACGGGAGGGCCGACCTGGTGGTCGGATCGGCTCGTACGACGGTGTGGGTTCGCATGACAGTATGCTCGAACCATCACATTGATGTGAGGGTCAATCCGCCCGGATATGAGGTGGCGCACATGCGCATCGGAGAGCTGTCGGAGCGTACCGGCACGCCTCGCAGGTTACTGCGTTACTACGAGGAACAGGAGCTCATTGTCGCCAACCGCTGCGCCAACGGCTACCGGGACTACGACGAGCGGTTCGTCGACCGGGTCATGCAGATCCGCGGGCTGCTCGACGCCGGCCTGCCCACCCGCATCATCAAGCAGATCCTGCCCTGCCTCGACAAGCCGCGGGTGATCTACTTTCCAGACGCCACACCGGAAATGATCGCCACCCTGGAGCACCAGCGGGACCGGATGACGGCCCGGGTCGAGTGCCTGATCCGCAACCGGGACGCCATCGCCGAATACCTTGAGGTCGTACGCGGGACCAACGCATAGGCCGCTGCCGGCTCCGTGGCATATTGTCCGGATGAGCCGGCTGAGCAGGATCTACCAGGAGATCGTTGACGATCCCGCGAACGCGGCGGTGGGCACGGCCGGCTACCTTCCGCTCTACACCGCGGCACCAGCCGCGCGGATAGTGATCATCGGTCAGGCGCCAGGAAAACGGGCGCAGGAAAGCCGCAAGCCGTGGAACGACCCGAGCGGCGACAAGCTGCGCTCGTGGCTCGGGGTCACCGACGAGGAGTTCTACGACCCGAAGCTGATCGCGCTGCTGCCGATGGACTTCTACTACCACGGCAAAGGCGATCACGGCGATCTGCCGCCACGCAAGGAATTCGCGCCGAAATGGCACCCGCGGATCCTGGCCGAGCTACCGCACCGGCGACTGACGATCCTCATCGGCTCGTACGCCCAAAACTACTACCTGCGTGACCGACTGAAGCCCAACCTGACACAGACAGTGAAGGCTTATCAGGAATATCTGCCGGACATCATTCCCTTGGTGCATCCGTCACCGCTGAACTTCCGGTGGCAGACCAGGAATCCGTGGTTCGAGAGTGACGTGATCCCGGTGCTCCAGGAGCGGGTACGGGCCGCCCTGGGCTCGGCCTGACCACTAGGTACCATCTGCTCGGCGCCGAACGTCACCCGGACGGAACGACTTTTTGCAGCAATGGAGCTGATATGCCGCACCTCACCTACCTGCAGGCGATCGTGATCGGGCTGCTGCAGGGGGTGACCGAACTGTTCCCGGTGTCCAGTCTCGGACACAGCATTCTGATCCCGGCCTGGATTGGCGGCGACTGGGCGACGAACCTGGACGTGACCGCCAAAGACTCGCCTTATCTGACTTTCCTGATCGCCGCGCACGTGGCCACCGCGGCGGCCCTGGTGATCTTCTTCTGGCGGGATTGGCTGCGGATCGCCGGCGGCCTGTTCAGCTCGCTGCGCTACCGCCAGATAGTGACCACCGAACAGAAGTTGGCGTGGCTGCTGATCGTGGGCACCATCCCGGTGGGTCTGGCCGGCCTCGCACTGGACCACCTTTTCCGCAGTACGCTCGGCAAACCCATCCCGGCCGCGCTGTTCCTGACCCTGAACGGGCTGGTTTTGTTCAGTGTCGAGCGGTTGCGCACCCGCCGGTCGCTGTCCACCGAACCGACGGAGTCGCCGCGGCCGACCCCGGTCGGCGCCGCCAACCACCCACCGGGGGGCGCTCGAGCGCAGGTTTATGTCTCCTCGAACAGTGTCGCTGGTGAGGGCGGTGTGTCCGCGCACGGCGGCGACGCGGCCGCCGCACTGGAGTCGGACCGGCGGCTTGCCCGACTGACCTGGTGGGAGGCCGTCGGCGTCGGCGCGGCGCAGGTTTTCGCGCTGCTGCCGGGCATCAGCCGGTCCGGTTCGACGATGGTCGCTGGCCTCTTGCGCGGGCTTCCGCACCAGGACGCCGCGCGGTATGCCTTCCTGCTCGCCACTCCGGTCATCCTCGCCGCCGGGGTCCTGAAGCTGCCCGAGCTGGCCGGACCGACCGGGCACGGCATCCTCGGCCAGGTGCTCGCCGGCAGCGCGGTCGCCGGCGTGGCCGCGTATGTCTCGCTCCGTTTCCTCACCAAGTATTTCGAGACTCGTACGCTCACGCCGTTCGCGATCTACAGCGTGACCGCGGGCCTGCTCAGCCTCGGCTGGTTCCTCATCTGAGCCACTGCCCGGGGTGCGCGCCCGGAAGGTCACACCCCTGCGACAAACTGTCCTCAGGCGTCGAACCAGGGGGAACGCGGTGGTGATCGAGACGGTCGTGGTGGTGGCCGCGGCGGCCCTCTTCGCGGTCTGCGCCGGGATGGTGGCGCGCCGGGTGCTCGGCACCCCGGTCGGTTGGCCGCGTACGTTCGTGGTCGGCTTGGTCGTCTACGCCGGCAGCTCGCCGTTCGCGACCTTCGTGGCCGCCGCCGCTGGACTGCGCGGCGGGCCCGACCATCTCAGCGTGTCCGTGCTGGTCGCGGCCGCCTTCATCCTGCTGGCCTTCGGCTGGCTGTTCGCCTTCGGAGTGGCCGCGCTGGTGGCGGTGGAGGCGATCTGGCCGACCGGCAGCGTTCCCAACCCACTCAGGCTGGTCCGCGACCTGGTCGGGCGGCGGCGCCGGACCCGGCGATATCTGGCGATCCTGTCGATCGCCTCCCGGCATGGCCTGTCCCGGGTGCTGCGCGGTCGCCGGGTGTCCCAGCCGGAGCTGGAGCGGACTCCGGTGGCGCTGGTCGCCGCACTGAACGAGGCCGGCGTGACCTTCGTGAAGCTGGGTCAGCTGCTGTCCACCCGCCGCGACCTGCTGCCCGATCGGTATGTAGAGGCATTGTCCCACCTGCAGACCCGGGCTCGGCCAGTGCGATGGGACGAGATCCGAGCTGTCATCGAAGCCGAGCTGGGCGGCCCGATCGACACGTTTTTCGCCGAGGTAGATCCGAAACCACTGGCCGCCGCCTCGGTGGCCCAGGTGCACGCGGCCCGGCTGGCGGACGGCACTGACGTCGTGGTGAAGGTGCAGCGGCCGACCGCGCAGGCGCAGGTACGCGCCGATGTCGACATCATCGTCAGGCTGGCGAGCTGGATCGAGACCCGGACGGACTGGGGCCGTGACCTCGGCGCGGTCGCACTCGCCGAAGGCTTCGCCCAGTCGTTGCGGGACGAGCTCGACTACCGCACCGAACACCGGCACATGGAGATGATCCGGAAGGCGTCCGGCGAGTCGTTGTTGGCTGTCCCTCTGGTTTTCCCGACACTGTGCGGCCAACGGATCCTGACCATGCAGCGGTTCGACGGTGTGCCGGTCGGCGATGCCGCGTCCGCCCTGGCGAAAATCCCAGACAGCGACCGACGGGCGCTCGCCGCGAACCTGTGCGACGAGGTGCTCCGGCAGATCCTGGTGCACGGCGTCTTTCACGCCGACCTGCATCCGGGCAACCTGATGTTGCGCGAGGACCGCACGATCGGGCTGCTCGACTTCGGTTCGGTCGGTGTTCTGGACCGCGAGACGCGGGAAGCGCTGGCCGCTTTCCTGCAGGCGGTGGACAACGACGACAACGCGGCCGCCACCGACGCGCTGCTGCTCCTGGCCGAGGCGCCGGAGAGCCTGGACATGCGGACGTTGCGCCGCGATCTCGGCGCGGTCGTCACGTCCATGCGTTACCAGACCGGCGCTGGGGTGTTCACCCAGTTCCTGGACGTCGTACGGGTCTACCGGCTCGGCGTCCCGCCTTATGTGGCGGCCGCGTTCCGGACGATCACCGCCCTTGAAGGCGCGCTGACCCTGATCGACCCGCGGTTCGACCTCGTCGCCTACGCCCGTTCGATCGCACCGAGGCTCGGCGAAGAACTCTTCCCGCCGGAACAGCTGGCCGCTGCGGCCAAGAGCCGGATGGCCGCTTTTCTGGCCGTCAGCAGGCGAATACCGGGCCGGCTGGAGGCCATCACGGCGAATCTGGAAAGCGGCCGGCTGGCGGTCCGGTTCCGGCCCTTCGCCGACCCGGACGACCGGGTGTTCCTCGCCAGCCTGGTCACCGACGGCGTCAGCGCGCTGGTCGCGGTGGCCGCGGTGGTCAGTGCGATCGTGCTGGTCGTCACCGACGCCGGCCCGCTCATCGCGCCGAACGTAAGGCTGGACGCCTTCGCCGGATATGTGATCGGGTTCTTCGGCTTCGTCCTCATCCTGCGCTCGGTGGTCCGCGGTTTCGTCCGGCCCAGGCGTCGCTCTTGAATCTGTTCACCATTGCCCTGGTGCTGGCCGCCGGGCTGGCCGGCCCGCTGCTCGCCGCGCCGAAACGCGCACGTTTGCCGGTAGTTGTCGGGGAAATCGTGGTCGGCGTGCTGGTCGGCCGGACCGGCTTACAGTGGGTGGATCCGACCGAGCCGGTGCTGTCGTTCCTGGCCTCAGCCGGTTTCGCGCTCGTCATGCTGGTGGCCGGCAGCCATGTGCCGTTACGCGATCCGGCGCTGCGAGTGGCCCTGCGACGAGGCGCGCTGCTGGCCGCTGGAGTCGGCGTTTTGGCCGTACCGACAGGATTCGGCGTCGCGGCCATCACCGGCACTGGACACGGACTGCTCTACGCCGTCCTGCTGGCCTCCAGTTCGGCCGCGTTGATCATGCCGGTGATCAGCGAGTACGAGCTGTCCACACCGGCAGCGCTGGCGACCATCGTGCACGTCGCGATCGCCGACACGGTCTGCATCATCGCGCTCCCGCTGGCGGAGGATCCCGGGAACGCCGGCCGGTCCGCGCTCGGGGTGCTCGCGGTGACCGGCGGCGGCGCCGTTTTCTGGTTCGTTCTTTGGCAACTGCGCAAACGTGGGTTGGTCGGGAAGGCGCACGAGGTCAGCAAGAACCGGAATTTCGGGCTGGAGCTGCGAGTCGCCCTGATCGCGGTCTTCGGGCTCGCCGGCCTCGCCCAGCTGGTCGGCGTCTCGGTGATGCTGGCCGGCTTCGTGATCGGGCTCGGGCTGGCTGCCACCGGCGAGCCCCGCCGGCTGGCCCGGCAGCTCTTCGCCGTCGCGGACGGCTTCCTCGGCCCAGTCTTCTTCGTGTGGCTCGGCGCGTCCCTCGATCTGCGGGCGCTGGCCGGCGATCCGCGGATGCTCGGGCTGGCCACTCTGCTCGCGATCGCCTCTATCAGCGTGCACGCGATGGCCCGGCTGCTCGGCCAGCCGCTCCCGCTGGCCATCCTGGCCGGCGCGCAACTGGGCGTACCGGTCGCCGCGGTGGCCATCGGCACCGGCACCCGGCTGCTCACCCCGGCCGAAGGCGGCGCGATTCTGGCCGCCGCTTTGGTGAGCGTGGGAGTCACCGCCTGGGCCGCCCGTCGAGCCGCTGCCCGAAATGTTGTTAATTGTCCGAATAGCCAACCCGACAATCATCATTAAACATCTCAGTGCCCCAGAAATACAGACAAATGGTGGCAGCTCGGTTACGCTGAGTATGACGTAAGCGTCAGTTGCGAGGCAGGAGCACTTCACCGCCTCGGTGGAACTCCCTGCATATCGCATGTTGTATCCCGATGACCGCTCACGGAAAGGACCCATCCCGTGCGTAGACAGACAGCGCGCAAAGCGATCGTGGCAGCTTCCCTGGTGTCAGTGCTGTTCGTCGGAGCGACGGCAACGCCGGCCGAAGCGGCGCCCGTCAGCACCGTGCACACCGTTCAGGCGGACGTCCCCAGCCTGCCCAACCTCGGCGATGTCCTCGGTGAGGTCATTGGCATGCTGCAGGCGCTTCTCAAGACCGTCGGCGGTGTCTTGGGCAACGGCTGATCAGCGTTCAGCCGCCGCGATAAAGTGCGCGATCGACGTTCCTGGATCACCCGCGCGTACGAGCGCCTCGCCCACCAGCACCACATTGGCGCCCCAGCCGTGGTATTCGGCGACGTCTGCCGGCTCGGCCACGCCTGACTCGGCTACCCGTACGACACCCTCAGGAATGCGGGGCGCGAGCTTGCCAAAGACCGCGCGGTCAACGTCGAGTGTTTTCAGGTTTCTGGCGTTGATCCCGACAAGTTGAGCGCCGACCTCCAAGGCTCGGTCCAGCTCGTCAGCGGTGTGAGCCTCCACCAAAGCGGTCAGCCCGAGCTCGGTGGCCAGCCCCAGCAGGTCACCGAGTGCGGCGCCCTCCAGGCAGGCCACCATCAGCAGGACCAGGTCCGCGCCATGCGCACGCGTCTCCCACAGCTGGTACGGCGTGACGATGAAATCCTTACGCAGCACCGGAATCGAGACCGCCGCTCGGACCGCGTCCAGGTCCGCAAGGCTGCCGCCGAACCGCCGCCGCTCGGTCAGCACACTGATCGCCGCCGCGCCGCCGCCCACGTAGCGGGCAGCCAGATCCGCTGGGTCGGCGATCTCGGCCAGCGCGCCCTTGCTCGGGCTTTTGCGTTTCACCTCGGCGATGATGGACACCCCGGGCGCCCGGAAGGCCGGCAGCGGATCCAGCGCCGCGGGCCGGTCGGCGACCCGCGACCGCAGCTCAGCGAGGGTCACCTCGCCCTCCCGCTGCGCCAAATCCACACGTACGCCGGCCACAATGCCGTCCAACACGCTCATTGATGTCGCCATTTCGCTTCGGGTGGCAATTCGGCGAAATTGTACGTCAGCCACTCGGCGGTTCCCGATGCGAAGGCGCCCGGACCGGCGCGCTACGAACAGGGATAATTGCCGGCATGGGAGACATCGACGCCGTGCTTTTCGACATGGACGGCACCCTGGTCGGCTCAGACGCCGCCGTCGAGCTGGCCTGGCGGCAGTGGGCAGCGGACCACGACCTGCCGCCCGAGCCGGTGCTGGCCGCCGCGTACGGACGGCCCATCAGCGCCACCATTCGCCACCTCGCACCGTGGCTGGACGACGATGCCGTACGCCTCGAGGTGGATCGGCAGAACGACCGCGAGGTCGCGGACGCCGACGGCACAAAGCCGCTGCCCGGTGCGTACGAGCTGCTGGCCGAACTCGACCGGCTCGGGACACCGTGGGCGGTCGTGACCAGCGCTGGACGGCGGCTCGCGGAGGCCCGGTTACAGGCGACTGGCATCACCCCACAGATCCTGGTGACGGCCGACGACGTACGTGTCGGAAAGCCCGATCCTGAGGGCTACCTGCTCGCCGCCACTCACCTTGGCGTGTCGCCGCGGCGGTGTCTGGTCGTCGAGGACTCGCTGCCGGGCATCGAGGCCGGTCGCCGCGCCGGTGCCCAGGTCGCCGCCTTGCGCGGCCACCCGGGCGATCTCGCGATCACGGACCTCCATGAGCTGCTGCCGGTCATCCACGTGCGGTGACAGCCGGTTGCCTCAGCCGAACAAACCGCTGGCGAACCAGTCCGAACTGTCTTTCACACCAGGCAACGTGAAGAAATAGCCGCCGCCGTACGGAAGGATGTAGTCGACCAGCGGTTCGTCCTTGAGCCGGCTCTGCACGGTTTCGAACTGGCGCCGCACATCCTGTTGGTAGCAACAGAAAATCAGGCCGGCGTCGAGGTTTCCGTTGGCCAGCACGCCCGCGTCGTAGTTGTACGGCCGACGCAGAATGCGGGTCGTGTCGGTGGCCGCGGTACGCGGGTTGGCCAGCCTGATATGCGCGTCCAGTGGGATCACTTTTCCGTGCGGATCGGCGGAAAACCGAGGTTGGTCGAACTCCGCGCTGCCGTCCAGCGGCGCGCCTGTGTCGCGCCGCCGGCCGAACATCAACTCCTGTTCGTTGATGGACACCCGATCCCAGAACTCGACCAGCATCCTGATGAACCGGACGACCTGGTACGAGCCGCCCGCCGCCCAGGCCGGCTCGGGGTTCCCCGGTGGCACCCAGACCAGTCGGTCGGCGTCGGTCACGGTCGGGTTGGAAATCCCGTCTTTGAAGCCCATCAGATTGCGTGGCGTGCCAGCCGGCCGTGGTACCGAAGCGAAACCGTCCATTCGATAGCGTGGCTGCAGACCGCCGCGGGTGTGTTTCATCAGGTCCCGCAGGGCGTGATGCACGGTGTCCGGGCCGTTGCCACAGATCTGCAGCATCAGGTCGCCGTGACACCAGGCCGGATCGAGCGCGTCATTCGGGAATGCCGGCATCGGGACGAGTTTGGCCGGTTTCCTCGCTGTCAGGCCGAAACGGGAGTCGAAAAGGGATGCGCCGACGGAGACTGTCACGGTCAGGCCGTCGGCCGGCACCTGCGGTCCGAGGATCGCGCTGTCTGACGGCGGCGAGCCGATGCCGAGGTCCGCGGGCGTACCGCCGACTGTCAGGAAACGGGCTCTTTCCGTCAGGGTACGAAAAAGATCCACCACAGCGGCACGATTCGGCGCGGTCACGTCGAAAGCGGCGAACCCCGCGGACCGCTGGTGTGGAGTAAAGACGCCGGCCTGATGGGGGCCGTGAAAAGGAACGACCTCGCCAACCGTCGGCACGGTCGCGGCCTGCGCATCGGCCTGAGCGCCGGCCGCGAGCAGTCCGCCGGTCAACGCGGTGCCGGCGACGCCGGCCCCGGCTCCCTGCAGGAACCGCCGCCTACTGACGCTCATCATCGTCCTTTCCTGTCGGTCACTAGTTTTGCCGGACTTCGAGCAGCGTCGGCACCGCGGACAGCGTCTCCAGGACCGCACCGAGCCGGGCGTCCACCTGCTGCCGAGTCGCCAACGGCACTTGCATCGGACCCAACCAATCGCCGTTGATCTGAGTCGCCATCAATGCCGTCCCCAACTCCCCCAGCTGCGTACGCGCGAGCGGCAGCAAGTTTGCTCGACGGGCCTGCAAAAGCGGTGCCAGCCGATCCAGGACCGCATTGGTCGCGTCCACGTCGGCGAGCGTTTTCCGATACCCGGCGCTGGCCCCGAAATCAGACAACCCGGTGAGGTGAAAACGCTGTGCGTCCTCAAGGATTTCGTGTGCCCGCAACGGAAGATCGGTCGGGTCCGCGGTCAGCTTCGGCAGTTGCTGGCGAAGCTGGGCCACCTCGCTGGTGAGTTTCACCGCGTACGGACTCAGTTCGGCCGCATTCTGGCCGTGCCACAGCCCGTATTCGATCCGATGCAACCCGGCGAAATTCGGGTCCGTCGGCAGTCCGTGCGGGAGCCCGCCAATCGCGTCCGCCAGATCCCCGAAACTCCCGTACGCGGCGCCCACCCGCTCCCAGGTCAGCTGCGCTTGCAGCCAGGTCCCCCTGGCGGCGGTCAGGTTTGCGGCACTGATCTGCTGCTCCAGGATGCTGGTTTCATTGGCAAGTTGGGAAAGTTGCGGCTCGACGTACGACCGGTAGGCGTCCGTCGGGCCGCGCAGGTCAGTTTCGGTGACTGGCAGCACGGCGGCCGGTGCGCCCGTACTGGCGGCCTGGCCCCGGAGCTGGGCGGCCGGCGAAAGCTGACTCGACTGGCCCGGGATCAGGCATCGCCACGCGTACGAGCCGGCGCCGACGTTCACCGACAGCGACCGGCGGGTGCCGGGGCCGAGGCCTTCGATTTCCCCGATGACCGCGCCGCTGATCGCCTCGATCAGGTAGATTTCGCCGCCGTGGCCGGATTTGTTGACGACCGTGAAGGTCTGCGGGCCGGCGGTGCCACCCTTCCAGTCTGAGGCGCACCCCGACGCGGTGATGGTGATTTGCTGGCTTGGCCCCACTCCACTGGGAGCGAGGGCCGCGAATGCCCCTACGGCCAGCAGGGGCAGCACGATCGCGACCGCGACGATGGCCCACCGGCGGCGACGGATCGGCCGCGAAGCGGTCCTTGGCACCGGCGGGTTGACTGGGCCACGCAGGAAAACCGCGAGGACGACCGTCCCGTACGCGACATAGGCGCCGACCTGCAGCCAGGTCATCGCCGGTGCCAGATTGGTGATGCCGGCGATGATCGACACCCACCAGGCGTCGGTGGAAATCGCTCCGGAGAGGTCGAAGGCG
Source organism: Fodinicola feengrottensis (assembly GCF_039530045.1). Classification (NCBI taxonomy): domain Bacteria; kingdom Bacillati; phylum Actinomycetota; class Actinomycetes; order Mycobacteriales; genus Fodinicola; species Fodinicola feengrottensis. The sequence continues at coordinate 169,692 of NZ_BAAANY010000038.1, read as the reverse complement.
ACCCAGAGGTGACCCGGCAACCATCCCGCGGTCTGCAACTCCCCCAGCCCGTACGACAGCACGCCGGCCGCGATGAGGATCAACAAGATGGCCGTACGAGCAAAAAAAACGCCGATATTGATCTTGACGCTGCTGCGGTAGAGCAGCCAACACAGGCCGATAGACGCGGCGATCCCGACCCCCGCGCCGGCCAGCGGCGCGACCGTGTCGCCGGACGCCTGCACAGTCGTCCAGACAAACAACGCCGTCTCCAGGCCTTCCCGAGCGACCGCGATGAATGCGGTCGCGGCCAGTGCACCGGCTCCGACCGTCACTGCATCGGACACCTTGGCCCGCAACTGTCCGGAGAGGCCGCGGGCGGTCCGGCGCATCCAGAAAATCATCCAAGTCACCAGCGCCACCGCGGCCACGCTCAACAACCCGGCGAAGATCGACTGCGCGCGAGCACTGAGCTCGGCCCGGGAGAAGGTCAACACCGCACCAAAGCCCAGGCTCAGCAAGGCCGCGGCCAGCACTCCGAGCCAGACTGGCCGGGTTGTCGCGCCCCCGCCGACGCGCCGGACTGCGGCGAGCAGAATGCTCACCACCAGCCCGATCTCCAGCCCTTCCCGCAGCCCAATCACCAGATTGGGCAACGCGTCAGCCCACATCGGCCCTCCACAGGTTGGTTAGCCTCAGCTTATTTTTGGGAGGTTATCGAGCGCTTAGTAAACGCTCGGGCAGCCGATGGTTAACGCTCGGTTAAGCGGGCAGCAGCAGGGTGAAAATTGGCTGAGGACCTGACCTGGTGAGCGCCAGCCGGCCGCCGTCCGCCTCGACCAGGTCCCGGGCCAGCCGCAGGCCGTCGCCGAACGAGTCAAAGGCGTCCTGCTCAAGGCCAGATCCCTGGTCCTGGACGTCGATGGCGACCGCACCGCCGGCATCCCGGGCGCGTACGACAATCGTTCCCGCGCCGTGCACGGTCGCGTTGTCGACCAGCACCGCGACCGCCTGGCGGACCGCGCCGAGGGTTCCGGTCGCGGCTGGCAACTCCGGGTCGCGTTCGATCCGCAGGCCGCGGCCGGCCGCGCTCAACGGGCCGATGCCGGCATCCCGCACTTCTTTCAGCAACGCATCAATGTCGAGCAACACCCGGGGCGCACCGCTGCGGGCCATCGCGAGCAAGTCATCAATAGTCCGTTCCAGCTGGTCAACGACACCGATGGCGCGTACGACCGTGGCCGGATCCGGGTCGCTCTGCGCCAACTCCAGCAGCAACCGCAGGCCGGTCACCGGCGTACGCAACTGGTGCGACGCGTTCGCCGAGAAAGACCGCTCCCGCCGCAACAGGTCGCCCAGACGCTCCGCGGTGCTGTTGAGAGCGGCGGCGACGGTGTCGATCTCGACGATGCCGCTGCCGGCGGACCGTACGCTGAAGTCGCCGTCACCCAACGCTCGCGCCGAGCCAGCGAGCCGGCCCAGCGGTGCCGAGATCCGGCTGGCCCGGCGGCCCGCGACCAGGCTCGCCGTGCCCAGTGCGAGCAGCGCGAGGCAGGCCATCGCGGCCCAGGTCCAGCCGGTACGTGTCACCGCATCGTGCTTGGACGACGTGACGACGACGATCGCGGCCGTACGCCCGGCGCCCGGAACCGGCATGGCGATGGCCACTTGCCCGGCCGTCTCAACCTCGGCGGTCTGGCCAGCGGCTGCGACCGGCAGCAGGCCGCCGGCCACTGCAGAGGGCGGCCCGGCCAGCAGCCGGGAATCGCGGCGGTAAACGGCGACGGTGATGTCGCCCTCCACCGGCGGCAGCCGCAGCCCGCCCAGCGAAACCTCGTCACGCCGGAAGGCCGGATCGGCGGCGACCGCGGCCACACTCGTACCAGCGATCCGGGCCAGCTCGCCGCGCTCTTCGTCGACGAACAGCCGATAGACCGCCGCACCGAGCGGAACGGCGAAAACCGCGACCGCGATCAGGGCGGCAAGCACCGCGGCGAGCCTCACCTGCTGGCGCATCCGCTGCCCGCCTTTCGCCTCTTGCGAGCCATTTTCTTGCCGTCCGTTAACCTGCCGCTGGCCGGCCTCTTTGTAGCGTCCACTGGTGACCACCCCGGGGGAAGGAAGCCACCACGACCCGGGGCCGGAGGGGGCGGGTGGCCATTTCACCCGTCCCCGCCTATTCCGTTTTCTCCAGCCGGTATCCGTGCCCGCGCAGGGTGCTGATCGTCGGCGGGCTCACCCCGGCGCGTACGCCGGCATCGGCCAGCCGGCGTCGGACCGCGGCGATGTGGACGTCCAGAGTTTTGGTGGAACCGAACCAGTTCTCGTCCCACACGTCGTTCATCAGGGTCTCCCGGCTGACCGCTTCACCGACCGAGAAGACCAGCCGGGCCAGCACGTCGTATTCGCGCGCCCGCAGCAGCACCTCGGTCAAGCCGACCAGGCAGCGGCGGGCCGCCGTGTCGACCGTCAAGGCGCCCACCTGGACGCGGTCCGGCAACCGCTCGTCGGGCCTGGTCGCCGGCCCGCGGCGCAGGTGAGCCCGTACCCGCGCGAGCAGCTCCGCCAGCCGAAACGGCTTCGGCAAATAGTCATCCGCGCCGGCCTCCAGCCCGAGCACCACGTCGATTTCGTCCTGCCGCGCGGTCAGCATCACGATCACGCAGGCCGGCCGCAGCGCCCGTACCCGCCGGGCGACCTCCACACCGTCCAAGTCGGGAAGCCCCAAATCGAGCAATATCAAAGCGTATTCGGTGGTTCGTACGGCATCGAGGGCCTCGGCCGCGGTGACCGCCCAGTCGACCCGGTGCCCGTGGGCCGTCAGGCTCCGGACCAACGTGTCACCGATGACCTGATCATCCTCAACTACCAGGAGACCGCCCTGCATTCCTCTCCGCACCCCCTCAATGCACTGTTTCGCCAGCCATTCTCTCAGACCGAGCCGACTGGCTTGACGGTCACCTTTGACTATCCAAAGAAAAGGTCAATTCAGACCCTGATCACCGGTTGGGCTTGGAGCGGTGACATTCTGCCGTGGTGACCAGTCGCGATCTCGAACAGATTCCCCGCCTGTCGCCGACCAGCCGGCTAATCCAGAAAGTCCCGGAAGCGACCGCGATCTTCTGGATCGTCAAGGTGCTGACCACCGGTATGGGCGAGACGACATCGGACTACCTGGCCCATCACGTGGATCCGCCGATCGCGGTCGGCATCGCCGGCGCCGGCCTGGTCGCCGCGCTGCTGCTGCAGTTGGTGCTCCGGCGTTACGTCCCCTGGATTTACTGGCTCGCCGTGGTGATGGTGAGCGTTTTCGGGACGATGGCGGCCGATGTGCTGCATGTCGTGCTCGGCGTCCCGTACGCCGTGTCGACCGCTTTCTTCGTCCTCGTATTGGCAGCCGTCTTCGCGACCTGGTACGCCAGTGAGAAAACCCTCTCCATCCACAGCATTTTCACCCGCCGCCGGGAGGTCTTCTACTGGGCCACCGTGATGGCCACGTTCGCATTGGGCACCGCCGCCGGAGACCTGACCGCCACGACCATGCGGTTGGGCTACCTGGCGTCCGCGGGTCTTTTCGCCGTCCTGATCGCCATTCCGGCACTCGCGTACTGGAAACTGCGGGTGAACGGCATTCTTGCCTTCTGGCTGGCATATATCGTGACCCGGCCGCTGGGCGCGTCTGTCGCCGACTGGATGGGCCTCCCGGTCAGCCGTGGCGGCCTGGACTGGGGCACCGGCACGGTCAGCCTCGGGTTGACCATCATCATCGCCGTTTTTGTGGGATACCTGACGATCAAAGCCCGGCGCGACTGACAACGAACAGCCCCGGACGTGAGACACACGTCCGGGGCCGCCGATATCTGGCTACTTCAGGAACGAGTCGATCTCCTTCGGGGCGATCCACTTGTAGTTGCTGATGTCGGCCATCTTCTTCCAGCCCTCACCGATGGCTTTCGTGGCGGCCCCAAATGCCTCCTTGGCAGTGGATCCGCGGGCAAACGGAGCCTTGGCGTACTTCCAGGCACTCGAACCAAAACTGCTGCCGGCCGCGCTCATCAACCCGGACTGGGCACCGCTGATCATCCCGCTAAGTCCCCACCCCGCGACCTTGTCCGCGTCGACCTTCTCCCCGGTCGCCTCTGCAGCGGCGGTGTTGAGCACGGCACTGCCGATCCCGCCCGCGATCGCACCCACCGCCATCGCGCACAGCAGTGCCGCTGGCCCACAGATCGCGGTCGCCGCGACCCCGGCGAGAATGCCGGCGCCGATGTTCGCCGCCTTGTGCAGGATCTCGTTTCGATGGTTCCACGTCCATTGGGCCGCATCAGTGGCCGCTCTGGCTATCGAGCCAGCGACTTTGGTGGCCAACGCGCCGGCCTGTCTAGCGGCCGTCTTGATGAAGTCCTTCGTCGCGGACGCCACCTTTTTGGCGACTTTCGCGACCTCCTTCACCACTCTCTTGGCGATCTTGATGGCCTTCTTGACGATTTTCTTGACCGTCTTGACTACTTGTTTGACGACCTCGATCGTCTTCTGCACGAAGGTCTTGACGGCCTCGATGGCCTGGTTCACCTTGTTCTGCACCCAGTTGATCACCGGGGCGACCACCTGCACCGCCGCTTTCACCGTGTCCACCACACGGTCGACCACCACCTGCGTCACGGTGGTCACGGCCGAGACAATGCTGCTGAACCACGAGGTCCCGGACGGGTCGGTGAAGGTCACCGGGTTGTTGTTCGCGTACGCATAACCGTTGAGGCTCTGCGGGTTGGTGAAATCCGCCTGCGGGTCAACAGAAATGAAACGGCCTAATGTCGGGTCGTACTGTCTGGCCCCGAGATCGGTCAACCCGGTGGTCGGATCCGTTGTCCCGCCGACGAATCCGCGTTGCCCGGGCCAGTTCGTCGCGACCGCGCCGCGGGTGTTGCCGAACGGGTCCAGCCACCGCCTGGTGATGTTTTGGTCCTGCGTGTCGTCAATCGCGGTGAGCGAGGTGCCGTGCTGGTCCGCGCCGAGCCAGTCGAGCTTGCCGTCGGTCCGTACCGCCACCACCTGCTGACCGTGCCGGTAGTAGCGAGTGCCGCTGAGCGTGGTCCCGTCGGTCTTCAACAGAATTTCGGTGTCACCGAGGTAAAGCGTGGTCCCACTGGTGTCCCGACGCAGGAGCCGGTTGCCGTCCGCGTCGTACACGAAGTCGGTGTTCCGGCCGTCCGCGTTGGCGACCCTGGTCAGGTTGCCGTCCGCGTCCCACGTGTACTTCTCCTGCGCACCTCCGAGAACGCGTTGGATCTGGTTTCCGGTGGCGTCGTACGAATAGTTGTCGACCTTGCCGCCGGCCGGCATTCCAGTGCCGGTGGTGGTCACCTGGTTCACCCCGTGTGGCTGGGCCTGCCCAACCGCGGGATAGCTGTAGGTAGCGGTCGTCGAGCCGGTCGCCCAGGTGTTCGTTTCGGTCTTGCGGTTACCCGAAACGTCGTAAGACCACCCTTCCCAGTACGGTGCTGGGCCACCCAAGGTGCTGGCGCTCGGCGCGGCCGAACAGTCACCACTGGACGGAGTCCACGCCGAGGTCAGCCGCCGCTGGTTGTCATAGTTGAAACACTGGGTGTCGTTCGCCTGCGGGGTCTGCGACGGAGTGTCGGCGATCTTGGTGATGTTGCCACTCTGGTCGTACGAATAATGCACGTCCGAAGCCGTCGTCGACTCGGTGAGCGTGGTGGCGTGGCTGAGCCGGCGGGTGCCGGTTTCGTAGTCGTAGAGAAGGTCTACCTCTTTACCGCTGGTGGAGCCCAAAGCGATGGTGCTGACCTCCTGGTACGGCGTGTAACTGGTGTCCCGTACGTAAGTGCTGAGGTTCGATGACACCGTCGTCGGTAGATCGTTGTCATCGTAGCCATAGCTCATGGTCTCGGCCGGCAGGCCGGCCTCCGGCACCGCGGGAAGCGTTGAGGTCTTGACCTCGCCATCCGGGTTGTAGGTGGAACTCGTCGCGTACGTGCCGGCAAGTTTTCCTTCCGAGGCGGGAATGGTGACCTCGGTACCCAACGGTTTGCCCTGCGGGCTGTAGCCGGTGATCCGGGACGTGTACGCGTTTCCGTTCACCCACCGGGTAGACGAACTCGGCGATCCCATTTCCAAGGTGTCGTAAGTCCATTCGGCCAGCTTGGTGCCGCTGGTCGATCCCGCGTACTCCCCGGTTTTGCGACCAACGCTGTCATACGTGTACGCGACGGTGCTGCCGTTCGCGTCGGTGCTGCTCGTCATCTGGTCAAGATCGTTGTACGTGTATTTGGTGTCGCCCTTGTCCGGGTCCGAGTCCTCGATCTTGCGGCCCCGTACGTCGTACTTGAAACTCCACACATTCCCGGCCGGGTCGGTGACACTGGCCAGTTGTCCCGTCGGCGTGTAGGTGTAGGCGGTCTTGTCGTAACTCCCGGTCGTCGTACTTCCCTTGAACTCCCGGTATTCGGTCAACTGCCCCTTCACGTCGCTGATGCTGGTGGTTGGCGTCTCGCCCTGCTGCGGCGTCACGCTTTCCCGGTCACCGGCATACGTGTGCGTCGTCGACCATTGCGTCTTCCCCAGCGACACGAAGCTTTCCACAGTCGGTCGGCCAGCCTGGTCGTACTGCAGGGTCTTCTGAGTGGGCACCGACTTGTCGTCCGGCACCACCAACACGTCGGTCGGCGGTTCGGAGTTGTAATACGGACCGTTGTCCTTGACCTCGAGGCCGCGGTCGTCGTAATAGACATCGGTCAGGGTTTGACCGCCGCCAGGAGCCGGCTCTTTGGTCTGCCGCTTCCGCAACAGGCCGTCGGCGAGGTCGTAGGTGGTCTGCACCGAACCGTCGGTCTGCAACGTCTGGGTTGTCACCACATTCGCCGCACTGTCGCTGAGAGTGTACGAGTAGTGCATATTCGGCACCGATGGGTCATCCGCGGTGACCGCCTTGCCGGCGATGTTCTTACCTGCCTTGGCGGCTGGATCCCCGGCCGGTGTGCTGGAACCAGCGCGGCCCGGCAGCCACACGTCAGTGGTGCGACCAAGTGGGTCGTAAGTCGCCTCGGTACGCAGGCCGCCCTGGTCGGTCATCCCGGTTTCCTTGCCCCAGGCCGGTTCCAGCTCGGTGGTGGTGACCCCACCGTTCGGATCGGTGGTCACCGCCTTGGTGAGCGGCCCGGCACCAGCAGGCGTGAACGTCGTCGTCGTTTTGTTGTTGAAAGCGTCATCAACCTCGACGGACCGGCCGAGCGCGTCATATTTCGCGGTGTTTACCGTCTGGTAGGTCGGATTGCCGCTGGAATCGAAGCCGGAGAGCCGGTCGGTCCTGGTCACGTCTCCCTTGGTGGGCGGGGTGTCAGACGAGGTCGCGTTGTCGTAGAAGGTCTTGGTGTCACTGACAATCTGGCTTTGCGTCGGAGTCTTGTCACACGAAACCGAAGCCACTGTCTGTCGGGTCGGCTTCTCGGCGATCCCCAGGGTGGCGTTACTCGCGTACTCGTAGCGCGTACAGGTGTCGTCGTTCGGATTGTTGATGTCATGGAGGTCATTCGACGCGGTCAGCACGCCGTTTCCGTCGTACGTGTTGGTCGCCGCGCTCTGCCGGGTGCCGCCAGTGTCCAGGCTCTCCGTCTGGTGGTTTCCGGCCTGTTGGGTCTGAAACGCGCTCGTCGTCGCCCATGGGCGAACACGGGTCGCGGTCGGCGCGGACACCCACTGGTCGGTGATGGTCTGGTCGAGCATCGCCGTGCCGTTGAATGTCTGCTGCTCCCGCATCTGGCCGGCCAGCGGTGCCTGGTCAGGAACTTGCCCGCCAGTCGAGTCGGTAATGGAAACCGACTTGTGGGTGCCGTCCGACTTGAGATCACCGTCCATGCCACGGAAATACCGCGACTCGGTCTTGGTCTGAGTGGCCGGATTGCTGCCCTTCAGCACGATCACATCGTTGTAACCGCGCCACTGTGCCCAGGTTTTCTGGCCAATGGGGACCAACCCGTCCTCGTCGTCGTGCCGCCACGCCGCCGGACCCGGATATTGCACCTGCGTCACAATGGGCTGGGTTCCAGAGAACCGGTCGGTCTCCACCACCTGGGTGACCACGTATTTGTGGAACCAGTCCGTTCTTTCGGTGGTCTGTGTCGGCGGCGTCCACTGCATCGGATAACAGCGTCGGGTGTTCGAGTCCGGCGTTGGAAGGTCGGTCGCGGAACAGTCAGGATCGGAGTAAGTGACGGTCAGGCTGCCACCGGTGCCGTAGTTCACCGCGTGTACCCGCAGCCAGTTCATCGGCGGCAGGTTGTCATTGTTCGTACCGACCACCCTGTTCGCCATCTGCACCGAGTCGAAATTCACCTCGGGTGTCTGGATACTGCCGCCCACCAGGCCGGCATTGGTGATCGCTTCCAACCATAAACCGGCCCGAGTGCCGTCACCGGGATCACGGAAGGAATGCCGCATCGTCCAGGAATCCACGTCCCCGAACGCCGTTCCTCGCCATACCTGAGTCGTCACCTTGGACAGCATTTTGGTGGTGAAGAAGGTGGGACTGAACTTAAGGTCACAGTTGGTCGTACTCGTACACATCTGGTCGAGCGGTGTGTCCGGATAGGTGGTCGGCTGACTGTACGTGCAGGCACTGCCCGGCACGCAGCGTTCCTCGGTGGTGAACAAAACGCGCGCCACCGCCGGTTGGCTGTAGACCTGGCCGTCCTGCTGGCCGTAGTCGATCTCGGCGACGTTGCCGCCTCGTACGTACGAACTGACCGCGGTCGCGGTGTCATTGCGCCCGTAGTTGTTCGTTTCGGTGTCGTAGAAGAAACTCATCGTGTTGCCGTGCGGATCCACGACGTAGTCCAGATTCCACTTGTACGCCTGCGAGCACGACGAGTCGGCGAACGCCGGCTTGTTGCAGGGTTCACCCGCATTGTTGCCAAAGACCGGCACGGTGAACGCTGACTTCGTCTCCCTCTTCTGCGCCGCCGGAATAGCCGGATTATCGTATCCGGGTAGGTGGTTCAGGCCGAAGTAGTACTTCGTGCCGTCCTTGGTGGTGACAATCCAGTATTCGCCATCGTTGTCACCGTTCGCGGCGCCAGTGGCTCGCTGAATCTTCGTACCATCGTCGTTGGCGAGGTGCCACGACTGGTCCTTGTCGTCCTGGATCAGCTCGCCGCCCTTGCCATTCAGGGTAAAGGTCGCATTGTCCGTCTTCCAGCACAGGTCGCCGGTAGTTTTGGTGCCGTTGTTGCCACCGGTGTCCTGCGAGCAGCTCGCATAGCGGCGCTCGATCGATCCGCCCGGCGCGAGCTCGAAACCCTCGCCGACCCACGACGGCTGGTTGTTCGTGGTGGACGTACGGCCGTCCACCTCGCCCGACGAATAGTCCAGGCCGAACTGCGGCGCCGGCCCGCCAACGCTCGGCGGCACCCCCATGGGGTACGACCAGTTGAAGTCGCCGGAAGAGCCGCCCACCTGCCAGGTGGCGCTGGGGCTCAGGGCGGTCGAGGTGAAGTCACCAGAGCCACCGGAAGCGGCCGCCTGGACGGCGTAGGTCGCCGGCGTGGCGCCATCCGCGGTCGCGGCCACGTCCGCGCTCAACACACCGGCTCCGTTGTTCTGGGTGAGCAGTGTCTGCGGCACACAGCCAGCTGTCGTAGGCGCCTTCTTTCCAGCATCCACCGCGGCTTGGGCCGCTACCGCACAGTCCGGCAGCCGTACCAACCGCAGCCGGCTGGCCCAGTCGCCGCCGAAGGCATTCCGGAACTGCTGATAGCTGACCTGCAGGTGGACCTGCCCATCCTGCTTCACACCATCACTGCGGCCCACCCGCAGCCACAGGGCGTTTCCCTTGCGGCCCAACGACTCCACTCGTACCCGACTGGGGGGCGAGGCGGTCGCTGCCGAGGTGGCGGCGGTGGCGGCCTTCGCCGGTGCACTCACCCACACCGGCAAAGCGCCGGCCTGGCTCGCCGCGGTGGTCGACTGCGGAACCGCGTTCGCGGACTTGGCCGCTGGCTGAACAGCCGGAGCAACCGTCGCGTCGGCGGTGGCCGGCGCTGGCCAGCTCACCGTGGGCGCCTTTTTCACGTCCAGCGTGGCGCCAGCGTCCACAGGCTGTGGCTTGACGCTTGTTTTGGTGATCGGAACAGACTTCTCGTGCTGCGGTTTTGCCACCTGATCTCGCGAACTGCCGAGAAGGCCGGCCACCGCCGCATCCGGTGCGGGCAGGATCAGGGCCGCGGCTGTGAGCGCGGCGACGCTCGCCTGAACCAAACGGTAAAACCGTCGATGGGTTGTCTTGGGAAATGCGGGCATGGCGGTCCTCCTACCGGCCGACAAGGCACGGTCGTGAGGGTCGCATTCGGATCGGCCAGGTTCCATTACTTCGATAATCATCGGAGCTTTAGCGCTTAACACCGATCAGCGGCACAGTGGTCAGCGAACTGTCCACTGGGAAGAACACCCAGCGAGACAAGTAAAAAACGGCTGAAGTGAGGCGCCCGTATGGCCAAGTATAGCTGGCGTTTAATGACCGGAGTTTTGGCAATCGTACTCGCCATTCCGGCTACCGGATCACCAACCGCCACTTATTCATCGGTGGGCGCTCATTCCACCGGCAGCTCGACACACAGCACGGCGAGCGCCCCATTGGCTCCGTCGCACGCTTCGCCGGAGGCGACGGCGATGACAGCCGCGCGAACAACCGGCAAACGCGTGGAGATGACCACGCTGCGTACCGAAACAGGCGAGGTGTTCGCCAATCCGGACGGCACGAAGACGCTCGAACAACACGCCGTACCGGTACGGGTACGACGCGGCAGCAGTTGGGTGGCGCCCGACACCACGCTGCATAAACTGCCAGACGGAACGATCCGGCCAGCGGCCACCGTCACACCGATTGTCCTTACCGGAGGCGGAAGCACCTCCCTGCTGACCCTCGGCAATCCAAACGCGCACATCCAGCTGGGATGGTCGGGCCGCCTTCCCACACCCGTACTGGCCGGCGACACCGCCACCTATCCGAACGTCCTGCCCGGTGTGGATCTCCAGGTGCAGGTTTACGCCGACGGCGGCTTCTCGCACCTGTTGGTCGTACGAAATCGGGCCGCCGCGGTAAATCCGGCATTAACCTCGCTTAGCTATCCGATGACCGCGACCGGGCTTTCCCTGACCAGAAAACCAGACGGAACGACGATTGCGGCCGACAGTTCCGGCAAGGTCGTGTTCAGCTCAGCCACACCGAACATGTGGGACACGCCACCGGCTCCCACCACTGCCGACCAGAAAGCTGCCGCGGCGGCACTCGGCGGGCTGCCGGCCCCTCGGCACGCACCGGTCGCGCTCACTTTAAGTGGCGGCGGTTTGGTCAAGCAGGCAGTCAAAGCCGGCACGGCCCCTTCGCGAAACTACGCATTCCAAGTGTCACCGGACAAAACCATGCTGACCAATCCTGCGGCCCACTTTCCGCTCTATATCGACCCATCACTCAGCGGTGGAATGATCCGCTGGCTGCACGTGAGCAATGGGATGGGGAACCAGTCGGGCTGGAACTACGATCGCAGCGACGGTGGCGCGAAGGTTGGCTATGCATGGGGCTGCTCCAGCTACATCTATCGGTCGATGTTCCAGTTCTCCACCGTGAACGGCGCCCAGACCATTGCCGGCAGCCAGATCACCGACGCGAAGATGTTTGTCAACCTCACCTGGAGTCCGACCAGCGGCGCCACCCCGGTCGACCTCTTCCAGCTGCCGGACCTGGATCCCAATGCCGCACTCGACTGGGACAACACCGGCGGCTATTGGGGTTCCTATCTCGACGAGCGGTCCGCGGCCGCGCACAACACCACGACTCCGATGTCATTCCTTGGCGACAACCTGAAAAACAGCGTACAAGCGGTGGCGAACAGCCGAGCCACCTCGATCTCGCTGGGGCTGAAGGCGCCAAATGAGAGCGGCTGCAACAGTGCCAGCGAATCCCAGTGGAAGAAATTCGACCCAGCCTCCGCGGTCATGTCCATCACGTACAACAATCCGCCGCGAGTCCCGCGCGGACTGAATCTCGTACGGCCGATGCCCTGCGGAACCGCGACAGCACCGACCGCGATTGACACCGCCTCCCCGCAGTTCGCCGCCACCGGAGACGATCCCGACGCCGGCGACTCCATTACCACTACGCTGCAGATTCTCAATTCATCAGGAGCCGTTGTCTACCAGGACCACGTGGGTCCGACAGTCAGCGGTGCGTCATTTTCGTGGGCACCGGTGCCCGCCGCGACCCTCGGCGAAAACACGGTTTATCACTATCACGCCTTTACCACCGACGCCGTGGTCCAAGGACCCTCCACTGACGACTGCTATTTTCTCGTCGACTCGGTGAGTCCGAACGTTCCGCAGATCCAATCGACCGACTATCCGAATGGCTCGGCGGTCATTCCGGCCCGTACGGTCGGCAAGGTGACCTTCAGTCCGGCCACTGGCGACACCGATGTCGCCGCGTACAACTACGGTTTCTCACGTGACAAGGTGAACGAGCGCGTCAACGCCGCCACCGACGGCACCGCGACCGTGCCGATCACCGTCACCCCGCCAACCACTGGCCTGCCGACGGCCCGGCTTTACGTGCAGGCCGTCGACAGGGCCGGCAACGTCAGCGACGTCAGCGACGGCTGGCTGTTGGTGGCACTGCGCAACAGCACGGTAAAACACGTACGCGGCGACACCAACGGTGACGGGAAAGCGGACGTGACCGCGGTTTTCGACCAAGGCTTCGGAAGTACGTCCGTGTGGAACGTCACGTCTGGAGGCAGCGGCTTCGTCAACGGCGTGATGGGCTGGCACAGCAACGAAGGCGGCGGCTTCGCGCTCTATCGCACTCGTACGGTCCAGGGTGACTTCGATGGCGACGGCAAAACGGACATGGCGATCTTCCGGGAGGGCTCCGGCCGGCAGATCTGGCTCTATTTGCTGATGTCCGACGGCCTCGGCTACAACGCGATGCCATACTCGTGGACCAGCGGACCGAACGGCTTCCCACTGAGCACCGCCCGGATCGTCAGCGGTGACGTGGACGGCGACGGCAAGACCGACCTGGTGGTCCAGAACGCCAACGCCGACGGCACCTGGCAGGCGCTGGTTTTCCTGGCCTCCAACAATTTCTCCGCACCGGCCAACTGGGGCATGTCCGCGGCCGGCACCACCTGGGCGCAGAGCAGCCCGCTGATCGGCGACATGAACGGCGACGGCAAAGCCGACCTGATGAGTATGCGCAGCCTCGGTAACTGCCAGACCGAGGTCGACCTCTACACTTCCACCGGCACCTCCTTTTCCGCCGCCAGCAAGGTCTACGACTCCGGCGCGAACGGATTCTGCTGGGAGAAGGCCAAACCAGTGGTGGCCGATGTCAACGGCGACGGCAAGGACGACATTGTCGCGCTCTACGAATACGCGGCAACCGACTACGGCTTGACCGTCTTCCAGTCCTCCGGTACCAGCCTGACGAGTTCCTCCTGGCTGCGCCGCAGCGGTGCGACGGACCTGTCCCAGGCCATCTTCACCGCCGGTGACTATGACGGAGACGGCAAAGCCGACGCGGCGATCGTCCTTGGCGGCGGCGCGGCCGGACACCAACAGGTTTACAGCTTCCATTCCACCGGAACATCGTTCGCTGATTCCACCCTCGGGTGGGATGGTGAGGTAGATGCTTCGGCCGGGCCGAAGTTCGACCTGGAACACCGAGAATACGAGCTGGTCAACCGTAACAGCGGCAAGTGCCTGAATGTTTCGCACGTGAGCCTGGACAATGGCGCACCTTTTATCCAATACACCTGCCTGCCGGTCGACCTGAACGCCCGGTTCCGGCTCGATTCCATCGGCGGCACAGACCAATACAGCATCATGCCGATGCACAGCCAAAACAAGTGCGCGGATGTGGTCAACGGCAGCCAGGACGACAACGTCCAGGTCCAGCAGTATGACTGCGGCGCCGGCAATGGTGAGCCGTTCGCCTGGCAGCAGGTGAAAATCGAGTACGTCGAAGGGGCCAGCTCCGACACGGTCGTACAACTACGGTTCGCGCACAGTGGAAAGTGCGCCACTGTCGCCAATGCCGGCCTCGACGACTACGATCTGGTGCAGCAGGACACCTGCGGTCAGGCTTCGAACCAGCAGTGGATTCTGCGCCCGACGTACAACGCCACCCAACTCGGCGAGAACGGCACCGCCCGCTACCGGATCGAGACCGACACCAATCACAACATGGTGCTGGACGTGACAAACTGCCAGCAACAAGATGGCGGCGACGTACGAATGTGGGACTGGGTGCCGGGAAGTCCGTGCCAGGGCTGGGAACTACAGAGCCTCGGCGACGACGTTTACCGAATTATCGACCCGGACGCCAACAAACCACTGGATATCACCGGCTGCTCGAAACTGCCACATGGCGAAGTCGCCATCTGGACGGAGAATGACGCGGACGACTGTCAACTCTGGCGGATCGAGCCCAGCGGCACCACCGGCAGCTACAACGTGTCCTCACTCGGCACCGGCCTTTCGATGGACGTCGCCGGCTGCGACGCCAACCCCGGCGCCGACGTGATCACCTGGACGTACTGGGGCGGCCCCTGCCAGCGCTGGTATTTCAAGAAGCTCTAAACCCACCGCGAAGGTGACGTTGCAGGGATGGAATGCCCATTTTTCCACCCCACAACGTCACCTTCGCGTGGATCCTGCTGAACGTACGGCATCAGCCGCCGTTGATCATCCGGCCGAGGCCGGCGCTGTCGCCATTGAAGACATCCAGGTCGGTGTTGCCAGATGTGCCGGGAACGCTGCCGGTCGAGGTCCACTGCCAGAACGTGTAGACGCCGAAGCCGCTGGGCATTGTGGGGCTGGAACCGCCCCAACTGGCCGCCCAGAGCGGATTGGTGGCGGCGAAGGCGTTGCTGCCGCCGGTGCACGGGTCCCACCAGCCCTTACTTGTATAGATCACCGCGTCCCGGGTGGTCACCGCCTTGTATTCGGTGGTGAAATCCCGAATCCACTGCACCATCTGAGCCTGGCTCTTGCCATAGCACGTGGCATGGCCACTGCGGGATTCCAAGTCGACCGCGCCCGGCAAGGTCAGCCCATCTCGCGACCATCTTCCACCGTGCGCAAGGAAATAGTCAGCCTGTGCAGTGCCTGTGGAGGCGTCCGGGATGGCGAAATGGTACGCGCCGCGAGGGACTCCAGCGTTGTACGCGCCGACGTAGTTCGCGCCGAAAGTCCCGTCGATGAAGTTAAGGTTCTCGGTGGCTTTGACATACGCGAACTGTTGCCCGCTGGCTTTCACCGAGCTCCAGTTCACTGGCGGATTGTTGTTGGACACGTCCAATCCCGGCGGCCCGCCCAGCGCGGCGGCGGCCGGCTGGGCCGGGATCGCCATGATCAGCCCGGCGGCGGCCACCACGAGCCAGCGCAGGACGGTTTTGCCTCGACGGTACGCAGGCGCGACTGCAGTGGACATTCGCATCCCCATTCCTCAGGTTAGGCGGTGTGCCCTTGACGTACTCCTGAATCACAGGGAAAACAAATGACATCTGTCAGAAAGCGCTGATTTGACACGCGTGCGAGCGAATCCGGCGGTGCCGCAGCCGGGCCACCGGCCGCGGCGGGCGCGACGAGCGGCGGTGCCGGCCAGCGGCCTGCTCGGCGGCGAGCAGCCTCTCCGCGGCGCCGGCCACCGCGGCCGCGGACGTCGGCCGATGCCGGGGATCCTTGCGTAGCAAGGAAGTCACCAACCGGCGCAGCGGTGCCGGTACGGTCAGCGGCAGCATCGGCGGATCCTCCTCGACGTGCGCCTTCACGGTGCTGGTCTGGGTGTCGCGTACGAACGGTGGCTCACCCGTCAGGCACGCGTACGCCACGGCGCCGAGCGAGTAGAGGTCGGACGCGGGCGTGGTCTGCTCGCCACGGGCCTGTTCCGGGCTGAGATAGGTGGCGGTGCCGGTGATCTGGCCGGGTCCGCTGACTGGCGACTCGTCGACTGCCTGCGCGATGCCGAAATCGGCGATCTTCACGGCGACTTCGGCGGCGATCAACAGATTGGACGGCTTGATGTCGCGATGCACGACCCCGGCATCGTGGATGGCCTGCAGCGCCTCCGCGACCTGACAGACGATGCCGAGCGTACGGCTGCCGCCCACCGGCCCCTGCACCCCAAGCTCGCCGGCCAGCGTCGGCCCGTCGACCAGCTCCATCGCGAGGTACGGCACCTCGTCGCCCTCGCTGTAGTCGTACACCTGCACGACGCCGGGATGGTGAACACGCGCTGCCGCCCGCGCCTCCCGGCGGAACCAGTCCAGGCACTGCTCGTCGGCCGAACAGGCCTCATGCAGCAGTTTCACCGCCACCTGCCGGCCGAGCCGGCTGTCCACCGACTGCCACACCTCGGCCATCCCGCCGCTGCCGACACGCCGGGCGAGCCGATAGCGACCCGCCACCAGGTCCCCCTTCGCGGCTCTCGTTGCCGGCACGCGCCACCCCTTTCAGCGAAGCCTCGCCTTCGCTCTGGGGGTTCCCGCCAACCGGCCGGGTCAAACCTCACAGCTCGAATCTGCCGCTATCGCTGATCGGTCGATCGATCGTCGTCCCGCCGAACCGCCCGGTGGTTCACGCGGACGCGAGCAAGCCGAGGATGCCGTCCACAGCAACGGTGAATGGCTCGGCCGAGCCGGCCGCGCGGGCCAGCACATAGCCGCCCTGCAGGACCGCGACGACCGCGGTGGCGGTCGCGGCGGGATCGAGCGTCGCGGCTATCTCGCCCTGGTCACGCCCCTGCGCCAGCACCTCGGCGAGGCGCCCGCGCAGCCACCGCAACGTCTCGTCGACCGGCTGGCGCAGGGAGTCGTCGGCGATGATCTCCGGGTCCTGGGTGAGGCCGCCGATCGCACAGCCCTTGAGCACGTCCCGCTCGCGGCGGAGATAGCCGGTGATCCGCTCCATCGCCGTCCCGGGCCTGGAAAGCTGAGCGTCGATCTGCGCGCGCATCTGCGCCGCGGTACGGCTGATCGCGGCGCGAGCCAGGTCCGGCTTGCCGTCGAAATGGTGATACATGCTGCCCTGGCCGACACCAGAACGCTGCTGGATCGCTTTCGGGCTGGTGCCGACATATCCGCGCTCCCACAGCAGTTCGCGGGTGCTTTCGATCAGGCGCTCGGACGTACTCATGACGGCCACTATACCTACCAGTAGGTACAGGCGTCACCTCAGCGCAGCAGCGGAAGCAGAAAAGTGGTCGCGAAGGCGCGGAGATCCTCTTCGGTATCCAGCGGGATGTGGCCGCGGGGCGCGAAAAGAACAGACAGGCCGAGCCGAACCATCACCTCGGCGGTCGCCTCCGGGTCGGCCAGGCCCAGCGGCTCCGGGGTGTCCATCAGCTGCGCGACCAGCAACAATCGGATCGCCGCGAGAGCGCCCTCGGAATCCACCGTCAAATAAGGAAGAGTCGTCTCCGGCTCGGAGGCCAGCAGCTTGGTCAGCAGGGAGTCGTCCCTGGCCAGCCGTACGCCGGCCACGAAACCCTCCACTACCCGTTCCTGGACCGTCGGCAAACTGGCCACTCGCCGGGTGACGTGCTCCATCATCCGGCTCACCTCGCGTACGGCCACTACCCGTACCAACTCCGGTTTGTTCGCGAAGCGCCGATAGATGGTGGCGCGGGCCAGACCGGCCCGCCGGGCCACGTTCTCCACACTGGTGCGTTTCAGGCCGTAGTCACGCAGCTCCGCGAGCGCCGCGTCCAGGATCCGGGCGGTCAGCTCGTCGTCGGCGGGTGCGTCGTACGAGTTCATGGGGGTCCGAGCATATCGGATCGACCAGCCTCTTGATACAGAGAGACAAAGTTTGATATCTGTATACGAGAGGAAGGTGGCGACGATGACGGCGACAGCTGTTCCTTCGACCCGGCCGCAGCCGGACCTGATGACGCTCGCGTTCTGGGTTCGGCCGCAAGCGGAGCGGCTGGCGGCTTTCGCGCGACTACGCGCCGAGCCCGAACCGGCCTTTTTCGACATCCCCAAAGTGCCCTTGTTCCCTTCTGGCACTGGGGCGTACGCGCTGGTCACGCACGCCGACGTGACCGAGGCCAGCCACCGTCCGAAGCTGTTCAGCAACGAGCCGACGGCCAACGCGATGGTCGATATGCCGCGCTGGCTCGCGCCGTACTTCGGCTCGATGATCAACATGGACGACCCGCGGCACGCGCAAATCCGCCGGGTGGTGGCGCAGGCGTTCACCCCGCGCACGCTGGAGAACATCGAACCGGACCTGCAACGGCGGGCGACCCGGATCGTCGACGACCTGATCGCCACCGGACCGCGTGACTTCGTCGAGCAGGTCGCCGCCCGGCTGCCGGTCGAGGTGATCTGCGACCTGCTCGGCATCCCGGAGCGCTACCACCGGCGGATTGTCAGCCGTACGAACGTGATCCTGGGCAACACCGATCCGGAGTACATCGGCCTGTCCCGAGACCGGCTGCTGGCCGGCACTGTCGGGCGCACCGAGATGATGTTCGCCTCAGCGCGGCTGATCCGGGCCGGGCGGGATCTTTTCGGGCTGGTGCGCAGGCTCGGCCAGGAGCGTCGACGACAGCCCACCAATGACGTGATTTCCCGGCTGGTGAACGCGAACGTCGACGGCGAGTCGCTGACCCCGCAGGAACTGGGATCGTTCTTCATCCTGTTGGTGGTCGCTGGCAACGAAACGACGCGGACCGCGCTCGCGCACGCCCTGCATCTGTTCACCATCCACCAGGATCAACGCGACCTGCTGCTGTCCAACTTCGACGGCCACATCGCCGGCGCGGTCGAGGAAATCCTGCGGTATGCCACGCCGGTCATCCAGTTCCGTCGTACGGTCACGCAGGACTGCGACCTGAACGGCACGCAATTCCACGCCGGCGACAAGGTCGTCCTGTTCTACAACTCGGCTAACCGGGACGAAAGAGTATTCGAGGATCCAGACCGCTTCGACATCACCCGCTCCCCCAACCGGCACCTGAGTTTCGGTGGCCCCGGCCCGCATTACTGCCTGGGCGCGCACCTGGCTCGCCGGGAAATCACCGTGCTGCTGCGAGAGGTTTTCACCCGGCTGCCGGATATTCGTACGGTCGGCGAGCCCGAGGCGCTGCTGTCGAACTTCATCAACGGCATAAAGCGGATGCCCTTCGATTTCACCAACCCGACTGGCGAGACGGCACCACTGGGCCCGGATTCGTTGACCTGGCGGTATTTCGGCGACACCCGGATGCTGCTGGTCGGGCCCCGAGCCGGCGTGCTGCAGAACATGCTGCCCGCACTGGGCCAGGGCGTGCTGGATCATTCAGTCTTCTTCTCCGAGACCCTCGCTCGCCTGCGCCGCTCGGTCGGCCCGATCCTGAACACCGTCTACGGCGGTTCCCGGGCTCGCCAGACCGGGCACCAAGTGCGCGACTTTCACCTGAAGATCAAGGGCGAAATGCCGGACGGCACGCGATATCACGCGCTCGACCCAGAAACGTACTACTGGGCGCACGCCACGTTTCTGGACAACATGATCTACGGGATCGAGACCTTCGTTCGCCCCCTTTCGTTGACGGAGAAGGAGGAGATCTATCGGGAGTCCAAGGTCTGGTTTCGGATGTACGGGGTGAGCGATCGCACAATGCCGGCTGACTGGACGGCTTTCCAGGCGTACTGGCAGAAGATGCTGGACGACGGGATCGTGGCGCACAAAACGGCCCGCTACGGTGTCGGCTACGTGACCAAAGGGCTGCCGGCGCCACCGAAAATGCCGGGCTGGCTGTGGCGTACGGTCCGGCCGCCGGCCAATGCGGTGGCCGCGTTCCTCACCACCGGCGGGATGCCACCCTCCACCCGCGAACAACTCAAGCTGCCCTGGACAGCCGCCGACGAGCGGCGCTATCGACGCTTCGGGGCGCTGGTCCGGCGGACCGATCCGGTCTGGCGGTTGCTGCCCGAGGCCGTACGCTATCTCCCGCAGGCGCGAAAGGCTTTCGCCCGCGACGGCCATCCCAGGAGGTCCTGATGCTGACCAAAGAAACGTCGTCGTCCATCGCCGATCGGGTCGGCGAGTTGCGAACGACGTTCCGCAGTGGTCGTACGAGACACCCTGCCTGGCGACTCGCGCAGCTCACCGCGCTGGAGCGGATGCTCACCGAGCGGGAAAGCGATTTCGCGCAGGCGCTGGAGAAAGACCTGGGCCGGTCGGCGGCCGAGTCCTGGCTGGTCGACCTGGCGCCGACCACGGCCGAGTCGGCGTTCGCCCGCGGGAACCTGCGAAAGTGGATGCGCGACCAACGGGTGGGGCTGCCACTTGGCGCACTTCCGGGCCGTGCCTGGTATGCGTACGAGCCACTGGGGACGGTCCTGATCATCGGGCCGTGGAACTATCCGGTGCACCTCACGCTCGCGCCGCTGGTCGGTGCGCTCGCGGCCGGCAACACCGTGATCCTCAAGCCGTCCGAGCACGCCCCACACGTCAGCACGGCTTTGGCCCGGCTGGTCCCGGAATATCTCGACCCGACCGCCGTCACCGTGGTGGAAGGAGCCGTCGCCGAGACACAGGAACTGATCGATCAGGCTCTGGACCACGTCTTCTTCACCGGTGGACCGGAAATCGGCAAGGCCGTGATGGCCGCGGCCGCTCCACACCTCACTCCGGTGACGCTGGAGCTGGGCGGCAAGAGCCCGGTGATTGTGACCGCGGACGCCAACATCGCGGTCGCGGCCAAGCGGATCGCGTGGGCGAAGCTGATGAATTCCGGCCAGACCTGCATCGCACCGGACTACCTGCTGGTCGAAGAACCCGTACGAGACCAACTGGTCGACAAGATCGCCGCCGCGATCACGGCTTTCCGTACGGATGATGGCAAAGGCGTGCCGCTGGCCACCGACCGGCAGGCGACCAGGCTGAAACGTCTCCTGGACAGTTCTGGCGGCCGTACGGTCACCGGCGGCACCCTGGACTCCTCGACTCGCCGGTGTGAGCCGACGATCATCGTCGATCCGGACCATGATTCCGCGGTGATGACCGAGGAGATCTTCGGGCCGATCCTGCCGGTTCTCACCGTCGACTCGCTCGACACCGCCATTGATTTCGTACGTCAGCGACCTAAACCGCTGGCCGCGTACCTCTTCTCGTCTTCCAAACAGGCGCAGCGGCGAGTGCTCGCCGAGGTGAGCAACGGCGGGACGGTCATCAACCACCTGATGTTCCACGTGCTGGTCAGCCAGTTGCCGTTCGGTGGGGTAGGCGTCAGCGGCATGGGCAGCTACCACGGCAAATGGGGATTCGAGACGTTCAGCCACCGCAAATCGGTGCTACGCAAGCCCATCTGGCCCGACCTCGCCGTTCTTTATCCGCCGTACACGGAAAGCAAGCTGCGGATGCTGCGGAGGTTCATGTGATCACCGGAAAGACCGTCGCGATCACCGGCGGCGCTCGCGGTATCGGCCTCGCCACCGCACGGACGTTGCTGGCCGCTGGCGCGCGGGTGGCGATCGGCGACCTGGACGGCGAGCTGGCCGGCAAGGTCGCCGCCGAGCTGGGCTGCGTCGGCATGCAGCTCGACGTCACCGATCGGTCGTCTTTCGCTCACTTCTTGGACGAAACCGAAAACCAACTGGGACCGTTGGACGTACTTGTCAACAACGCTGGCATCATGCCGTTGGGATCCTTCGCCGAGGAAAGCGACGACCTCACCCGGCGGATTGTCGACGTGAATCTGCACGGGGTTTTGCTGGGCAGCAAACTCGCGATCGCCCGGATGCTTCCCCGCCGCAGCGGCCACATCATCAACGTGTCTTCTGGCGTGGGTCGCGTCGCGCTTCCCGGCGCCGCCACCTACAGCGCGACCAAATACGCGGTGATTGGCCTGACCGAGGCGACCCGCGCCGAACTGGCCGACACCGGCATCGATGTTTCCTGTGTTATCCCGATGATTGTCAACACCGAACTCGGCGCCGGCCTGGTTCGGGTCCGCGGCGCTCGTACGGTCCAGGCCGCCGACGTGGCTGCGGCCATCGCGAAGACGATCGAAAAACCGCGCTTCGACCGGTGGATTCCCCGCTCGGGCCGCTTTCTCTACTTGTCCGCGACCCTGCTTCCGCGCCGCTGGGCCGAAGCGTTGGGACGGGCCACCGGCGCCGCGCGGGTGTTGGCCACCCCGGACCAGGCCGCCCGTGGCGCGTACGAGAAACGTGTCCGCCAGCTCTGAGCTAGCCGGAATACCACTGGAAAAATGCGTACGCGACGAAACCGGCGCCGAGAGTGCTGAGGTTGACGGCGAAAACCCGCAGGACACGACTGACCAAGGAAGGCACCGGGAACCCACTTCCCGGGTGACGTCATGGAACAGACGTCGATGTCCTCCAAGGCTCACCCACATTTGGCGACCAGGCGGTACGCCTTCCATCCTGGCAACTGACCGCCCCCGACGACAGCACCGGTCAGCACCTGGCCGCGTCCGGCCAGGGCGGTACTGTGCCGGCCATGAAAGCCCCGCCGGTCGCATGGGTTCTGGTGGCGGCATGCGCGGAACTGGCACTGGCCGCGTTCGGCCTCGTTTTCACGCCTACCGCGGCCCGCGGCAGCGGCCTGCTCGGCCTCGCCGGAGTGGCCGTGGCCCAGGCGTTCTGCGTGCTGGCGGTCGGGTACGGGCCGGTGTCGCTCCGGCGCGCCGAACCGGTCGCGGTGCGGACCGGCGTGACGGTCGGGGCGATCGCCGGGCTCCTCTACGGCGCCGAAGGCCTGGCGGAATATCTGAGTCCAGCGGTAACCGACGCCAGCGTCACGATCGGCTGGATCATCGTGGCGGGTTTCGCCGGATCAAGCGTTGTCGCCGCTGTGATCGCGAGCGTACGAGCCGGATCCGTACGAGCCGGCGTGACCGCGGCTTTCTCCAACGCCATCACCGAATATCTCGTCTGGTATCCGACCGTGCTGCTCTGCTACTACTTCTTCCGTACGAGCACGAACATCGACCGGGTCTGGCGAGCCGAGGGCACGTACGACGACTTCGCACGCAGCGGGATGACGGACCTGCGGGCCTTCGTTCTCCAGGATTTCTGGGGCGCTGGGTTCTTCCATCTCGTCGCCGGGCTGATTCTCGCCGCGCTGCTGGGTACGGCGACGGCATGGGCGGTCCGCGTGCTGTCGCGACGCTAATACTCGCCACGTACTACTTGGGGCGTACCATGACCTGAGGGTCCGCCGAGGAAAAGAGAAGGACATTGCAGGCCAACGACTCCCAGACGCTGGTGCTCTGCGCGCTTGCCGGTGGTCCGCTGCATGGGTACGCGATCAATACGGCGATCGAGGAACTGAACGGCGAGCGGCTCGGGCCGGGCAGTCTTTATGGTGCTTTGGCCCGACTGGAGGCGAAAGAGCTGATCGAGGCACTCGGCGAGAGCGGCCGTCAGCGTCCGGTCCGGCTCACCCTCGCCGGTCGCGAGGTGCTCGAACGTGAACTGCGGTCGATGGCACGGGTAGCCGAGGTGGGCCTGCGCCAGCTCGGGTTGCGGCCGGCATGACGGTCATCCATCTGCTGGTCAGGCTCTATCCGGGGCCTTTTCGGGACCGCTGGGGCTCCGACTTGGCGGCCGAAGCCGGCCGTACCGGACCGAAGTCGTGGCCAAGCCTGCTCTTCGGGATCGCCGACAGCTGGCTGCATCCAGTGATCTGGCCGGCCACGTCGAATGTGGAGCGTCGATATCGCGCGACCGCGATGGCGCTCATTGTCGCGTTTTCAGGTTGGCTGCTCGGGCATGTGGTCGGCGAGCTGGACGCTGTGTTCCCCACCGGGACGGCGCGTGGTTGGCCGCTGGCCACCGCCGACGTGGCCATGCTGGTCGGGCTGGCCCTGCTCGCGCCCATGCCTCACTGGACTTTCGCCACGATCACCACGATCGCGCGGCGTGCCACCCGCGGCCTGGCCGTGCCGGCCACGCTCGGAGCCGCGGTGGCCGTGCTCGCCAACTCGGTGGACGCCGCCACCGTGCCGGCCGTCGTACGCATCACCGCCCTCCTGTGTTGGTGGCTCGCCCTGATCGCCGGCGGCATCCAGAGCTGCCGGATTTTCGCCGAACTGCAAGACGAAGTCACGGTGCCGCCCTCTCCCACCCGACTGCTGCTGGGCATCACGGTGGTGGCGGTGGCGCTCGCCGTCCCCGGCTCGGTGATCGTGGCTTCTTCGGTGGCGGGCGGCCGTTTCGACCTGTTGGGGGCCGCCCTCGGGACCGGCATCCTGCTGCTGGTGTTGGCATTCGTCGCTACTCTGCGCGATCTGCGCCACCTCACCTCACCTCACCGCCCGGACGGCAGCACCTCTGGATAACGTGCGGACGGACCGGTGAGCAGTGGTTCGGCCGTGCCGCGAACGACATGGTCCGTGAATGCGACCACGTACGCATTCACGATGGTCAGCCCTCGATCGCCGTCGATGGGACCCAGCGGGATCAACGTATTCACCGGCGGCGCCAGATAAAAGGCCGCGTAGTCGGTGAAATTGAAATGCTGGGTGCCGGAAATGCTGTAACGCCAGGTCGGGCCAGTGCTCGCGGTCAGCAGCGACCGGGCGATCGTGCGCTGCTCACTTTCCTGCCCGTTGGCCGGTTGACAAAATCCGGTCACACAAGAGTTCGCACTGCCCAGGATCATCATCGGCGCCTGCACGCCGCCCTTGACGACACTCCCGAACTGGGCACCATCCAGGTCAACCGCACCGCCGCATCGAGCATCGAGATGACATGCCTGCAGCGAAGCGGCGCCGCCAAATGAGTGTCCAATGTAGACGACCCGGCCACCGCCCAGTTTCGCCGCCACGAAACGGGCGTCAGCGGCCCAGAGGTCAACGAGTCGGGTCCCCTGGACCGCATCTGGGTCATCTGGATTGCCAGCGGTGGTACTGGTGACCGTACGACCACCGATGACCGTCAGATTGGCACTGTAGGTCGGCGTGATGCCGGCGACCAGATATCCGTGACTTGCCAGGTTTTCCGCGATCGTGGTGAAATATGCCGCGGACAGACCCATTCCGGGCTCCAGCACGACCAGCGGAAACTTTCCGCCGGCGGCCGGCGCACCGTCGTACGAATGACCTTGCAGCAGGCCGAAACTCCCTTCGAAGAGGCCCGGCCCGAGGACCGGAAAATGCAGCTGGGACCACAGCCCCGGTGCGTACGGCCCAGCGGCGCCGGTCGCTCGCGCGGCTGGATACCACAGCCAGACCGACAACTCCCGCCGGGTTCCTGGCACCGGCGCGAGCGGGTCGACTCGGCTGCCGTCCGTCCAGTCGAGCAATTTTCGACCCACTGTAAAGAAACCCGTCGGCGCCGGCAGCGCAGACGGCTGGGCTCGGGCGACGGTCACCGCCGCGACATAGCTGGCAATCAGCAACACGGGCGTCAGCGCCACAGCCGTCACCACCCTGACCCAGCGGCGTTTTATCCGCCAACCGCGCACGCACCAGCCGAGAAATCCCACCACCGCCCCGCTCGCCGCGCCGACGGCCACGATCCCAGCCAACTGCGCAGCCGTACGAACTTCACTGTCGTGGCCCATCAAAACCCAGCCGGCGTCGCGCAACGCGAAGGCCGCCGGCGCACCCAACGCGGCGAAACCCACGACCGTACGGCCAAGCCTTGCCGGACGTGGAACGATCCGCAAAACCCCATTCGCCATCATGCAGAAGGCGAACAGCCCAGCCGCGTAAGTCAAGACCGCTACCGCGAAGAGAAGCGGATCGAGGCCACCTTCGCCCACCGCCAGCGCGCCGGTCACCACTAGGCTCGCCGCCGCGGCCACCAACAGAGCACTGAAGGTGAAGTGCCGCCGCACAAACCCGGCGGCGCCGGCCGCCGGGATCCGGAGCCACGCCAACACGGTCACCGCATCCCCGAGCCAGTCGCCGTCCGGCTCGGCGCCCCGGAACGCCAACCTCTGCAGGAAAAAGCTGACGACCGCGAGCGCGGCCAAGGCCACCAGACCGTACCCCAGCCACTGTGTTCCAGCGGTCCAGTGAACTCGATCAGCGCCGGCCAGCACGGCCATCGCGTCCGCGGCAACCGTGAGCGCGACCAGCAGCGTGGCCAACAGGACGGACCGCAATAACTGCCAGATCCGGCCGGACAGACCGAGACACATTCTCGCCACTAGCAGAACTACCAGTGTGGGCACCAAAAATTCGCTAAAGGACACGACAGAGTCGTACGGGTCGTCCTGCCACGGACTCACCGCACGTACCGAATCGACCTGCGTCGTCACGAACGCGGAGACGGTGAACAGGACCGCTGTGACAGTTGACACGAACAAGGCCAGTCGGGTGCGAGTCAAGGAAACCCTCTCTCGAAAGGACACCTCACCGGTGAGGCTCGAGAGGGATAGTACACGTCGCGTACTACTCGTCGCGTACTACGCCGGCCACCAAAAGTGGACGCAGTGGCGTACGCGCCAGCCTCACCAGTAGTGGCGCCAGCGCGGCGACCAGCGGAATCATCAGCGCCGCCGTCACCGCGAACCCGATCAGCAGCCCGCTGATCACGTCACTCGGATAGTGCACGCCGACGTAGACCCGCGCGAATGCGAGCAGGCAGGCGAAAACCACCGCCACCAACCCGAGCCGGCGGTGGATCAGCAAGATGCCGGCGGCGAGCGCCCCGGCGACCATCGCATGATCGCTGGGAAACGAGCTGTCGGCGGCATGCGGCAGCAGCTGCAGGACATGCGGCATCGCCACGAACGGGCGCGGCCGGTTGATCAGCGGGCCGAGCAGGTAGCTGCTCACCGCCAGCGCGACCACGCCGGAAAGACCGGTGGCCAGTACGCCGGCCATCGACCGATAGCCATCCCGTTCGCGGCGTACCCGCCACCAACAACACCCCAACACGAGGACCAGCCCGACCAAGCCGCCCCACAGCGCGTACGCGGCCATAAAGCCGTGCACCCAGGGAGTGGCCGCGGCGAACTGGTTGATCTGCAAGAAAAGCGTGCTGTCAGGCCCCATAGACGCGACTCCCCACCAGTGTTACTACAACAATTGTCGTAGACTGTACTACGACGAACCTTGTAGTAGCCTGAGAGCCATACCGAACGGTCGTCATCAGGTACATATAACAACTGTTATGATGTGCTCGTGACCGGTGGAGCGTTGTTCGTTGCGGTGTTCCTGGCCTGCGCCGTCGAAGCGGTCGAGGCGGTGACCATCGTGTTGGCCGCTGGCACGGCCCGACACTGGCGGTCCGCCGGCCTCGGCGTTGGTGCGGCCCTGCTCACCCTCGCCGCCATCGTCGCGGCCCTCGGGCCAGCCCTCACAGCCGTCCCACTCAACGGCCTGCGGTTGGTGGTGGGCGGGTTGCTGCTGGTTTTTGGCCTGCAATGGCTGCGAAAAGCGGTGCTCCGCGCCAGCGGCCACAAGGCGTTGCACGACGAGGACGCGATTTTCCGTACGCAGCTGGCATCCGCGGCCACCGCGACCGTCCAGTCCCGCGGCATTGTCAAGGACTGGTACGCCTTTATCCTGTCCTTCAAGGGAGTCCTGTTGGAAGGTCTGGAAGTCGCGTTCATCGCCCTCACTTTCGGTAGCAACCAGCACAATGTGCCGCTGGCCGCAGCCGCCGCACTGGTGGCCGTGGCCCTGGTCGCCAGCGCGGGTTTCGCCATTCGGGCGCCGCTCGCCCGTGTCCCGGAGAACACCCTCAAATTCGTCGTTGGCGTGATGCTCACCGGCTTTGGGATTTTCTGGGCCGGCGAAGGCGCCGGCGCGCAATGGCCGGGAGCGGACACCGCGCTTTTGGTCATCATTCCGGTGATCGCGCTGCTCGCGCTCGGCCTGACCGCCTTGCTCCACCGCACCTCACCGCCGCTGGAGGTCATCCCGTGAGGAAATTCGCCGCCTTCTGGTACGACTTCGTGGTCGGCGACGATTGGCGAGTCGCCGTCGCGGTCGTCATCGCGCTGGCACTCACGTACGGACTGAGCCGTCTTGGCCTGCCCGCCTGGTGGGTGCTGCCGGTGGCCGTCGCGCTCGTCCTCCCTTGGAGCCTCTGGCGTGCGCGGCGGCGGCCGTGACCGAGAGTCGTGGCTGGCTTTTGCTGGTTTATAAGGTGCCTTCCGAGCCGACTCGGCTGCGCGCGACCGTGTGGCGGCGGCTGAAGGGCATGGGCGCCATCTATCTGCAGAGCGCCGCCGCCGCGCTGCCGGCCGGACCGGCCGCTGAGCGGGCGCTGCGCAAACTCCAGCACGAGATCGTCGGCATGTCCGGCACGGCCGTGCTGATGAACTGCTCGGTGCTGGTGGGCGAGCACGACGTACACGCGGCCTTCCAGGCGGCGCGCGACGACGAGTACGAGGAAATCGCCGACAAATGCCAGGATTTCCTCGCACAACTGGAAAAGGAATACGTGGCAAATCATTTCACCTTCGCCGAGCTGGAAGAGAACGAAGAGGACTTGATCAAGCTGCGAAACTGGTTCGCGAAGATCGTCGACCGGGATGTCTTCGGCGCACCCGGCCGCGCGGCGACCGCCGAGGCGTTGCAAACCTGCGAGGCGGCACTGGAGAAGTACGCGGCGCGTGTTTACGTCGAGGAAGCCGAAAGCCGGTAACCTCGGCGCTGTCGAAAGGGGACCGCAGGTGCCGACCGATCGTCGCGGCTACGGGCGGCTGGCCGACGAGGTGTGGCAGGTCCTCGTCGCCGCCGAACACCCCCTCACGCCCGCCCAGGTGCGCGCGGCCCTCGACGGCGACTTGGCCTACACGACGGTGATGACCGTGCTCGGCCGGCTGGTGGAGAAGGGCATAGCCACTCGCGAGCGAGCCGGTCGTGCGTACGCGTACACCGCGGTCGCCGACCAGGCCGAGCTGACCGCGCGGCGGATGCACCGGCTGCTGGACGCCCGCGACGACCGGGCCCGGGTGCTGGCCAGGTTTGTCAATGAGCTGTCCGCCGACGACGAGAAGCTGCTCGGCGACCTGCTCGGACCGGACGACCGATGACCGTCGCGGTCCTCGCCTGCCTGGCCGCCACTGCGATTTTCGCTGTTGTGGGGCCAATAGTCGGACCTCGACTGCCACCGGCCGGCGGCGTACGACTACTGGTCTGCGGCAGCGTGCTGACCGCTGGATCATCCGCTTTCGCGCTCGGCGCGATGGCCTTCCTCGGGCTGGCACAATTCAGCGAGGTCGCGGAATGGGGCGGTTGGTCGCCCACGGTCGTACGCGCCGGCACCGACCTCCCACCGATCGTCAGCGCCGGTTGTGGCGCCGTCGTCCTGGGGACCGCGGGGTGCGCTGTCGTCGTCGCGGTCCAACGAGGCCGCGCACTGCTCGCGGTGCGCCGCTGCTGTGCCGGTCTCGGCTCGCCGGGCAGCGTCACGGTCGTGGAGAGCGACACCGCGGATGCCTTCACCACGCCCGAAATGGCCGGCCGGATCGTGATCACCACGGCCCTCCTACGGGTCCTGACCGCCCAGCAGCGGCACGCATTGCTGGCCCACGAGCGATCGCACCTGGCTCATCGACACAGCTGGTGGCTGCTCGTCGCCGACCTTGCCGCCGGGGTGAACCCGCTGCTCAGACCCACTGCCACGGCCATCGCGCAAGCGGTGGAGCGGTGGGCCGACGAAGACGCGGCCACGGTCGTCGGCGACCGCCGCCTCGTCGCCACCGCGGTCGCGACCGCAGCCCTCGCCCGCCGGCGCAGCGTCTCCCCCGGCCTCGCGGCCGCCGGCGGGCACGTGCCCCGGCGCGTACGAGCGCTGCTGGCACCACCCCCTCGCCGGCGGCCCATCCTGCTCGGCACGGTCATCGTCTTGCTGGCCTGCACGGCCGCGGCGACCATCGCGGTGGAACGCAGCGGCGACCAGATCTTCGACCGCGCCGGCATCTCCAACAGTCGCTAGCGGGAGACTAGGGCGCCATCTCCAGCACCGTCGTCAGCGGCACAAATCCGAACCGCTGATAGAAGCGGATCGCATCGTGATTTGTGGCGTACGCCGTCACCGCGATCCGATCGGCACCGCGCTCCCGCGCCCACTGCCGGAACGTGTCCGCCAGCCGAAACCCAACGCCACCGCTGCGATGCTCCGGCCGTACGTACAGGCTGGCCAGCGTCGCGACACTGACCGGCCGCATCTCGCTCGGCTCAGCCCACAGCCCGGTGAGATGCCCCACCACCTGCCCGTCCGCCACCGCGACCAGCGTCAGCCTGTTGGTGTCCGGCAGATTCTCCGCGAACCTGCGCTCACCGTGCTGGCGCGGCCAGTCGGTGTTGACCGTCGGGTCGCGGGTGCCCGCGTCCTCCGCGAACAAGGCGATCGAAGACGCCACAAACCCCGCCACATCCGCCGGCACAGCCGGCCGAATCTCGACTTCACTCATGCCACCTACGCTAATCGCTGTCCCACCGCTCTCAAACGGGAATTCGGATCTGCCGGCCCAAGGGAACGGATCCGACGACTAGCCAGCTCGCCCCGCCGCTATACCTGGCCGCAAATTCCACTCCACTATCTCCTCAGAGCCACTCCCACCCACCTGCCCTGCCGACAGGCGATAGGCCGTATCCAGATCATCGAAAACTGTCAACAGCGGTAGATCGCGTGCAGCCGTCGGTTCAAGTGCGGCGCGCAACAGAATGCGGTCCGTCCAGAGCTCCATCGTCAAGAACGTGAGCGCACTCTCCGGCAGTGCTTCCATCAAACGAAAACCCTTGGCAGGCTCGCGCCGCTGGGAAGCCGAGTCGAGGTCTCGTCTATCGGCACAACAGTCTTGCCGTACGCCTCATCCTCAGACCGGACTATCAGTGAAGTTGCCGTTTCGCTGACTCCAGGGACGAAAACCCGATCCATTACCTCCGGAGTATGCGAGCTCCAGCCAGCTCCCGACACAGCGCGAAATGCCGTTCCCCCCATCATCGGCAACGCCAAGCGCCGATCGGCCGTCGCTCGCGGTCATCCGGAGGTTCACCCGATGGGGCCAGAGTTCCACGGTCAGCAGCACACCCATCCCGGCGATGTGCTTCACCGGCACAAGAATCCTGGGAAGCGGGAAAGGCTGGCCCATGGCACTACTCTAGCGTTGGGCCGGCGAGTGGCCGGAACGATGCTGAGGTCACAAGGCAATGTAGCCGGGCCGCTGGGCAGATGTCCCGCCCAGCTGCCCAGCTGCATTGACCGCTAGTTGGGATTCTGTGCGTGGGTCAGGGTTTCCCAGGCGACGAACAGGCTGTTCGTACCCGCCGGCCGGTTGTTTTCCGTCAGCGTCTGGGTGTTGGCCATGGCGTTGCCCAACCGGAAGCTGAGCGCGTTGAAGCCGACCTCGGTGACTGGGCCGAGGCCACGGTTCACCGACCCTTTGCACAGCCATGAAGGGGGCCCGGTGCCCAGCTCGTACAGGGACTGGAAACCCAGCGCATACCGCAGCCGAGTGCCAGTGTCACCGGTGTAGAGATCAGTGCCCTGGATGCGAGACGTCTCCGCGACATCGGAAATGGAAGCGATCCCGTAGCCGGTGTGAGTGAAGTCCCGACACGTTTCCTGGGTCAGACCATTGACAAAGGTGCTCTGACCTTGCCAATAGCCGATGATCTGCGCGCTGGTGTTCAGCCCGCTACCCGGGACGGTCTTGGGCAGCGAACCGTCCGACGTCAGGTAAACGTACGCAGGCACCCGCAGCAGGTATTTGGCCATCGCCTTGTCGTAGTTCGACTTGTCGTCCAGGAACACCGAAATACCAACTGCCGCCTCCATCATGGCGAGTTCCCAGTTGCCGTTGCTGTTGCTGCCCTTGATCACCACCGGCAGGTAGACATTGCGCAGCATGGTGGCGAAACGGTTCATGTTCGGCCAGCCGCCGGTGTACGTGTAGCGGATGATTTCGGCGGCCCGCGGCCACACCGAGCCGGCCCAACCGGTCTGCAGCGGCGCGTTGCTGTTGGTGTGGTTGGTGATCGTCGCCGACCACGCGTCCATCAGCCGGATGGCTTCGGTGGCATAGCTCGTGTTGCGGGTGACATACCACGCGAGCGCATCGGTGTAGGCGGCGATCGCGTCCTGCCGTTCGTCCGTACAGCCCAGGTTCGGGTCCGAGTAGGGGCCGCATTCGACCACCGAGCGCGGCTTTGGCGTACGCGAAAGAGACGCGTACGCACTGCCGATCATCTGATCGTAGGCCGCTTTCCACGGCTGCGCGTTGGCGTTTACCTTGGTGCGTACGAAGTCCAGCTGGGCCTGGCTGACCAGCACGCCGGGATGGACGAAGGTGGCCGGCGCGGCGACCGCGGGCGTGGTCGCCAGCGGAGCCGTGAACAGGGTCGCGAGCATCGCGATCAGGAGCAAGAAGATCTTTGCGGGACGTTTCCTGGACATGGCACTCCCCGGTGACGGCGAAGGCTGAAAGTGACCCGGATCACCCGTGGATGACGTGCCTCAGTTTCATGTCCAGGACATCGGCCGTCAAGACCTTCGAGCACCCTTTTTATTCAACAAAAACTAAGACGTTCACACCCATGAATTCACTGTTCAGCGGACTGAATATTTCGGCTCAGCTGAATTGATCCACCCGAGCCGCGACAAACTCCCGCATGGACCGCGCCGGCGTCACATGAAGTTGCGGGTGTGCAGCGCGGACAGGTCGGCCGCCTCGTCGGCAGGGAAACCCAGGTGCACCAACCGGCGTTGGCGTCCATCGTCCATCTCCGACTGCAGCTTCTGTACGGCGTCATAGCCGTTGGCGATCGCCGCCGGTGTCCAGTCGCCGGCCGCGAGGATCACCAGCGAGTCGAAAACGTCCTGGTTGAGCCCAGCGGTGTCCACCAGCGCCGCGTACCTGCGCTCCACCGCCGCCCGCATGCGGCTTCGCACCGACGGGTCCTTTTCGGCCTGGTGCTGGAGATGTGCGACTCCGAAAGCCACATGCCGGGCTTCGTCTCGGCGGGCCAGCCGGGTGACCTGACGCGTCACCGGATCCGGCGCGTGCCGGTCGAGAAACTCCAGTAGATTGAGAAAACTCCCCTCCCCCAGCACCGACAACAAAAATGACGCCATCGAGAACTCGGCCTCGGTCAGCAGGGTGGCCAGCGACTCTCGCCCACTGGCCGACGACGTACCCATTTCCTTACCACGCAACAACGCTCGCCGGGTGAAAACCTCCATGTGCCGCGCCTCATCGGCGGCCTGCACCGCCAGCAGCTGCAGAACTTCCCGGAAATGCGGGTGAATCCGGGCCAGCAGCTTGGCCGGGATGACCAGCGCGGCCTGCTCGTTTTCTACCAAATAGGTCATCACTTGTACGACCGCCTGCTCGATCTCTGACGGCAACACGAAATCCGCATTCCAGTCAACAGCGGTGTTCGGATCCCACTGCGCGGAGGCAGCGTGGGCGTAGAGTGCCGGGGCGATCTCCGCCCACACCAAGTCGCGATCGGTGATGTCGAAGGGCGTCTTCGGTCCGCCACCCTCGACAAGGGCTCCTCGCGCGGCCAGTCCCCAGTCTGTCGGCGGACTGCTGACGATGCCCTCGACGGCCGCACCGCCGGCTCGTTGGGCCCCCGCCCAACGATCCAGATCAGCCTGCCCTCGTACGATCCGCGCCGGTTCTCCCGCACCGGGGTCGAGCCGCTGGCTGATCCGATGCCCGGACCGCCGGCACCAGGCCTCCACATGCACTCGCAGAGCCGGATCCGTGCCGTGGACGACGAGTTCTTCGCCTGGATCCAGGGTTTTCAGCGCCTGTTGCAGCAGGATGTGCGCCCCACGCTCGAAACCGAGGTTCTCCAGGTCCAGCAGGTGGTCGGTCATGGCGTGTATTCCGCCGCGGTCACCCGCCCCTGCTCATCGTAGAAACCGTCCTCGTCCACCGCCGTTTCCAGCAGCACGTAGCCGGACTCACGCCCCTCCCGCCAGGCGGTCAGACCCTCCAGATCCAGCAACGGCCTGACCTCCGCGTCCGCGTACGACATGGACAGCAGTAATTCGCCAAAAGTCGCCACCAGCTCAGGCGTGGACCCGTCGACCACCGTCATGTTGCAGTGGTCGTACGGTGCTGTCTGACCGATGATTCTGGTGCTACCGGCGGGGAAAGTGCCTTCCCGGCCGAACAGCAGGTGATTCGCGTCGATCACCGCGACAGCCTCGACCTCGCCGGCGATCAACGCCCGAGCCGCGTCCCGCTCCCCGCCGATGTGGTCGCCATGCAGGCCGACACCCACGTCGTATCGCCGGATAGTGACGTTCTCGCCAGGCGTCAATCCGGCCGTACGCAGGAAAGAACGCGGGATCAGGGTACCCTGCGGCGAGTCGACCGCACCGACCCCGACGGCCTGGTCCTTAAGATCGGCGGGCTTCTCGTACGCGGAGTCGCTCCGCACCACGATCACCGAGGTGAGATCGCGGTCAGTGTCGCGCATGACGAGCGGGCGCACGGCCCGGCCACCGCTTCGCGCCAGCCGCTGGGACCGGATCCATGCCAGCGGCGAGTTCCAGGCCGCCTGGATCCGGCCAGCGACCAGATCTTCCACCTGCCGCTCACAGTTCGAGTAGAGCACGTAGTCGAACGGCAAGTCGTGGTCCCGCAGCCACGTCCGGAAGCCGTTCCAGATGGTGACGACCTTCGGATCGTACGCGACCGCACCCATGATCAATGTCATCGACTTTTCCTTTGAACACGGGAAGGCCGAAGGTGGCTCACCCGACGAAGTCACCAGCCGTCAGACTATAGGCGGGTCATTAGGGTGTCCATACTCGTCGTACGACATGCCGCTTTTGCGCCACCCACCACCCGAGCGGTGTCCCCTTCCGGCCGCCGGTTTAGCGTTCAAACGGATACCGCCCGCAGCGGCTCTGCCATCGGCCAGAAAGCAGCGAGGTAGGCCATTCGACTGCCGCGTCAGTGGACCCCGCGAGGATGCCGGTCACCGACAGCGTTCAGCTCAATCCCGCGCTCCATCTCGTCTCCGTCGCCGACCAGGTCGTCAATCGCAGATCAGACATTCACCTCATCCTTTCCTGATGGGATAGCTGGCAGCGGATCACCCGTTTCGAGCAACGTTTTCAAACCGGACAACAGATGTGGCCAGCCGCCACCGATCATTTCCGGCAGCGCGGAACCGGGTTCGAAACCGTCATGGAGCACGGTCAACTTCACGAGTTCACCGAGTGGCTCGAGCTGGAATGTCACCTTCGACCGGCGCTCGGCGGCAAGGGCGGCCCGTACGTCCTCGGCCAACCCCACCGCCTCGGCGAACTCCGGGGTGAAGGTGTGCCACGTGTACGAAAGTCGCTGGTACGGATCAGACTCGAGGACGACCTGGGCTGGATCGGCGATGATCGCGCCATTCTGCTCCCAGGTCATCGTCGAACCGACTTTCCAGTCGGTTTCAAAGTTTGCCTGCCAATATCGACGGGTAAATGCAGGCTCCGTCAACGCCCGCCACAGCCGTTCCGGAGTGGTTTTGATGTACGTCGTATAGACAAACTCGTCCATCGGCTCGAGCTCCAATGCTGTCTTGAGATCGGCGAGCGCACGAACTCGCTCGCGGTCGTATTGGTTGATCCATCGCTGGGCGATCGCGTTGATCGGCTCGGCGTTCAGGTAATGCAGTTTTTCCCGACCCTGCCACACGATCGCGACGAGGTTCGCCGCTTCCAGGACGGCCAGGTGTTTGCTGACCGACTGCCGCGCCATCGACAGCCCCGCGCACAACTCACGCAGCGTCTGGCCGTTCCGCGCGTTCAGATTGTCCAGCAGCCGGCGCCGGCTCGCGTCGGCCAGCGCCTTGAACACCTCATCCATTCGCCATCCTCACATGCAGCCGTTCGGCTGCCTCAGAGGATAGGCAGCCGAACGGCTGCATGTCAACCGCCACACTGTTTTGAGATGTTGATCTTGATTAGTTGGCTCGTACGAAAAGATGAAGCTGCGCAACCTGGGCCTGTCGCCGGGGCGACCGTTTGTGGCGGGCAGAGCTGGAAGAGCGACGAATATTCCGCCTCTGTCGCGGCTGCGAAGAAGACCGGTGCGGTGGTGTACGTCGCCCGGCGAGGTCCTGGGTCAGGTCTGATTTTCACAGTGGCACCACGTGGAGACGTATGGGCGGCCTCATTACCGCCTCGTAGAAAACAAGCAGTTGAGTATCGGGCCAGAGCGCTTTAAAAGGGAAGTTGTCCACAGGGGGGTTAAGTGGTCCGTTTCTTATCCACAGAAACGAAAACTGACGCCCCGACTGTCGGTAGCGACCAGTAAAATTGGGTCATGAGCAAAAAACGAAGGCGACCAGAATTCACCGACCCGAACAAGCAGCCGTGGCGGACCATGCCACCGAGCTGGGTTCCTCTGCAGATGCTGGAGGAACTCGACCGGTACGGCCGGGCCGACGCGGACACCGCGCTGGCCGCGATCGAAACCTTGGATAAGGTGATTTCGTACACCCAGGCGATGCAGATGCGGTTCATGAACCGCTTCACCAACGCCCGCCCCGCCGTAGGCGCACCATTCTCCAAATACGCGGCCGGTGAAATCGCCGCCTCGCTGACCTGGAGCCTGTCAGCGGCCCAGAAACGACTGAATTTGGCGTACCAACTCGTCCACGAACTCCCCGGCACCATGGCCGGGATGTCCCACGGTCACCTTGACCTGCGTAAAGCGTTCACGTTCGCGGACCAGGTCGGCCACCTCTCACCCGAAGACGCACAGAAAGTCGAAGAGAAAGTGCTACCCGGCGCCGACTCCAAGACGCCTCGATCGATCCGAGACAGGGCCCGCCGGGAGGTCATCAAAATCGACCCCGCCGCCGCCGAAACCCGCCGCAAGAAACTAGTCGCCGAGAGGCGAGTAGAAAAACAACCCTGCGAAGACGGCATGGCTCTACTGGGCGCGTTCCTGCCCGCCGAATCCGCAGAGGCGATCTACCGTCGCATCGACACGATCGCCCGCAGCCTTAAAACCAAAGACGAGACTCGGACGATGGACGCTTTGCGAGCGGATGCGTTGACCGATCTGTGCCTGGGCGTGCCCAGCAACGTACGCACCAAAATCGAACTCCGTGTCGACGCCACCACGCTGATGGGTCTGGACGACAACCCAGCTATTTTGAGTGGCTATGGTCCGATGACCGCGCAACGCGCCCGCGAACTGGCTGGAGATGAAAGCAGTGAGTGGTACCGAATTCTCACCGACCCCGTCAGCGGAGTGGTCATCGACCATGGCCGTACGCGCTATCGCCCCACCAAGGCACTACGGGATTTGGTGAACGCACGGGACCAGCGATGCTGCGGCCCAGCCTGCAACAGGCCGGCGGCGACGTGCCAGTTCGACCACACCATCCCTTTCCGCGACCCAGAAGGTAAAACCGCGTACGACAGCACCGGACCAGCATGCAAATTCCACAACGACATCAAAGAACACGGCTGGACCGTCACCCAACCCACACCAGGACGATTCCTGTGGACCAGCCCCACCGGACGAACGTACGACGTCACACCCAACGACGAATACCCACCACCACCGTTCTAACGGCAGGAACGGCGCCCCGCGAACCCGGGCTCACCACCGCCAGCGAGAGTCGCCCTGCGTGTCAGGCCGAAAACACCGTTCATGGCACAGTCCCGCTTTATTCGTTGGACGCGTACGTGTCCAACAGGGAGCCGAATTTGGCGCGGGCCGCCTCTCGGCGGGTGGGGACGTGCTCGGTCGGCACGTCGGCTGGTCGGTAGTCGCGCAGGATCCGACGGGCGACCGTCACCTTGTGCACCTCGTCCGGGCCGTCGTAGATCCGGGCCGCGCGAGCGTGCCGATACATCGCCTCCAGCGGCAGGTCGGTGGTGTAGCCGAGCGAGCCGTGCGCCTGAATGGCCCTGTCGATCACGTTGTAGAGCACCGAAGCGCCCCAGAACTTGATCATCGCGATCTCGCTTAACGAGGCAGCTACGCCCTCGGTGTCCATTTTCCAGGCCGCGTGCAACGTCATCAGCCGGGCGGCCTGCATTTCCGCCGCGGAGCTGGCCACCCAGTCCTGGACGAGCTGTTTGTCGGCCAGCACCGACCCGTGCACATAGCGGCTGACCGCCCGCTCGCAGAGCATGTCGAACGCTCGGCGCGACTGGCCGAGCCAGCGCATGCAGTGGTGGATCCGGCCCGGTCCCAGCCGCTTCTGCGCCAGTACGAAACCGTCGCCGACCTCCCCGATCAGATTTTCCACCGGCACATGGACATCCTCGTAAATGATCTCGGCATGCCCACCGGGCTCGCCGGTCCGTTCGTACGGGTGCCCCATGGTCGGGATGTCGCGCAGGATCCGGACTCCAGGAGTGTCGACTGGTACGACGATCATCGACGCCCGCCGACGCGGTGCCGCGTCCGGATCGGTGACCACCATGACAATCAGGAAATCGGCCGTCGAGCCGTTGGACGTGAACCATTTGTGGCCGTTGATCACCCATTCGCCGCCGTCCCGTACGGCCCGGGTGGTCAGCAGGGTCGGGTCGGCGCCTGCGCCCGGCTCGGTCATTGAGAACGCGCTGCGCAGTTTTCCTTCCAACAATGGATACATCCAGCGCTGCTTCTGTTCTTCGTTGGCGCCCAAAGCCAACAGCTCGGCATTGCCGGAATCCGGCGCGTTGTTCCCGAAAACGCTGGGAGCATAGGCACAAGCACCGAGAATTTCGTGCATCAGCCCCAGTTTCACCTGCCCGAAGCCACCACCGCCAAGCTCGGGCGGCAAATGCGCGGCCCACAACCCCTGCCGCTTCACCTCTTCCTTCAACGGCTCGGTCAGTTTCGCCAACAGCTCACGATCCGGCTCGAGCGTTTCCAGCGGCATGATCTCGTCTCGTACGAAATCACGCATCCAGGCCAGTTTCGCGGCGAACTCCGGTTCGGTGCTGAAATCCCAGGCCATCGAAAATCCTTTCAGGACAGGTAACCCATGGCGGTCACGAGCTCCAGCGCGATCGTCGCCTGAGTGTGCTCTTGCTCGGTTCGTACGTCCGCGTCAAACCCGTCAGCGCCCATCACGCCGGCCAGGTATCTGGCTCGTACGCCAGCGCCGATGCACGCCCCTCGCCAGCGCGCGAAAGCCTCGTAGAACGGCAGTTCCGACACATCCCGGCCGGAGAGTTTCGCATAGTGCTCGGCGAGTTGTTCCCTGCTGGGAAAACCTGGCGCAGTACTCGGGCCCTCAATGGTCGGCGGCACATCATCGCCGGGCTGGCCCCAGGACGCACTCAGCCAGCCGAGATCGGCGAGCGGCTCACCCACTGTCGCGAGCTCCCAGTCAAATACCGCCAAAACCCGGCCGTCTGAACCAAAAGACAGGTTTCCAGGCCGAAAATCACCGTGCACGATCCCCGTTCGCTGCGCTGGTACGTGCGTGGACAGCGCGTCATGGACACGGTCCAGCAGCACGAGGTCCGGCGAACCGGACTGGTGCAGCTGCCGCCGCCACCGTCGCAGCTGCCGCTCGACGTAGCCCTCCTCGCGTACGAGATCACCGAGTCCGACCGTCACTGGATCGACCGCGTGCAGCCTCGCCATCACCTCAATCAGACCAAAACTCGCTTGCTGTCGAGCAGTCAACGCGAGTGCTGCGGCAGCTTCCTCGTCGGCCAGCACCAGCCCATCGACGAATCCCATCACGTAGAACTCGGCGCCGGTGACAGCCGGATCGGCGCAGTACGCCAACGGTTCCGGTACGGGCACCTCGGTCGAGGCCAGAGCCGTCACGAACCGCCACTCCCGGCGCATGTCATGGGCAGTACTGAGTACCCCACCGGTGGGCGGACGGCGCAGCGCACGTACGACACCAACGGCGTCGGTGACGCGATAGGTCAGGTTCGATCGTCCACCGGACACCAACGAAAACTCGACCGGCTCGACCAAGCCGTCGATATTTTCGGCGAGCCACCGGCCCACCGTCGCCGGCTCGATACCGGACAGGCTCGGCATCGCCTAGAAGCCGCTGAACTTGGGCTGCCGGCGGGCCAGGAACGCGGCGACCCCTTCGGCGACATCCTGACTGCGCAGCAAATCCGCCTGTCCCGCCGTCTCCCGATCGATCGCGGCCAACAGGTTGTCAATGGTGGTCGCGTTAATGGCCCGTTTCGTCTCAGCGTACGCGAGCGGCGGTCCCTGCACGAGTTTTCCCACCACCGCGGCGACTTCTTCGTCGTACGAGTCATCGTCGACGACATGACTGATCAGGCCCCAGTCGGCGGCCTGCGCGGCGGGGATCCGCTCGGCCAGCAACGCCATCCGCATCGCTCGCGCGCGCCCGATCGCGGCTGGCACCAGCATGGTCGCGCCGCCGTCTGGCATCAGCCCGATATTGACGAAAGCGAGCAGAAAATAGGCCGAATTCCTGGCCATCACCAGATCGCCGGCCAATGCCAGCGAACAACCGACCCCGGCGGCCAGCCCGTTGACCGCGGCGACGACCGGCTTTCCCAGCTCGCGCAAGGCAAGCACGGCCCTGTTCGCGGAATGCAGCGTGCTGTCGCCGCCGCTGGGGCCGGCCAGGTCCGCGCCCGAGCAGAAGGCTCGGCCGGCACCGGTCAGCACCAGCACCCGGATCGCCTGGTCCGCGGCGGCCTGGCTGACCGCCTCGGTCACCCCGTCGAGCACCGACGCGGTAACCGCGTTCAGGTGGTCGGGACGGTTCAGCGTCACCCGCAACACCGGCCCATCCCGCTCGACGAGCAGTTCCTCACCTGTCATTGCCCGCTCCCTGCCGCTGGAAGTGATGGAGCGCACAGTATCGCGTTTAGCGATCGTTAGGTAAGTGACGTGAACAACGCCTCAGCGCAGCAGCCCACCCAGCAGCATCCCGAGCACCACCGCGATCACTCCCGCGAAGATGCTGCCGCCGACGTTCAGCAGCGCGAGCCCGCTCGCCCGCTTCTCGTACAGCCGCACGGTCTCGTAGCTGAAGGTGCTGTACGTGCTCAGCGCCCCACAGAAACCGGTCCCCACCAGCACGAACACCGGACCGGACAGAGCCGCGCCGGCCAGCACGCCGAGCACGAACGACGCCACCGCGTTGACCGTCAGCGTCCCCCACGGAAACAGCGACGGATGCCGGCTCCGCACGAACCGGTCGGTGAGATAGCGCAGCGGTGCACCGACGGACGCGCCGACGGCTACCAGCAACAAATTCCAGCCCGTCATCCGGCAGACTTCCCGAACACCCGGCGGGTCACCGCGACACCGCACCACGCGGCCGCCACCGCTACCAGCGGCGTCGTCACCAGGTAGGCCACCGCCACCCCGACCGCGGCATGATCGGCGAGCGCCACGACATCCGAGGCGTACGTGGAAAAGGTGGTGAAGCCGCCGAGCACGCCGACGCCCAGGAACGGTCGTACGAGCCGATTGACCGTGAAGGCTTCGGTGACAACCACCATCAGAACTCCGATGAGCAGGCAGCCGAGCGCGTTGATGATGAAGGTGGCCAGCGGGAAGCCCGTTGGTTGGTGCGGCAGTGCGACCGACAGCAGATAGCGGGCCTCGGCGCCGACTACCCCACCCGCGGCGATCGCCAGCAAGATCGGACCTTGGCGGGTCCGCACTTTGAGGTCGACGTCCGGATCGATGGGTTCTTCCTGCACGCACCCTCCCATGCTCACCGTAAGGCACCGCGGCGGCGGAACACCGCCGGCCGTCGTAGTGTTTGCCCTGGCGAGACGATTATCGAGGAGGAGCCAGAAGATGCGTGCAGTGCGGGTGCCTGAGCACGGTGGAGCCGACGTTTTGACCGTGGTCGACCTCGATCCGCCGACGATCGGGCCGGACCAGCTGTTGGTACGCACCGCGGCGGCCGGAGTGAACTACATCGACACGTACCAACGGGACGGCATCTACCCGATCCCGACGCCGTTCACGCTCGGTCTGGAAGGCGCCGGTGAGGTGCTGCAGGTCGGCGCGGAGGTGTCCGGCTTCGCCGTCGGGGACACGGTGGCCTGGAAACAAGCCGCCGGCAGCTACGCGGAGCAGGTCGCCGTGCCGGCCGCCGAAGCCGTGCCGGTGCCAGCCGGGGTCAGTGCGGAGAACGCGGCGGCGGTCATGCTGCAAGGCCTCACCGCGCATTACCTCGCCACCTCGACGTACCCGATCCAGCAGGGCGACTGGGCGGTCGTGCACGCTGGCGCTGGCGGCGTCGGGCTATTGCTCACCGAGATCATCAAGAAGCGCGGCGGGCACGTACTGGCCACCACCTCGACTCCAGAGAAGGCCGAGCTGGCCCGCGGCGCCGGCGCCGACGAGGTCGCCACATATGAGGATTTCGCCGCTAAAGCCAAGGAACTGACCGAGGGCAAAGGCGTCGCGGCGGTCTACGACGGTGTCGGCAAGACAACCTTCGACGAGAGCCTGTCCGCGCTGGCGATCCGCGGCTACATGGTGCTCTACGGCGGCGCGAGCGGCCAGGTTCCACCACTGGACCCGCAGCGGCTGAACAGCGGCGGGGGTCTCTTCCTCACCCGGCCATCGCTGCCGCATTACACCCGCGACCGCGCTGAGCTGCTGTCCCGTACGAACGAGCTGATGAGCTGGATCGCCGACGGCTCCCTGACCATCCGGATCGGCCACCGTTACGACCTGGCCGACGCCGGTCAGGCGCACAAAGACCTGCAAGGCCGCCACACCACCGGAAAGCTCCTCCTGACCGTCTAATGTGGTCAGCGTGAGCGAACCACTGTCGGGTAAGCAGTTTGTCCTGAAGTACGGCGACGCCGAGGCGGTCATCGTCGAAGTCGGCGGCGGTTTACGGACGTACACCGCCGCCGGCCGGGACATTGTCGCCGGCTACCCAGAAAACGCGCTGTCACCACGTGCCGCGGGCGCAGTTCTCGTGCCGTGGCCGAACCGGTTGGCCGGCGGCTCTTACATCTTTATGGAACAGCTGCATCAGGCCGCGATCAGTGAGCCGGCATTGCACAACGCGAACCACGGCCTCGGCCGCTGGTCGCGGTGGACCTGTCTTTCGCAGAACGAAAATTCGGTGACGCTGGCGTGGACCGTGCCGCCGCAGGGTGGCTATCCGTTCCAGCTGGACGTACGCACCACGTGGACGCTGGACGCCGATGGCCTGCGGGCCGAGCACGAGGCCGTCAACGTCGGCGACAAGGTGGCACCCTTCGGGTTGGGCGTTCATCCGTACTTGTCCATCAACGGCGCCGACCGGGCGGACGTGACCGTACGAGTGCCGGCGAAGCTCAGGGTTCTGGTCGATGACAACAAAATCCCGACCGGCACCCAGCCGGTCGACGGGACTCCGGACGATCTGCGTACCGGCCGGCCGCTGACCGAGGTCGGCCTCGATCTCGGGTTGGCCGCGCTGGAAAGA
This sequence comes from Fodinicola feengrottensis, assembly GCF_039530045.1. Taxonomy (NCBI): domain Bacteria; kingdom Bacillati; phylum Actinomycetota; class Actinomycetes; order Mycobacteriales; genus Fodinicola; species Fodinicola feengrottensis. Next base: position 126,350 of record NZ_BAAANY010000038.1, on the reverse strand, counting down.
GATTCCGACGGACGAGCTGTCGGCGGCGTCAAACATCCCGGAGGCGGAGCCAAAATCTGGTTCGGCCCGGCCTTCGACTGGATCCAGCTCTTCACCCCGGACGCGCTCGGAGACCATCCCGCCTCGGTCGCCATCGAGCCGATGAGCTGCCCTGCCAACGCATTCAACTCCGGTGACGGGCTCGTCGTTCTGGCGCCAGGCGACCGCTGGACCGGCAACTGGGGCATCACGCCGCTTTAACCGCCGCGGCAACGGCCGCGATCGCTTCGTCGAAGCGATCCGGCCTCAGCGCGGCGAAACCGGTGACCACGCCTGGGAAAAGCGGTTCGCCAGATGTGTACGACGAGAGCGCCGCCAGGTGAATCTGGTGGCGACTTTCCAGCAACGCGGCCACTTCCGCGTCCGCGTACGAGGCCGGCAACCTGATCACCAGGTGCAGGCCCGCGTCGATCCCGATCGGCTCCCAGTCCGGCAGGTGTTTCGCCAGCGCCGCGAGGAAAGCGTCGCGGCGCCGTCGGTATTCTGGCCGTGTGCTGCGCAAATGCCGGTCATATCCGCCGGTACGCAGGAAATGTTCGAATCCGGCCTGCTCGAAGGTGCCGCACCCGCGGCTGCCGAACCATTTCGCGATCACCGCCTCGGCACGCAATGCCGGCGGAGCGACCAACCAACCCAGGCGTAGCGCTGGCGCGAGGGTCTTGCTGACAGTGCCGACGTACGCGACCCGACCCGGGTCGATTCCTTGCACAGAGCCCAAAGCAGCGCGGTCGTAGCGATATTCCGCGTCGTAGTCGTCTTCGATGACCAGTCCGTCGACCGCACCGGCCCACTCGAGAAGTCCACGCCGGCGTTCGGGACTAAGCGCGACTCCGAGCGGGTATTGGTGCGCCGCGGTGACAACTACCGCGCGACAGTTGGTACGTGCCAGCGCATCAACTCGCAGACCGTCGTTGTCGACCGGCACGTGCACTGGCGCCAGACCGTGAAATCTCAGCAACTCGGCCAGATCCGGGCCACCCGGATCCTCGACCGCGACGTGGCGGTGACCTTGCGTACGCATGCTGTGGAACAGCAAGCCGAACGCATCGAAGGTGCCATGCGTGACGATCACGTCGTCCGCGCCGGCTACCACGGCTCGTACGCGGCCAAGATATTTCGCCAGCTCAGCACGCAGTCCGGGCAGCCCGGCCGGGTCCGGGTAGCCAAGGCCAGCATCCGGCAGCTCGGCCATCCCGGCGCGGACGGACGCCAACCAGGCCGACCGCGGGAAGGCCGCCAGCGACGGCAGGCCCGGGCCGAGGTTGTAGCGCCACGAACCGCGCCGCGCGGTTGGCGTCGGCGCTGAGTCGTCCGTACGCTCCGGCGCTGTGGGCGGTGCGACGCGCGTCCCGGAACCTCGCTGAGCGACCAAATAGCCTTCAGCGACCAGCTGGTCGTATGCGGCCGAGACCGTGCCGCGCGCGACTCCGAGCTGCCCAGCCATGTCACGCGACGACGGAAGCCGGGTACCGGCGTGCAGACGGTCGGCCCGGATTTCGTCACGCAGCGTACGCTCCAAGCCACGCCCCGGTCGCGTACCGTCCACTGCCGGCAGCAGTAACTCCCGAAAAGTGGACCAAGTCTCCTCCATAAGAGTGGATCTTAAAGATGTGCCACTCGACGCGCACCCTCTATTCATGAACGTCATCGTCCAAACCCGACCGAGCACGGCCCCGACCCGGAATCCGTGGATCACGGTCACCATGTTGCTGATGGGCGTTTTCGTGGTCGGCGCGAACGCGACCATGGTCAACGTCGCCATTCAGCCCACCACGGAGTCCCTCGGCGCGTCGCTGTCCGGAAGTCTGTGGATTGTCAACGCATATTTGTTGGCTTTCGTCTCACTCCTGCCAGTTTCGGGCCGGCTCGGCGACCTGTACGGCCCGAAACTGCTGCAGCTGCTGGGGCTGGCGAGTTTCACCGCAGGCTCAGTGCTGGGCTTCCTGGCGCCCGATGTCGGCTGGCTGGTCTTCGGCCGGGCTGTGCAGGGCCTCGGGGCCGCATTGGTCACCCCCCAGGCCATCGCGATGATCGCCCGGATTTTCCCAGCGGAGCGACGCGGTCGAGTTTTCGGAGTCTGGGGCGTCGTCGCCGGCCTCGCGGTCGCGGCCGGACCGATGCTGGGCGGCTTGGTCGTGTCCACGCTCGGATGGCGCTGGATTTACGGCGCGGCTGGCCTAGTGGCGGCAGTTGCCTTCGCGTTCTCCTTTGTTTGGCTGCCGAATCTGGTCAGCGTCCGGCGGCCGCGCCTGGATCTGCTGGGTACGGTCCTGCTGACCGCGGCCCTGTCACTGGTCGTTTTCGGGCTGATCGAAGGCGAACCGCGGCAATGGGCTGAGCCCATTGGAGCCATCATCGCGGTGGGGCTCGGGATCTTCGTGGTTTTTGCGGTCGTACAGTTCCAGCGGCGAGACCGCGAACCGCTGGTCCCGCTGGCCGTCCTGCGATCCCCTGGTTTCGCGCTCATGTCCGCCGTCGGCGCGGCGTTGACCTGCTCGGTGACCGCAATGGTGTTCCTCACCGCGATCTATCTCCAGTCAGTGGCCGGCCTGAGCGCTTTTGAGGCCGGCCTGATCATCGCGGTCGCGCCGATGATCTCGCTGCCTTTCGCGTGGCTGTCGGGTTGGCTCACCGATCGGTACGGCGGATTTCTTCCGTTGCTCAGCGGCTTGCTGCTGATGACGGCCGGACTCGCCGGTCTGCCGCTGGCGTTGACGAACTGGCAGGGTTTGGTGGCGGCACTGACAGTTTTCGGTGTGGGCATGGGCATTGTGTACGCGCCGCCGGGCACCCTGGCGATGGCGCACATCGACCCGGCGCTGGCCGGCGCCGCGTCCGGCACCATGAACACCCTGCGGGCGCTGGGAAACTCACTCACCAGCGCGGTGGTCGCGGCCTGGCTGCAGATCAGGCTGGCCAACGTACCCACCGGCTTGCGGATCGCCAGCAGTGGGCTGACCACCGCACTGGAAGGCACCTACTGGATTCCGGTCGTCGCGCTCGCCGCCGCCACGCTCGCCTGCGGCGTCCGCGTTCGCACGCTCAGCGGTCGCGGCTGATTTCCCAAAAAGCGACCGCGGCGGCGGCGGCGACATTCAGCGAGTCGACGCCGCCGCTCATCGGGATTTTCACCGCCACGTCGGCATTCGCGACCGCGGCAGCAGTCAGCCCGGGGCCTTCCGCGCCGAGCAGCAGGGCCGGTCGCCGGCGATCGTCGGCGCTCAGTTTGTCCAGATCGACCGCGTCCGGCGCCAAAGTCATCGCCAACACCCGGAAACCAGCGTCCCGCACGACTTTCAGCCCACCGGGCCAGTCGTCCAGCCGGGCGTACGGGATGGCGAAGACCTCGCCCATGCTTACCCGTACGCTCCGGCGGTAAAGCGGATCAGCGCACGACGGCGACAACAGGACGGCGTTGATGTCCAAAGCAGCCGCACATCGAAAGATCGCCCCGATATTGGTGTGGTTGTTGACATCTTCCATGACCGCTATCCGGCCAGCGGTGGCCAGCAGGTCGGCGACCGCCGGCAACGGCCGCCGGTGCACCGAGGCGAGCAACCCGCGATGTACGTGAAAACCCGTGGTGGCCTGCAAAACTTGCTGGTCGGCGGCGTAGACCGGCGCACCGGTGACCGCGCCGAGATCGGCCACCGCGTCGGTTCGCTTGCTGTCCACCAGAATCGACCGAAGCTGGTATCCGGCTCGTACGGCCCGGCGCAGCACCAACTCGCCCTCGGCAATGAAGAGTCCGTGCGGCGGCTCGAAAGCCGTCCGTAGGTCGACATCGGTGAGGCAGCGGTAATCCGCCAGCCGCGGATCGTCCGGATCGGTCAGGGTTTCGAAGGCCACCCCTACGTCAGTCCTGCTGGCCGTTCGGACCGGCTTTTCCCATCGCCGGACCGCCCACGTTCGCGGCTGCCTCGGCGACCGCCTTCTCCGCCGCCACCACCTCTGGACGCTCCACATACGCGTCGGAGTCCTTCAGGGCCGGTGGCCGTGGCGCCGCCGGCTGCGCGGCCGCCGGCTGACTCGCCGCGTCGCCGAGCTTGCCGACGACATTGCCCAGACCTTCCAGCGCACGACCCAGCTCGGACGGCACGATCCACAGTTTGTTGGCGTCTCCCTGGGCGATCTGCGGCAGCATCTGCAAATATTGGTACGCCAGCAGCTCAGGATCGGGCCGGCCGTCATGAATCGCCTGGAAAACCGTCTCGATGGCCCGCGCCTGACCCTCGGCTTGCAGGATCCGGGACTCCCGGTCACCCTGCGCCCGCAGGATCGCGGCCTCTTTTTCACCCTGTGCGGTCAGAATCTTGGACTGCTTGACACCTTCCGCGGTGAGGATCGCGGCTCGCCGGTCCCGCTCGGCGCGCATCTGCTTCTCCATCGAGTCCCGAATGGACGCCGGCGGCTCGATCGCCTTCAGCTCCACCCGATTGACCCGAATGCCCCAGCGACCCGTTGTTTCGTCCAGGACCGCCCGAAGTTGGCCGTTGACGTGGTCGCGGCCGGTCAGCGCCTGCTCCAGGTTCATCGAGCCGACCACGTTTCGTAGGGTGGTGACGGTCAACTGCTCGATGCCCTGAATGAAGTTCTCGATCTCGTACGTGGCGTCTTTCGCGTCCGTCACCTGGAAGTAGATGACGGTGTCGATGTTGACAAGCAGGTTGTCCTCGGTGATCACCGGCTGCGGCGGAAAAGACACCACTCGCTCGCGAAGGTCGACCAGCGGGCGTACCCGGTCCGCGAATGGCAGCACCAACGCGAGGCCCGGCTCCAAAGTGCGCAGATAGCGGCCGAAGCGCTCGACCACGGCGGCCCTGGCCTGCGGGATGACCCGTACCGACCGGAGCAGCGACACCACCACAAAAATTACGGCTATGCCGACCAAAAGCAGAAGCAAAAGACCCAGGATAGAGTCCATTACGGTTCCTTCCACACCAAGGCTGTGGCGCCCTGAATTTTCAGGACGTGTACGGTCTCACCGATCTCGATCTGCTGGGTGGCGTCGAAAGGACGTGCTGTCCATTCCTGGCCGGCCACTTTCACCAGTCCGGACTCCGGTCCCACCCGCTGGAGCACCTTAGCGGTCTCCCCCACCAGGGCCGCTGCGCCATGCCGGAGCGTCGGTCCCTGACTGATCTGCCGTTTCGCGATCGGGCGCACCAGCACCAGGGCGAGACCCGCGACCGCCACGAACAGCGCCAGCTGGATCGGCAAACCAGCGCCGAGCGCCGCGCCACCGGCGGCGGCCAGCGCACCGGCCGCGAGCATGATGAAGACGAAGTCGAGCGAGAAAATCTCGACGACTGCCAACCCCGCCGCGAGCACGAGCCAAATCAACCAGGCCATAGTTCATCATCCCACCGCAGGCCCGGCTGTGCTCTTACAAAATGGCTTCAGTCCTCTGTGAGAACAAAGTCGACGAGCCGCTCGACCGCACCGAGCAGTTCCCACTCCAGATCGTTGAAATCGCGTACCGAAGAGCGGACCCGGCGCCACATCTCGTGCACGTCCGAAACGCCCAGCGCGGCGCAGACGCCCTCTTTCCAGTCCTGGCCACGGGGCACCTTCGGCCAGGCCCGGATGCCCACCGAGGCGGGCTTCACGGCCTCCCAGATGTCCACGTACGGATGGCCGGTGACCAGCACGTACGGGTTGCGCAGCTCGGCCACGATGCGACTTTCCTTGCTGCCGGCCACCAGATGGTCGACCAGTACGCCGAGCCGCCGGCCCTTGCCGGGGCCGAAGTCGGCCACCACCGCGGGCAGGTCGTCGACGCCGTGCAGCGGCTCGACGACCACGCCCTCGACCCGCAGGTCGTCGCCCCAGACCTGCTCGACCAGCTGCGCGTCGTGCACGCCCTCGACATAGATCCGGCCGGCCCGTGCCACCCGGGCCGGCGCGTTCGGCACCGCGACCGATCCGGACGCGGTCCGCCGAGGCTGCGGCGCGGCCACTTCACGTACCGGCCGCTGGAGTGTCACCAGCTTGCCCTCGAGCAGAAAACTCGCTGGCAGCAAGGGGAAAATCCGCTGGTTGCCGCGCCGGTCCTCCAGCACGACCTGGTCCGAGAGGCAGGAGATGACGGCCCCGCAGAAGCCCGACTCAGCCTCCTCGACGACCAGGTCACGCTCCGCCGGAACCGTCTCGATCCGTCGACGGCGCGGGTCCTTGGGGTCTTTGCCCATAATGTCCGGTCCGTAATCCATGCTGCGCACGGAAATCACGCTAACGATTCTGGTGACGGGAGCGACGCTGACGCGCCGTCATTGCTTACGCTTGATGACGTGAGTCTTCGGTCCGGCCGGATGGTGGCCTGGTTACGGTCGTGGCGCACCGGACTGGTGCCGTACGACGACGTGGTGTCGGCAGTGCTTGGCGAGGACGGCGAGCACGAGGTCGCCGACCTTCCCGGCGCGGCACACGCCGTGCCGCTGCCCTATGCCCTCAAAGAGCTGTCCCGGATCTCGCCGGACAGCATCCGGCTGGTGATGCCGGTGCCCGGTGACCCGCGTGGCCTGCCGGCCTCCTCCGGGCTGGCCCGGGCAGGCCTCGCGGTCGGCGAGGTGGTTCGCTGCCCGGAGTTCGGGCTGATCCCGGAGGTGACCTCGCGCGAGTCGGGGTCCGGGGTGCAGTGGGAGACCGTGGTGTGGCGCTGCCACCCGATCGTTTTCGACCCGCTCAACCCGCTGCCGCTGGTGGACGATTTCTGCACGGTCGGGGAAGCCGAAATGCAGCTCGCCCAAGCCCTCCTGCAGACCACCGACCTGCTGGTCGACCTCGACGTGGCCCGCTGGCGGCCGGAGCTCGCCGACGCCCTTATGGACCTCCGAAAGGCCGGCCGCTCGCATGAGCTGCCGCCGGGCTACTCGCCACGCGCGGAGCGTGTCCTGCATCGGGCCGAACTGGTCGCCGGGATCGTCGATCTGGCCGGCGAGGACGACGGCGGCGCGACCAGCACCCAAGAGGCCAACCTGCGGGCCCAGGCGCTTCGGCCACTCGCCGCCGCCGCCCGGCAGGCACGACTGGCCGCGTACAACTCCCCCATTCGCTGACCGCATCCGGCCAGGTGGGCCTGGTAGTGTCGCTTCCCTTGCGAAAGCACCAAGAACTCGAAGACGGGATGTCAGTGATGGTCGCGTGGCCGAACCATCTGCTGACTCTCACTGAGTGGGACGCGCTGCCTGAGGACACCAGCCGCCATGTCGAGCTGGTTGACGGAATGCTTGTCGTGGCGCCCAAAGCAACCCCGCGACATCAATTCGTCAGACACCAACTGGCCGCAGTGCTGAACAGTCAACTGCCGGTCGAATGGGTGGCGATCCCCGAAGTCGAGGTCATCGTCGACGCGACCCATCCACCCACCGTCCGCGCCCCGGACGTGGTGATCACGTCATCGGAGATTCTTGATACGAATCCGCCTCGACTACCAGCGGACCAGGTCGTCGTCGCCGTCGAGGTCATCTCGTCCGGTTCGCGCTGCGCCGATCGCGTCACCAAATTGGTCGAGTACGCCGAGGCCGGCATCCCCCGGTATTGGCTGTTCGATCTGACCACGCCGTTGTCTGTGCGGACGTACGAGCTGTTCGATCGTGCGTACCAGCTGACCAACGACATGGTCGGCGGTGTATTCAGCACGGACACGCCGGCACCGCTTCGGATTAATGTGACGTCGCTGGGTCGGCGCTGACCGTTTGATAATTTATCGATACAAGATGACGTTTTCGTCATCTTGTATCGGTAAAAACGAGCGAAACGCCGGTTTCAAGGTGCTAAACGTCAATCGTGGTTACCAGTCACCTCTGGTGATCACGACACTGGTGACCACGCCGTAGCCGTCCGGGATGTCGACCTGCTGATCCGGCGCGAAATTGATGACGTAGCAGCCGTTCGGAGTGTTGACCGAGAAGTAGCCGTAGAACGCGCCGCCGTACATGCGATAGGAGACGAAGTCCGTCCCTATCGAGCCGGCCAGCGCATAGCATTTGCTACCACCGGAAAGCACCTGGAAGGTCACCGAAACCTGGTCACAGGGTGCTTCGTAGATATTCGGGCTGACGTCCTTGGTCGCCACCTGACTGGCATTGATCGGCGCTGCCACCGAGGCCGCCGGAGCCAGCAACAGGGCGAATCCAACAATTGTCGCGGCAACCGCCGCACGTGCGGTAGAACGGAAGACTCGAGTACGCATGATGCGACCCTTCTGTCAGGCGATTTCCCTTATCGCCACAGAGAACGCATCTACGCCGCAGATGTCACACCTGGTCACGGAACTCAGCGGCCAAGTAGCGCCACTGTGCACGATTCGGTGCACGCGTCCGGCCCAGCGCCGAAGGTGCCCAGCGCACGAGGCTCACTCCCGCTCGTACGCTCCAGAACCAACTCCCGGACCATCTCGACAAATCGCCGGTCCACTCCAGGAGTGGCGGCTCGCGCGAAGCCCAGGCCGAGTTTGTACGCGGTGTCCTTGGCCTCGTTGTCCAGGTCCCACAACACCTCAAGGTGGTCGGACACGAAACCGATCGGGCTGATCACCACATCGGTGACGCCGTCCGCGACGATCGCCTGGAGGTGGTCGTTCACGTCCGGCTCCAGCCATGGCACGTGCGGCGGCCCGCTGCGGCTCTGCCACACGAGATCCCACTGGGCGTTTGGCGCGGCCTCTTCGGCGACCAGCCGGGCCGCCTCCCGCAACTGCCGCGAATAGAGGTGCCCACCCGGTCCGGCCTGCGCGTCCATCCGGCTGGGGATGCTGTGCGCGGTGAAAACCAGCCGCGCTTTCGCCCGCCGCGCTGGCAAAAGTGACGCGTACGCACCTCGTACGGCGTCCACGTGCGGCTCGATGAAACCGGGGTGATTGAAAAATCGGCGCAGCACCACGGTTTCCGGTCCACCCGGCCCGATCTCGGCATGCGCTTTGGCAAGATCTTCCTTGTATTGCTGGCAACTGGAGTACGAGCAATAGGCCGACGTGACGAAAACCAGCGTCCGGCGAATGCCGTCCTCTCGCATCTGCCGCAGGGTGTCGGCCAGGTAGGGATTCCAGTTTCGATTTCCCCAATAAACCGGCAGTTCCAGACCGTTGGCCGCGAAGTCGGCGCGGATCGCGGCCAGCAACTCGCGGTTCTGCCCGTTGATCGGCGAGACCCCGCCGAAGTGGTGGTAATGCTCGGCCACCGTGGCCAGCCGCTCGTCTGGGACTCCCCGGCCACGGACGACATTCCGTAGGAACGGCATCACGTCGTCCGGCCCTTCCGGGCCACCGAAGGACAGCAACAGCAGCGCGTCGTACGACTCAGTCACCCCACAAGTTTTACACGCAGTAGAAATCGCTCGCGGCCCGCACCGCGATCTGCGATCGTCTTCGGGTGCCCCAACCGATCCTGCGTACCGACCGCCTGCTGCTGGTCCCGCTGACCGACCGGCACCTGGAACTGGAGATCGAGCTCGACTCCGACCCGGAAGTGCTCCGCTACCTCGGCGGCCATCCGCGGTCAAGGGACGAGGTCATCGCGTCCCACCGCCGGCGGATGGCCCTGACGGAGAAGGTGGACGGCCTGGGGTTCTGGATGGCGTTCGGTGGCTCGACACCGCCGGCCAGCGAGGATGACGGCGAGTTCGTCGGGCTGTTCATGCTGCCGCCGGCGCACGGCCCCGACCAGCCCGATGACCCGACCGTCAGCGATCTGGGCTACCGCCTCGCCCGGCGGTTCTGGCGACAGGGCCTGGCCAGCGAAGCGTCCCTGGTTCTGTTGCAGCACGCCTTCGACACCATCGGGCAAAACCGGGTAATCGCCCAGACCATGGCCACCAACGCTGGGGCCCGTGGCGTGATGGAACGCATCGGAATGCGCTATGTGCGTACGTATTTCCCTGACTGGGACGAGCCCCTGCCCGGCGCGGACCACGGTGAGGTCGAGTACGAAATGACCCGCCAGATGTGGCACGCCCGCTGACGGCCAAGCGGCCGCAATGCCTCATCGCGTGCGTCTGGCCAGGATCTACCGACTCGGGTCGGTCTCCAACATCCTGGGGAAGGCAGCCGAACTTGTACGCGCGATGCTCGACGATGGATAACGCCGCACCCTCAGATGTCGAGGAGGTGCAGGAGGTCGCTCGCTAGGTCTGGCGTGCTGGCGGCGATGAATTTTTGGCGCCGATCCATGGCGGCGGCAACGTCTCCAGGCGACTCGAGACGATAATTAAGCGGGATCGCCTGGCCCGTCAGATCGATGACGACCCCTCCAGCGGCGTGCAATATATAGTGACCTGGATAGAGATCCCAGACGGCGAACCCTTTCGCGAATTCGATCGTAGCGTCCGTGAATCCGGCTGCGACGTGGCAGAGACTGATGGAACCGAAGTCAACACCAATGCGTCCACGACTCTTACCGTCGCCTGACGTCTCGCTTAGCCTTTCCATAAGGCGGCGCTGCGTCGCCAGTGGCAAAAACCTTTCCAAAGGTCGCATGAGATAGTTGGTCACTAGTGCTGAGGGCACGTCTAATAGCGGATGGACATTCATTGGAATGGGGTCCATTCCAGCCATGACTATACATGCGTGATCTTCCCCGCCTACATCTCGAGCGGCTACGTACAATTGAACGTGATGGAAAATGTCACCAACAACCGCAACTAACGGCCTGGCAAGTTTTCGCGAGTACACCATTATGTGCGTGTATCCTTGCAGTGCGCGAACCGCAAGTTCGCTCGTGTCAAGCGGATCAATTAAGACCAACAGATCTGGATCCGGATTGCTGCCGACGACCTCCGGGTCGGCCTCCTCCGATGCATAGATAAACTCGGGCAGCCGTTCCTCGAGCATGCTTCGATAGAGTTTATGCAACCGAATATCGAACTCCGACAGAAAATTATCGTCGTGCCGCAGGTTGTCTTTCTCGCCGTGTTTGCCCGTGACTGCGGACTCGATCAGCCGAGGCCGGATATCTGCGATGATTGCCTTGACTATGTCTACGACGCTATTGGCAAGCTCGGGTAACGTGAAGTCGCTCATGCCTATTCCTTCCCCTCGTTTCGCGAGGGCACCTTCGACCGACGAATGGGGAAGGTCGCGCGAGATCGGGACCACGACACCCGAGTTCGCCGCAGCCAATGGGCACGGTTCTCCCGTTCAATTCTGGGCTTTTTGGTTCCTGATATAGAAGGCCCTTTGGTCGAACGACCTCGGGTGGACCGGGGCCAGGACGGCTACTTCGGCGGCTCCGCGCCGACGGCGTGGAAGCCGCCGTCGACGTGCACGATCTCGCCGGTGGTGGCCGGGAACCAGTCGGACAGCAGCGCCACGATCGCCTTACCAGCCGGCTCGGTGTCGGTGAGGCTCCAGCCCAGCGGGGCGCCGGTCTCCCAGAGGGTCTCGAACTGCTCCGAACCCGGGATCGACCGCATCGCCATGGTACGAAGCGGGCCAGCGGCGACCAGGTTCACCCGTACGCCCCGAGGCCCGAGATCGCGAGCCAAATAGCGGTTCGTCGACTCAAGGGCGGCCTTCGACACGCCCATCCAGCCGTACACCGGCCAGGCCTTGGTAGCGTCGAAGTCCAGCCCCACCACGGCGGCTTTCTCGCCGAACAGCGGCAGGCAGGCGCGGGTCACGGCGGCGTACGACCAGGCCGAAATCTGCACGGCCGGGCCAACATCGGCCCACGGCACGTCAACGAAGCCATCGCCCATGGCGTTCTGCGGGGCGAAAGCCACGGAGTGTACGACGCCGTCGAGGCCGTCGACATGCTCACGCAGGCGCCCTTCCAGCGCCGCGTAGTCCTCGTCGCTCGTCACGTCCAACTCGATCACCGGCGCCTCGGTGGGCAGCCGCCTGGCGATCCGGCGGGTGATGTTCAGCGCCCGACCGAAGCTGGAAAGCACCACCTGGGCGCCCTCCTGCTGGGCGATCCGGGCCGCCGCGAAAGCGATCGACGCCTCCGTCAGCACACCGGTCACGAGCAGCCGCTTGCCTTCGAGCAACCCCGTCACGGGCCACACCTTTCGTTGTCAGTGAAGAAGAGTTAGTGACCCATACCGAGGCCGCCGTCGACCGGGATGACCGCGCCGGTGACGTAGTTCGCCGAGTCGGAGGCGAGCCAGGTGACCACCTCGGCGACCTCGGCGGCGCTCGCCATCCGGCCAAGCGGGATCTGCTCGAGAATGGCTTTCTTGCGGTCGTCGCCGAGCACCGCGGTCATGTCGGTCTCGATGAACCCGGGCGCGATCACGTTCGCGGTGATGTTCCGGCTGCCCAGCTCGCGAGCCAGCGATCGGGCCAGCCCGACCAGCCCGGCCTTGGAAGCGGCGTAGTTCGCCTGCCCAGGTCCACCCGTCAGACCAACGACCGAGCCGATGAACAGCAGCCGGCCCCAGCGCTTGCGCAGCATCTTCGAGGTCGCCCGCTTGGCTACCCGGTAGGCACCGGTGAGGTTCGCGTCCAGCACCGAGCTGAACTGGTCCTCGCTCATCCGCAGCAGCAGCGTGTCCGCGGTGATGCCGGCGTTGGACACCAGCACCTCGACCGGCCCGAACTTCTCCTCGACCTCGGTGAAGGCCGCGTCGACCGAAGCCGCGTCGGTCACGTCGCACTGGACGCCGAACAGGCCGTCGGGCGCGCCGCTGCCGCGGTGCGTCACCGCGACCTGGTCGCCGCGCTCCGCGAACGCCCGCGCGATCGCGAGTCCGATGCCTCGGTTGCCTCCGGTGACAAGGACGGTCCGGCTCAATGCGCCTCCACTCGTACGTACATCCCAGCTCAGTCCACCTGCCAGGCTATCCGTACGCCCCGCGCCCCATGGTCAGGGGATTTACAAACCTGCGCCGTCCACCTTGTCGATCCGCCCCTTGTCCCCTCGCCGACTCCGTGCGGTTAGGGCAGACGCTGCGTCCAGATGAGGGACATGACGGCGCCGGCGAAGCCAAAGAGCAGGGCAATGCCGACGAACCACTGGGTGATCTCGCGGGACTCGGTGCGGTAGCCAATCGAGCTGCCCAGGTCGTTGTAGACCTTCTTCAGAGCGTCCGCACTGACCGCGTCGTAATACTGGCCGCCGGTGTCGGTGGCCAGCTTGTGCAGCGCGTCCTGATCAACTGGTACGGGCACCTGACGGCCAGACAGCTCGACAGTGCCTTCCTGGGTGCCGAACGCGATCGTCGACACCGGCACCTTGGCCTTCTTGGCGGCCGCGGCCGCCTGGTCGTTCGGCCGGCCGAAGGTGGTGTAGCCGTCCGAGAGCAGCACGATCCGGGCCGGTGGCGGGCCTTGCGCGCCGTCAGCCGGCACGCTCGCGATCGCGTCCAGCGAAGTGAAAACGGCCTCACCGATCGCGGTCGACTCCTGCAACTGCAGAGCGTCGATGCCGGCCATGATCTGCTGATGGTCCTTGGTGGGCGACACCTTCACCGAAGCCGCCTTCGCGAAGGACACCAGGCCGACGTTGTACGTGTCCGGCAGCTCATTGACGAACAGCTTCGCGGCCGCCTTCGAGGCGTCGATGCGGTTCGGCGTCACGTCGGTGGCCTGCATCGACAGCGACACGTCCAGCGCGAGGATGATCGTCGCCCGCTCCAGCGGCACCCTTACGTCCGCGGACGGTTTCGCCATCCCGGTCGAGAGCACCAGCATGCACAGCAGGAACGCGGTCGCGGCGAGGTGCCGGCGCCAACCCGGCGCCTTCGGGGCGATCCGGGCCAGCATCGAGACGTTGCTGAAGCGGACCGCATACGTCTTGCGGCGCAGTTGCATCCACACGTACCCGCCGACGAGCGCCAACACGGCGAGCACCAGCAACAGCCACCACGGGCTGAGAAAACGGATCATCGAGTCATTCCACGGGTCTGGCCGCGACGCTGCGCGGCGACGAAGCGGACGATGTCGACCAGCCAGTCGGAGTCGGTACGCAGCCGCAGGTGCCCGGCCCCCGCCCGGCGGATGGCCGCCGCGATGGCCGCACGCTGCGAAAGTGCCGCTGCAGCGTACTTCTCCCGAAAACGCTTGTCACCGGTGTGGACCTCATGGGTACGCCCGGTTTCGGTGTCGATAACGGTCAGCACGCCCACGTCCGGCAGCTCCAGTTCGCGCGGGTCGACGACCTCGATGGCCAACACGTTGTGCCGGACCGCGAGCTTGCGCAGCGGTCGCTCCCAGCTCGGCTCGGTGGCCGGGTCGACCGCGTCCGGGGTGAGGAAGTCACTGATCACCACGGCCTGGCCGCGCCGTCGCGGCGGCCGGTTGAGCATGTCGACGGCGCCGGCGAGGTCGGTCGGCTCCCCCGGCTTGGCCCGCGGCGCCTGGGCGATCCGCCGCAGGAGGCCCTGCGCGGCCTGCCGTCCCGGCCGGGCCGGCAGTCTTACGGACCCTTCGCCGTTGACGACCACCGCCCCCAGCCGGTTGCCGCCTCGTACGGACAGGTGCGCGATGGCCGCCGCGCCGGCGATGGCGAGGTCACGCTTTTCGCAGCGTGCGGTGCCAAAGTCCAGGCTCGCGGACAGGTCGACGCAGAGCCAGGTCTCCAGCTCGCGGTCGGCGATGGTCTGCCGGACGTGCGGCACGGTCGTACGAGCGGTGACCGCCCAGTCCATCCGGCGCACGTCGTCGCCTGGCCGGTATTCCCGGGACTCGCCGTTCTCGCTGCCGGGACCGGGCAACAGGCCCAGGTAGTCGCCCTGCAGCAGGCCATCCAGCTTGCGGGTGACCATCAGCTGCAGTCGGCGCAGCACCACCTCGGCGCGGTCGTCGTCCAGCCGCGGCGGGCCACCGCCAATCGCGTCCTGTGGGCGGCTTCCGGGTCGCGCCGAAGGCACCGCGGGCGGGTCGGCCCGACCAGCGCCGACCGAGCGCAGTCGTCTCACGCCGGCCGCTCGGTGTCCGCTGCCCAACCGCCGTCAGCGGTCTTGTTCAGCGAAGTGGTGGGCTGGCCGGAGGTCGGCCGGGCATGCGCGCCGGGCGCTGGCGGCACCGGCGGCGGCCCGCCCAGGGTCGGCTGTGGCCCCGGCCGCTGCGGCAGTGCCGGCTGACCTGGCAGGGCCGGCTGACCTGGCAGGGCCGACACCGGCACCGGCCGGCGCGGAGCGGCGCTCTGTCGGGGGGCCACCGTCGGCAGCGGCACACTGGCCATCACTCGCTCGACGACGTACTCAGCGGGCACGCCGTCGGCGAGCGCGTCGTACGACATCACCAGCCGGTGCCGGAGGATGTCCGGCGCCACGTCCTGCAGGTCCTGCGGCAGCGCGTAGTCCCGTCCTCGCATCAGGGCCAGCGCGCGGGTCGCCGCGACCAGGCCGAGCGAGGCGCGCGGGCTCGCGCCGTACGAGATGAGGTTCGCGATCTCGGACAGGCCGTGCTCGGCCGGCGCCCGGGTCGCGAGGACCAGCCGGACGGCGTAGTCCACCAACGCGTTATGCACGAAGACCTCGTCGGCGGCGGCCTGCAGGCGCAGCAAGGACTCCGGGTCGATGATCTGTTTGGGCTGCGGCGGCCGGACGCCCATCCGGTAGACGATCTCCCGCTCCTCGATGTCGGTCGGGTAGCCGACCACGATCTTCATCAGGAACCGGTCACGCTGAGCCTCGGGCAGCGGGTAGACGCCCTCCTGCTCGATCGGGTTCTGGGTGGCCAGCGTCAGGAACGGGGTCGGCAGCTTGTGCGTCTTGCCGCCGATCGAGACCTGCTTCTCGGCCATCACCTCCAGCAGCGCCGACTGCACCTTGGCGGGCGCCCGGTTGATCTCGTCGGCGAGCAGGAAGTTCGCGAACACCGGTCCGAGCTCGACGTCGAACGCCTCGCTGGACGCCTTGTAGATGCGCGTACCGAGAATGTCGGCGGGCACCAGGTCGGGGGTGAACTGGATGCGGGTGAAGGTGCCGCCGACGACCCGGGCCAGGGTCTCCACAGCGAGCGTCTTGGCGACTCCAGGGACGCCCTCGAGCAGGCAGTGTCCCCGGGAGAGCAGGCAGACCAGCATCCGCTCGACCATCCGGTCCTGCCCGACGATGACCTTCTTGATCTCGAAGAGCACCCGCTCGAGCTCGGTCGCGTCCTGCGCTGGGGTGTGCTGCTCAGTCACCGTCGGCCCTCCAGAAAGAAGTGTCTCGCCCCGATCGTGCATGTGGCGTCAAGCCTGACACGTTTGGCTGGGAGCGGCCGGCGTCGGGGTGGGTCCTTTGGGGCCTCCTGTCTGAATATCAGACCAGCCGCCGGCTCGTACGGTCGACTGTGAACAGACGACACTGTGACAATCGGAATCCGATGGGGCCGATACCGGGCCGCTGACCTGCCCAAATCCCCCGGGACATGACATTCGGGCCCCGGCCAGAAGACCGGAGCCCGAACGCGATGGGTCGTGGCTGTTAACCGAGTTCTTAGAGGAGTCTTACCGCGCCGAAGTAGCCGCCCCAGTACATGGTCCGCCGGTGCACCGGGATGCCGAAGTCGGCGGCCTCGATGATCCTGCCGTTGCCGGCCCAGATCGCCACGTGGTGAATGGTCGTCCAGCTCGATCCGTACGACCAGAAGACCAGGTCGCCGGGCTGCAGCTGGCTCCGCGAGATCGGGGTGCCGAGGCTGTACTGCAGGTGCGCGGAGTGCGGCAGGTAGATGCCGACCTTCGCGTACGCCCAGAGGGAGAGGCCCGAGCAGTCGAACCCGACCCGCGGGCTCGCCGCGGCCCACACGTACGGCATGCCGAGCTGGCTCATCGCCGCCGAGACGATGGTGCCGCGAGCGCCGCCGATGTTGCCCGAGTAGCCGCCACCGCCACCGCCACCGCCTCCACCGCGAGACGGCGGGCTGTCGTTGTCCGCCGCTGCCGCAGCAGCTGCTGCCGCGGCGGCAGCGCGCGCGTTAGCCGCCGCACGGGCCTGATTGAGCAGGCCGGCCGTACGCTGGGCGGCCACCAGCTGTTGGTTGAGGGTGGCCTGTTGGGCCTGGATGGCGGCCTGCTGGTGCTGGCGCTGACCGATGGCGGCGATGGCAGCCGCCTTGGCCGCGGCGGCCTTGCTGGCGGCCGCCTGGCTGGCCCGCAGCGCGACGGTGGCCGCGTTGGCGGACTCCTGCTGCCGGCCCTGGGCCTGCTGCATCTTCGCCAGCGCGCTGGACTGGTCGCCGCTGACGATGTTGAGGACCGCCAGCTCGTGCCCGTAGGTGGCCGGGTTTCCACCGGTCATCAGCAGCGCCGCGGTGTCCGTACCGCCGGTCATGTAGGTCGCCGCCACCAGATGGTCGATCTGGGTGCGCTGCGCGGCGACCACCGCCTGGGCAGCCTTCAGGGCCGCCGCGGCCGTCGTGTACGCCTTCTGGGCGACGCCTTGCTCATAGACAGCGGTGTCGTACGCCTCAATCGCGGCCTCGGTCTGCACCTGCGCTGCCGCGAGCGCCGACTGGGCGGCTGCCAGCTTGCCGTTGATCACCCCGACCTGGGCGGACGCGGCCGCGACCTGCTGTCTGCTGGCGTCGAGCTGCTGGTTGGTCGGGTTCGGCGGGGTGGGGGCGGCTGACGCCACCGAGGGAAGCAACCCGCTGAAGAGTCCGAGGAGAGAGACCCCAAGTGCCACAACCAGCACTCGTCTACTGTTCTCTCGCATAGACACCTCCTGTCACAGTGGTTGACAGGAGACCACATATCCGACCAAAGAGACAATCTAAGTCCCATATTCGACACAATGTCCGATTTTTCTCGCGCGTGTCGGCGCGTGTCGACCTCCGACGGTGTGGTAAAAGCTGCGCCATATCTTCGCAAAACAGGCGTTTCATGATGTTCCGCTGAACGGATTCCAGCAGGTCGGCCAGCACCCGACGGGTCGCCTGGCAACTGTCGGACAACTAAGTAGGCTGTGGCCTCATGGGTCCGTACGTCGGCTTGTCCGGCCAGCAGAGCATCGTCGTCTCCGACGACGACAGCGCGCTGACCACCGGCTCCGGCGACGTGCCCACCCTGGCCACTCCCCGTGTGGTCGCGCTGGCCGAAGCGGCCGCGATCGCCGCCCTCGACGGCCATCTCGAAGAAGGCCAGACCTCGGTCGGGACACAGGTGTCGCTGCGGCATCGGGCCCCGTCGCCGGTCGGCCGGCGGGTCGAGGCGATCGCCGCACTGACCGAGGTCGACGGCCGTACGCTCCGCTTCAACGTCACCGTCCGGGACGGTGACCGCACCGTCGCCGAGGGCCTCATCGAGCGCGTCATCGTCGATCGCGACTGGTTTCTTCGGCGAGCCTGAGACACTGCCTTCCATGCTGGAAGAGATCGCTGAGCGCCTCTACGTCTGGCGCGAACCCGTGCTGGACGTCAATGCCACCGTCGTCGTCGGCGACACCGCCGCGCTGGTGATCGACACGCTCTCCAGCCCCGCCCAGGCCACCCGGCTCGCCTCTGCCGTACGGGAAACCACCACCGCGCCCCTGCAGCTGGTCAACACGCACTTCCACTTCGACCACTGGTACGGCAACGAGGTCTTCGCCGCCGACCACATCTGGGCCCACCGGCGCTGGGACATCACCGCCCAACCGGTCGCCGCGGCCATCAGCGACTACGGCCACGCCGGCGCTGGCTTCGCCGACGAACTCGCCGGCGTGGAGCCCATCCCGCCCACCGACGCCGTCCCCACCGAACGCACCCTCGACCTGGGCGGCCGCGAAGTCACCCTCGCCTACCTTGGCCGCGGCCACACCGACCACGATCTCGTCGCCCTTATCCCGGACGCCCACGTCGCTGTCTGCGGCGACCTCCTGGAACAGGGCGCCCCGCCCTCCTTCGGCGACGCCTGGCCGCTGGAATGGCCCGCCACTCTGGCCGCCCTCGGCAGCCGTCTTTCCGGCTCCTGGCAGCTCATTCCCGGCCACGGCGCCGTCGTCGACCTCTCCTTCCTGCACCGCCAACACTCCGAGCTAGCCGCCCTCGAGTGGCTATGTCGCGAGGGCTACGGGGACGATCGGAGTCCTGCCGAACTCGCGGCGCGATCGCCTTTCAATGCCGACCATTCCTTGGTCGCCATCCGCCGCGCCTATGCCGCCCTCGACGGACGGCTGCCGTAGGACTGCCAGCTTGACCTCGATCTTGCGTCTCGACTGTCGGACCTACCCCGTCACGGCCTCGAAGTTGTTGATCTTGCTTAGTTGGTCTACCCAAAAAGAACATTTCAGACCGATGTCCGTTTTAGGTAGACCAACTATGCAAGATCAACAACGAATGTCACGTTGCTTGATGAGGTATTAGCTGGCCAACCGGGAGACGGCCCGCTCCGGACGCGGGTCGATGCTGCCGTCCACGTAGATCGCGTGCCAGACACAGAACGCCAGCACGGTCCAGATCTTCCGGCTGTAGTCGGCGTCGCCGCGCTTGTGCGCCTCCAGCAACCGCAGCACGTACGGAAGGTCCAGCAACTCGCCGGCAGCCGACGTGGAAAGGATGTCGGCGGCCCAGTCGTACATCAGCGTCTTCAGCCAGACCCGGGTCGGGACCGGGAAACCGAGCTTCTTGCGGTTCACGATCTGCGGAGGCACGACGCCGTCCAGGGCCTTGCGCAGCGCGTACTTTCGGATGCCCTCGTCGGTGACCTTCAGCTCGCGCGGAATCGTGGCGGCCACGTCGAAAACGCCGGTGTCCAGGAACGGCACTCGCAACTCCAGCGAGTGCGCCATGGACATCCGGTCGGCCTTGACCAGGATGTCGCCGCGCAGCCAGGTGTAAAGGTCGATGTACTGCATCCGGGTGCTGTCGTCCCAGCCTGCGGAGTCCTCGTAGTGCTTCGCCGTCACCTGCGTGTACGAGACGGACGGGTCATATGTCTTCATGAGCTTGGATTTCTCCCGCTCGGTGAAGATCCGCGCGTTGCCGTAATAACGTTCCTCGATCGGCGTGGTGCCGCGCTCAAGATACGACTTTCCCCGTACGCCCTCGGGAATCACCTTCGACAGCGCGTTCAGGCCGCGCTGCAGCGGGCCAGGCAGCGCCTGCAGATGGCGCAGCGACAGCGGCTCGCGATAAATCCCGTAGCCGCCGAAGAACTCGTCAGCACCTTCGCCGGAAAGCACCACCGTGACGTGCTCAGCGGCCTTTTTCGCGACGAAGTAAAGCGGAACCAGCGCCGGATCGGCGACCGGATCGTCCAAATGCCAGATCATCCGCGGAAACTGGCTCATCATGTCGTCCGCGGTGACATACGCCGGGATCGACTTGACACCGAGATAGCGGGCAGACTCCTGCGCGACCTCAATCTCCGAATAACCCTCGACGTCATAACCGGCCGTGAAAGTCAGGATGTCCGGCTTGTGCTCACGGGCCAACGCCACGATCGCGGTGGAGTCGATGCCGGAGGACAGGAACGCGCCGACCGGCACGTCCGAGCGCAGGTGCAGCGCGACCGACTCTCGCAGGGCGTCCTGGATCTTGCCGAAAAGCTTGTCAGGCTCGGAAACCGGCGCCGGCCGGAATCTCGGCCGGTAGTAGCGACGGATCGACAGACCGTCTTTTTGCGACCAACTAAACGATTCCCCGCACTCCAGGCGCTTGATGTCCTGGTGCATCGTCGCTGGCTCCGGCACATACTGCAACGTCAGGTAATGCGACAAGGAGGCGGCGTCGATGCCCGCGTCGCCGGCCTTGGCGGCGGCGGAGAACGGCATCAGCGCCTTCTTTTCGCTGGCCACGTACAAACCGTCTTCGGTCTCCAGGTAGAACAGTGGCTTGATGCCGAAGAAGTCACGGGCGCCGAACGCGACCTTCTCCTGCCGATCCCACAGGATAAACGCGAACATGCCGCGCAACCGGGAAATGCCCTGCGGGCCCCAGTAGTGATAGGCGGCGGCGACCGTCTCCATGTCGCCGTTGGTGGCGAACTGGGCACCGTGCTCGCGGGTCAGCTCCTCGCGCAGCTCAAGGTAGTTGTAGATCTCGCCGTTCGAGGTCAGCGCATACCGGCCGTCGAGGTATTCCAACGGCTGGTGACTGTCCCCCACGTCGATGATCGACAGCCGCTTGAACGCGAGCACCACGTCGTCGCCGGAGAGCACCACGCCGGTCTCGTCCGGGCCGCGATGGTGCAGACTTTCCAACGCCTGCGCGATCGAGTCCTGATGACTGACCGCAGCCGAAGACGAGCTGATGAAGGTAAGCAGGCCGCACATTCGACCATCCTCGCACGGGCTCCGGACCGCCCCGACGGGCCGGGGCGCCGCGAAAGGGCGTACGTCACTGCGCTATTCGGTACGCCCGCTGGCGCTGGTGGCGACGGCCAGTACGACCAAAGCCACCCCGACCAGCTCCGGCGGCGACGGGATCTGCCGCAGGACGAGTACGCCGACCACCGCGGCGGTCGCCGGCAGCATCGACTGCAACAGCGCGAACCGTGCTCGCCCCACCCGGCGAAAGACGATCTGGTCGAGCGCGTACGGAACAGCTGTGGACAGCAGCCCGACACAGGCGCACGCGGCCAGCAGCCACCCGTCCTGGATCGCCGGCAGCGCGCCGGCAGCGAGCAGTGGTGCCATCGCGACCGCACCGGCCAGCAGCCCGACAGCCAACCCGTCGACGCCGTCCCCAGCGGCCGCGACCCGCGAGCCGAGCACGATGTAGCCGGCCCACATCGTGCCCGCGCCCAGCGCGAACACCACCCCGAGGGCGCTGCCCGCCCAGCTCACGTCGGCCAGCAGCAGCACCCCGACGATGGCCAGCACGACAGCGCCGGCGTCCCGCCACCGGCGGGCACCCACCGCGGCGACCACCAGCGGCCCGCTGAACTCGATGGCGACCGCGGTGCCCAGCGGCAGCCGGTCGATGGCCAGGTAGAAGAGGACGTTCATGGACGCCAGCGCGAGCCCGAAGCCGACCGCCAACGCCCACCGCCGGGCCGGCCAGCGCAGCCGCCATGGCCGCCGCCAGGCCGTCAGGATGAGCGCCGCGACCGTCAGGCGGGCCCAGGCCACCGACGGTGCCGGGATCACCGCGAAGAGCGTGACCGCGATCGCCGTGCCGACGTACTGACTGAAGGCCCCGATCAGGAAGAGTCCGGAGCCAGGGATCCGCTGTCCGGCCCGGGCCAACCCATCGACCGCGCGCCGGGCCGGGCTGAGGTCAAGGGCGGTGTCCGGCCGGATCGGTTCATCAGCCGTCGCCCACGCCATGTGCCCAGCGTACGGACGAGATGTGCGGCCGAGCGCCGGCTGAGGTGGACATCATGGCCGATATGCGTACCGTGCAAGTCCTGTCGGCGGCCCCGCAGAAGCGATAGAAAGACAGCATGGCCAGCGCTCACCGGTGCGTGCGGTGAGCGGCATCTCCGCCACCGAACGTGCCGTCCAGGGCTTCCGCGCACTCGTACGCCCGGAGGTCTGGTCGGCGTTGGTGCAGGCCGGCGCACATCGGGAGTACGAGCCGGGACAGCGGCTGTTCAGCCAGGGCGACCAGTCTGGCTGGCTGTTGGTGCTGGTCGCCGGTCGGGTGAAGGTGTCCTACGCCGAGCGGGCCGGCGATGAACTGCTGTTGGCCGTACGCGGACCCGGTGACCTGATCGGCGAATTCTCCGGACGGGATGACGCGCCCCGCTCAGCCACCATTCAGACGCTCGAGCACTGCGTCGCGTACGCGCTGCCGCAGGACCGCTTCGCGGACTTCCTGCGTACTCACCGGATCTACCGTGAGCTGGACCGCTACCTGATGGCCAAGGTCCGGCAGAGCGCCGCGCACACCTGGCGGCTGGCCCACCAGCCGACCGCCGCCCGGCTGGCTTCACTGCTCTTGGAGGTGCTGGCCAGCGCAGGTCCGGAGCACCCGTCGCCAGCCCGGATTCCGATGTCCCAGGCCGAACTCGCGGTGGCGCTGGGGCTGGCCCGCAGCTCGGTGGCGTCCACGCTGGCGCGTTGGCGCCGGGAGGGGGTGGTGGAAACCGGGCGAGCGCACATAGTGCTTCTTGACGTCGAGGCAATCGAGCGAGAGGCTGCGCGCGTCTGAGTCGACACGCCGTCTGAACCGACCAAGAAACTCTCACCCGTTGTGTCTACTTCTGGACAGAACGTGGCCGCCCAGGCCCCGACGATGGTCGGGTAGCTCTTCCCCGCCCGGTCAGGAGACCCCGATGCAACCGCAGAGCGCCCCTGAACCCCGCAGCGTCCGCCTCCGCCAGTGGTGGGAGCGGATCTCCGGGACGCCGCCGGAGCACCGTACGCCCGCGCCGGCGCCCCAGGTGGCCGTCCCGCACGCGGCCGCTTACCACCAGATCGAGGCGGCCGCGGACGAGTGGGAAATGATCGCGCCCAGCGCCGAGTCACCGTTCACCTTCCAGATCGAGCTGCTGATCTGGAACGCTCGCCAGCAGCAGTCGTCCGTGCAGCGAGCCGGCAACGCGCTGTGGATCGCCCGCGGCGGCATCGCCGACCGGGTCAAGGCGATCGCCGCGAAGGCGTCCCTGCTGGAAACCGCAGAGCTGCGCGCCAAACTCAGCAAGGACCTCAGCCAGGCCCGCCCAGTCGAACAAAGCGGCGTCGCCGCCTGGGCCGAATGCACCGGCGTCCTGGTCGCCGACGAGGACCGCAAGGCCGCCCAAGGCCGCCGCGACGCAGAGCGCAGAGCCTGGCAGCGTACGTGGCAGTGGGACGACGAACGCGCCGCCATCAACTACCTCTCCGACCTGCTCAGCGACCCCGTACACGCCACCGCCTGGTGGTTCAACGGCGAACGCGACAAAGTCGACAAAATGGTGGAAGTGGCCGAACACTTCTGCCAGCTACGGGACGTACTCGCCCGCAAACCCCAGCCCACCGGCTACGCCCCCGAACAACGCCAACCCGCCGTCTCGGCCGAACCCGGCGACAGCTTGGCCCAAATCGTCGCGGACTTCGACCACCAGGACCTCGACCCCACCGCCCGCGAACAGGTCAGCCGGCAACTTTTCCAGCTTTTCCGCAGCCATAACCGCCCTGATCTCGCTGACCGAATTCGCGCCCAGGAACCCCGAAAGTTGGAGGCTGGGTAATTCAGTCCCACCGGCAACAGGTCCGTTGTTGAGTGCGGGATAAAGTCCCGCACTCGACGAAAATCCTTTAAGGGTTTCGAACCCAACCCCCACCCCAACCGCAGTCCATGCCGCAAAATCAGCGAATGACTGGATTGAGGGCGTCTCTGAAGTCGAGCACTGTTCGTACTCCCCCTTCGGGCCACCACAGCTCCAAGTAGCCGCTGTGCCCGGAGGAACTCAGATACGGGCCTTGGGCCAGCGGCGCGCTGCCGAAGTCGCCCAGCTGCTGACCATCGGCCCACGTCACCAACTGCTC
Source organism: Fodinicola feengrottensis (assembly GCF_039530045.1). NCBI lineage: Bacteria > Bacillati > Actinomycetota > Actinomycetes > Mycobacteriales > Fodinicola > Fodinicola feengrottensis. The sequence continues at coordinate 102,047 of NZ_BAAANY010000038.1, read as the reverse complement.
GTTGTTCGTGCCGCCGGGCGACACCAGCCGGAAGGTGTAGTAGTGGCCGTCCGGGGTGCCGAATGTGTATTGCGCGTGCGGGTCGAGTTGGGCCGGCATACCGGGGTTCCGGTCGAGCGTGTGCGTACGGAAGTCAGCGAAACTCATGCTTGAAGCCTCGACAGCGTCGAAGAAGCCGACAGTTCCATACTCCGGGTTCGTGGTCGGCGCGGAGCCGTGGACGACCACGTAGAAGCCGAGATTGCCGCAGGCGGGCGTGTTGAGGTTGAGGAACTGCCACACTCCGCTGGTCGAGACTTCGGCGCAGTTCCACCACACTTGCGGCACCTGCAGTTGCAGTCCACAGGCGAACCCGCCGTAAACGCAGGTGTTCACCTTGTCGCGGCCCTCGGGCGATCGGCCGCTGTAGCCGTCAAAGCGAATGAACTGGTCGCGGGTCAGATAGACGGACGGATGGTTACCGCTGGGCATCAAAGTCGTCGACTGCGGCACGCCATAGTTCTCGTTGGTGCCGATCCGGTCGTACCACTCGTCCCGACCGTAGCCGCTGGGCAGCCACACTCCCCCTGCGGTCAGCAGGAAAGACGGCGAACTGGAGTAGATTTCGATGCCAGGAGCGGCATCCTCGCCGGCGTAGCTCAGTTGTGGCCGATAGCCACCAAAGAACGTCTCCTGGTACGGCCCGGTCGCCTTGTTCATCGCGCGATAGACAGCCGCCGGCGGCGGGAGGTAAGACGACAGCCCGACGATCACCGCCTCGTTGGTGAACCAGTCCGGGATGGTGTTGCCGAGATTGCCGGCGAGTCCCGTCCACATCAGGAAGAACGCCGTCTGCGGATCGGACTGGTTCCCGTAGTACCACTGGTTGACCGCGTCCGTACGGCTGGTGAGCCGGCGGAACGGCCCGGCCCGCCGGAGCTGGTTGCTGGACACCGCGAACTTCGTGGTGGTGTAGTCCAGAACGATCCGGGCACCGGTGCGTACGGACGGATCCCTGGCGTAGTCAAAGAGGTTCAGCAGCGCGTCCATCGAATAGCGCTGGTACGGGCGCGCGTTGTATTCCAGGAAATCGAACTTGGCGAAGTTCTGCAGCTGACCCAAAAGATAGGCGCGCATCCCGTTGGCGTTGTTGTCGTACGCCGCGTTGCCGGTCGCGTCGTACAGCTTCTGATTCGACAGATAGCGCGCACTTTCGATCAGCAGCCGGTGGTTTTCCGACTCAGGAAGATCGATGTAACCGCAGACCGGCGTTTTCTCGTCGTCGACCGAATGTGCCCCGTTCTCGGTCAGCAGGTCGTTCAGAATGTGGGTACGAGTGTTGGCGTACAACAGATCCCAGTATTTGTAGATGACGACCATCAAACCCTTGAGGAAGGTGTCATAGTCGCCGTCTCGCGAGCAGATCGCCGAACTGAACGACGATCCGGTCGGATGGGCGCCGGTGCCCATCAGCGACTGGTTGACCAGCTGAACGCTCGGCAGCTGGCCTCGACAGTGATAGCCGGTGCCGTAGCGGCGAGCCATCTCCAGCTGCGCGGCCATCTCGACGCCTTCGTTCTCGCCGGCGTGCGCTCCACCCGGGTTCAACAGCCGCGTGCAGGCCAAGTGCTCGACGGCGGCGGCCCGACGCTGGTCAAGGCCGTCGAAGGCGTGCGCCGGATCGGTCGCGGCGGAGATGCCGAACGAACCTGGCGGCGCCGTGTACGTACCAGCCGGCGGAGTCCAGCCCTGCCGGCACGTCGACGAGCCGATGACGTGCGAGTCGCAGCCCTCGACCACCACCGTCGACCAGCCCTGCGCCGAGTCAAAACTGAAGCTGCCGTACCCGCGCGGCCCGTTGTTGATGTCCGTCTGACCCACGTTGGAGCCATTCACATCCCAGCGGACGATGAAAAAATCGTAGCCGAACGGATCCGTCGGACCCCAGTCGACGAAGACCCGGGTGCCAATCGACCAGGTCGCGACGATCATGTTGCCGCCCTGGTCGGGCGACCAGACGATCTGGCCGTACTGGAACGTCTGGGTCCGGCCATTGCGACCCGGCGTGTCGTGTTCGGCCTCGGTGGCGCAGCCCAGCGGGCTCCCCTCGCCGCCGAGCGCGTACCACTTGTTGCCGATTAAGCCGTACGGCGTGATGCCACAGGACGCCGAGGCACTGGAGGCGGTGACGGACAGCAGTGCCGCCGCGAGGACAAGAACCAGGAACGCGCGCATGAGCTTGAACATCGTTCTCGCCACCCTTGTCGACGTTTGTGTCGATACGCGATCGCAGCTCATGGTCGGGCAGCCAAGGCGCTGGCGGAAGGGGTCAGCGGCCCGTCCGAGCCGGGAAAAATTCCCGGTACGCGGCGTACCCGGTATTTCTGGCCCGGCGCTGTCGACTTCTCTCCGGCCGTACGCCCAACTCTCGCGATAACGTTGCTCTTATGACCGACGAGCCGACAGAAGAAGAGACCGGGACGACGAGCCACGACCAGGGCCTGCCCGCCCGGCTCGCCGCTTTCATGCGGACCGGCTGGGCGGACACCGAGCTGCGCGGACTGGCCCGTACCGAGGGAGCTCCGCACCACAGCCGCCGCCGGGAGTCGCTGAGCCACGTCTTCGGCCGGGACACCCTTGTGATCCCGACCGGCCGGCTGAAGGTGCGCAATGACGACTGCGACTACCCGTTCCGGCCCGGCAGCGATTTCGTCTGGCTGACCGGCTACCACGAGTGTGACGCGGTGCTGGTTCTGCACCCGGCCAGCGAAGGCGGCCACACGCCCGTCCTCTACATCCACCCCCGCTCGCCGCGAGATACCGACGAGTTCTTCCGCGACCGCTTCTACGGCGAGCTATGGGTCGGCCGGCGGCCAAGCCTGGGCGAGACCACCGCACAGCTCGGCCTGGAGACCGCGCACATCGCCGACCTGGAGAAAGCGCTGGCCGAGCTGGATCCTTCGCACACCCGCGTGCTGCGTGGGTACGACCAGACCGTGGACGGCATTGTCGGTGCCGCGGACGAGGGTCAGCGGGACGACGAGCTCGCGAGCGCGCTGAGCGAGCTGCGGCTGGTCAAGGACGACTGGGAGATCGGGCAGTTGCGGAACGCGATCGCCGCGACCGTCGACGGGTTCTGCGATGTCGTACGAGCGATGCCTTCGGACCGCGGATTCTCCGAGCGGCTCATCGACGGCGTTTTCGGGCTGCGGGCCAGACATGACGGCAACGCGGTCGGCTACGGAAACATCGCTGCCACCGGTGCCCACGCGACCACGCTGCACTGGACGCAGAACGACGGCACCGTCGACCCGAAGGACATGCTGCTGTTGGACGCGGGCGTGGAGAACCACAACTTCTACACCGCGGACGTCACTCGTACGATGCCGATCTCCGGCCGCTACAGCGACACCCAGCGGCGGGTCTACGACCTCGTCTACGCGGCTCAGCAGGCCGGCATTGAGGCGGTCAAGCCGGGCGCGCCCTTCAAGGCCGCCCATGAGGCCGCCATGAAGGTCATCGCCGAGGGTCTCGAAGACTGGGGCATCCTGCCGGTCAGCGCGGAAGAGTCGCTGCAGGAGGACTGCGGCCTGCACCGGCGATGGACGCTGCACGGCACCAGCCACTCGCTCGGCCTGGACGTGCATGACTGCTCGCACGCGCGCGCTGAGGCGTACACGAAGGGCGATCTGGCGGTTGGGCACGTGCTCACCGTCGAGCCGGGCCTCTACTTCCAGATCGACGACCTGACGGTGCCGGCAGAACTGCGCGGCATCGGCGTCCGGATCGAGGACGACATCCTGGTCACCGCGGCCGGCGCCGAGAACCTGTCGGCCGGTTTGCCGCGTACGTCCGCGGACGTGGAGACCTGGATGGCCGAGCAGCGAGCCGCCGGGATCCGACTGCCGGGCTGAGTCCGAGATGTTCGTCACACCCGCCGGACGTGTTGACGGCCGGCGGGTGAACGAACGGCGACTCCCAGCCGTAAACCCTCCTAATCAGGGTCCTCCCGGATAGACCTGGGACGGATGGACAAGGCACAGTGTCAGATCATGAGCTCCGATGATCCGCGGCATTCCCGGCGGATAGTGATCCTGACCGGCAGCGTCGGCGGCGGCCACGACGGCGCGGCGTACGAGCTGGAACACCGGCTCCGCGCGATGGACTTCACCGTCGAGACGTACGACTACCTCGACTTCCTGCCGGGCCGCTTCGGCGCCCTGCTGCGGGACAGTTACACGACATCGCTGCGGGTAGCGCCCTTCACCTGGGGACTGGTCGCCAACGTGACCGGGCGCCGCCCGGTGGCCGGGATGCTGCGGGCGGCATCGGCCGCGCTGGCTCGCAAGGACACCCGGCGCAGCATCGGCCGGACCGCCGACCTGGTCGCCGAGCCGGCCGCGGTGGTGTCCACGTACCCGCTGGCCAGCCAGGCCCTCGGCCGGCTGCGCCGAAGCGGCCGGCTGAACGCCCCGGCCATCACCTTCCTGACCGACATGTCGGTGCACCCTCTGTGGATCTCCAGCGGCGTCGACTTCCACCTCGCGCTGCACGAGGTGGCCGCCGAGGACGCCCGCGGCCGGGGCGCGAAGGGGGTGCAGGTCTGCGGACCGGCGGTGCCCGCCGCGTTCCACCCCGCCGCCTCTGAAGAGGAGAAACGCAAGGCCCGGGCGCAGTTCGGCCTCCCCCAGGATGAACCCCTCGCGGTGCTCGTCTCCGGGGCTGGTGGCATGGGAGACGTACGCAAGTCCGCCCGCGAGGTCGCCGACACCGGCCTCGCCCGCGCTGTCGTGGTCTGCGGCCGCAACGCCTCCGTACGGGAGGATCTGGAAGCCGACGGTGCCATCGCGCTGGGCTGGGTGGACGACATGGCCACCCTGCTGCGCGGCTGCGACGTGGCCGTCCAGAACGCCGGCGGGCTCAGCTCGTTGGAGGCGCTGGCCACGGGCCTGCCGACGGTGACCTACCGCTCGGTGCCGGGCCACGGCGCCGCCAACGCGGCCGCGCTGGACAAGGCCGGCTGGGTGCCGTGGGTACGCCACGTGCGCGACCTGCCGGCCGCCCTGCAGGCCGCGCTCACCGGCGTACCCACCACGTCCGCCGCCCGGGCCGCCGCCCACCCGCCCACCGACCCGGCCGACGTGATCGCGGAACTCGCCAACCAGACCGTCGACCACCGCCGCCGGCGCCGCATCACCCGCCGCCTCCGCCTCACCGGCTGACCGCCCGCTGGCGACAGCTTCACTGCCAGGCGATTTTGAAAACCCAGGCATAGTTGCCGGCGGCGGCAGCGGCGGCTGGTACGTCGATCAGCAGCGAACCGTTGTGCTGCGACCAGGACAGCCGACCGTGATAGCCCAGCATCGTGACCGTGGCGCTGCCGCGAATGGGGACCGGCGCGTTCACCACCAGCTGCGAGCCGGGGCGTACCAGCGAATGGATGTAGAAGGCCTCGTTTTGTTTGACCGTGAAACGGAGATCGCCGAGCTGGGCCATCCGCGACCAGTACGTGGTGCCGTAAATGGCCTCGCCATTGACTTTCAGCCAGCGGCCGGTCTCTCGTAGCCGCTGCTGCATGATCTCCGGAATCGTGCCGTCGCCGCGCGGGCCGATGTCCAGCAGGAAGTTCCCGTTTTTCGAGACGATGTCCACCAGGGTGTGCACGACTTCTTCGGCTGTCATGTAAAGGTCGTCAGGCGTCGCCTGGTTGTAGCCGTACGAGCGTGGATCCAGCCCGCGACTGGCCTCCCATTTGGCCACCACGGTGTTCGAGTAAGTGGCGTATTCCGGTGTGGTGAAATCATGCACCGAAATCCCGGACCGGTCGTTGATCGTCACTTCTTTGCTCGTACGCCGACCTGCCGCGGGTTTGTTGGCATGGTTGAAATACTCAGCCATCACGTGGTGGCTGTCGTTGACTCCGCCAATGTCACACCAGATAATGTCCGGGTCGTAGCCGTGCACCAACTCCAGCATCTGCGGTGCCTGATAGTCGTGAACGAAGTCGCGGCCGGACTGATAGCCGGTGTAGGGCACTGGTTCCAGCGTGTACGGGTTCCGCGGCGGGTGGCCCATCCAGGGGTTGTCGGGGTTGAACCACTCCGGCATCGAGAAATACAGGCCATTGTGCAGCTGCGGGGTGTATCGCCGAGAGGCGGCGAAAAGCTCGCGCACCAGGTCGCGTTGAGGGCCGAGTTTGGCGGCCGTACGACCGGAGACCTGCGAGTCCCACAACGCGAAACCTTCGTGGTGCTTGGAGGTCAGCACGTAGTATTTCGCGCCAGCGTCGACGAAAAGTTGCAGCCAGCTGCGCGGGTCGAACTTCTCCGCGGTGAACCGCGGGATGAAGTCGTCGTAGTTGAAATCCTTGCCATAGGTCTCCGCGTGGTACGGGTAGACGGCGTTGTTCGGGTCCTGCATCCAGTTCCAGTACCATTCCGCGTACTGCTTTCCTGGCGGCGACCAGGCCGGCACCGAGTAGACGCCCCAGTGGATGAAAATGCCGAATTTGGCGTCATTGAACCAGTAAGGCGACTGATGCGTTCCCAGCGAGGCGTCCGTCGGCTGGTAGTCCGGCACCCCCAGCGTCAGGGAAGTCGGTCGCTTGTCGAGAATCCCGCCACGGTCGTACCCGATGACTTGACCCGAAACGGCGGTCCCGGCCGGTACGGACGGGTGGCTGCTGATGCCGATGCGTACGCGCGCCTCCTCGCCGGGCGCCAACCAGGCAACAAGTGCGGGAGCCGTCGTGAAGGTGTTCTTCGCCTGCACGGTCACCATCGCGCGGTCAACCGGGGTTATCCAGGTCGTGCCCAGATTCAGCACGGTAGCCTCAACGACCTGCGCACCGCCGTCGGTCAGCCGGCTGGTCGTCGATTTCGCCACCCGTACGGCGATCGCCTTGCCCGCCACCGCGGCTTGCAGGCTCAGCGCGAAAACATGCAGGCTCGACTGGCCAGCGACGGCCGGGTTCGTGATGGGCATGGTGATGCTGACCGCTTCCCGCGTCGGGTCGATCCACACCCTGCCGGTCCCAATGGACACCGGATGCTGATCGGTGCCGCCGCCTGGCGTGTAACGGAAAGGCGCGGTGATCGGGCCGTCGCCGCTATACCAGTCGGCGCCACTCAGCGAAGCCTGGGTCGTGGTCCCATCGGCGTAATGCACGATCGCCGGGCCGCCGGTGCTGCCGTACGAACAAGCGACCAGGAATTCAGCGCTGACATAGTTTCCCTTCGCCAGCGCGATCACCTGCCCGAGGGCGACAAGGTTGTTCTTCACACCGGCCGTCGAGAGCGGAAAGTCGAACGGAACTCCGTCAACGACTACCCGCCCACTCGGCAGCTGATCACCGGGAAAACAGTAGCCAGAGCCGTCGAAATCACCGTCATGCGCGGACGCCGTGTCCAGGCCGTCGCTGTCGAAATAACTCGCGAGCGACACCGGCACCGGATCTGGAATGGCCGCTTCTGGCCGGCCCTGGACCGGATCGACGACCTCGGCGGAGGCTGCTTCGGAGGCGAACACCGGGACACCAGCCAGAGCGGCCGCCCCCAATGCCATGCCCAGCACGCGGCGTCGCGGGTGGTTCGTCACGGTTCCTCCCGTTCCATGACCGGAGCGATCCGATCAGTGTCGTTGAGGGCAGCCAAAACAGCGCGATGGAAGCTATATCGTACGGCCTATAGGATCGGCCGCCGTCCATGCTCTGCGTTTCGGCTCACACTGTCAAGACCCCAACAACAGCGGGCAAACTACGTCAGCGGAAGCGGCCAGCCAATAAAGAAAAATAGTCCAGCACGGCGGCACTCAAGAAGGCGATCTGGGAGACAATGTCGTACGTGCGATGGGAGAGCGTGCCGGTCACCGGCGTCGATGAGTACGCGATACGGCTGACCGTCGGCGAGCCGCGGTTACCGTCGACCCGGTTCGAGGTGGCCACCGGCAACCGGTTTCTCCTCACCCAGCCGGAAAACGTGGCACTTCTGGGCGTGATCGAGCGGCACTACGCGGGCGTCGACGTGCACGCCACCGGCGCGTACTCGTCCCCGATCCCGCCCATCCGAGCGGACGAGGCTCGTCGCTTCCCACCGCCGCGTACGCCCGAATGGCACGCACGTTGGGCGCACCGGTTCGCCGGCTGGCTCTTCGACTCGGCGCTGACGCCGCTGCATCGCGGCGACTGGATCCTGCGGGCCCGGATGCCAGCCAGACATGACCGCCACTCGGTCAGCGCCTGGCTGCGACACGAGCTGGTACGCGACCATCCAGCCGCCGAGCTGGACTGGTTCGGCCTCGGCTGGTCAGGAATCCTGCCGTTGCGCCGGCTTTCGGAGTCGGACGCCGCCCGAGTGAAGGCGCATCGCAAACTCGTACGAGAAGGCACCTTGCCGCCCGTCTTGCTGATGTGGGCCAGCTGCCTGGACGGATATGTCCTGCTGGACGGCCACGATCGGCTGATCGCCGCACTTGCCGAGGAGACCGATCCCCCGCTGCTGATCCTGCACCGGACGGCGACCGCCGATGAGCGCGCCCAACAAACGAAGTGGGCGCTGGCGACCCAACAGAAGATCGCCGACGGTGTGCGGGAGATGGCCTCGCGGCTCGACATCATGCCCGCGGGTCCCCGCCGTGACCTGGAGGAACGCAAGATCGGCCAGGCCGACGCGCGGAACCAGCGGTATTTCGGCTCAACACTTGTCGAGATAGAGAGCGACCGCAAACGCACGGCGGCCTGGCCTCATCCAGGCGGCACCGCGCACTGGCGGCTGCTCGCCGAGTCCCTCGCCCCTTCCTGGCAGTCCGCCGTCGTCAGGGAGCAGGTGTGAGGAATTCCAGCCGGTTGCCGTGGCAGTCGGCGGAGTAGAACCGGCGCATCCCGGGAAAGTCGTCGTCCCAGGCGACCGGATAGCCGGCGGCGGTGAGCCGAGCCGCGTACGCGTCGAGGTCGTCGACCAGCAGCCCAGGATGCGCCTTGCGAGCCGGCGCAAAGTCCTTTTCGACGCCGAGATGCACCTCGATGTCCCCGCCCAGCGCCGGCATCCGGAACCACGCGCCACCCCGCGCGGCCAGCACTGGAGGCTTGGCGAGCTCTGTCATGCCCAGTACGTCGCCGTAGAACTTTCTTAGGTCAGCCTCACCATCGGACGGACAAGCCAGTTGGACATGATGGATCACGAAAACCACCTCGACTGATTCTCGATGCGGACAGTTTGACGACTATAGCAAGACGGACGTACTGTTTGGTTGAGAGTTCGAGCAGCGTCGGCCTCCGACCTGCGAGACGATCGAGGCGAGCAAGGACAACGAAGAGACGGGCGCACCGAAGGAGTACGAGTGGCTACCGGCAGCACCGACAGTTTTGGCAGCAAGAACACCTTGAAGGTCGGTGACGCCGACTACGAGATCTTCCGGCTGGACGCGGTCGAGGGCGCCAAACGCCTGCCGTACAGCCTCAAAGTGCTCCTGGAGAACCTCCTTCGTACGGAGGACGGCGTGAACATCACCGCCGACCAGATCCGCGCGCTGGCCGGCTGGAACCCCGAGGCCGAGCCGGACACCGAGATCCAGTTCACCCCCGGCCGAGTGGTCATGCAGGACTTCACCGGCGTGCCGTGTGTGGTCGACCTCGCCACCATGCGCGAGGCGGTCGCGGAGCTCGGCGGCGACCCGACCCGGATCAACCCGCTGGCGCCGGCCGAACTCGTCATCGACCACTCGGTCATCATCGACGTTTTCGGTCGCCCGGACGCTTTCGAGCGCAACGTCGAGATCGAGTACGAGCGCAACCGCGAGCGCTATCAGTTCCTGCGCTGGGGCCAGACCGCCTTCGACGACTTCAAGGTCGTGCCGCCGGGCACCGGCATCGTCCACCAGGTCAACATTGAGCACCTTGCTCGGGTCGTGATGATCCGCGACGGCCAGGCCTATCCGGACACGCTGGTCGGCACCGACTCGCACACCACGATGGTCAACGGCCTCGGCGTGCTCGGCTGGGGCGTCGGCGGCATCGAGGCGGAGGCCGCGATGCTCGGCCAGCCGGTGTCGATGCTCATCCCGCGAGTCGTCGGTTTCAAGCTGACCGGCGAAATTCCGGCCGGCTCAACCGCCACCGACGTGGTGCTGACGATCACCGAGATGCTGCGCAAGCATGGCGCGGTAGGAAAATTCGTCGAATTCTACGGCGAGGGCGTCTCCGCGGTGCCGCTGGCGAACCGCGCCACCATCGGCAACATGAGCCCGGAATTCGGCTCCACCTGCGCGATTTTCCCGGTGGACGACGAAACCATTCGCTACCTGACCCTGACTGGCCGCAGCGATGAGCAGGTCGCTCTGGTCGAGGCGTACGCGAAAGAACAGGGTCTCTGGCACGACGCCGAGCACGAGGCCACCTATTCGGAATACCTCGAGCTGGATCTGTCCACTGTGGTCCCGTCGATCGCCGGCCCGAAACGCCCACAGGACCGCGTCGAACTTTCCCACGCCAAGGCGGGTTTCCGCGACGCGCTGAAGAACTACACCAACGGTGACAGCATCCAGACCACGGTGGACGAAGCGTCCGCCGAGTCCTTCCCGGCCAGCGACGCGCCCGCGACCAGCGGAAACGACGAGCCGATGGCGGCGTACGCGTCAGCTGCCCGCAATTCCCACGGCCGGCCGAGCAACCCGGCGCGGATCACCATGGACGACGGCACCGAATGCGAGATCGACCACGGCGCGGTCGCCATCGCCTCCATCACGTCCTGCACCAACACGTCCAACCCGTCGGTGATGATCGGCGCGGCGCTGCTCGCCCGCAACGCCGTCGAGCGCGGACTTTCGGTGAAACCGTGGGTGAAAACGTCACTCGCCCCCGGCTCCAAAGTGGTCATGGACTACTACGAGAAGGCCGGACTCATTCCGTACTTGGAAAAACTCGGCTACCACCTGGTCGGCTACGGCTGCACCACCTGCATCGGCAACTCCGGCCCGCTGCCGGAGCCGGTCAGCAAAGCCATCCAGGACAACGATCTCGCGGTCGTCTCGGTGCTGTCCGGCAACCGCAACTTCGAGGGCCGGATCAGCCCGGACGTGAAGATGAACTACCTCGCGTCCCCGCCGCTGGTGATCGCGTACGCGCTCGCCGGCACGATGGACTTCGACGTGGAGACCGACCCGCTCGGCCAGGACACCGACGGGAACGACGTGTTCCTCAAGGACATCTGGCCGTCGCCGCAGGAAATCCAGGAGACCGTCGCCTCGGCGATCAACAAGGAGATGTTCGCCAAGGACTACGCCGATGTGTTCGCCGGCGACGAGCGCTGGAAGTCGCTGCCGACCCCGACCGGCGCCACCTTCGAGTGGGAGGGCGAGTCGACGTACGTTCGCAAGCCTCCGTATTTCGAAGGCATGCAACCAGAACCGCAACCAGTGACGGATATCAGCGGCGCGCGCGTACTGGCCAAGCTGGGCGATTCGGTCACCACCGATCACATCTCCCCCGCCGGCTCCATCAAGCTCGACTCGCCAGCCGGTGACTACCTCACCGACCACGGCGTGGCCAAGCGGGACTTCAACTCGTACGGGTCGCGGCGGGGCAACCACGAGGTGATGATCCGCGGCACCTTCGCCAACATCCGGCTGCGCAACCAACTGCTGGACGGTGTCGAGGGCGGCTACACCCGCAACTGGCTGGCCGACGGCGAGCAGACCACCATTTACGCCGCCGCGCAGGCCTACGCGGAGCAGGACATCCCGCTGGTCATCCTGTCCGGCAAGGAATACGGCTCCGGTTCGTCCCGCGACTGGGCGGCCAAGGGCACCCGACTGCTGGGCGTGCGGGCCGTCATCGCCGAGTCGTACGAGCGGATCCACCGCTCGAACCTGATCGGCATGGGCGTCCTGCCGCTGCAGTATCCGGCCGGCGAGACCGCGCAATCCCTCGGCCTGTCCGGCGACGAGACCTTCGACATCTCGGGGGTGACCGCACTCAACGACGGTCCCAGTCCGCGTACTCTCAAGGTCAGCGCCAAAAAAACCGACGGGTCCACTGTGGACTTCGACGCGGTGCTGCGCATCGACACTCCCGGCGAGGCCGACTACTACCGGCACGGCGGCATCCTGCAGTACGTGCTGCGTTCGCTGCTCGCCAAGTAGTTTCGCCGCAGAACGCCCCGGCCAAGTCGGCCAGGGCGTTCTGCGTGCCGATTTCCAGGCGCGGCGACCGCGCCTACCGGGAACTCGCCAGCCGTACGAGCACCAGCGCCGCCAACACGACCGCCGCCACCGTGACCGGCACCGGCGTCACGCTGCCGGCCAGCACCAACACCGCGGCGACCGGGAAGAGCTGCGCGGACAGCTCTCGGCGGGTCGGGCCGATCATCAGGATCCAGACGCTCAACAGGTAGAGGGCGATGGGTACCGTGACGGCCAACCCGACCGTCAGCGCCGGCAGATGGGCGTCGTGTCGCAGGCCATCGACCGCGACCTGCAGCCCGGCACCGAGACCAGCCGCCGCCGAGAACACCGCGAGATGCCCGTAGCCCCATTTCATGCTGGCGGTCAGCTCGTCGAGACCGCGCTTGCCCGACTGGTCGAAATAGACCCACCACATCCCGAAAACGACCACCAGCCCGCTGGCCGCGAGGCCGAACAGCTCGACCAGTCCGGACCCGGCGCCAAGGCCGGTCTGGATGGCCGTCGACGCGGCCGCCACCGACTCGCCGAGCACGATCAGGGTGAACAACCCGTACCGTTCGCCAATGTGCTCCGGATGCCAGGTGGTCGGCGACGCTCGCTCGGCGATGATCGGCACCGCCAGCTCCACCAGCGCGAAAAACACGAAACCCGGCACCGCGAGGGCCGCCGGGAAGAACTGGTAACCCACCCAGCACATCTGCGCGATCGTGATGCCGGCGGCGTACCGCCGCGCCGCCGGGCGGCGCTGCGGGTCGGCACTCGCGGCCCGCAGCCACTGCACCACCATCGCGAGCCGCATCACCACGAAGCCGCCCACCACCACCCGGAAGTCGGCATGGTCGAAGATCCGCGCGATGCCAGCGGCCATCACCAGCCCACCGGCGATCTGGACGAGCGTGGTGACGCGGTAAATGCCGTCGTCGGTGTCGTACGCGGAGGCGAACCAGGTGAAGTTCATCCAGGCCCACCAGATCGCGAAAAAGACCGCCGCATACCGTGCGACACCGATTGCGACGTGGCCCTCGGACAGCGAGTGGTGCAGCCCGGCCGCGGCCTGCGCGACCGTGACCACGAAGCACAGGTCGAAAAGCAGCTCCAGCGGTGTCGACGCGCGGTGTTCCTCATCCGCCCGGCGGGCCACCATCGGCCGGTACCAGGGTCGGGGCGGCGCGGTCATCGTCGGTAATCCTCCTGAACCCGGTGGCTGGTCTGTAAACTACCCGTTGGAGAACCTTGGTGGCCCGCCGCGCCCGTTGCTTTCGTTTTCCAGGGATTCGGCGGACTTTGCCTGGAGAACCCCATTCCGGCAGGTGCGTACGACCGGCACCATGATCGGCATGGACTATCCCCGACTCGGCCGGTCCGGACTGCGGGTCTCCCGCATCGGCCTCGGCATGATGAGCTATGGCGACCACTCCAGCCGGGGCTGGCACCTCACCGAGGACCAGGCCGAACCGATCGTCCGGCGGGCGGTCGAGGCTGGCGTGACTTTCTTCGACACGGCCGACATGTACGACCAAGGTGCCAGCGAGGAAGTCACCGGCCGGCTGCTCGGCAAGCTCTTCGGCCAGCGCGAGGACTACGTGCTCGCGACCAAGGTGTATTTCCCGATGGGCGCCGGCCCGAACGACAAAGGCCTGTCCCGCAAACATATTCTCAGCGCGATCGACGCTTCTTTGGCGCGGTTGGGCACCGACTACGTGGATCTCTACCAGATTCACCGCTGGGACGACGAAACTCCGATCGACGAGACGATGGCCGCGCTCGACGAGGTCGTACGATCCGGCAAGGCCCGCTATCTCGGCGCCTCCAGCATGTATGCCTGGCAGTTCGGCAAGGCCCAGCAGCTCGCGCCGACCAGGTTCGTCTCGATGCAGAACCACTACAACCTGGTTTATCGGGAAGAGGAAAGGGAAATGATCCCACTCTGCCAAGACCAGGGAGTCGGCGTCATCCCGTACAGTCCACTCGCCCGCGGCTTCCTCACCGGCACCCGCGGCGGCCGGGCCACCACCCGCGCCGGCAACGATCCACTCGCGGACGACACGTACGAGGACAGCGACTACGACGTGGTGGACGCTGTCCGTACGGTCGCGCAGAACCGTGGCGCGCCAGCGGCACAGATCGCATTGGCCTGGTTGTTGGGAAAATCCGGTGTCACCGCGCCGATTGTCGGCGCCACCAAACTCTCCCATCTCCAGGACGCCGTCGCGGCCACCGAAATTTCCCTTGATCCGGCGGAAATCGCGACTCTGGAGGCGCCTTACCGCCCGCACCGAGTGCTGGGACACGAGTAGCTGCCCGTAAAGGCAAATTCCGTGGCCGAGATCGGGCCGGGTGTGCGACCGTCGCCGGCATGAATCTCTATGTGGCCCAGAACCGCGCAAACTGGGATGAGCGCGCACCCGCTCACGCGGCATCACCGGACTACGAGGTGGACAAATTCCTCGAAGATCCGGCCTTTCTCAGCAATGTTGTCCGATTCGACCGTCCCCGACTGGGCAAGGTCGACGGGCTCCGTGGGGCGCACCTGCAGTGCCACATCGGCACCGACACACTGTCCCTGAGCCGCCTCGGCGCGCGGATGACCGGCCTGGATTTCTCACCCGCAGCCGTCACCGAGGCCCGCAGTCTGGCCGCGAAACTGGGCGACAACACCGATTTCGTCACCGCCAACGTGTACGACGCGGTCGACGCGCTGGGCGCCGGGGCCTTCGACTTCGTCTACACCAGCATCGGGGTGATCTGCTGGCTGCCCGACATCCAGCGCTGGGCGCGAGTGGTCGCGGAGCTGCTGCGACCCGGCGGCCGGCTGTTCCTCCGCGAGATCCACCAGATGCTGTGGGCCACCGACCGCCTGGACGACGGCACCTTGGCGATCGAGGGTGCTTATTTCGAACGCGACCAACCGATCACCGGCACCGGCGGCGGCACGTACGTGCAGACGGACGTGGTTTTCCAGGAAACCGTGGCCCACCAGTGGAGTCATGGCCTCGCCGAGATCATCACCGCCCTGCTCGCGGCCGGCTTGGATCTGACCATGTTCGTCGAACATGACAGCGTGCACGGCGAGCTGTTCCCCGGCGCGATGGAGAGCCTGCCCAACAACGAATGGCGGCTGACCGACCGGCCCTGGCGGCTCCCACACTCCTACACCATCCAGGCCGTGAAACGTCCCTGACCGTCGCTCAACTGCCACGCTCTAGAAGGCGAAAGCGCGTTCCATGTCCACTCGGGCCTCATGCTCCAGCAGCCATCGCTTGCGCGGTAGCCCGCCACCAAAACCGACCAGGGTCTTGTTCGCGCCGACCACCCGGTGGCAGGGCACGATGACCGGGATCGGGTTGTGGTTGCAGGCGGTGCCGACCGCCCGGGCGGCGAGCGGGTCGCCGGCCTGCGCGGCGACCCAGCCGTAGGTCACCGTCTGCCCGTACGGGATGCGGCGGAGCACCTCCCACACCTTCAGCTCGAAGTCGGACCCGGCCAGCGACAGTGGCAGGTCGAAGTCCAGCAGCTCGCCGGCAAAGTAGGACCGCAGCTGGGCCACCGCCCGGTCGAGCAGCAGCTGGCCGCCGGCGCGCGGCACTCCGGCGGGGATGCGGCCACCGAAACTCGCGCCGCGCACGACGTTCTCGTCGGCGATCACCCCGAAGGCGCCGATCGGTGATGGCAGCGTCGTCCAGCCCACGAGTTCAGGTTACGTTCCAGGTGTGACAGTCGACCGGCGGGCACTTGCGGACGCGTACGGCCGGACCATCCCGGACGTGATCGACGCCGGCCTGAAGGTGTTGTTCGTCGGCATCAATCCGGGGCTCTATTCGGCCGCCACCGGCCGCCACTTCGCCCGGCCGGGCAACCGGTTCTGGCCGGCGCTGCACCGCGGCGGCTTCACCGACCGGCAGTTGCACCCGAGCGAACAGCAGGAGCTGTTGGCGTACGGGCTCGGCATCACCAACGTGGTCGCCAGAGCGACCGCGCGGGCCGACGAACTGCGCCCCGACGAGTTCGTCGCCGGGGCGCAGATGTTGGCCGCGAAGGCGGCCGACTTCGGTCCACAGTGGATCGCGCTGGTCGGGATCACCGCATACCGCACCGGATGGCGCCAGCCCAAGGCTGTCATCGGCGAGCAGCCGGTGGGCATCGGTCCGTCCGCGCTGTGGGTGCTTCCGAATCCGAGCGGGCTGAACGCCCACTACACGCCGGATTCGCTGGCCGCGGAGTTCGCGAAACTACGCGAGCGGATCGGCTAGCCGGACGGCGAAGGCAAAACACTGCGCCTCGGCCGCTCGTACGTGCACCTCGCCCACCTCCGGCACGGCCAGCAACTCCCGGACAGCGGCTTCGACGTCTTCGTCGTCGGCCGTCATCCGAATGTGGTCGTAGTCCAGCGTCAGATCCGATGCGTACGTGCGCAGCAGCCGCCGGCCGCGCTGGTAGCTTTCCGGAAACACCGAGGTCTTCGGATATCCCTCGCACTCCTTCGCATGCACGAAGACCGGGCCGACCTCGCGCCAGGGCGAGGGTTCGGTGAAGGCGGCGTACGAGATCAGCGCGATCGACTCGTCCTCAGCGGCACTGCGTAGGCAGCAGCGCAGCGGTTCCCAGCCGACCGCCGGGAAAGCGGTGAAAGGGTTTCCGTGCTCGTCGGAGCCGGTGGCCCGCATCGCCGCCAGCCGGTCCGGATCGATGGCAATCACGTGAATGTCAGTCATGACACCACTATCAGCCCCGATCACGGCGAAAGCTGGCGGCTATCGGACGTGGCATTTCAGCTCACTCTGGCCAGCTCCAGGTCGGCCAGCATCCGGTGGACCGCCCTCGTACGCCCCATGAACTCCGGATCCAGGTCCGCGACCACCAGGCCCTCGCCACTGCCCGGGGCCTGGCCCATCGACTGCCCTTCCGGATCGTAAATAGCACTGCCACCGCTGAACCGCCACGGCTGCGGGCCGTCGACCGCATTGCATGCCAACACATAAAAGGTGTTGTCCAGAGCGCGGGCCGCGTAATAGAGATCACGGCGATGGTCGCTGCCGTGCACATAAGCCATCGGAACGGCATATGCATGTGCGCCTGCAATTGCAGCTGCACGTGCATGCTCGGGAAAACAACCGTCATAACAGATTCCAAGCCCGATCACCCAGTCGCCGACTTCGATCGCGCCCGGTGTGTCACCGGGTCTTCCGGCCTCAAACAGATCGGTTTCATCGGGAATAATCAGGTTCTGCTTGTGATATGCGTCCAGAGCCTTGCCATCCGGGCGAAAATGTAGTGCGGAGATGAATCGATGACCGTCCACCCGCACCGAAGCGCCGACAATTGCGTGAATCCCGGTCTGGATGACCGCTTCCTGGATCGGCCACAGTCGGGAATCGGTCAGTTGGCCGGCTTTCACCAGCAGATCGGTGCCCAGCGGATCGGCATCCAATGCCGGTGGATGATACGCCGGGAGGAACAATTCCGGCAGCACCACGAGAACGGCCCGTTCGGCGGCGGCCTGGCGAACCAGTTTGCCGGCTAGAACGGCATTTCCGGTGAGATCACCCGGCGTTGCGGGGGCCTGGGCGACGGCAACGCGCAGCGGGTGCGAGGGGACGGTCGGCATACTCCTAATCTTGCCAGCTAGGACCGACAACCACCGCCAGATGCCGCAAGACGAACGTACCGTTTATGATCGCCGAATGCCCCGTGTGAGTCAGGACCGCCTCGACGCCAGGCGCCGCGAGATTCTCGCCGGCGCCCGGGCCTGCTTTTCCCGGCATGGATATGAGGGCGCCACGGTTCGCAGACTGGAAGAGGCAACCGGCCTGTCCCGCGGGGCCATTTTTCATCATTTCCGCGACAAGGAATCGCTATTCCTCGCGGTCGCCGAAGACGACGCGGCGGAAATGGTGGAGACAGTCGCCAAACAAGGGCTCGTCCAGGTGATGCGCGATCTGCTGACCCGCGCTGACGACGTGGCCGAGACCGGCTGGCTGGGCACCCAGTTGGAGGTGTCCCGCCGGCTGCGCACGGATCAGGAGTTCGCCGACCGGTGGGCCGCCCGGGCAGCCGCGATCGCCACCGCGACCCGCGACCGGCTGGCCCGCCAGCGGGCCGCTGGGACCCTTCGGGAGGACGTGCCGCCGGAGACCCTGCAGCGGTTCCTGGAGCTGGTGCTGGACGGCCTGGTCATGCATCTGGGCACCGGCCGTACGACCGCGGACCTGGCGCCAGTCCTGGATCTCGTCGAGGAAGCGGTCCGCCGCCGCTAGCGGATCTTCAGCTCGAGGAACTCGTCGACCTTGCCCAACCGCAGGCCCACCCGAATGAACCCGGGCATCGCTTTCGCCTGTGTATCCACGTAAAGCCGCGGCTCTGCCAGGTGCACAACCTGGCGCCGGGTCTCCAGGTCGCAGCCGCCGGCGGCGAGCACGTTGCGCACCCAGTCGGCCCGCGAACCGTACGTCAGGGCGAAAACATAGCCGTCGGACGTACGGAACACGTTGACCGGGCTGTGAAACTCGCGGCCAGAGCGGCGACCGCGGTGATGCACCACCCCAAAGCCAGGCATCCAGGGCGCAACGCGGCCGATGGTACGGTTCGTGACCACCTTGTTGAAGCGCGCGACGCGCTGGGACATCGGCACGGTCAGGCGCTCACATAGGGGACGAGCCGCGGATACCAGGCCGGGACCGCTCGCCGGTAGGCCGCGTATTCGGTCCCGAACCGCCGGGTCAGCGTCGGTTCTTCGTACCAGCGCACGAAAGACGCTGACAGCGCCCACACAATCGCCGCGTACGCCAGCACGATGACCTGACCGAACAGCAGCGCCTGGCCGACCAGCGCCACCAGCAGGCCGAAATACATCGGGTTGCGGATGTAGCGGTTGAAGCCGCAGACCACCAACTGCCCGGGGGCCGCCGCCGGCATCGGGGTGCCACCGGCCCGGGTGAACTCCACGAAGGCCGAGATCGGCGGGATCAGGCCGACCACGATCAGCACGACACCGACGACCCGTGCCACGGTCCAGCCCGGCAGCGGAGTGTCCAGCCGCCAGCCGGTCAGCAGCCACGGAATCAGCCCTTCGACCGTTCCCGGTGCCACCACGAAGAACGCCGCGCTGCCCAGAGCCGCCGTTGACCTACGCATGACCAGGACCCGCCTTCCCGCCGAACGACTGCGATTGTCCGCTACAGACGGGAGTGGGGCAAGGGCCGGCGAGCCGCGAGAGTCCGGCCGGGGACCGCGTCGCGGAGCACCCCGAGAGTGGCTCGGACGGCCGGCCGGGCAGCCGAGCTGTCCCGCCACAGCGCGAAAACCCAGCGGACCGGCTGCGGGTGGATCTCGACGAACCGGACGCCGGTGGGCACCAGGTCCCGGCCCAGCCGCGGCACCACCGCGGCTCCCAGACCGGCCGCCACCAAAGCGAGTTGGGTCGGATGCTCGGAAGCCGTGTGGACGATCCGCGGCTCGACGCCGTACGAACGCAGGGTGTGCGCCAGCCAGTCGTGGCAGATCTGGCCTGCGCTCCAGCTGATCCAGTCCTGCGCGGCCAGCTCGGTGATCTTGACCTGGTCGCGGCCGGCCAGCGGGTGGTCGGCGGGCAGCGCGATGTCGAACGGATCGTCGAACAACGCCAGCCGGGAGATGCCGTCCGGGAGCGGGAGCGGCGAGTCCGGCCAGTCCTGCGCGACGGCGATGTCCAGGTCGGCGCGTACGAGCATCGGGATCGCCTCGTGCGGCTCCAGCTCGGACAGCGAGGCCTCCAGGTCCGGCCAGCGGCCCCGCAGGGTGCGCAGGACCGCCGGCATCAGGCCGCGCGCGGCGGTGGCGAAGGCGGCGATGGTGAGCCGGCCGGCCACCTGGCCGCGGTGCCCGGCGAAGTCCGCCTCGATCCGCTCGACATGGGTGAGCAGCGCGTCGGCCTCCCGGGCGAGCAGCTCGCCGGCCTCGGTCAGCCGGATCCCGCGACCCTGCCGCTCGACCAGTGGCTGGCCGACCTCTCGCTCCAGCCGGGCGATCTGCTGCGACACCGCCGAAGTCGTGACATGCAGCGTACGAGCGCCGCCGACCACCGAACCGGTGGTCGCCACGGCGTGCAGGACCCGGAGCCGCTCCAGATTCAACATCGTAGAGATGCTACGCAATCAGGTCGACAAAGTCTCGCTTGTCCTTACGAATGGGCCGTCGCAAAGTGGACATCATGACCAACGACCTGACTATCACTCTCGGCGGCGACTTACCTGTTCACCGGCTCGGCTTCGGTGCCATGCGACTCACTGGCGCTCCCCACTGGCCGGACCGCGCCGACGGCATCGCGATCGCGCGCCGGGCTGTCGAACTCGGCGTGAGGTTCATCGACACCGCTGATGCGTACGACTTGGGCGAAAACGAGGAACTGCTCGCCGACGCCCTCTACCCGTACGCCGACAACCTCGTCATCGGCACCAAGGGCGGCCAGTGCCATCCGGGGAACGACTGGATTCCCTGCGGCCGGCCGGAATACCTCCGCCAGCAGGCCGAGCTGAGCCTGCGCCGGCTGCGACTGGACCGGATCGACCTCTACCAGCTGCACCGGATCGATCCGCTGGTGCCGCTGGCCGACCAGCTCGGCGCGCTGCGACAGTTGCAGGACGAGGGCAAGGTCCGGCACGTCGGACTCTCCGAGGTCACGGTGGCGCAGGTCCAGGAGGCCTCGACGATCACGCCGATCGTGAGCGTGCAGAACCGCTACAACCTGACTGACCGCGCATCTGAGGACGTACTCGCCTACTGCGAATCGCGCGGGATCGCCTTCCTGCCGTGGCTGCCTATCGCGCCGCGTACGACCTCTCCGGCGGCCGACAAGATCGCCGGGCGGCTGGGCGTCACTCGTACGCAGGTGGCCCTCGCCTGGCAGCTGTCCCGCTCCCCGGTGATGCTCCCGATCCCCGGCACCTCGTCCATGGCCCACCTCCAGGAGAACCTCGCCGCCGCCGACGTGACCCTGTCCCCCGCCGACCTGGCTTTCCTCGACTGAGCGTTTGGCCGCGATGCCTGACCGCATGCGTCAGGCGCACGCGATGAGGCATCGCGGCTAGACGGGTCAGGCGAGAGCGTCGGCCAGGTTGAGGGCAGGCAGGCCGTGGGCCTCGGCGACCGGGGCGTTGGTGACGGCGCCGTTCCAGGTGTTGAGGCCCTTGGCCAGCGCCACGTCCCGGCGGCAGGCGTCCTGCCAGCCGTGGGTCGCGAGCTCCACCGCGTACGGCAGCGTGACGTTGGTCAGCGCGTACGTGGAGGTGTGCGGCACCGCGCCGGGCATGTTCGCCACGCAGTAGAACAGCGAGTTGTGCACCGGGTAGGTCGGGTCGTCGTGGGTGGTCGGGTGCGAGTCCTCGAAGCAGCCGCCCTGGTCGATGGAGATGTCCACCAGCACCGAGCCTGGCTTCATCCGGGAGACCTGCTCGTTGGTGACCAGCGTCGGCGCCTTCGCCCCCGGCACGAGCACCGCGCCGATCACCAGGTCGGCGTCCGAGATGGCCTTTTCGACCTCGTACGCGTTGGAGGCGACGGTCTGCAGGTGGCCCTGGTAGATCCGGTCGGCGGCGCGAAGCTTCTCGATGTTGCGATCGAGCAGCAGCACCTCGGCCTGCATGCCCAGCGCGATGGCGGCCGCGTTCATGCCGGACACGCCGGCGCCGATGACCACGACCTTGGCCGCGTACACACCCGACACACCGCCGAGCAGGATGCCTCGGCCACCGGCCGCGCGCATCAGGGTGGCGGCGCCAACCTGCGGCGCGAGCCGGCCAGCCACCTCGCTCATCGGGGCGAGCAGCGGCAGCGAACGATCGGCGAGCTCAACGGTCTCGTACGCGATGCCAGTGACCTTGCGGGCGATCAGTTCCTCGGTGAGGCGCTTGTCGGCGGCGAGGTGCAGATAGGTGAAGAGGGTCTGGCCTTCGCGCATCCGGTGGTATTCGGACTCGATCGGCTCCTTGACCTTCAGCACCAGGTCACCGGCCGCCCAGGCCTCGTCGGCGGTGGCCACGATGGTGGCGCCGGCCTGCTGGTAGTCCTCGTTCGGGATGGACGAGCCGACGCCGGCGTCCGTCTCGACAAAGACCTGATGACCCTGCCGGACCAGCTCGTGCACCCCGGCCGGGGTGATCGCGACCCGGTACTCCCGGTTCTTGACCTCGCGTGGAACTGCGACCTTCACCTGGGTGCCCCCTTGTACGACTATCTCGACTGTTCTCGCCATGATGAACAGATGCCCGATTCAGTGCAAGAAAGACGGCAGATAATTCTGTGTGTCGTTTGAATCTCGCCGATGTTTCGGCTGGCGCGGTAATGTCGCTCACGTGCCGAACAATCTGCAGCCCGCCGCGCTGGACCCGGTGGACCGGCTCATCCTGGCCAAGCTCGACGAGGACGCCCGAATCCCGAACAACGCACTCGCCGAGGCCGTCGGGATCGCGCCGTCGACGTGCCACGCGCGGGTAAGGGCGCTGCGCGCCAACGGGGTGATCCGTGGTTTCCACGCGGACCTCGACCTCGGCGCGATCGGGCTCGCGGTGCAGGCGATGATCTCGGTACGGCTGCACGCGCACACCCGCGGCCAGATGGACGCCTTCCTCGCGAAGGCGCCGCTGATGCCCGGCGTGATCGCCGTCTACTTCATGTCCGGCACCGACGACTACGTCATTCACGTGGCGCTGCCCAGCGCTGACGTGCTCCGGGACTTCGTGCTGGACCTGAGCTCGGAACCGGCGGTGCAACACACCAACACCAGCCTGATTTTCGAGAGCCGGCGCGGAAAGGCGATCCCGACCCAGCGCACCTGACGGTCCGCCGGTCCAGCGGCGACCTAGGATGGACGAGTGACCAAAGCACTCATCGCTGACTTCGACGCCCCGATCGACCACCGGTTCTTCGAGGACTACCAAGCCGGCGCGAAATACTCGTACGGCTGGATCACCGTCACCGAGGCAGAGGTGCTGGAGTTCGCGCGCCGGTTCGACACCCAGTCCATCCACATCGATCCGGTGGCCGCCGCGGCCGGGCCGTTCGGCGGACTGATCGCGAGCGGCTGGCACACCACGGCGATCATGATGCGGCTGCTCGCGGACCACTACGTGTCCTCGAATGCCAGCCTCGCTTCACCAGGCGTGGACGAACTGCGCTGGACGGCTCCCGTCCGGCCCGGCGACCAGCTGGCGCTCACCGCGACCGTGGCGAGCGCCCGGCGGTCGAAATCCAAGCCGGACCGCGGCTTGGTGCACACCGCCGTGGAGCTTTTCAACCAGCACGATCAGGTCGTGTTGACACTGACCGCGATGAATTTCATCCGTACTAAAGTCAGCTAACTTTTCTTGCCTCGGGTGGCGCCGCCGCGACCGCGCAGGGTGGTGCCGGACTCGCTCAGGATCCGGTGCACGAAGCCGTACGACCGGCCAGTGGACGACGCCAGTGAGCGGATGCTTTCGCCGGAGTCATAGCGCCGGGTCAGGTCCTTGGCGAGGGTGGAGCGCTCGTCCCCGGTGATCCGCCGCCCCTTCGCCATGGCCTGCTCGGTCTTGGCTTTGCTTTTGGGTGCCATCACTGCCGTCCCTCACAGCTCGAGGATGGTCCGTACACGGCCTGTGACGACCGTAACAAGAGATCATGCTCGTTCGTGGGCTCGCTGGCCACTCGGCAGACGGACAACGCCGGCAAGATTTTCGGCCAGTTAGTGATCTTGCCGGCATATCGGACAGCCTTAACGATCAAGCTGGAACCCGTTGTCCCGCAAGGAAATCCCCGCGGGACCTCGGCAGCGGGAAATGTCAGGCGAGCGCGACCAGGTCGGCGAGGTCTTCGCTCCAGATATCCTCGACGCCATCGGGCAGCATGATCACCTTGTCCGGCCGCAAAGCCTTGACCGCGCCGCCGTCGTGCGTCACCAACACAATGGCGCCCGGATAGCGGTCAATCGCGTCCAATACCTGTTCCCGGCTCACCGGGTCGAGGTTGTTCGTCGGCTCGTCGAGCAGCAGGACATTGGCGCTGGAACTGACCAGACCGGCCAACGCCAGCCGGGTCTTCTCGCCACCGGACAGCACGCTGGCCGGTTTTTGTACGTCGTCACCGGAAAACAGGAAGGCGCCAAGCACCTTGCGCAGCTCGCCGTCGGTCCAGGTCGGCGAGACCGACCGCATGTTCTCCAGGACCGTACGATCGGTGTCCAGCGTTTCGTGTTCCTGTGCGTAATAGCCAATCTTCAGGCCGTGCCCGGGCATCACCTCGCCGGTGTCCGCCTTTTCCACCCCGGCAAGCAACCGCAGCAACGTCGTCTTGCCAGCGCCGTTCAGGCCGAGAATGACCACCCGAGCGCCCCTGTCGACGGCGAGGTCGACGCCGGCGAAAACCTCCAGCGAACCGTACGACTTGGACAGGCCCTCGGCGGTCAGCGGCGTTTTCCCGCAGGGCGCCGGAGCCGGGAACCGGACCCGCGCGACCTTGTCATTGACCCGTACGTCTTCCAGCCCGGACAGCATCTTTTCGGCCCGCTTGGCCATGTTCTGGGCAGCCACCGCCTTGGTCGCCTTCGCCCGCATCTTGTCGGCCTGCGCCAACAGCGCGCCGGCCTTCTTCTCCGCGTTGGCCCGCTCGCGCCGGCGCCGACGCTCGTCGGTTTCGCGCTGCTGCAGATACGTCGACCAGCCCATGTTGTAGAAGTCGATGATCGCCCGGTTGGCATCGAGATACCACACCTTGTTGACCACCGCGTCGAGCAGCTCGACATCGTGGGAAATGACCACCAAGCCGGCCTTGTGGCCTTTCAGGTGATCGCGCAGCCAGCTGATCGAGTCGGCGTCCAAGTGGTTCGTCGGCTCGTCCAGCAGCAGGATCGAAGCGTCCGAGAAAAGGATGCGAGACAGCTCGACGCGGCGGCGCTGACCGCCCGACAGCGTACGCAACGGTTGCGCCATCACCCGGTCGGGAAGACCGAGGTTCGCGCAGATCCGGGCCGCTTCGCTCTCGGCCGCATAGCCGCCGAGCGCGGCGAACTGGTCCTCCAGCCGGCCGTACCGGCGGATCAACTTGTCGCGGTGCGCGTCCTCGACCGCCTCGGACATGCCGATCTGGGTTTTCTCCATGTCGTGCAGGAGAGCGTCCAGGCCGCGGGCCGACAGCACCCGGTCGCGAGCGGTCACGTCGAGGTCACCCGTACGCGGGTCCTGTGGCAGGTAGCCGACGGCTCCGGTGCGGGTGATGGTGCCGGCGTACGGCATGCCCTCGCCGGCCATCACCTTCAGGGTGGTCGTCTTGCCGGCGCCATTGCGGCCGACCAGGCCGATCCGGTCGCCGGGCTGCACGCGGAGGTTGGTCTCGGACATCAGGATGCGCGCGCCAGCGCGCAGTTCGAGATCAGTAACGGAAATCATGAGAAAGGGACCTGTGTCTCAGGTAGCAGGGATGGGCCGTCGGAGCCCGTAAACGCTGGAGGAAGCGAGTCACTCAAGCGCCGGGCGCGGCCACATCAGGAGGTCCGAATCGTCACACGTACATACTACCGGGCGGGTCCACCGGTTTTGGCATCCCGTGACCAGCGCAACGCCCGTGGATCGGTTGCAGGCTGACGGGCACCATCGGATGCCCGTACGGCCACCCGCTCGCCCATCCCCCGGCGGCACCCGATCCAGCAGGCTGGAACGGTGATCCCCCTCATCGTTCTCTGCGTCTTCGCCTTCGTGGTGGTTCTGCTGCTCGTGCTGGTCATCCGGACCTTCAACACGGTCGCCCGGCTGCGCAACGCGACCGACAACGCGTGGGCGCAGATCGACGTACAGCTGACCCGGCGGCACGACCTGATCCCCAACCTGGTCGAGACCGTCAAGGGTTATGCCGCGCACGAACGGCAGACCCTGGAAGCGGTCATCGCGGCCCGCTCGGCCGCCATCTCCGCGCAGGGACCGACTCAGCAGGCGCAGGCCGAGACGGCGTTGTCCGGCACACTCAAAAGCCTGCTGTCGCTGACCGAGTCCTATCCGGAACTGCGGGCCAACACGGCTTTCGCGACCGTGCAACGCGAACTGGCCGCCGCGGAGAACCGGATCGCCTACGCCCGGCAGTATTACAACGACGCGGTGCTGGCGTACAACAACGCCATCACCACCTTCCCCACCAATATCCTGGCCGGCAACGCGCCGGCGAAGTTCTATTTCGGCACGTCCGGCGACGAACGCGGCAACGTCCAGGTGAAGTTCTGACGGCATGACCAACCACACCCGGCCCGAGATCCTCCGGCCAGCCGCCGCCTGCCGATGAAGCCGGTGGACAACCTCAACGCGCTTTTCCAGTGGTGGATCGGACAACCGGGCGTACCGGGCCTGATCGGCGCCGGCATGGCCTGCTTCGTGTCGCTGGCGATCCTGCATCTGTGCTGGGCGCTCTACCGCACTCGCGGCCCTGACCTGCGGGTCCGCGAACTCGCCGAGACGACCGCCAAACTGCCGCCGGCGGTGGTCAACCTGCTCGTCACCCGCGGCCAGTTCCAGCAGGACGAGGCAGCCGCGGCGACCCTGCTGGACCTCGCGAGTCGTGGTTGGTACGACCTCGAGCAGGTCACCGCCACCACTATCCTGCTGCACCCGCGGCCCAAGGCCCACCCCGGGAAACTCCGGCCGTACGAGGCGCAACTCGTGACGTACGTGGAAGGGCTGGTCCGCGACGGGACCATCAGCACCGACGCGCTGGCCGGCGGACAGGATGACGACAACCGGCTGGCGGCGCACTTCGAGGAAGCCGTACGGACCGACGCGCAGCGCCGCAAACTCACCCGCGGCGGCGCCGAGTCGGCGGCCATCTTCACCGTGATGATCGCCGCCGGCTGGGTGGGACTCTGGCTTGACGCGGCGGTGTTGCCACTGGTGGGAGGGCATCCCGGCGGCGGCCTGGTGATCCCGGCCGCGCTGGCGGCGGCGATCGCGATGGCCTCCTGGATGTCCCGGACCCCACCGGAACGCCTGACCCGGGCCGGTCGCCGGGCCGCCGGCGGTTGGCTCGGCGAGCGAGAGCGGCTTCGGGACATCCACGGCATCGACACGCTGTCGCCGGCCGCGGTCACCGTCTGGGGTAAGTCGCTCGGGTACGCGGCGGCCACCGGCCTCGCCGCTCAAGCGGTCGCCCACCTGCCCGTCTTCGGCGATCCAGACGACCACCACGCGTGGTCCACGCACAGTGGCCTCTGGCGGCACGTACGCCTGCGGGACCCAGCGCGGAGCCGGCGCGACTTTCTCGCGGACGCGCTTCGGTGGGGTTTTCCCATCGCCACCGTCGGCTTCGCGCTGCACTACGACCTGAGCGTGGTCGGCCCGAACGCGGTGCCGAAGGCGTTCGCGTTCGCGTTCGTCCTCGCGGCCGGCTTCGCGTTCGCGCTGTTCGTCTGGGCTCCGCTAAGCGGCATCCTGACCACTGCCCGCACCATCCGGGCCTGGTGGGCGGCCCGCCACGGCGGCACCGGCACACCGGTGGAAGGCGAGCTGATCCGGTTCGTACGAGACGACCGGATCTGCCACCTGGCCGTCGACGACGGAACCGCTCCCGCCATTCGCATGCTCACCGCCGCGCCAAAAATCCGGGGCAACGCGCGGGTCGGCGACACCGTACGCGCCTGGGTCACCGCCGGTGGCTACGTCAGTCGGCTCGACATCACCCGCGTCGGCGCGCGTACGCCCCGAACCCGTCGCCGACGAGCCGGATCAAGACGTCGAGCCAGTTCGTGAAGACGGCCCGCTCCCACCTCGGCCGTATTCGGGCTCGCCGAATGTAACGATACGGCTCACAAACGGACGGATCCTTGCCCTTTCGTTACATTCGGCGAAAGGGAGCCGGCATTTGACGGCGCGTGTTAGTTTCCGCCGGGAAATCGAAAAGTCTTTGGGATGGACGACATGGACATCTCCTTCGCGGTGTTGGGGCCGCTTGAGGCGCGGGTGGACGGGCAGCGGGTGTCGGTCGGGCCCGCGAGGCAGCAGTGCGTGCTGGCGGCACTGCTGACCGACGCCAACCACGCTGTACCTATCCCCACCTTGATCGAGCGGGTCTGGGACGACCAGCAGCAGCGCCCGGCCAGCACCCTCTACACGTACGTCTCCCGGCTTCGCCGGCTGTTGGACGGCGCCGAGGGCGTCGAGCTCCGGCACCACTCGGGTGGGTATTCGCTGAGCATCGATCCGCTCCAAATCGACCTGCATGTCTTTCGCGGGCTCGTCCGGGAAGCTCGCGCGGCGGACGACCCGGACCAGGCCATCAAGCTGTACGACCAGGCCCTGGAGCTATGGCGTGGGGAGGCGTTCGGGACCCTCGACCGACCGTGGGTGAACAACCTGCGGGAAAGCCTCTGCCAGGACCGGCTGGCTGCCGAGCTGGACAGGGACGACGTACGGCTGCGGGCTGGCCAACACGCCTCCCTGCTCGCCGACCTGACCAGCCGCGTCACTTCGTACCCACTGGACGAGCGGCTGGCCGGGCAGCTGATGCTGGCGCTCTATCGCGCCGGGCGACCCGCTGACGCGCTGGGCCACTACAAGAAAGTTCGGCACCGGTTGGCCGAGGAGCTCGGCAGCGATCCGAGCCCGCCGCTGCGCGATCTGCATCAGCGCATCCTCACCGCCGATCCGGCTCTCGCGATCCCGGTCACCGCCACGGCCGTCGGCACCCTGCCTCGCCAGCTGCCCGCCGACCTGCCGAGTTTTGTCAATCGGCAGAACGAAATCGACCAACTGCACGGGATTCAAGGCGGGCTGGTGGTGATTTCCGGAACGGCCGGGGTGGGCAAGACCGCACTCGCGGTGCACTGGGCGCACCGGATCCAGGACCGGTTCCCGGACGGTCAGCTGTACGTGAACCTGCGCGGCTTCGGTCCGACTGGCCACCCGACCACGCCCACCGAGGCGGTACGGGTGTTCCTGGACGCCCTGCGCGTACCTGCTTCCGAGGTGCCGTTGAGCGCGCCGGCACAGACCGGGCTCTTTCGCAGCCTGCTCGCCGGCAGGCGGATGCTTTTGTTGCTGGACAACGCTTCCGACGCCGATCAGGTGCGGCCGTTGCTGCCCGGCTCGGCCGACTGCCTGGTCCTGGTGACCAGCCGCCACCAGCTGCCGGGACTGGTCGCCACCGAAGGCGCCCGGCCGCTGACGCTGGACGTGCTCCGGCATGGCGAAGCCGTACGACTGCTCGGCGCGCGGCTCGGCGCGGACCGTCTTCAGGCGGAGCCGGCGGCAGTGGACGAGATCGTCAAGCGCTGCGCCGGGTTGCCGCTCGCGCTGGCGATCGTGGCCGCCCGGGCCGCCACTGTGCCGGCCTTCCCGCTCGCCGCGACCGCCGCTGACCTGCGATCCGATGCCGGCGGTGGGCTGGACGCCTTCGCCGGAGCAGACCCGGCCACCGATGTGAGAGCCGTCTTCTCCTGGTCGTACCAAGCCCTCAGCACGGCTGCCGGCCGGCTGTTCCGGCTGGTCGGCAGCTGTCCCGGCCCGGACCTGGGGATGGCCGCGGCCGGTTGCCTCGCCGGCCTGCCAGCAGCGGTAGTCCGCCCGCTGCTGGCAGAGCTGACGACCGCGCACCTGCTCGCCGAACCAGCGCCCGGCCGGTATGCGATGCACGATCTGCTCCGCGGCTACGCGACCGACCTCGCCGGCCAGCATGACCAGGATCGCGAGGCGGCCACCCGCCGCCTGCTCGACTACTATCTGCACTCCGCGTACGCCGCCGACCGAGTGCTTTACCCGTCCCGACCGGCCCTGGACCTCGAGCCGCCGGCGGACGGCGTGACGCCAGAGCGGTTCTCGGACCAGCCATCGGCGCTGGCCTGGTTCGGCGCCGAGCAGTCCACGTTGCTGGCCGCGGTCGTACGAGCCGACGAAGGCGCCTTCAACGCGCACGCCTGGGGACTGGCGTGGACCGCTTGGGAGTTCTTCGGTGCGCGGATGCGGCCGCGTGACCAGCTCACCACCGAAGGTGCCGCGCTGGCCGCGGCCGTACGGCTGGGCGACCTGCCGGGCCAAGCGCTCTGTCACCGGATGCTGGCCGACTTGCGGGCGCGGATCGGCTGCGCCGAGGAGGCGAACCAGCACGTGGCGGCCGCCCTCGCACTGGCCGACGTGATCGGCGACCCGGACGAGCGAGGCTACGCACTGCTGACGTTCGCCAAGGTGTGCGCCGCGCGGCAGGAACTCGCCGAGGCAATGAGCCATGCCGCCGAGGCCGACGCGATCTTTGGTTCCTCCGGCGACCGCGCGGGCCAGGCCCAGGCCGTCACCGCCCGCGGCCGGTACGCGTCATTGTCTTAACCGTGCACGGTCACTCGGGTTCCGTCGTTCGTACGCATCGCCGCCTCCCTCCGCATCTGTGCTGGTCAGGTGCGGCGCCGGTTGTCGGCCCGGCGCCGCGTTGTCACTATGCGCGGTCGTCCCGGAGGGAACCTTGCATCTTCCTTGACCGCGCCTTCGGGCCGCGATGGCGGACCACTGATAATCGGGCGCATGTCCGACAACGACTTCGACTCCAACGCCGAACTCGACGCCTCCCAGATCGACGACCGGCGCGGTTCTGACAGCAGCGGCAGCGGCGGGTTCGGTGGTGGCGGCGGAGGCTTCACTATCCCGGGCGGCGGGCGTACGGTCGGCGGCAGCATCGTCGGTCTGATCGTGCTGGTCGTGGTGGGCGCCCTCTTCGGCACCGGCACCATCGACCTGTCCACGCTCAGCGGTGGCGGCGCAAGCGGCACCTCCTCCGGCGACAACCGGGCACTGGCGCAGAAATGCGCGGCCAGCAACCCGCAGCGGTTCACCGAGCTGGACTGCCGGAACGGCTTCTACGTCAACGACATCCAGCAGTTCTGGAACCGGGAGCTGCCGACCACGTTCGGCGTCCGCTACAAAGTGACCAAAGCGGTCTTCTTTTCTCGCTCGACAAACACCGGCTGCGGCCAGGCGACCTCGGACGTCGGGCCGTTCTACTGCCCTGCGGACGAGCTGGTCTACATCGACCTGTCGTTCTATGCCGAGCTCTCCAGCCGGTTCGGCGCACCTGGACAGTTCGCGCAGGCGTACGTGCTGGCTCACGAGTTCGGCCACCACATCCAGAACCTGACCGGCACCGAGCGGCGGGTTCGCCAGCTGCAGCAACAAAACCCGTCAAAGAAGAACGTGTATTCGGTGGCTCTGGAACTGCAGGCCGACTGCTATGCGGGCGTGTGGGCGAAGAACGCCGGCGGCGGACCCGTCGCCACCGTCGACGACAAGGACATTCAGGAAGCGCTGCAGGCGGCCGCCGCGGTGGGCGACGACCGGATCCAGCAGGCCGCCGGCGCCGGGGTGAACCAGGAGACTTGGACCCATGGCTCCGCGAAGTCCCGCCAGCAGTGGTTCTTCACCGGCTACACCACCGGCGACCCGACGAAATGCGACACGCTCAGCGCCACCAGATAGCCGACAAACCCGGCGCGTCTACCCAGTTTAGTCAAGGAAATACTGGAAAACCCTTACCGATCTTCGAACCTTCGCGCATACTATGCCGCGGCATGCCTGGGCTGCTCGTACGTGCCCAGCACGAGTCGGCGGACGTGAGGGGACTGGGCCCATGCTCGACGAGACAACGGCATCGCGGACACCGAGAAGGCGGCGGCTGGTCACCGTTCTCGCGGTGACCGCCCTGACCGCCGGCATGACCGCGGTCGCGGCCTCGGGCCCGGCCGCAGCGGCCAGCGGCGGCCCGACCAACACGTACATCGTGCAGATGGCCGAGGTGCCAGCGACCGGCTACACCGGGAGCGTCTCCGGATATCGGGCCACCAAGCCCGCGCCCGGCACCAAATTCCACTCGAATTCCGCTGACGCGAGCAAATATCGCGGCTATCTGCGGGGCCGGCACGACTCGCTGGCCCGTCAGGCCGGTATCAGCAAGGTCTACGACTATTCCGTTGGTTTCAACGGTTTCGCGGCCAGGATGACCGCCGCCAAAGCCGCCCAGTTGGCCCGTACGACCGGCGTTCTCAGCGTCAGCAAGAACGAGCTGCGCCAGGCCGACACGGTCAGCACGCCGGCCTTCCTCGGTCTCGACAAACCCGGCGGACTGTGGGAAAAACTCGGCGGTCCGGAGCGCGCGGGCGGCGGCCAGAACCTGGTCATCGGTGACATCGACAGCGGCATCTGGCCGGAGAACCCGTCCTTCCGGGCACTCACCAACCCCAGCCGGCTGACCGGTTTCCAGGGCAGCTGCGCGGCCGCCGAACAATGGACCACGGCCAACTGTGGCAACAAAATCGTCGGCGCCCGCTACTACAACGCGGGCATTGGCGGCAACGCGGCGGTCAAGGCCGCGCCGTACGTGAACGAGGTCGCCTCGGCGCGGGACATCAACGGCCACGGATCGCACACCGCGTCGACGGCGGCCGGCGACTACCACACCGACATGATCGTCAACGGCAACTCCCTGGGCCTGGGCAGCGGGATGGCGCCGGCCGCCCGGATCGCTGTCTACAAGGCGTTGTGGCACACCGGTTCCAGCGCGTCCGGCAGCACCGCCGACCTTGTCCAGGCCATCGAGGACGCCATCATCGACGGCGTCGACGTCATCAACTACTCGATCTCCGGCAGTCGTACGAACGATCTGGACCCGGTCGAGGTCGAGTTCCTTTACGCGGCCGCGGCTGGCATTTTCGTGTCGACCTCGGCCGGCAACGATGGCCCGGGCACCAGCACGGTCGCGCACAACTCACCGTGGCTGACGACCGTCGCCGCTGGTACGCACGACCGCGCGTTCCAGGCGAGCGTGACCCTCGGCAACGGGGCGACCTACACCGGCGCCGGCATCGGTGCGGCCGTACCCAGCAGCCCGCTCATCCTCGGGACCGCCGGCGCGCTGGCGGGCGCCAACCCGACCGCGGCCCGGCTCTGCTTCTCCAGAACCTGGGATCCGGCGCACCCCGAGGGCGCGCTGGACCCGGCCAAGGTGGCCGGCAAGATCGTGGTCTGCGACCGCGGCACGAACGACCGAGTGGACAAGAGCAAGGCCGTACGGGAAGCCGGTGGCGTCGGCGTCGTACTGGCCAACACCAGCCCGAACTCGCTCAACGCCGACCTGCACACGCTGCCGACCGTGCACGTCAGCGACACCGACGGCGCCGCCGTCAAGGCCTATCTCGGCGGCACCGCGACCCCGACCGCATCGCTGTCCGCCGGCCACAAGGTCAGTGGCGTCGAAGCTCCCGGCGTGGCCAGCTTCTCCTCGCGTGGCCCGGCCTTGGCCGGCGGCGGTGACGTGCTGAAGCCGGACATCATGGCGCCCGGTGTGGACGTACTCGCCGCCGTTTCGCCGGTCTCGCACGACGGCCGGAACTTCGACTTCGAGTCCGGCACATCGATGTCGTCGCCGCACATCGCCGGCATCGCCGCGCTCATCCGCCAGCTCCATCCACAGTGGACACCGATGATGGTGAAGTCGGCGCTGATGACGACTTCTTCGTTGCTGGACAACAAAGGCGACCCGATCACCGCGGACACCGGCGGCCCGGCCGGCGCGTTCGACTACGGCTCAGGCCACGTCACACCGAACTCCGCCGCCGATCCGGGCCTGGTCTACGACAGCAACGTGATCGACTGGGGCCGGTTCCTGTGCGGCACCGGTGACCTGGCCGCCAGCAACACGATCTGCCGGATCGTGGGCAGCGCCGACCCCAGTGACCTGAACGCGCCGAACATCGCGATCGGCGACCTCGCCGGCAACCAGACGGTGACTCGTACAGTCACCAACGTCGGCATCAAGCGCTCCACCTACACCGCCCACATCGCCGCGCCGGCGGGCGTCACCGCCACTGTTTCACCGACGACCCTGACCGTCGCTCCGGGACGTACGGCGTCGTACAAGGTGACTTTCACCCGTACGACCGCCGCCTTTGGCTCGTACGTGACCGGCGCACTGACGTGGGCGGACGGCACTCACAGCGTCCGCAGCCAACTCGTCATCCGGCCGGTGGGCGTCCGGGCACCGGCCACCGTCACCGGCAGTGGCGCCTCCGGTTCCACCACGGTATCGGTGAAATCCGGCTTCACCGGCACCCTCAGCACGTCGGTCGCTGGCTTCGTACCGTCGACCAAACGCCCGGCCACGCTGAAAAACCCGAGTGGTTCGAGCTTCCCGACCACGAACCCGGCGGCCACCGACCACACCGCCAAATACACCGTAACGGTGCCGGCTGGAACATCGTTCGCACGGTTCGCCACCTTCGACGCTGACGTGGCCGCCGGCACCGACGTCGACATGTTCGTCTACAAGGGGGGCACCACCACGCTGGTCGGCTCCAGCACCGGCGGCACCGCGCAGGAACAGGTCGATCTCGTCGGGCCAGCGGCTGGCACGTACGACATCTACGTCGACATGTTCGCGCTCGGCTCGGGCGCCACCGAGCAGGTCATCACCGAGAACGACTGGCTGCTCGGCAGCGCCGCGGCCAACAACCTGACCATCGCTCCCGCCACCCAACCCGTCACCAACGGCAAGAGCGCCTCGGTCAGGACCACCTGGTCGGCCCTGCCCGCCGGCGCCCGCTACCTGGCCCGCCTCACCTACTCAGGCAACGCAACCCCGTACGCGAACACCACCCTCACCCTCAATCTTTAACCACCCGCGAACTCGACGTTTTCGTCACCGACGCGCCAGTGTCGGCAACGAAAACGTCGAGTTCGGGAGGGCCCTATCGGGCTACGTGGCGGCCGGCGTCGACCGTGCCGGTACCGTCCGCGTACCGATCGGTCGGCTCCACCGGGGCCGCGTAGTGCTCCGGGCGCGGCGCGGTGACCGCGGGCTCGTTCAGCCGGGCCGCCAACTCGTCGCGTTGCTGGGCGGCCTCGGCGGCCTGCCGGCGAGCGGCCCGTAGGTCCGCCCGGGTGGCGCGACGCCGTCGGGAGGCCACCCCGAGCATCCAGAATCCCAGGCAGAACACGAGCCCCACGGCGATGCCGAGGGCGAACAGCTCAGGGCCGTTCAGCGTCGCCAGGTGTTGCCCGAACGCGGTGATCGAGTGGCTGGGACCGCCGGTGAAGGCGATTCCCAGCACCGCCACCACGATCGCGACCAGGATGAGCAGAAGTCCGATGATCATCGCCAGTTCACCTCCGAGAGTCGGCCCGTCCAGGACCGCACCCCCGGAGTACCCCACCCTCGCCGCGACCAAACCGTTACCAGCGCAGTGGACGGCGGTCGCGGAAGAAGCCACCGGTTGGCCCGTCGTCCGGCAGGGTCGCCGCCCAGACCACCCCGGCGGCTCCCTCGGCGACCGGCCGGCCGCCCTGACCCATGTCGGTGTCCACCCAGCCCGGGCAGATCGCGTTCACCAGAATGCGATCCCTTTTGAGTTCTCCCGCCAGAAGTCGGGTGAGCGCGTTGAGCGCTGCCTTGGACACGCTGTACGCCGGAGTGCCACCGGACATCGCGGCCAGCGAGCCGGCTTCGCTGCTCACATTCACCACTCGCGGATGCGCACTCGCCCGCAGCGGGTCCAGCAGCGCCTGAGTTACTTGCCACGAACCAAAAAGATTGGTCTCCATCGCTTCCCGGACGACGGCGAGGTCGGCCGTGACAGCACGTTGCCACGTGTCGTACAGAATCGCCGCGTTGTTGACAACCGCGTCCACGCGGCCGTACGTACGGCTGACCTGCTCGGCCATCGCCGCCACACTCGCACTGTCGGCGACATCCAGCTGGCACGCCTGTACCCGCTCGCCGAACTCCTTCGCGGCCGCCTCCCCCTTGGCCAGGTCGCGCGACCCGAGCACCACCGCATAGCCGCGATCAGCGAGCTGCCTCACCACCTCCAACCCAATGCCACGGTTCGCACCCGTCACTAGCGCCACCGGCGTTTCGGCCATCCCACGCTCCTCCCCGACTACGTGTCAGCTTATGCAGCTCGCAAGCCAGCACCTGCGACCGTACGGACACCTGGCGCGTGACCAAAAACCCGTCGGCCCGACTGCATCATCCGCGAGTTTCGGCCGGGCGCGAAGCGCAGGGCCGGATAACCGCGGTTCCTCGATCGAGAGTCCGAGGTCGGCCAGCGCCGGCGACCAGCTGAACGCGCTCCCGCGCAGCTCCCAGCCGCAGCAACAGTCCCCGCTCGCATGCGGGCGATGTTCCACGGTGCGTACCGGGGGCCCGTTCACTCAGTCAGTACGCCCTTATTGCCAGAATTTCGCAATAGTGTCGCGCCGATCACTTTTGCGGTGCCGGCGAGTCTGTACGGATGCAGGACCAACGCACCCAGGAGGCAAGAATGGCCCTTCCCCCGATCGCGTCCAGACAAGAGTGGCTGGTCGCCCGCCGCGAGCTGCTCGCCCAGGAGAAGGCGCTCACCCGGCAACGCGACGCGGTCAACGCGCAGCGCCGCCGGTTGCCCATGGTGAAGGTCGACAAGGAGTACGTTTTCCAGGGCCCGGACGGGAAAACCAGCCTGCTCGACCTATTCGAGGGGCGCCGGCTCACGACATCACTTTCGTTGCCATCGCACGCGCGCCACTGGCCAGCATCGCCCGCCACAGTGACGGCCACGACTGGCGGTTCCCGTTCTATTCCTCGTACAACACCACCTTCAGCTACGATTTCCACGCCACCCTCGATGAGTCGGTCGCGCCGGTTGAATTCAACTACCGCAACAAAGAAGAGCTCATCGCGGCCGGCATGAAGGACTACCTGCTCGGCGACGGACCCGCGAACAGTGTTTTCCTGCGGGCCGGAAACGATGTCTTCCACACCTACTCGGCGTACGCACGAGGCCTGGATTTGTTGAACCTGCCCGCGCTTTTCCTCGACCTGACCCCTTTCGGCCGGCAGGAGGACTGGGAAGACTCCCCCGCGGGCTGGCCCCAGAAACCCACCTATGGCTAACAAAGGGCCTGTTCGACAGCTTTGACGACCGCACCAGCGCCGTCTTCTTCGGCGAGGTGACTGGCGATCTCTCGCGCGGCGCGGCCGTACGCCGGATCCTTGACCGCGGCCTGGACAGCCGCGGCAAGGCGGCCGGCTGTCAACCTCCAGTACGGCACGGTCGCCGGGCTGACGCCGAGTTCGCGCAGCCGGTATGCCCAGAACGGCTGGTCGCCAGCGACGGGTACGCCGACAGCCGGCACTCCGGCGCGCAGCCCGGCCGCGGTCGTACCAGCCCCACAGGCGTGCACAACGGCCGCCATTCTTGGGAACAACCACTCGTGCGGGACGTCCCCGATGGTTATCACGTCGTCGGAGCGTACGTCCAGATTTGCCCATCCCGCTTGGATAACTCCCCGCACACCGGCCGCGCGCAACGCGGCGAGCGCAAGCTCGGACAGTCTGGCCGCCGCCTTCGGGCCGGTCATCACGCTGCCAAAACCCAGAAAGACCGGTGGCGGCCCAGCGTCCAGAAAATCCACCAGCTCGGCTGGTGGCCGCCAGCCGGGAACGACCTGCGGCCACCAATAACCGACCACTTCAAGACCCGTCCGCCAGTCCCGCGGCCGCGGCACGACCGCGGGCGAATAGCCGTGCAGGATCGGCCAACCAGCCTCGGTGCGCCGCCGTCTGAGCGCGCTCACACTGGTCGCCGAAAGCCCCACCCGAGCCCGAATATCGTTGACAACGTTGCCATACACTCGATCAACCAGCGCCCCGCCAGCCGCCCCGGCAAGCCGGTTTCCCGGTCCGCCCAGCGACCACGCTCCCAGCACGGACGGTGGATGGGCGGCCGTCGCCGACAGCGGCTGCAACCGTACGCCGATGCTGGGAATGCCGTTGGCCTCAGCGAACGGATGGCCGGCGAACTCCGCCCAAGGCGACAACAACAACACATCGGCCTTCTCGTTTTCCAGTGCTGTCAACACCAACTCGCCCATTGCCCGTACGCTGGCCGGAGACACCGCGGTCAACACCAGCTTCGCCGGGCTCGCACCGGCGATCTCGGTCTCACGGAAATCACCACCCATGGCCCGAAACTCCAGGCCACACCGCTGGATCTCGGCCGCGAAAGGCCTTGAAGCGGCGAGCACGACCTGGTGGCCGGCGGCCAGCAGTCTTACGCCCACGTCAGTCAACGGCGCCACATCACCGCGCGTCCCCATCGCGGCGATCACGACTCTTGTCATGACATCCTCCAGATCGGTTCGAACAGCCTGACCAGTTCCTCGCCATAGCCCAAAACGTCGAAGTCCGGATCCAGGCCGACTTCGAGCACCGCGCCATTGAGCGCCGACCGCACCGCGACCGCCGTCAACTTCGGATGGGGCGCGGAAATCCCTTCGCCCAGGCCGAAGATCGACTCGAGGTCCAATTTGGACAGTTGCGTCAACAGTTCGGGATCGAGCTCAAGGTCATAAAGTCGTTTCCCCGTCGCGGATCGATAGGTCATTCCGATGTCGATGATGACGCCGTGTTCCTTCTTGTGGTCGGCGATGTAAGCCACATTTCCCCGGATGTACGCCCGAAACTTGCCAGCCGCTGTCGTTTCAGCCTGCACCGCCGGCAAAATCCGCTCAATGAACAGCCGGTAGAGCTTGCTGACGATCGCACCCACCAGCTCGTCCTTGCCGGCGAAGTGGTAGAGCACCACGCTCATCGCGACCCCGACCCGGTCCGCGATCTTGCGAATCGAAGCCTGCGGGTAACCGACCTCGGCGATCACGTCAATCGCACAGTCGACAATCTGTGCCCGCCTGGCTCCCTCGGTGAACGTACGCTCGCCTTTAGATCGCATGATCTAACTGTAGATCGACTGATCTACACATGCGAGCGGACCGAGCCTGTCTTTGTCAGACAGGTCAGTCGCGGGTCACGTCGTGGACGAGGATCTGCAGGGCACGGAACTGTTCGGGGGTCTGGTCGAGGATCGCGCGCTTGGGATCGGGCACGGCCAGGAAGCGGTCACTGACGAGTGGACGAAGCGGGGCCAACTGCGGCTCCTCCAAGACCGTCTCGACCGCCGACTTGTCGCCGCCGGTCACCAACGCGTCGAGGTCTGGCACGTACGGAAGCAGGATCCGGCCAGCGACCGCGGCCGCCGCCTGCAGGGCGGCCCTGGCCTGGCCGTCGCGGCGGCGCGCGAAGCGATGCTGCGACCAGCCACCGGCCGCACTACGGCCGTGCACCAACCGGCTGTCCACTTTGGACACCTTGAGTTCGGTGCCGTGGAAGACACCGGCCGCGTGGCCGCCAAGACGTACCAGCAGGACGCCGATCGTACGGTCGACGCCGGCGTGGGCGGCCAACGACGTGAGCAACCCCCCGGAAACCTTCAACGGCGGGAAAGGCACCGGGATGCGCGCGGTCGAGCCGTCCTCGGCGCGTACGGACACCACGTCGTCGGCAAGTGTGGTGTCCAACGAACCATGCCGATTGGCGAACCGGTTCAGCCAGCCGGTCAACCGCTCTGGCGGCACGTCCACCCACCGCCCCCCACCCGCTGCCTGCCGCACCATGCCGCCACGCTACGCCCCAAGCCACCTGCCGCTGCCTCGCGTACGGGCGCGGGTCAGATTAGGGTGCGAGAGCGGATCGACGAAAGGTGGCAGATGGCGAGCCTGTTCATCGACGGCGGCTGGGTCGCGGCACAAGCCCGCGGGGTGCGCGAAATCCACTGCCCCGCCGATGGAACGCTGGTCGCGACCGTCGATGAGGCGACCGCGGCGGACACCGTCCACGCTATTGGCGCGGCCAGAAAAGCGTTCGATGCCGGCGATTGGCCGGGAACGGCCACCGCCGAGCGCGGGGATCTGTTGCTGCGGGTGGCAGACGGCATCGCGGCCCGCACAGATGTCTTCGCGAGAGCC
Organism: Fodinicola feengrottensis; assembly: GCF_039530045.1. Taxonomy (NCBI): domain Bacteria; kingdom Bacillati; phylum Actinomycetota; class Actinomycetes; order Mycobacteriales; genus Fodinicola; species Fodinicola feengrottensis. The sequence goes on along the minus strand of NZ_BAAANY010000038.1, from coordinate 62,094 downwards.
GAATCCCTGGACACCGGCAAGCGGCTGGTGGAGAGCGAATACGACATCGCCGACATCGTGTCGTGCTTTCGCTACTTCGGAAAACTCGCCGGTCAGGACGCCGGCCGGATCGTCGACACCGGCAACGCGGATACCTTCAGCCGGATCGTCCATGAACCGCTGGGCGTCTGCGCGCTGATCACCCCATGGAATTACCCGTTGTTGCAGGTGTCGTGGAAAGTCGCACCGGCGCTGGCCGCCGGCAACACCTTCGTCCTCAAGCCGAGCGAGTTGACGCCGAGCACCGCGATCCTGCTGATGGACGTGCTGGCCGAGGCCGGTTTGCCAGCGGGCGTCGGGAATCTTGTGTTGGGTGCCGGCGCCACCGCCGGCGCACCGCTGGCCGAACACCCAGACGTCGATATGGTCTCGTTCACCGGCGGCCTCGCCACCGGCCGCGTCATCGCGGCAAATGCCGCGGCCACCGTCAAGAAAGTGGCGCTGGAGTTGGGCGGCAAGAACCCGAATGTGGTTTTCGCCGACGCCGACCTGGAAACCGCGATCGACTATGCGCTCACCGGCGCATTCCTGCATTCCGGCCAAGTTTGTTCGGCCGGCGCCCGGCTCATCGTCCAGGAAACTGTGCACGCCCAGGTCGTCGACGAGGTGGTCGCCCGCGCCGGCCGGATCCGGCTCGGTGGGCCGTTCGACGAGAACGCCGAAACCGGAACGCTGATTTCGGCCGTTCACCGGGAAAAGGTGGAGAAGTATGTGGCCACCGCGATCGCCGAAGGTGCGATCGTACGCACCGGCGGCAAACGGCCGGACGGAACCGAGTTCGCCAACGGTTTCTTCTACCTACCAACGGTTCTGGACGGCGTACGGCAGGGCACCAACGCCGTGGTCGAGGAGGCTTTCGGGCCTGTCCTCACAGTTGAGACCTTCACGGACGAGGATGACGCCGTGCGCATCGCCAACGACACTATCTACGGTCTCGCCGGCGCGGTTTTCACCCAGGACGCCGGCAAAGCGCAACGAGTGGCCGGACGGTTGCGGCACGGCACGGTCTGGATCAACGACTTCCATCCGTATCTGCCGCAAGCCGAATGGGGCGGGTTCAAGCAGTCCGGTGTCGGCCGCGAGCTCGGCCCACACGGACTGGCCGAATATCAGGAGGTGAAACACATCTACCAGAATCTGCGGCCGGCTCCGCAGCGATGGTTCTCCGGATAGGGAGTGATATGTCGACAGCTGACGACGCGGAACTCAACGAGTTCGGATATTCCAACAAGCTCAAACGCTCACTGGGCAGCTTCCACACCTTCGCCGCCGGGATCAGCTACATCTCGATCCTGACCGGCACCTTTCAACTCTCCTATCTGGGCATCGCCGAGGGCGGCCCGGCCTACTGGTGGTCGTGGCTGATGGTTTTCGGCGGCCAACTGATGGTCGCACTGTGTTTCTCCGAACTGGCCTCGAACTTCCCTGTCGCCGGCGCGATCTACAACTGGTCCAAGCGGCTGTCGAACCCGCATGTGGCATGGCTCGCCGGTTGGATGATGCTGGTCGCCTCCATCGTGTCGATTTCGGCGACGGCGCTCGCGTACCAGCGGACCCTGCCGCAAATCGATCCGATCTTCCAGTTCATCGGCAACGGCAAGGGGACGTACGACGATGCCGCGAACGCTGTTCTGCTGGCTACCGTACTGATTGTCTTCACCACTGTCGTCAACGCGGTCGGCGTCAGACTGATGGCCCGGATCAACAGCACCGGCGTCTTCATCGAACTGGTCGCGGCCGTCCTGCTGATCATCGCACTGGCCACGGTCATGACCCGCGGGCCGGGCGTGGTCACCGAAACGTTGGGTACCGGAGCCGGGCACACCTGGGGCTATCTCGGCGCGTTTCTGGTCGCATCGCTGGCTTCGTCGTACGTCATGTACGGTTTCGACACCGCGGCCTCGCTCGGCGAGGAATCCCTGAACCCGCGCAAGAATGCACCACAGGCAGTGCTTCGCGCACTGGTCGGCTCGTTCATTCTGGGCGGTTTGATCATTCTGTTCGGGCTGATGGCGGCCCGGAACCTGAACGCGCCGCAGCTCAAGACCGACGGCCTACAGTTCGTCCTGACCGACGCGCTCGGGCCGGCGATCGGCCGCGCTTTCCTGATCGCCATTGCCATCGCGATCACCGTCTGCGTGTTGGCCGTCCACACCGCGGCAATCCGGATCGCCTTCGCGATGGCCCGGGACAACTGTCTGCCGGGCGGATCGGTGCTCGCCCGAGTAAGCCCGCGTTTCCACACACCAGTGCTTCCTTCGATCATCATCGGGGCGATCGCGGTTTTGTTGCTGGTGGTCAACATCAACCAGCCGCAGATCTTCTCCGCGGTGACCAGTCTCGCGGTGGTGCTGATCTATGTCTCGTACTTGCTCGTCACCATCCCGATGTTGGTCGCCCGGCTACGTGGCAGATGGCCGACCGCCAACGCCCAGCAGGCCGGCCGCTTCCGGCTCGGGAAGTTCGGCCTGCCGGTCAACATCCTCGCCGTGCTGTGGGGCATCGGCATGAGCGTCAATCTTGCCTGGCCACGCAAGGACATCTACAACGCCACTCCGCCATTTCACTGGTATCTGCAGTGGAGTTCGGTGCTTTTCGTGGTCGTCCTCGCCGGCGGCGGCTTCGCATACTACTGGTTCGTCCAGCGCTCTCGAGTCGGGATCCTGGCCGATCACGCCGCCGTGAAGGCAACCGAAGGAGAGGCTGTTTCATGACGTCATACGACTATGTGGTGGTCGGTGGCGGCACCGCCGGAGCGGTCGTGGCGGCTCGGTTGTCGGAGAATCCGGACGTAACGGTCTGCCTGCTGGAGGCTGGACCGTCCGATGTGGACGATCCGGCCGTCTTGGAGCTGACGAAATGGATGGCGCTCCTGGAGTCCGGCTACGACTGGGACTATCCGGTCGAACCACAGAAGTCCGGAAACTCGTTTCTTCGGCACGCCCGGGCCCGGGTGCTCGGCGGCTGTTCGTCACACAACTCGTGCATCGCCTTCTGGGCACCGGCCGAAGATCTGGACGAATGGGCGGCTCTGGGCGCCCACGGGTGGAGCGCCAAGGACATTTTCCCGCTCTACCAGCGATTGGAGAACAATGCCGATCCCGGCGACCACCACGGACGCTCCGGGCCAGTACGGATCCGCAGCGTCCCGCCGCACGATCCATGTGGCGTGGCACTGCTGGCAGCCTGCGCGCAGGCCGGCATTCCCACCACGGCCTTCAACACCGGGTGTACGGTCACCCATGGCGCCAACTGGTTTCAGATCAACGCCCAAGACAACGGCACCCGCGCATCCGCCTCCGTGTCGTACCTGCACCCGATCATCGGCCGGCGGTCCAATCTGGACGTTCGTACGGGCGCGCGCGTCAAGCGGTTGCTTTTTGATGGAACCCGCGCGATCGGCGCCGAATACCTGGCTGAAGATCTCGTACACGGCGTTTCGGTAACCGCGCGCCGAGAAGTCATTCTGTCCGCCGGCGCGATCGATACCCCGAAAATCCTCATGCTGTCCGGCATCGGCCCGGCCGACCACCTTCGCGAGGTTGGCGTCGAGGTGCTGGTCGACTCCCCAGGCGTCGGCTCCACCCTGCAGGATCATCCCGAGGGCGTGGTGCAGTGGAACGCGAAGCGGCCGATGGTGACCGAATCCACCCAATGGTGGGAAATCGGCATCTTCACCACCACCGAGGAGGGGCTCGACCGGCCGGACCTGATGTTCCACTACGGCTCGGTGCCTTTCGACATGAACACGCTCCGGCACGGATATCCGACCACCGAGAACGGGTTCTGCCTGACCCCGAACGTCACCCGCAGTCGTTCGACCGGGACAGTACGCCTGCGTACGCGTGACTTCCGCGACAAGCCACGGGTGGATCCGCGCTATTTCAGCGATCCACACGACCTGCGGGTGATGACGTACGGGATCCGGCTCGCTCGTGAAATCGTCGCGCAACCGGCAATGGCCGGCTGGGCCGGCGACGAGCTCGCGCCCGGCGCGGACGCCCAGACCGACGACGAGATCGCCGACTACATCAGGAAAACCCACAACACCGTCTATCACCCCTCCGCGACCGTCCCGATGGGTGGCCCGCTGGACAGTCGGCTCCGGGTGAAAGGCGTGACCGGACTGCGGGTGGCGGACGGCTCGGCCATGCCGTTTCTGGTCGCGGTCAACCCGTGCATCACCACGATGATGATTGGCGAGAAATGCGCCGACATGATCAATGAGGACGCTCGCTAGCTGGCCAGGTCAAGACCAATTTTAAGTCGGGAGCATTTCCCGGTTTTTCCCGATGACCGCCCCTTCCGGCCAGGGCGTTCCGGTCTCACTCTGGACGAGATGCCAGCTCGCCCAGCCGGAAGGAAATCATGACAACCGACGAAACCCGCGGCGCTGACGAATTCGATCTCGACATTCGCATCGCGGACCGGATTCCGACGATGAAACTCATCGACGACCCGCGCTTTCCCCCACCACCCACCCGACTCCAGTGCACCTTCTGGGCCAGCTGCGAGGCCTGCGTCTTCCCACACTGAGGGTCACCGGCGACTCGGTGACTTCGGTGAACCGTTCTCGGTGTTCGCCGGGGCGAGCCGCTCACCGCAGCGGTCGCAGCACAGATCGCTGTTCATCCGGCCGCCGCAGTCGACATGCGCGATGACCCTCGGCGGGCCGTCGGCCTGCGGATAGTGCCGGTCACCCCAGTCGAGCAAATGCATGAGGACAGGCCAAAGTTCAAGGCCTTTCGGAGTGGACACGTATTCGTACCGGTCCGGACGGCGTTGGTAGCGGTGGCGCGCGACCACGCCCTCCTCGACCAGGTGCTCAAGCCGGGTGGACAGCACGCTCCGAGTGATGCCGAGGCTCTTTTGCAGGTCGTCGAATCGGCTGATTCCGAGCAACACGTCACGCAGGATCAACAGCGACCATCGCTCCCCGACCACCTCCAACGACCGTGAGATCGAGCAGCGCTGACCCTCGTACGTACGCCCCAACATAACGCCACCCTATCCCAGTCAGTTGCATCAAGCGACTCACGACCCGTACAGTCGGTCGCATGACGCTACTCACTGGCCCACCTGCCACGTCCCGGCGCGGGTGGTTCTCCTTCGCGATCGTCTCCGTCGCCATCTACGCGTCCCTCCTGGACACGTTCATCGTCAATCTCGCGTTCTCGGCGATCCAAAAGGACTTTCCAGGCTCCGGACTTGCCGACTTGTCCTGGATCTTCACCGCGTACGCCATCGTCTTCGCCGCTCTGCTGGTCCCTTCCGGCCGGATTTCCGATGCCATCGGGCGGAAAAGGATGTTCCTGCTCGGCTTGGGACTTTTCGTGGCGGCCTCGGCGGCCTGCGCGATCGCGATCTCGCCCGCGATGCTGATTGCCGCCCGGATCCTCCAAGCCGCTGGCGCGGCCTTGTTCACCCCGGCAGCGCTCGCCGTGGTCCTGCCTGAGTTCCCGCCGCAGCGCCGGGCCGCGGTTTTCGGTGCGTGGGCGGCGGTTGGGGGCGCCGGGGCCGCCAGTGGGCCGCTGCTGGGTGCGGTGCTCGTCCAGTTCGACTGGCGCTGGATCTTCCTGGTCAACCTTCCGCTCGGAATGGCATCGCTGATCCTCGGATCGCTGCGGCTACGGGAAAGCCGCGACCGGCGCGAGTGGCAGCTGCCTGATCTCTGGGGCACCGCCGGGTTGATTGTCGGCGTCACCGCGCTGACCCTCACCATCGACAAGTTCGGTCAGTGGAGCCTTCCGACCACGCTGATCACCGCCGCGATCGCCGCCGCGATCCTGCTCGCGGTGGTCGGCAGGTCGTTACGGCATCGGTCCCCTGCCTTGGAAATCGGCCTGCTCCGCCGGCGCACCTTCCTGTTCGCGGTCAGTTCCGCGCTGCTCTTCTCGGTAAGTTTCGCAGCCGGCATCCTGGCCGGAGCGCAGTTCCTGCCCCTGCACTGGCATCAGTCCATCCTCGCCACCGGCCTCCAGTTGAGCCCCGGCCCGATCATGGCCGCCTGTGTCGCAATCCCGTCCTCTCGCCTGCTCGGACCACGGCTCGGCCCACACCGGGTCGGAGCCATTGGCGGTCTGTTGATGGCCGCCGGGGCCGTCTGGCTGACCGGGCGAATCGGGCCGACACCGGCCTACGTCAGCGAACTGCTGCCGGCTCAACTGCTGACCGGTATGGGCGTCGGGATGACCATCCCGTCGTTCGTCTCGGTGGCCCTCAGCGTCGTCGACCCAGCCAGGATCTCCACCGCGGTGGGCATTTCCTCGATGTTCCAACAGATGGGCAGCGCGTTCGGCGCGGCCGCATTCGTCAGCATCGTCGGCAACCCAGCGGCCGCCGAGCCCATCGCCGCGATCAATGCCTTCCATCGCGGTTGGCTTTTCGTCGCGGGCATGGCGATCCTGTCCGCCGTCGTCTTGTTGTCCTCTGGTTTTACGCCCTACGAACGTCGTTCCGCGACGCACCCGGCAAAGGACGGCGGATCGAAGGCGGCGACCGCTGGAAGTTCACCGGTGTAGCGGGAGATTTCGACAAGAGCGTGTTGGCCGGTGCAGCCCTGGGCGAGCGACGACGTGCCGCGGTCGGTGGTGAGAACGTTCGGGTTGCCATGGATGCAGGTGGCGATGTCCGGGCGGGACGGGTCGTACCAGGCTCCGGTGGAAAGCTGCACGACTCCGACGCGTACGTCCACAGTGGACTCGACGGCGGCCAGGCAGCTACCCCGGTCGTTGAAGATGCGTACGACGTCACCGTCGGAGAGTCCGCGAGACGCACAGTCCGTCGGATGCACGCGTACGCGCTCACGCCCGTGAGTCTTACCGGCCATGCTGTGAGCGCCCATGTCCAGCTGACTGTGCAGCTTCCGAGCGGGCTGATTCGCGATGAGATGCAACGGAAAGCGCTGGGCCAGTTCAGAACCGAGCCATTCCTCGGGCTCCAGCCAAGCGGCGTGTCCAGGGCAGTCGGCATAGCCAAACCCAGCGACCGTCTCGGAGAAGATCTCAATCCGGCCGCTCGGCGTGTTCAGCGGATGCTTGTCTGGATCGGCCACAAAATCAGCGAGTGGTGGATCGGGCTCGCGCAGACCCGGCAGCCGAATGTTGCCAGTCTCCCAAAAAACGTCGAAGTCCGGCACCTCGTGACCGCGTCTTCTCCAGGACTGCTGCCAGTTGCCATAAAGCTTTCGCAACCAGGCTGCTGAGTCTCGGCGCTCGGTGAACTCCTGATATACGCCCAAGCGCGAGGCCAGGTCACCAAAGATGTCGTAGTCGTCGCGGGCCTGGCCGACCGGAGGCACGACCTGCTTCATCGCGATCAGGTACGGGTCCCCCCTACCGGCGCCCATGTCGTCTCGTTCGATCGTCAGAGTCGCCGGCAGCACGATGTCCGCATGTTTCGCCATCCCAGTCCAGAACGGCTCATGCACAACGATCGTGTCGGGTTTGGCCAACGCGCGAGTCAGCCGCTGCAAGTCCTGGTGATGGTGAAAGGGATTACCACCAACCCAGTAAATCAACCGAGTGTCCGGATAGGACAGTCGATGCCCGTTGAAGTCGCCCGATTCGCCGGGCCGCTCCAACATGTCGACGATGCGCGCACACGGGATGAAATCGGAAACCTCGTTTCGACCTTGCCGCAGCGTCGGCAGCGGGCCGGACAAAGGCTTGCCGGCGTCACCGATCGAGCCGTACCCGTGCCCGAAACCACGGCCCGGCAGGCCGATCTGCCCCAGGTATGCGGCCAACGTCAGGCCCGCCCACAGGCTCTGCTCGCCGTACTGAATGCGCTGCAACGACCAGCTTGTCGTCACCAACGTCCGACAAGAAGCCATCCGCCGAGCCAAAGTCCGGATCTCATCGGCCGGTACGCCGGACAACTCAGCTGCCCATTCAGGCGTCTTGGCGACCCCGCCGGTGAGGTATTTTTCGACCATGTCAGCGCCAGCCACATACCTGTCCACAAAGGACCGATCGGCCAGCCCCTCAGTCACCAGGACCCAGGTCATCGCGAGCATGATCGCCACATCGGTGCCGGGAATGGTGGGCACCCACCGCGCATTCAGCTCCGAAGCCGCATCGTCAGCCAGCGGACTGATAGACACCACCTCCACGTTATGCAGCGCGGAAAGCTCGGAACCGATCCGGTGCTCGGAAAGTCCGCCGGGCGCGACCGCCAGATTGCTCCGCCGTACGCCACCGAAGGCCACTATCAAGTCGGTGTTGGCGGCGATCGTCTTCCACGACATGCCCTGCCGGAAAACCTGATGTCCACCAGCCGGGCCAAGAATCCGCGGCAAGGTGACCTCGGACGCGGCATTGCTGTAGTTGTTGACGGATCGGGTGTAGCCACCGATCGAATTCAGGAACCGGTGCACTTGCGACTGCGCGTGGTGAAACCGGCCGGCGCTCCCCCACCCGTACGAGCCGCCAAAAATCGCGCGATTTCCGTAAGACTCCTTTACCCGAGACAGCTCACCGGCGAGCAGATCCAGAGCTTTGGACCAACTGACGGGAACGTACGAGTCAGATCCTCGCCGAGAATCCGGACCAGGACCGGCGCTAAGCCAGCCGGCGCGAACGTACGGCTGCTTGATCCGCGACCGATGCCGATGCGCGTCGACGACATTGCCGATAAGCGGAGACGGCTCAGGATCGACCGGATGTGGCTCTACGCCAACGATCCGACCGTCCTGAGCCGTTGCCACAAAGGCTCCCCAATGGGAGCTGTGCGGGACTTCTCTAGACGTTGAAGCCAAGAGCGCGGAGCTGGTCGCGGCCGTCGTCGGTGATCTTGTCCGGGCCCCACGGCGGCATCCAGACCCAGTTGATCCGGAAGTCGTTCACCAGCCCGGTTGGCCCGGAAACCAGCGCCTCGCGGACCTGGTCCTCAATCACGTCGGTCAGCGGGCAGGCTGCCGAGGTCAGCGTCATGTCAACCGTGGCGATGTTCTCATCATCGACGTGGATCCCGTAGATCAGGCCAAGATCGACGACGTTGATGCCAAGTTCTGGGTCGACGACGTCTTTAAGCGCCTCTTCTACGTCGTCAAGTTCCGCCTTGGTCCGCTCGGCGGTCGGCGTTGTGGTCTCGTCGCTCATCGTGTTGCCTCCGTCGAAGTCGACGCGTCGGCGCCCGCCACAGCCCGCGCGGTCGCGTCCTTGAATGCCATCCACCCCAGCAGCGCGCATTTCACCCGAGCCGGATATTTCGCGACGCCGGCAAAAGCGACGCCGTCGCCAAGCACTTCCTCATCCGGCTCGACCGTGCCGCGGCCACCGATCATCCGCTGGAACTCGTCACCGACTGCCATCGCGTCCATCACCGGCTGGCCGGCGACCAGGTCGTGCAGCACCGATGCCGAGGCCTGGCTGATCGAACAACCCTGTCCCTCGTACGAAAGTTCCTCGACCACCGAGCCATCCGCGGACAGCTGCACCCGCACGGTCAGCTCGTCGCCGCAGGTCGGGTTGACGTGGTGCGCCTCGCCCGAATACGGGTCTTTGAGCCCCCGCCCGTGCGGGTGCTTGTAGTGGTCCAGGATGATTTCCTGGTAGAGCGATTCCATCTTCATGGCTTGAAGAACCTCTGGGCGCGTTCTATTCCCGCCACCAGCGCGTCGATGTCCTCTGTCGAGTTGTAGAGGTAGAACGTCGCGCGGGTGGTCGCTGGAATGTTGAAGCGGCGGACAATGGGCCAAGCGCAATGGTGCCCAACCCGGACCTCAACGCCCTGGTCGTCCAGCACCTGCCCAACATCGTGCGGGTGGATGCCGTCCACTACGAAGGAAACCGCGCCGCCGCGGGCCACATTCGTGGGAGGGCCGATGACACGTACGCCGGGCAGCGACTCCACCGCGTCCAGTGCGTACGCGGTGAGCTGCTTCTCGTGTTCGGCGACATTGGCCATGCCGACCTCGGTCAGGTAGTCGACCGCGGCACCGAGCCCGATCACCTGGGCGATGTTCGGCACACCGGCCTCAAAACGCTGCGGTGGCGCGGCAAAAGTCGTGCCCTCCATGCGTACGACCTCGATCATCGAGCCGCCGGTCAGGAACGGCGGCATCGCGGCGAGTAGGTCGTATCGGCCCCAGAGCACACCAACACCGGTCGGGCCGAGCATTTTGTGGCCGGAGAAGGCGACAAAGTCCGCGCCGGACTCGACCACATCAAACGGCATGTGCGGCACCGACTGGCAAGCGTCCAGCACTACCAGGGCGCCGACTTTGTGGGCCTTCGCAGCGATTTCGGCGACCGGATTGACCGTACCGAGCACATTGGACTGATGCACCAGCGCGACCAGCTTGGTCCGCTCGGTGATCACACTGTCCACATCGGACAGATCCAGCCGACCCTCGTCGGTCAGCCCAAACCAGCGCAGGGTGGCGCCGGTCCGCTGACAGAGTTGCTGCCAGGGCACCAGATTCGCGTGGTGCTCCATCTCGGTGACGACGATCTCGTCGCCGGGACCCACCACAAACCGAGCCGCCTCCGGCCCGGACGTGGCCGCGTTGCTCATCGAGTACGCGACCAGGTTCAGGCCCTCGGTCGCGTTCTTGGTGAACACCACCTCGTTGTCCCGCGCGCCGATGAAGGCGGCGATTTTCGCCCGCGCACCCTCGTAAAGATCGGTCGCTTCCTCGGCGAGCTGGTGGGCTCCGCGATGCACGGCCGCGTTGTGCCGCAGATAGTACGAGCGCTCAGCGTCCAGCACCTGCACGGGTTTCTGCGACGTGGCACCCGAATCCAGATAGACCAGCTGGTGGCCGTCCCGGACAGTGCGCTGCAGAATGGGAAAATCGGCTCGGATCCGCTCTACGTCCAGCGTCAGTTCCGGAGCCGGCGCGCCCATCAGACCGCCGCCTTGGTGTATCGCACGTACCCCTCGGACTCCAGCCGGTCGGCCAGCTCCGAGCCGCCTTCTTCGACGATTTTGCCACCGACGAAGACATGCACGAAGTCCGGCTTCACATACCGCAGAATGCGCGTGTAGTGGGTGATCAACAGCACGCCGACTTCGCCGGTCTCGGAGACCCGGTTGACGCCGTCGCTGACCACTCGCAGCGCGTCGATGTCCAGGCCCGAGTCGGTTTCGTCGAGGATCGCGATCTTCGGCTTGAGCAGCTCAAGCTGAAGGATCTCGTGGCGCTTCTTCTCGCCACCGGAGAAGCCCTCGTTCACGTTGCGCTCAGCGAAAGCGGAGTCGACCTCAAGCCGCTCCATCGCTTCCTTGACTTCCTTGATCCAGGTACGCAGCTTCGGCGCCTCGCCGCGAACGGCGGTCGCGGCCGTACGCAGGAAGTTCGAGACGCTGACCCCTGGAACCTCGACGGGATACTGCATCGCGAGGAACATGCCGGCGCGAGCGCGCTCGTCGACGGTCATCGACAGCAGGTCTTCGCCGTCGAGAGTGACCGAGCCGGACGTGATCCGGTATTTCGGGTGGCCAGCGATGGAATACGCCAGTGTCGACTTGCCGGAGCCGTTCGGCCCCATGATCGCGTGGGTTTCGCCCGCTTTCACCGTCAGGTCGACGCCGCGCAGGATCTGTTTCTCCTCGCCGTCGGCGATGGCGACGCTGACGTGCAGATCACGGATTTCCAGAGTGCTCACTTCACGGGCTCCTGAGTTGCTGTCTGTACGGCAACGTAAACGTCGCCGTCCGAAATGCGGGTTTCATAGGTGGGTACGGCTTCGGTGGCCGGCAGGCCGGTCGGTTTTCCGGTCCGCAGGTCGAACTGCGAGCCATGCAGCCAGCACTCGATGGTGCAGCCTTCGACATCGCCTTCGGACAACGGAACTTCGGCGTGCGAACACACATCGCGGATCGCGAAAAACTGATCGTCCTCGGTGTGCACGACCGCCACCGGCTCGCCGTTGACCTGAACGCCGATGGCCTCGCCGGCCGGCACTTCGCCGACCGCGCAGGCACGTACGAAATCATTGGCCATTTAGGCGCCCGCCTCTGCGAGCCGCGCTTCCACCGTGGCGGTGATCCGATCGCGAAGCTCTTCCACCGGAATGCGGCCAATCAGCTCGGCGAAGAATCCCCGCACGACCAGGCGGCGGGCGTTCTCAGCGGTAATGCCGCGAGACATCAGATAGAAAAGCTGTTCGTCGTCAAATCGACCGGTCGCGCTCGCATGACCGGCGCCGACGACCTCACCGGTCTGGATTTCCAGGTTGGGCACCGAATCCGCGCGGGCGCCCTCGGTCAGCACCAGGTTCCGGTTGATCTCGTACGTGTCCGTGCCGGTCGCCTCGGGCCGGATCAGGACATCACCGATCCACACCGTGTGCGCGTCTTTTCCTTGCAGGGCACCGCGGTAGACCACGTTGGACCGGCAGTCCGGCACCGAGTGGTCGACCAGTTGGCGGTGTTCCAGGTGCTGGCCGCCGTCGGCGAAGTAGATGCCCAGAGCCTGCGCGTCGCCGCCGCGACCGGTGTAGTCGACAGTGGTGAACTGTCGTACCACATCGCCGCCGAGGCTGACCGAGATGTGCGTGATGCGGGCGTCCCGGCCGAGCTTGAGCCGCTGGTGCTGCAGGTGCACCGAACCGGAGTCGAAGTCCTGCACGCTGACCAGGATCAGTTTCGCGTTGTCCCCGACCAGCACCTCGACGTTGTCGGCCAGCACGGCCGGACCGGTGTGGTCAAGGACCACGGTGACCTCGGAGCCGGCGCCGATGTCGACGACGGTGTGCGCGAACGACGCTCCGTCAAGATCGCCGCCACCCACGTCGACCACCACTGGTGTCTCGACCTGGATGTCTTTGTCCACCGACAGAACAAAAGCCTCGGTGAAGGAGGTGTACGCCTGAGCGCTGATCCGGTCGAACGGCACCAAAGCGGTGCCGATGCGCTTGTCGTCGCGGCCGACGTTCTCGATGCGTACGCCCGAAGGCAGCTCCGCGACCGACCGCTTGACCGGCGTCCCGCTGGCCACGAACGAGCCGTCATGCAGGCCGGCGAGGCGGCTCAGCGGAGTGAACCGCCAGTCCTCGTCGCGCATGGTCGGCACCGAAAAATCCGCCACGTCATACGACGTGAGGGCCGCGGACCGGGTGGCCGGTGGGGCGCCGGCGCCCGGCTGAGAGCGCGCATCGGCGGTGGTCGTCGTCATGTGTTTCCGGTTCTCCTCTTTGAAAACTAGATCAGCAAGCCAGCGGTCAGCCGACTGCGCCTTCCATCTGCAGCTCGATCAGCCGGTTGAGCTCCAGCGCGTATTCCATCGGCAGCTCGCGGGCGATCGGCTCGACGAAACCGCGGACGATCATCGCCATCGCCTCGTCCTCGTTCATGCCGCGGGACATCAGGTAGAAAAGCTGGTCCTCGCTGACCTTGGAAACGGTCGCCTCGTGGCCCATCGACACGTCGTCTTCGCGAATGTCGTTGTACGGGTAAGTGTCTGAGCGGCTGATCGCATCGACCAGAAGCGCGTCACATTTGACCGTGCTCTTGGACTGCGAAGCGCCTTCCAGCACCTGGATCAGCCCGCGGTACGACGTACGCCCGCCGCCACGCGCCACCGATTTCGAGACGATCGTGGAAGAAGTGTGCGGCGCCGCGTGCACCATCTTGGCACCGGCATCCTGATGCTGGCCCTCGCCTGCAAAAGCGACCGACAGAACCTCACCCTTGGCGTGCTCGCCGACCATGTAGACGGACGGGTATTTCATCGTCACCTTGGAACCGATGTTGCCGTCGATCCATTCCATGGTCGCACCCTCGTGCGCCACGGCCCGCTTGGTGACCAGGTTGTAAACGTTGTTAGACCAGTTCTGGATGGTCGTGTAACGGCAGCGCGCACCCTTTTTCACGACGATCTCAACCACCGCGGAGTGCAGCGAGTCGGACTTGTAGATCGGCGCGGTGCAACCCTCGACGTAGTGGATGTAGGCATCCTCGTCGACGATGATCAGGGTCCGCTCGAACTGGCCCATGTTTTCGGTGTTGATCCGGAAATACGCCTGCAGCGGGATGTCGACGTGCACACCCTTGGGCACGTAGATGAACGAGCCGCCGGACCACACCGCGGTGTTCAGCGCGGAGAACTTGTTGTCACCGCTGGGAATCACCGAGCCGAAATACTCCTCGAACAGCTCTGGGTGCTCGCGCAGGCCGCTGTCGGTGTCGAGGAAAATGACGCCCATCGCCTCAAGATCCTCACGAATCTTGTGGTAGACGACCTCGGACTCGTACTGCGCGGCGACACCCGAGACCAGCCGCTGCTTCTCCGCCTCCGGGATGCCCAGCCGGTCGTACGTGTTCTTGATGTCGTCCGGCAGCTCGTCCCAGGTGGTCGCCTGCTTTTCGGTCGAGCGTACGAAATATTTGATGTTGTCGAAGTCGATGCCGGTCAGCGACGCGCCCCAGTGCGGCATCGGCTTGCGCTCGAACAGCTTCAGCGCCTTGAGCCGGCGCTTGAGCATCCACTCGGGCTCGCTCTTCTTGGCCGAGATGTCACGTACGACATCCTCGTTCAGGCCGCGTCGGGCGACGGACCCCGCCGTGTCGCTGTCGGCCCAACCGTAGCCATAACGGCTGAGCGCCTCGATGTGCTCGTCCTGGCTGATCGGCCTAACTTCGGGCGTGGTGGTCATGCGTGCGTCCTCCCGGAACGGGTGGTTGTTGGTGCGATTTCGATATTCTTGGGCTGGGACGGGATGTGCGTGGTGCAGACCCCGTCACCGTGTGCGATGGTGGCCAGCCGCTGCACGTGGCTGCCGATCAGCCGGCTGATGACGGCGGTCTCGGCCTCGCACAGCTGCGGGAACTCGGCGGCGACATGAGCCACCGGGCAGTGGTGCTGGCAGATCATCCCGCCGGACGCGATCATCGAGGCCGTCGCAGCGTAACCCTCCGCGGTCAACGCGCTGGCCAGGGCCTCCGTACGAGCGGCCGGATCGTCGCCGGCGGCGTCCACCACCTCGCGGCAGCGGCGCTCCAGCCCAGCCACCCGCTCGGCGGCGAGCGCCTGGATGGCCTCGGAGCCCGCATACGTCGACAGATGCCGCAGCGCGACGGCGGCAAGGTCGTCGTACGCGTGCGGGAACGGCGCCCGGCCGGTCTCGGTGAGTTCGAACAGCTGGGCCGGCCGGCCGCGACCGCGCTGGCCCACCATCGGCTTCTCCGAGCGGCGGATCCGGTCCTCGGCCAGCAGCGTCTCCAAGTGCCGGCGGATCGCCGCCGGAACCACGCTGAGCTGCTGCGCGAGCTGGGCGGCGGTCTGCGGGCCGTGCTCCAACAGCAATTGCACGACCCGGTCGCGAGTCCGCTGTTCGGCCATCCCGCCCGCGACCAGTTCGTCGAGGACCTTACTGTTGACAGCAGTCGTCGCGGGCACGCTCAGGCGCCCCGACTCGTCGCTGTCGTTTTTCACAACACCTATGTTACGTAATTCGCTCGATGTGAGCCAACCCTAAGAAGGCCCGGTCGTACGGTGGCACGCATCACTCCTTGCCCAGGAGGCTCCCGATGCCGGTCACGCATCTAGTTCTACAGCGCGTAGAGTAAAGCTGTGCGAGCCGACGAACCCGCGGTAGTGCTGCAGGACTTGTTCGTGCGTTATGGGCCAGTCACGGCGGTGGACGGTCTCTCCTTTACGGTCCGAAGCGGCTCCGTGCATGCCCTGCTGGGGCCCAACGGAGCAGGCAAAACGTCCACGATCGAGGTCTGCGAGGGCTACCGGCGGGCCAGCGGTGGCTCGGCCCGCGTCCTCGGCCTGGACCCGGTCGGCGAACACGACCAGCTGATGCCCCGGATCGGCGTGATGCTGCAGGCCGGCGGGGTCTACCCGGGCGCCCGGGCAGCAGAGATGTTGCGCTTGATCGCCGCGTACGCGGCGCGTCCACTGGACACCGCGATGCTCACCGAGCGGCTCGGCCTGGCGAAGGTCGCGAACACTCCGTACCGGCGGCTGTCTGGCGGCGAGAAGCAGCGCCTCAGCCTCGCGATGGCTGTCGTCGGCCGCCCTGACCTGGTGTTCCTCGACGAGCCGACGGCCGGCATGGACCCGCAGGCCCGGCACGCGACCTGGGACCTCGTCGACGAACTGCGTAAGGACGGCGTCACGGTCGTCCTCACGACCCACCTGATGGACGAGGCCGAGCGGCTGGCGGACCGGGTGACGATCATCGACAGCGGCAAGGTCCTCGCCGACGACACGCCTGGCCACCTGACCAGCAGCTGCGAGCGGTTGTCCTTCACCGCCCGAGCGCACCTCCCGCTGGCTCCCCTGCAGGCTGTCTTACCGGAAGGCCTGGCCGCTCTGGAGCCGCGCCCTGGCGAGTACGTCGTGTCCGGCGACCTGACGCCGCAGGTGCTGGCCGCTGTCACCGCCTGGGGCGCCGGGAATGACGTTCTGCTGGGCGACCTTCGCACAGCCAAACGTACGCTCGAAGACGTTTTCCTTGAGCTCACCGGACGGGAGCTGCGGACGTGAGCACTTTCGCGCCGGCGCCGGGACGCGCGCCGATGTCCCGAATTTTGCTGGCCCAGTCGGCGATGGAGCTCAAGCTCACGCTCCGCCGCGGCGAGTCTCTGTTGCTGACACTGGTCATTCCGATTCTGGTGCTGCTTGGCATCGGGCTGACATCTGTCGTACGCCTGCCGACCGCCGATCGCATGGGCTTTGTGGTGCCCGGTGTGATGGGCCTCGCGGTGATGTCGACCGCTTTTACCGGCCAGGCGATCGCCACTGGTTTTGAGCGTTCTTATGGCGTACTCAAACGGCTCGGCGCCTCCGCATTGCCGCGCTGGGGCCTGATGGTCGCCAAAACCGTGGGAGTCATCGCCGTCATTGTTTTGCAAGTCGCCGTACTGGCCGTCGTCGGTTTGTTGGCCGGCTGGCATCCATCAGCTGCCGGAATTTTGCCGGCGCTCGGGCTCGCTGTCGTGGGTACGGCCGCGTTTTCCGGACTTGGCCTGTGGATGGCCGGCACCCTCCGCGCCGAGGCAACTCTCGCCGCCGCCAACCTCGTCTATTTGTTGATGCTGGCCGTCGGCGGCGTCGTGACCGCCGTACCGTCTTTCGCGGCTGGCATTCTTGGACTGCTCCCCCTGGACGCGCTGACTACCGGGATGCGGGCGGCTTTGACCGGTGGCACGGTGCCATTGCAGTCGTGGCTAGTGTTGCTTTTTTGGGCCGTGGTCTCGATCTCCGCCGCCGCCCGTTTTTTCAAGTGGGAATGAGAGGGCCGGTACTGAGCTGGGCTGATGCACCCGCCTGACGTCAGTTCGTCTCCAGCATAGCCGCCCGCGAGCCACGGTGGGAGGCGTACGTTCGGCTCATTCAGCGGCGGTCCGAGAGGCTCTACGCTCCGCTGGCATGAACTGGTGGGACAGCTTCGTCGCAGTACTCGACAAGACGCCGCCGATCGTCGGGACCCTGACGGGCGTGGTGCTCAACGGGCTGATCGCGACCTGCGTCGCGTTGTATGTCTCGAAGAGGGGGCAGGAGCACGCCGAGGAGCTGGCCCGCAAGCAGGCTGCCCTCGCTGCCGCAGAGTCCGTCCATGAGTCGCTGGCCGGTCTGCTCGACTACCTGGCCAACACGGTCGAGAGCGACCCGATCGATGCGGGAGCCCCGGCGACCATCGGGTCGATGCTCGACGAATTCGAGCGCGTCCAGTTCCTCAAGCTCCCAGCGATCGCCGACCAGAACCTCGTCAATCGCGTACGGGCCACGACGAAGGCATGTCAGGCGGCCATACCCGTCATCAAGCGGTCGACCCCTGCTGCCAAGAGGACGAGGGTCGAGACCGTACAGCGGGTCATGCTGAGGCTCGGCAGCTCGATCTACGACTGGCGCCAGGACGGCACCTGCGAGGCGGCGGACGTAGACCTGATCGCGACGGAGATCTCGGCGGCCATCAGCCCGAATCAGGAGGTGAGCTGACCCGTGGACTGGAGCGTCGTCATCCCGCCGCTTATAGGGGCAGGAGCCGGTGCGCTCCTCAATGGACTCATTTCCACCGGCGTCGCGCTCTACGTTTCCCGCAAAGGACGCCAGCACGCCGAGCGGCTGGCCGAGACCGGCCGTGGGCACACCGAGCTACTGGCTCGCAAACAGGCAGCACTCGCGGCGGCTGAGGCGATCGGCCAGGCACTGGCAGCTCTAGACGTGTCTCTGCGGTCGTGGCTCAACTGGAGCCGTGGCCGGTCCTTAGAAACTGAGCCAGACACCACGCAAGCATGGACTCACCTGAGGGAGATCGTCATGATCAAGCCGCCCGCGATCGACGAGCCGATCCTGATCCATCACGTCATAGCGGGCTACGACCAAGCAGCTGCCGCGTTCGATAAAGCGTGGGGCACGCCTCAGATCGATACAGTCGTGGACGAGATCATGAAGCTACTGGCCAAGCTTGGCGGCGAGCTAGCCGACTACCGCCGCTCGGGCAGCGTCCCGGAGCTGGGCGACCCCCACGACATCAGCTACCTCCAGATGATCGCGTCCAACGTCCCGCCCGCGAACCAAGAGAGCTAGGCGGCTGACGCCTGCAGCGCGGCCAGCTCCTCCTCCAGCTCCCGCTTGGTCTCGGGGTCGCGGGCCATCAGGATCCCCCTCAGGAGGGCCAGGTCCCGAGACTGGGTGACTGGTGACTCGGTGGCTGGCGCCGCCTCTGAGGCCGTCGTGGGCAGCACCAGGTCTAAGTCCTCGACCGAGACGACCGGAGTCGGGACTGGAGCGTCCTGGTGGCTCTCAGCGGCCTCTCGCCGCTCCTGGGCGCGCTCCGACCGGTACCTGATGATGAAGGTGGCGTACGCCTTAGGGCTGCCGTGGGCATTGAGCCTCGGCAGGACCTCTCGGTCATGGGCGTCAACCAGCTCCCAGGCCACGTCCAGGTATGTACGGCCCCTCCCCGGCGCCTCAAGCTCCTTGGCGATGACCGACCAGATCCCCAGTTGGTCTCGCTCGGAGATCTTCTTTCCGCGCTCGTCCAGGCCCTGGACGTAGTGGGCCAGGACGGCGTTTGCTGCCAGGACGGGGTTGTCGTACGGGTCCAGGTGCTCCAGCTCCCCTCGCCAGTCGATCTTTTGATCCCGACCAGGAGTGGTGGGGGCCACCGGGGAGTCCTGGCCGACCCGGTCGGGGTCGTCGCTGGCGGTTGCTCGCGTCGCAAGCGAGCGACAGTCTTCCTCGACAGTCTTCTCACAGTCTTCGGGATTGGTTTTCGCTTTTAACGCCCCATTCGCCGACGCCCGGTCCGCCGACGCCCCGTTAACCGACGCCCCATTTTCGGTCGTCGGTGCGACCTGGGGAAACACCTGCTGGGCCGGTATAGCTGCAGGTGCGGCCGACGACCGGATCTCGGGCGTCGGTTCCAGATCATCATTTGATGATTCATCCTCCAGCTGCAGCGGAGGCCAGTGCCACTCACGGCTGGAGGTCCACTGCCCACCCCGCCCGGCCGTTCGGATCTTCCTTGTGTAGCCAAACTGCTCCAGCTGCGCGACCGCTTTCCGTACGGCGTTGCGGCCCTCCGTGCGGTGCCGGGCGATCTGGTCGGCCGACCACGTCCAGGTTGCCGGATGCGACAACACAAAAGCCATGACGGCGATGCTGAGTCCCGAGATCCGGCTGTCGCGCAGCAGTTCATTGGGGATCTTGGCCCAGCCGGACTCCGGCGGCGCGAAATGGACGCTGATCTTTTGATCTCCGACTGGGATCTTGATCTCCGCTGAGGATGGTGCGGAAGCGGGCGCGCTGGGTACACTTATCGAAGACATCCGGTGGTCCTTCGCTAGGGAATGGCCTACTGGTGAGCGGCTTAGGGCGTGGTGGCCCGGGCCGCTCAGTCATTTTTTTAGTCTTTTCTGAGGTCGACTCTACGCCGCAGCCATTGCCCGAGCTATAGATCGAGCGCGAGTTTCCCTTGCACCACAGCATCCGATTGGTACCATACATATGGTACCAATGGAACCTAACTAGAAGCAGATCAAAAGATTTGAGCCCAGGACGCAGAAAAGCCCGGCCCCGGATGAGGGGGATCCGGGCCGGGCTTTTTCTTTTAGCGGCTTCGCGTCGCGGCGTGCGCCTCAATGTACGATTGCAGCGCGAGCCGTACCACATCGCTCACGCTGCGCTGCTGCTCGCTCGCGACGCGCATTAACGCGGCTTTCGTCGCCTCGTCCAGCAGTACGGACTGTTTTGACATAAATCTTTGCGGCCCTCTTGTCACAACCCCTCCACGTCTCCAAGTTTCCTTGGTGTCTAACAACTTTAGCTGAGAATCCGGCCTAGATGCTCTTGACGCAGCCGGATCTTTGCAGTCTACTTGAAATCAGGTGATTGGATCACCGGGTCGGACCGCCAGCTGACCTTCTGTAGCGATTAGCACGGAGGAAGTTATGGCGGCGCGGGACCAAAGAATATCGCCGGCACCCACCATGCGCGACGCGGTGCGGCTTTGGGGATTTTGCGATCGCTCGGGCGGTGACGACGCCCATTGGCGCTGGCTGGGGGCTCGCACCTCGACCGGCTATGGAATCACGCAGATCGGCGGAATCAACACGTCAGCGCATCGGGCCATTTTCCGAGCGTTCGTCGGAGAACTTTCTAATGACGACGATGTCGATCATCGGTTCAATTGCGGCCCGATTGGCTGCGTCAACCCGCGCCACCTGCGCCCCTTGTCCCGGCGAGAAAATGTGATGCGCGGCAACGGCGCGTGCGCCATTCGAGGTCGCTCAGCTACCTGCCCGAGCGGCCATTTCTACGACGGCGAGATGGCCGTCGGCACCGACGGCATCTGGCGGCGGCGGTGTGTGCGGTGCGTGGAAGACCGCCGCTCGCGCCGGCACGGCCCGCGTCCAGAGTTCGCCGCTGGCCTCATCGGTGACCTCCACGAGCTGACCGGCGGGAGGGCCCGGCGGGTATAAGCCGCCTAGCCGGGGGCGTCGGCTCGTGCCGCGCCCGCCCGGAGGAGACCACCGGCCGGCGCCCCATTCCAAGCGAAAATTGCAGACATTTGCCCACCTGAAGGGACCCTGATGGACGACGAGGTCCAGGCGGCCAGCGACACGCTCCGCCGCCACCGCGCTGGCGAGGAAATGCCAGCGACCGAGCTAAAAGCAGCGCTCCAGGTCATGGAAGCGTGGTGGCGCCGGGAGGTCACGCGGATGACCCGCAAAGAAAGGGAAGTATGAACAACAACCTTGAGAGTTTGTATAAGGATGCCGCAGCACTCGATGAGCTGTACTTTTGGCTTGCTGATGAGAGTTTCGGCCTAGACTGGGTGCCTGACGAGCGGCCGATATGGCTGGATATGTACCGTCTGGCGCAGGCGTACGCGCACAGCGCCGAGGGGACGCTGGCCGAGGACTGGGTTGCCGTCATCCAGCTCGAGACTGGCTGGGAGATCGGCAACGCCTATCTGGAGGATGACCCAGGCGACCAGGACGATCTCCGCGTCGCCCCGCTAGCGGCGCGAGACCACCGAGACGACGAGGCGCACGCGAGCGAGACCCGCGACATCTCGCCGCGGGTCTCGTGATGACGGTCGCGCAGCTCAGGACGCACTCTCGCGCGAGACGACGAGCGAGACGGTGTCGCGACGAGACCACCGAGACACCGAGACACCGAGACGAGACCGGCGACGAGAGCGAGAGCGGAGGCCGCCTCTCGGACGAGTTCGCGCGTCTCGGTGTCTCGGTGTCTCGGTGTCTCGGTGTCTCGGTGTCTCGGTGTCTCGGTGTCTCGGTGTCTCGGTGTCTCGGTGTCTCGGTGTCTCGGTGCGGTCTCGCGAGAACGAGACCGCACCGAGAACGAGCGAGACATCGAAACGCCGGCCGCGAACAGCCGCCCCAGTAAAGGAGCTATAAAATTGATTCTCGCCATGCTCGGCGCAGTCCTCGGGATCCTCGCTGCCGTCTCGCTGGACGGCGTCGCCACCTACGTACGTACGCGGAGTGTCCGATGAAGGCCGGCGCGGGCCGACCGACTGCCAAAGCCGGTGGCAGGTTCAAGGGGGCCGGCCTGCTCGGCACGATCCCCGTCGCGATTGTTGTTTGGGTCGCCGCCACCCACCCGGACTCGATCGCCGGCCAGCTGCTGATCGGCATCGCCAACGTCGTACTTAGCTTCGTCCACTGACCAAAACAAACCCGCCAGCAGGGCCTCGTCCGATATGGACGGGGCCTTGTCGTCACCGAGGGTAAGTACACGGCCGAGTACACGCCCCGAGTACACGCCCTCAAGATCACCCCAACGCCCAGCCGCGCGCCCGCGCGCGCGAGGCTACATGACGCTCTGTGTATATGCCAGGGCGGCGCAGACTATGGCGCTGGCGCTGCGCGGGTGGGAGCATCCCAGATTCATAGGATCGGCTCGGGAGGTCCCGATGGTCGCGAAAAGGTATGAGGTCGAGCTGAAGAGCGCCGGCAGCGGCTCGCGTCTGGGCGTGCTGGAGACAAACATCGACCCTCAGGACGGGGCCGCCGTCAGGTCGCTCCTCGAGGAGATGGTCCTGGAGGCCAAGGGCACGCTCAACCTGGACCTCAGCCGTTTCATCATGAGAGTGCATACCTCGTCATGGGGCCGGTTCGTCGACGTGCGGGTCAGCAGCAGCGGCGAGACGACGATCGACGGCAAGGTCGCCCCCGGCTCCCGAACCTCAGGGATGCGGCGCTGGTAGACCGGTGGCAAACTACCTGGTCGGCTACAGCGCGACACGGCGGCTAGAGAGCAACGCGGTCGGCGGCGGCCGTCTTTACCGACGAGACTCGCCTAAGACGCCTGCTGGGTTCGCCCACCGCGTCGTAGAGGGCGAGACCGCCGCCATCTGCGGGGCAGCCATCGTGCTCGTCACAGGGCCGTGGCCTCCCGGGTTCGCGCGATCATGCCGGAAGTGCGCTCAGATCGCGGCGTCCTTGTAGGTCAGACGGCCACACCCAGCCGGGTGGCGAGGCTCCTGGCGTCCTTCTCGATGACACGGCCGCCAGAGGTCACCAGCTCGCCGGCCAAGCCCCGGGCCAGCGGGTGGCAGCGCATCGCCTCCAGGGACACATCGGCCGCCTTGGCGAGCAGGTTGAGCGCGCCCATCTTGTCCTTGCGGAGCTGGTAGGAGCGGGCCATCTCCAGCCACAGCCGGGCGCGGCGCTCGTTAGACGGGACAGAGTCCGGGTCCACCCGCTCGGCCTCGCTCAACGCGCGGCCGCCCTTGCGGAGGTCGGCGTTCACCGACACGGCGGTCACGTCAGTGTTGGCCTGCCCGAACACCGTCCACGAGTGGTGGTAGCCGGCCGGCAGTGATCGGGCCGCCTCGCCGCCGAGGTCGAGGTACCGCAGAGCGTCGCCCTCGCGACCCATCCGGGCGGAGGTGATGGAGTTATGCAGCTGGAGGGCGCCCCACATCGCGCGGGACTCCTGGCGTGAGTCCAGCTCCGGCTCGATCAGCTCGGCTGCCTGGTCCACCAGGTGGACGGACTCCTCCTCGCGACCGGCGGACCGCTGGACGTTGCCCAGGACCCAGGCCGCACCAGCCAGGGCCAGCGGGTCGTCCGCCTGCTGGGCAGCGTGGATACCTCGGTCAGCGACCAGCCAGAGCAAGGCGGGCTCCGCGACCCAGGCCAGGATCTGCTCGCACAGCCCGTAGACCTCGCTCAGGGCGCGGTAGGCCTTCCGGCGGTCGTTTCCCTCCAGGACGCGCACGGCACGTTGACACTCCCGTATGAGCCCGGGAAGAGGCATCCCCACGTCACTGCGGGGAGCGACAGAGACGTGCCACTGACGCCAGGCTGCGGAGGCTCGGCGCTGCAGGTCGTCGGCGTCGGGCCAGGGCTCGGAGGCGACCGTCAGCATGGTCTCCTCGATGGCCTCCCGGATGGCCGGGACGGCCTCATGAGAGGCCCGCTGAGCCAGGCCCATTGGAATGTTCGAGGTACCGGTCAGGAGCGACAGATCGTCGACCTGCAGTGCCTCGGCGAGGTTCACCAACATGGCGAACCGGGGGGTCTGTAGGCGGCCCTTCTCGATCTTTTTGAGCCACTCTTCAGAGCGCCCGACGAGACCGGCGACAACGGCCCTGGTCTTGCCTTTACGCTCTCGTACGGTCTGGATGCGCTGGCCCACTGTGAGGCCTTCTAGGTCGTCCATTGCTGCTGCCCCTCTGGCTAGGCGCGCTGCGACATCTCACAAGCGTACGCGACAGTAGCGGCCCGGTGATCTAAACGATCTTGGGCAAGGGGGGCAAAACCGTACCCCCTCCTGGCCGGGATCTTTATGGACCGGCCGGTGACCCGAGGCGCCCATACGGTCACTGCCCATGCAGCGCCACTACCTGGGAGGCCCGTTGTCCCCTCGCGGCGTCCGGAACGCGTTCCTCGACAGTCACAAGCACCGGGACGCTAACGAATCCGAACGCGCTTTGTCCGGCTGGTACGCGAACCTCACCCGGGAAGCCAAGGCCCGGCACGAGATCCAATGGCTGAGCGCGACGGGCATCGCGTACACGCCACACGAGATGGATACGGCCCGTGTCCAGCGTCTGCTACAGGACCTGATGAACGGCCTTCGGTCAATATGACCGGCCAACACGAGCAGCCTGGCTCAGAGCCGTCCCGGGAGGTGCCTTCGGGTGAGGTCCGTGCCGACTACCT
>NZ_BAAANY010000038.1:0-37400 GCF_039530045.1 Fodinicola feengrottensis | reverse complement strand
CGCACGCTGGCCGATGGCCGGAAACCGAACTACGGCTACTGGCGCGGCTAACGAGCCGCTGGCTCCCTACTGCCGCAGCGTCGCGAGGCGGGGAGCCGGCAACCACCCCTCCCAGCGCCACCTCGCTCGACGGCTGCCGCGAGCGCGGTCATCGACCTCACACCGTCCAGGCGCCGACGGCCAGCGCCCCGGTGGTGGTATAGGCGGTCGCGCGGTACTGGTAGCTCACGCCCGACGACACGGCCGCGTCGTAGTACGTCCCGCCGACGCCCAGGCTGCTGGTGAGGATGACGATCGTCGTGTCGTCCGTGCCGATCCGGCGCTCGACGGTGTTCGAGGACGCCGCCGGTGAGCCGGCGGGGTTGGTGACGGCCGCGCCGACGACGTACGCGTACAGCACATTCATGGCGGGGAAGGTGATCGTCGGCGTCGGGGGCGGGGTGAAGGCCGCCGTGAACGTCGACGTGGCAGCAGTCGACTGCAGGCCCTCGTTGTTCCGCGTGGTCAAGGTGATTCGGTAAGCCGCGCCGTTGGTCAGGCCCGTGACCACGCGGCTGGTGGCCGTGGTGCCGGTGTCGTCGAAGATCGAGGTGTATACGCCCGAGACGTTCAGCTCCACGAGGAGGTGGTACGCCGTCTGCTCTGTCGCCGTCCAGGTCACCGTCACGCTCGCTGCGGTCACCGTGCCGCTGCTGGTGGGCGCCGTGATCGTCGGGTTCACCAGGACGCTGGGGGTGACCACCAGCCCGGACGAGTACGGACTCGCCGTCGAGCTCTGGTCCCACACCTTGACACGAAATGTGTAGTTCGCGTCCGACCCCGAGGCCCAGCCGGACGCCAGGGTGAGCTGGTCGACGGCTGACGTGTTCTGCACCTCGGCCGGTTGCCACGTCGAGTCGCTGGCCCGCCAGTACGCCAGCGAACCCGCCCCGATCTGCCGGGACAGCGCGTACGCGGACTGCGCGTCGGCCACGTCCGGGTCGCTGAACACCCAGTCGAGTAGCAAGGATGCCGAGACGTTCTGCGCGCTGTTGTTAGTGGGCGCGTTCCAGGTGGGCGCGAACGGCGCCCCGGTGAGCACGATCTGCTGGCTAGCCAGCGTGAGGGTGCTCGACCCAGTCTGGGTCATCGAGTCGAGCCGGGAGCCCAGGGTGCCTCGCCGGACGCCCCAGCTCGCGGCATTGGACAAGACGGTCGCGTTCACCACCGACCACGCGGTCCAGGTGCCGGACGACCGGGCGTAGGTGCAGAACTCAAGCGTGTTGTCGGCGGTTCCGACCGCGAACAGGTAGATGTTGCCGTTTGTGTCGTACGTGACCGAGGCGGAGGTGACGGTGCCCTTCGGGTGCGCTGGCGCGTATCGGCTCGTGCGGGTCGTGTACGAGGCGTCGTACTCGACGATCGCGATCGTGTCGTTGCCGGTGAGCTGCGGGATAAGCAGCCGCCCCTGGGCGTCTATGCGGGCCTGCCGGCGCACCTGGCCGGACGGGTTGGTCGGGTAGCCGCCCCCGGCACTGATCCAGTCGAACGAGCTGGTGAATCCGTTCCCGTTCCAGATCCAGCGGTTCTTACCGTAGAAGTTGCCGTCACCTGCCAGCTCGACGACGGTGATGTCCAGTTGGCCTGCGGTGTTCTTGCCGTCCCCGGTGCTCTTGAAGTCGACGCCGGGGGCGCACACGGCGCCGCCGCTCACACCGAGGTTCCGGTAGTCGCCGCCAAGGTTGAAGTACGTGTCCGACTTGTTACTGTACGTACCGCCTGACATCGCGACCGCCCACACTACGCAGCCGTCCACAGCGCCGCCGGAGGCGTAGTCGGTGCCAGCCCCGGCGACCGCGAACAGCAGCACGGCCCCTCCGGAGCCCGGGTTCTGGACCGTGACGTGGTCGAGTCCCTGCCAGGAGCCGCCGGCCGTGCCGGTGGCGCCAGAGACCGCTGCCGAGGTGATCGGCGAGCCGCCGTACCAGAGGAAGCCATTCACCGATGTGTTCATCGCGCCGTACTTGATGTTGAACGTGTCCTTGCCGCTGACGTAGGTGCGGTAGCAGACGGACGGGTTCCCGTTGCGGTCCAAGAAGAACGAGAACTCCAGCGCCGACGTGCCGGTGGCCACGTCGTTGGCCGTTCCCGTGTCCGTCCAGGTGGTGCCGTTGTCGGTCGAGTACCAGAACCCGAGGTTCGAGTTGGCCCGCCGTACGGCCGCGAACAGCCGTCCTGTGCCGATGTGCCGGTCGATCATCGGCCTGTGCGACGAGGTGAGGGTCTGGGTCGTCGTGGTCGTGATGGCGCCCATTACCGGACCCTCCTGAAGTTGACGAACGTGCCGTGGGTAGCGGCGTTGCTCGCGCCCTGGATTGCACCCTGCGCGAAGATGGTGTTACTCGCCGTGGTCGTGTCGAAGGTGACGGCGAAGAGGTAGACCAGGCCGATGTCGAAGCCCGGCGACACCCCGTACAGGCACTGGTCGTCGGTGGTCAGGTGCCCGTGCGTGCGGGGCGACGTGAGCCTGGTGACGGTCGCCAGGTCGCCGGTCAGCCAGTCGACGATGATCGAGCGCATGGTCGTGCTGCTGGACCCGGCAGTGGACCTCCACCGCATCCCCACCTCGACGACCCAGGTGCCGTGCAGCGGGCCCGGGGGCTGGATGTAGTACGAGGAGTTGATCGACCAGCCGGGGTCGCTGACGGTGGTGTCGATCGCCCACGGGCCGAGGAAGAAGCCGTTGCCGGTTGAGTTGACCGTGTTGTCACCGGTCAAGTACGCGGTCGCGAACCCGCCGTTGAGGCTGGGGCGCGTCTGGCCGCCGACCGGGACGATCTTGCCGACCAGCACCCAGTCGTCGCCGACCTTGAGTACGTACACCCGATCGCCCGATGACGGGACGTACTCGTCGTCGGTCATCGTCACGATCGGCTGCGAGGACCCGTCGACCAGGACGGTGACGCCGCTGCCGCCGGAGCCCTGGACGGTGCCCCGGAGCGTCGTCTGCGGCGTCGAGGCGGCGATCTGCTGTCGGATCGTGCTCAGAAACTCGTCGGAGAGCGCCATCATGCCCTCACACGCTCGACCACACGTGGGCCATCGCGGAGCCGTCTAGGGGCAGCGACCAGGCCGTCTCCTGAAGCTCCACGGCGGCGCCGAACTCCGGGTCGGCCAGGGTCACCCGGTCGAAGTGCCAGTGCAGCGGGTTGGGGCCGGTGGTCACGGCGAACTGCTGGTCGATGCGCAGATCGGCGTCGATGGTGATGTTCGCGGTCGTGATCAGCGCGTCCTGGTCGGCCGCCTCGACCGGCAGGACCTTGGTGATCACCCTGCCCCGCGCAGCCACCGATGTAGTGCCGGCGTTCTGGTTGACGTAGGTGAAAACGCCGTCGCCCTCGACCGGGATCTGGCCGCTGGCGAGGTTCGACCTCACCGCCACCCAGCGGTTCGGCGCGTTGAAGTAGTCCTGGTAGCGGGTGCGGTCCAGCAGGATCGTCGTGCTGATGTCGGTGTCGTAGAACCACTCCGACGCCCGAGCCGACGGCGGCGCGTACGGCTCGGCCCGCAGCCGGCCGTCCCAGTCGGCCCAGAGTCCGCGATACCCGACGGCCGCCAGAAGGTCGTTGACCACCTTGAGCCAGGTGGTGTTCTGGTCCAGCGGCCAGGACCGGGGCTGGCTCAGCAGCGTGCCGGCGCGGCTCTGATCGATGACGAACTGGGTGAATCCCTGCGCCGTCAGTATCGAAGCCACCGCTCCCAGGTAGCTTGCGCCCGTCCCGACCACATACGAGTCTCCTACCGGGCTCGTGAGGGCCTCCAGCTGGTCATAGCCCTGCAGGTCGAACTGGCGGGGCCTGGCGTCGGCGACGTACGACGGGGTCGAGGTGAAGTAGGCGCCCTCGTTGAACCGTGCCGATAGCCCGCCGGGGCCTGGCACGGACACGGTCACGTACGGGCGGATGATCGCGGTGCCCCAGTCCAGCTCCTGCTCCAAGGACACGTCGCAGGAACCGTGGATGGTGGCGGTGTTCGCCCGCTTGACGGTGCCGCCGAGGAACCCGTCGGAGATGTCGGCGAGCACGTTGAGGGACCTGTCCAGCAGCTCGCAGCCGGCCGATACCTGGATGTTGGAGGCGGTGAGCAGGTCGAACACCTGGGGCGCGGTGATCCCGGGCCTGATGGGGTCTGTACGCGGCTGCACGTCAGCTCTCCGCCGTCAGCTCGGAGATCGACAGCGCTATGTCGTACAGGTGCGGCGCCTTCCGGTCAACGACACCGGCGGTGAAGTACACGCCCTCGAAGTAGCGGCCCCGGTGGTCCCTGATCACGATCCGCACGCCCAGCCACGCCTCCTGGAGTAGCTGCAGTGGGACGACGGTTCCGGTGCCCGGCGCCGGCAGGGTGACGGGAAGGTCCGACACGTCCCGCAGCGTCATGACGAACTGGTGCGTGGTCCCCACATGCGACACAGAGCGCTGCCGGCCGGCGGCGTAGGTGACGACCTTCCCGCTGATGCCCGAGGTCTCCGAGCGGCTGGACGATCGGGCGACCACTGGCGTTAGCGGGTCGCTGGCGGCGGTGATCACCACAGCGTTGAAGGTCGGCGTCGGCACGTCAGATCCCCCGCCCTGCCTGCGCGAGCGACCTGCCCGCGCCGTTGACGGCGACCCCCACCTGGGGGCCGACCTCCCTGGTCGCGGCGATGAGCTGCCGCAGCAGGTCGGCGACGGTCGAGCTGGAGCCGGCCGTCGCAGAGAACCCGCCACCAGGTCCGGACGCCGACGGGGAGCCCGCGAAGCTCGGGCTGATGTACGCGGCGTTGGTGACGCTCAGCGCAGCATCGCGTACGGTCCCGAGCTGGCTGAGCATGCCGTCCGCCAGCGCGCTCGTGATCGACTGGCCGGAGTACAGCGTCCAGCCTTTGCCCGAGAACGGCCCCTCCTTGGCGGGGCTGAACGGCAGCAGGTTCCGGGCCGCCGAGAGCACGTTGCTGACCGCGTTGGTCACGTCGCCCACGGCGCTCTGGATGCCGTTGACCAGGCCGTTGATGATCGACCGGCCGGCGTTGAACAGCATGTTGCCCAGGTTCCCTAAGGCCGCCAGGATCCGGCCGGGGATGGAGGCCACGAAGGCCACCGCCGAGTTGAACGCGCTGACGATCCCGCTCAGCACGCCCTGGAACCACGAGCTGACGCGGCCGGGGACCTGGGCGAGGTAATTGATGGCCGCCAGGACTCGGTTGATCGCGCCGGAGACGAACGACACGATGCCGTCCCAGATGCCCGTGAAGAAGCTCGACACGTTCGCCCACACCCTGACCCAGAACGCGCCCACAGAGGCCAGCGTGCTGGTGAACCAGGCGACCACGTTGTTCCAGAGGCCGGTGAAGAAGCTCGCGATGTTGTTCCACACGCCGACGAAGAACTGGCCCACGGCCGCCCACGCGGCGTTCCAGTTGGCGACCAGCCAGATGACCCCGGCTATCAAGAGCCCGATCGGGACCAGCGGGAGCACTAGGGCTGCCGCGAGGACACCGAGGATGGTGATGAACGCGGCCAGCACAACCAGCACGACCCCGGCGATGATCGGCGCGAAAGGCATCAGCTGCTCGATTAGCTGGCCGATGAACTTGACCACCGGCTCGAGCTTGGCGGCCCAGTCCGCGAACGTCGGCGCCATGGCCACGACGAACACCCATACCTTGCCAAGGATGTCCCCGAGGGAGCCGAGCAGGGGCGCGATCTTCTGGAATGCCTCTTGGGCGTTCTGGAACATCTGCTTGAGCGCCGCCTGGCCGGCCGGGGAGGCCAGTTGCTGCGCCCAGTGGGTGAACATGTCCAGCAGCGGCTTGAAAGACGCCCCTCCGGCGTCGGCGCCCTGGACGATCGACCAGATCATCGAGCCGACCTGCTCCAGGATCTGCCACAGCTCACTAAACCGCTGCATGGCCGAGCTGATCATCTTCTCCAGCGACCCGTCGCTGGACGCTCGTGACAGGCTGGCCGTGAAGTCCGACAGCCCCCGACCGATCGCCTGGAGCGCGATAGACAGCGGCCCCGACGCGACAGCGGCGATGCGGACGAAGATCACGACCAGGTTCCCGGCGTCGCCCGCGATAGCCCGAAAGCCTCGGGTGATGTTGGTGATCGCGGTGCTCAGGTCGTCCTTGGTGGCCGGCAGCGACAGCGCCGACAGGATCGTCGTGCCGGCGAGGTTCGCCACCCCGGCCATGTCCACCAGGCCCCGGCGGACTGTCGGGAGCAGGTTTTGTGCGGCGTCTTTCAGCCAGTCGCTGAAGCCCTGGAAGAGCTGCTGCTGGACGGCCTGCTGGAGGCTCTGCAGCTGCGGCCAGAGCGCCTTGACCTCCAGCATGAACGCGCGCGCCGACGGGGCCAGGTTCTTGAGAGCCTGGTCGAAGGCCTTCATGTCGCCCTTGGCGAGCGCCCCGAACGCCTGGTCGATGCCTTGGGTGCCGATCTGGACGGCCACCATCACTCCGACCAGGCCCAGCATGGCCGGCGCCATGGCCAGCAGGCCGGGTAGCGCCGACGCGGTAGCTCCAGCGAGGCTGGTTATCACCGCCGCCAGCAGCGAGACGCTGGCGATCACGACGGGCACCAGGCCCATCCAGTAGGCCAACTGCGCCGCGATCGTCTGGATGTTCCCCAGCGCCCCGACTGACCCGACCGCGCCAGCTCCCCCTCCACCCGGCGGGGGCGTTCCCAGGGACCCAAGCAGGCCCTGGATGATCAGTAGCTGGCTGATCACCGCGCCGAGGTTCAGGCCGGACAGGTCGAACCGGATCGGGATGTTGTCGAACAGCGAGCGCAGGTACTCCCGGAGGATGAACGCCTGCGCGCGTACGTCGGCGACCGAGGTGTTGTCGACCTCGAACTTGACCCCCACCTTGATGTCGCTGAGGGTCGCGGACTCGGCTCGGACCTTGTCGCGCAGCCTCGTCAGGTCGCCGTCGACGTTGACCGTGACGGTCTCGGTGAAGGCGCGCACCTGGTCCCGGAGCCGGGTGAGGTCGCCGCCCACGTTGACGGTGAGGTCGCGGATGCCGGCGACCGCCAGGCGGGCTTGGTCGGCCAGCTTGGATGTGTCGAAGTTAAGCCCGATGAACGCGTCGGCGATCGTGTTGCTCACCTAGCCCACCTCCTCTCTCACGCGACCTCGCCGAACTGCGCGGCAAACTGCCGTCGGGCGTCCGCGCCAGACACCCTGAACAGGTCGTCGTCGAACTCCGCTCGCTTGTCCTCGTCCATGTCCTCGGTGGCGATCACGTAGACGAAGTCCAGGAGAAGCTCCAGGCCGACGGCGTCGAAGAGGGCTAGCCGGCCTCCGACACGAAGGTCTGCCACGCACCGGTCGTCGGCACCGTCCCCGAGGCCGCCGGGAGCACCTCGCTCAGCGGGACCTCCCGGACGGTGCCCTGAGAGAACGAGACGACCCGCGACGACCTCTTGGTGCTGATCGAGGACGAGGAGGAGGCTGCTGGCGCAGTGCCGTCCTTTGGGCGGCCTGCCAGGGCTTGGACTACCTCGCCCATCTGGCCGACCAACTGCTCCAGGTCCGCCATGTCCGCCTCGTCCAGCCACGCGTCGAACCGCTCGCGCTGCTCGGGCTGCACTAGCAGGTTC
Organism: Fodinicola feengrottensis; assembly: GCF_039530045.1. NCBI lineage: Bacteria > Bacillati > Actinomycetota > Actinomycetes > Mycobacteriales > Fodinicola > Fodinicola feengrottensis. The sequence goes on along the minus strand of NZ_BAAANY010000038.1, from coordinate 29,775 downwards.
GCGAACTCGGTGAACTGGTCGATCATTTCCGACAGCTGGTCGATGGTCATCGACTCGCTGACCGAGGTGAACGACTTGACGAACCGCATCAGGCGTACGACCGGAACCTTGTCCCGGCAGGCGAACTCCTGGTCCCCGAGCCTCAGTGTTGTCATCCGGGCTCAGCTCCCGAAGATAGCTTTGAAGGGCAGGGCGCCGTCGACCACTTCCAGCATGAAGCTCATGGGGATGGTTGCCTTGTTCGGCGACTTCTGCCGCGCGACCTTGACCTTGCCGGTCTGCAGGCACTTGCGGAAGATCCACCGCTCCTTGTGGTCGGCGGCCTCCCAGCCGATCATCACGCGGGTAGCGGCCACGCCAGCCACCGGCGGCTCGAAGGAGACCGTGTCGCCGACCTCGGTGACCGAGACGGTGGAGCCGTCGCTGGTCAGCGACAGGGCCGACCCGCCGAGGGTCGTCGACAGCGTGAACGCGGTGCCTGAGGGCACCGTCCTCACGTAGTAAGTAGTGCCGGCGGTGACACCGGTGGTCGTGGTGATGGCGCCCAGGACCACCGGGTTGCCGACCACCAGAAGGTGCGGTGCGGTCGTGGTGAACACACCGGTGCTGGCAACGATGGTGGCGCTGCCGATCAGCCGGTTGTTGATCGTGATCGTGCCGCCGTTGAACGCCTTGCTGACGTTCTGGGCTGTCATCTCCGCCAGGTCGAAGTCGACCGACATCTCCCGGGTCGACTCCTCATACCGGATCGGGGTGACCTCCTCCGCGACCTCGATGGCGTCGAACTTCGGGTTGTCGTTGAAGCTGTGGCCGGCGTCCGTGTATCCCATCTGTACCCAGGCGACATCCCAGGCCGTAGTCAGGTCCGTCGGCTCTGTGCTGGCCAGCGGCGCGAAGTACAGCGTGCCGGGCCCTACCTTGACGTTTGCGGCGGTTCCGTTGCTCATTACGCCCTCTTCCTCCCGGCCTAAGCAGCCGTCTGCTTGGCCATGACCGTGACGGTGAAGTCCACGACGTACCGAGGCGTATCCGACGGGATGTCTGGGGACCAGAGCACCGAGTCGACCTTCGCCCCATAGCCGACCGTGGAGTCGTCCAGCGGCTCCATGGCCATCTCCTGAATGGCGAACATGACGGCCTGGACCACGTCCACGGCCGTCTTCTTGCTTCCTCCCCAGCAGCTCAGGGAGATGCGTGCGTCCTCCAGCGGTGTGTCCCCCGCCTGGGGGCCTCCGCCGATCCGGGTGACGGTGATGAAGGGCGGCTTGAGGCCCGCCGGGATACCGAAATGGACCTGCCCGTTGACCAGCGGCCGTACGGCGGAGTGAGCCCGTAGCCAGGTGCGCACGGCGCCCTCGACATCGGCGAACGGGTTGGAGGCAGCCATCACGAGGCCCCCGCGTCCAGCGCCGGGCGCAGGAACGGGTGGGGCTCCTCGTACCGAGTCCCCAGCTCCACGTACAGCGCGTACGGGGCCGTGGCTCCCACCTCCAGGCCGCCGTCGAGGCTGGCGCGGACCTCGATGGACGCCTTGAGCCTCCCCGTCCTGACGTGCGCCAGCAGCCGCGCGCGGTCGGCGATCGCGTCGGCACGGCGGCGCAGGTCCGCCTCGCACCCTGCGGAGTGCCTCAGCTCCTCGATAGCGGCTGGGTCGAGCCGGATGGTGCTCACGCGAGCCCCTTGACCGAGCGCACGCCGGCCTGCACATGGGCCATGCCCAGCCCTCGCCGCTGCACCACCCAGGAGACGAGGTAGCGGGAGCCGTCGGCCTCGTCCAGCACCTGGTCGTCGTGGGTCACGTCGGTGGTCTGCAGGGCCAGCAGGAACGTGACGTTCTCCTGGGAGCCGCCCACGTCCCGCTCGCTGCCTCCGGGGCTGCCCAGGTGGCCGCGAACTCCCGTGGAGACGGTCGCGTAGAGCGCCGCCGCCTGGGCGTGGGGTGGGCTCGTGTCCAGGTCGTAGCCCTCGCCGTACGGGTCCAGCCCAGCGCTCATCGACGCCAGCACCTGGGGGCGCTGGACGGTGTAGGTCGACGTGGACAGCGGCAGCACGGGGCTACTCCTCGCCGCTCGTGGGCTTGGTAGCCTGCCTCGGCTTGGCCGGCTGCTTGGGCGCGTCCGGGTACTCGACTTCGGTGTGGCTGCCGATGACGGTTCGCATGGAGACCGCGCCGGCCGGCACCTCGGCTGGGCCGAAGCCATCCGGGTGCTCGATCCGCTCAGTAGGCATAGGACCAGGCCCCTCTCACCGGGATCAGCTCCCGATACGCGTACTTCTTGATGGAGGCCCAGACTCCCGGCGGCAGGTCGATCTCGGTGGGGCCGTCGTATGTGACGCTGGCATCCCCGACGGCGGCACTGCGCAGCCCAGCGGGTGTCTCGGAGGCGTCCAGCAGGTGCCTCGCGGTCAGGCAGACGGCCCTCGACAGCCGCGACGGCAGCGTCTGCTGGGTCCAGCCGCCCGTGTAGGTCACTGTCGCCCTGGACGGCCGGTCGTAGTAGTAGCCGCCGTTAAGGAAGGCGTCATCGAAGATGTTGATCCCCGAGACGCTGTACGGCTGCGTCATGTCCACGGGGGTGGCCCGCGGGAACACCTGGCCGCCCTCGTACACGAAAACCTGTTCCATCCGGGCCAGGTACTCCAGCGGGCGCCCCAGGCGGTCCTCGATGGCTCCCTGCGCCTCGGTGAGGGCGTCCAGCACGTCCGCCTGAGACGTGGTCAGGTCCCGGGTGGTGCGCCGGTAGCGCGCCTCGGTGACGACGCTCATCCGCGCCTCTTGGCGCCCGGGGTACGCGACCTCGCCTGCTTAACCGGCTCCTTGTGCTCGTCCGCCGGCTGGTCGACCGCCGTGGTGACCCGCTCGCCCTCCAGGCCGAGCCTGTCAGCCACCTCAAGCGGGACCTTGTCGCCGACGGTGTACGCGAGGGAGCCGCCGTCGAACACCCGGTCGGTGGCCAGCACGTACTCGGTCGGCTCTGGCATGACACTCCTCAGCGGGAACGGCGTCTGGACGTTGGGGATGTGCGTGCAGTCGTGCTCGCCGCACGCCAGGCACGGCGCCTGTGAGGTCTGCAGCACGGTCGCTCCCTCGGGTGGTCGATGCGGGCAGCCGGAAGGACGAGTCCAGCTCCCCGCCCTCAGTCCTGGTGGACGAGGCCTGGGGTCACGGGTGGATATCGGTGAAGTCGACCTCAACGAAGTAGTCCGGCCGGCTCACGGCCAGCCCGACGTTCTCCTCGGCGAGGACCACGACCTTGTTCCCGATGAAGTAGTCGGAGTGCTGGTCTCCGACGCGGATCGTGATCCCCTCGTTCTCCAGCAGGGTCGCGCCGAGCTTGTACGAGCCGACCAGGGCCTTGGTGACCTCCATCGACGGCGTACGGACGGTGGGGATGCCCCAGATGTTGGCCGGGCCTGCGGTGAACGGGTTGCCGGCCGGGAAGTTCCCGTCGAACGAGCCGGTGCCGCTGTTGCGCTTGGTGACCATCGTCCAGTAGTCGGACGCGTTCATCGCGATGCCGTCGGCGACGCCGCCGACCGCCTCGACCTTGCCGATCGCGAGACCCAGCATGGCGATCATGTCCACGCCGACGGCCCCGGTCGACGGGTCGGTCAGCGTCTGCAGGCCGGTGGTCTGCCGGATGCCACGGATGGCCGGCGCGGTGCCGGACCCGTTGAGCACCTGCTTCTCTTCGGCCAGTTGGACCATGTAGCCCAGCCGCGAGTCGATGTATCCACTGACCGTAGGCGCGTTCGCCAGAAGCTGTCGGGTCACCGGGATCCAGCCGGCGATGGTGCGGATCGGCGCGTCCTGAGCCGTGAAGGTCATCGCGACTTCGGGCTTGTTGGAGCCCTCAGCGGTCGGGCCGGTGATCAGCGCGTCGTCCGAGGCGTTGTTGCTCTCTCGGATGTACGGGACGCTCAGCAGGTTGGTCGGGATCACGCTCAGGAGGTCGCGGACGAACAGCCGCTGCCTGTTCGGGACCGGCGGCAGCGGGGTGCCTCGCGGCACGAACAGGCCGCCCCCGGCGGTGCCGTCGCCCTGCGTGAGCAAGGTGCGTACCTCGCCCTCGTATTGGCCCTGCGCGCCACGCTGGGCGTAGTCGCGGAAGCCGTCGGAGTCGACGAACTGCTGGCCTGCCGACCGGGCCTCGGACCCGAAGGCGCTAGTACCCACTTGAGGGGCGCTCTGGGTCCGACGCTCGCCCTCGGCGGAGCGCTCGGCGACGCACAGCAGCGCGTCCTGCGAGCGGATGTCCTCGATCGTCTGCTTGATCTCGGCGCGGACCTCGGCGGTCTGCTCGGACTTGCTGCGGAGGTCGTTGAGCTTCTCGCCCAGGCCCTCCAGGCCTGTGCGCAGCTCCACCGGGTTGAGTACGGCGGTCATCAGTAGCAGTCCTCCTCAGGACACAGATCTTTTGATCTCGGGTCCCGGGGTGGTCGCTGCTATCTGCCGTCTCCTACTCCGGTATTTCTAGTCCCCAGGATACCCCTGGTGGGTTAACAGGAACAGGGCTCACATCTGTTGCTCCGCAAGGCAAGAACGTCTCCAAGAATGTTTAGAGAATGCGGTATGATTAATTCACTCAATTGTTTAGGGAGGTGATGAAAGGTGCTAATTTGCAGACACTGCCGCCGGCAGCTAAGACGCATGCCGCAGGGCGGCTATGTCCACGTTGGAGGAGGCGAGAAATGCCCAGACCGGTTGAAGTACGGCGAACCGATGAAGTAGGGCATAGCGAGGGGTGGGACCAAAAGGTCGCACCCCTCTTGTATTCGTCAGCTGACCTCGACCACGAAGCCGTTGCCACAGTTGGGGAAGGACTCGTGCTGTCCGGATCCGTAGGTGACCCGCCAGCGCCCGAAGTAGAGTCCGCCGTCGGTCGGCAGGCCGTCGTCGGCCCACTCGTAGCGCACCGCCCCCGGGTCGCCGGTCTTCTCCGCCGTGAAGGACGACTCGTCGTACGCGACGGTGGCGCCTCGCAGGTACAGGGCCACGGTGGCGCCGTCGAGGTCGACCGGTGTGTTCGTCTCGTCCGTGAGCGTGGCGCTCAGCTCAGGTAGGTCGTCCCCGAGCCGGATGGCGGCGTCTGGCATGTCAGTGCCTCTCGATGATCACGTGGTTGCCGGAGCCCGAGGTCTGGTGCGTCCGGGTGGGGCCGGTCAGTGCCCTGCTAGCGGCCGTGGGCGGCCCGGCGGTAGCCGTAGGCCTGACGATGCTGTGGTTCGGGCTCCGATGGTGCCTCGGCGCCGTGATGTCCCTGATCGACCACAGCAGCCTGAGGTCAGCCCTGACCAGCGCGCGGTCGATCCACTCGACCGCAGCCGCCTCGCCCACCGCCCGGCGGACCGTCCAGCGGAGGTCGCTGGAGGCCGCGACGAGACGGTGGTCCGCCCACCGCAGCACCGCCAGCTGGCCGGCCAGTTGGCGGTCTCCCCAGGCCAGCTCCAGCTGGCCGCCAACGTGGGCGAGGTCGTCCCACGAGACCCCGCCGTCGACGCCCACCAGCGAGCGCAGCGCCCAGGACAGCTCCGCAGGGGCGCCGATGACGACGCGGTCTCCCCAGGCCAGCGCACGGCCCGCGCCCACCGTCACATGGTCGTCCCAGAGCAGGTCGGCGGTCGCGCCGACGTTGGACCTGGTGTTCCAAACGAGGGTCATGGACGCCTCCACCTGGACCAGCGACAGGACTCCCCAGTCGACCTCAACCGCAGCCGCTACCGCAGCCCTGTCGATCCACACCAGCGTGGTCGTTCGTGCGGCAGTCGCCGCGACCCTCCATCGAGCCGCGACCGTCGCACCGGCGACCGCGCGTACGGCCCACCGGACCGCGACGGCCTGGCCGACGGGTGTACTCACGTCCCACTGCAAGGCCACGGAGGAGCCCGCTGGTGCCCGGACGGACCAGGGGACCTCTACGGATACCCCCGCCGCCGACCGCGCCCCCCAGGGCAAGCTGACGGGCGAGCCGACGGCCTGCCGCGCGGCCCAGGACAGGTCGGCGGCCGACCCGACGCCGGTCAGCACACTCCAGGGCAGTGCCGACGCGTTGCCTGCCGTACCTCGGTCACCCCAGGCGAGCGACGACGACGCGCCAGCGGCCTGCCTGACGCTCCAACCGAGCGAGCACGATCGCCCCATTACCTGCCTGGTCGCCCAGCCCAGCTCAGCGGCGAGCCCGGCGGTCGCGCGTACCTTCCACGGCAGGCTCGTCGAGCCGCCGGTAGTGACTCTGCCGGCCCAGAGCAGCGCCGTAGCGCCTCCCACGGCCTGGCGGTCGCTCCATCGCAGCAGGCGGCTCGACCCGGCTGTCTGCCTGGCGTCCCATCTCAGGGCCGTGGCTTGGCCGGCGGTCTGGCGAGCTGCCCACTGAAGCGCGCTGGAGCTGCCGGCGACGTGCCGGACCTTCCAAGGCAGCGCCAACGCCAGTCCGGCCGGCGCGCGCGTACTCCAGGTCAGCGCCGATGCCTGCCCAGTGGTGTGGCGCGCGTTCCACTTGGCGACGACGGTCGCGCCAGCTGTCGCGCGGTCCCTCCAGTCCAGCTCCATTGCGGCGCCGGTCGCCTGACGGACCCTCCACTGCACGGCCGAGGAGGCGCTGGCAGTGGTCCGCACCTTCCACTGCAGCGCGAGGTCCAGGCCGACCGGGACGGTGACGGCGGTAAGGATCCGGGTTGGGATCAGGTTCGGGATGGTAGGCATGGCGGCGCCTACGTGTAGTACTTCAGGACGCCTGAGATGGACGCCGTCGCGGTCACGGCCGCCGTGCTGGCCACGCTCTTGATGAGCAGGGTCTGCGCGCCGGTCGGCGGCGAGGCCAGGAAGCACGCCTTCGAGACACCGTATGTGCTGCCGTCGGGCAGGCTCACCCAGCGCGAGTTGTCGCCGGACATCGCCGTCCCGCCGAGCGAGATGTTGAACGCGGTTCTCTGGTTCGTCCCGGTGTACGTCAGCTCGAATACGGCCTCGGCCAGCTGGCACCCGGACGGGACTGTCGCAGAGAAGGAGACCACCGTCGTCACGGTCGCGCCTGTGACCACCGACGCGGAGCCGGAGAACGCCTGCGACGTGACCAGGTTGGTCATCGTGTTGCTGCTGCCGTTGATGGTCTTGTTGGTCAGCGCTTGGGTGTCCGTGGTGCCCACCACCGAGCCGGTGACGCCGTGCACGCCCGAGGAGGCGTTGACGTGGTTGTTGGCCTCCTGGTAGTCCAGCGACGCCGCCTGGTGGCTGATGATCGCTCCGCTGGCGTGGATCGCCCCCGTGGTGCCGTCGTAGCCACGGCCGCTGGTCGCGACGGTGCACGTCGTCCCGGACCGGGAGCTGACCAGGATCAGCTCGGAGTCCACCAGGACCGTGAAGTTCGCCGTCGGCCAGTTCGTCGCTGCGGCGATGGTGAAGGTGCCGGCGTTACCCGGGACGGTGGCCGTCATGCTGCTGGTAGTAGTGGTGACCACCGCGTTGTTGGTGAATGTCCTCGCCGCCATCGACTACCGCCTCCTCCCGAATATCCTGTCTATACAAGCGATTCCGCACTCGAATGAGGGAGCAGGGAGTCGCGGGGCCAGCACCGGGCTCCCTGCTCGTTAGGCGCTGGTGTCGCCCTCGACGCGTACGGTGACGCTGTCGTTGTCCAGGGCTGCCTGGTTGCTGGCTGTCCGGCGCACCCAGATAGCGGCGACGCTGCCCGCCGGGATGTCGGCGATCGAAAGGCCACCGGACTTGGTCGTGGGGCCGGAGAAAGTGACACCGGACGGGGCGGTGTTCTTGTTGGCGATCGTGGCCGCCTGAGCGCTCGACGAGCCCTTGGCGGTCACCCCGGCGGGGTCGAGGCCGATGGCGCAGTCGACGCCCCCGGAGGTCTCCGCGCTTTGCCACGCCTTGGGGCTCGTGAGCGTCAAGGTCGCGTGGTTGTTGTGGATGAACATGCACTGGTAGTCCACGTTGGACGCCGAGTTCTCGTCGCCGGTCACGTCCGGGAACAGGTTGTTCAGGGTCGCGGTGGTGATGGACGAGGTGCTCACGTACTTGCCGAGCGAGCTGCCGGCGACGGTCTGGGTGTTGGTGTTGCCTGCAGACCCGGCCGTGGTTGAAGTCTTGTACAGCAGGTCCGATGAGCTGATCGCCATGTCGGGTCTCCTTAGATCCGGTCGAGGATGTCGAGCGCGTCTTCCAGGTCCGGATCCAGCTGGTCCTCCAGTGCGTCCAGCGCGTCGGTACCCGTGAGAGGGATGTCGTGCACGTCCGGGCCATATACGACTCGGACCTTGTCGAAGGTGAGCTGCTGGCCGTACGGGACCTGCGGGAGGTCGCCCGCGTCCGAGATGGTCACGTGCGGCACGAAGTTCGGGTGGTGGCTGGCCGGCGGCGCCATGTCGCCTACGTCCAGGCAGGCGCTGACGAGATCGTCCGACTCGACTAGCACCACCCGGCTGCTCTGCGGCCCTAGGTAGGCGCTGCCCGCGACATCAGTCACCATCGGCGCCTCGGTGCTGGCCCAGTCGGTGATGGCGGCCAGGATCGCGGCCTTCGTCTGCTCGTCGATCGACGCGTCCTCACCGAGGTAGCTGATCGTCAGGTGCAGGCCGTCCGCTGGGTGGTCGCCGCCGAGACGGGCGAGCCAGTCCAGCGACGCCTGGTCCGGCACGAGCGCCACCATCGCGCCAGAGGGCTCGTCGGGCGCTCCAGCTGGTCCGTCGGATGGTGCCTCGGCGCGGTCCTCGGCGTCCAGGGCCCTCAGGGCCTCGACGAGGGGCATCGCCCCTGCCGCCACCCTGGTCAGCAGGTCGGCGGCGCTCTCGCGGCTCATCCGGGCCTCCGAGCGGGTGCTGAGCAGGCGGGTGCCGGGCACCGCGCCCTTGAGCACGAGGGAGATCTCGTCCATCCGGGCCTCGGTCATCAGCTCGCGCGCGTCCGGGCCGTACAGCTCCAGGTCGTCGCGCTTCTCGCTCCACTGCTGCCGAGCGAACCCGAAGGAGAACTCGTCCATCGACCCGCTCTTGAGCTGGGCCCAGGCCTGCCGGGCCTTCGGGACTGCGTCGAAGTCGTCCAGCTGGACCGTCATGTCCAGGCCGTCGGGGTGCTCCTCGTACGAGATGCCCCGGCCGATCACCTCGGTCCAGTCGTGTCCCCAGGCGCATTTCGGGAGCTTCTGCTGGAGCCCGCGGGTGAACACGCCAGGGGCCCAGACCGACCCGTAGGAGTCGGCGACGCCGTAGCTGCAGACCCTCGCGGTGAACTGCCGCTTCTCCTCGTCGAGTGCCCGCAGCTCCACGCCGGGGAGCGACCTCTGCTCGTGCTTCGTCATCACGCCGCCTTACCGTTCAAGGCCGCGAGGGCCTGGTCGAGGTCGATCTCGTTGGCGGCCATCTGGGTCAGCAGCTGGCCGACAGTGGAGGCGTCCACGCCTGACACCAGCTCGGCCGCGCCGTCGTACGCCAGGACGGCCTCCATCTGGGCCAGCTCCTCCGACCGCTGGATGACCAGCGTCGACATCGACGAGTTGATCCGCTCGACGACGCGCTCGTGATCCTCGTCCGCGTCCAGGCCCGCCTGGAACTGCGTGGACACGGCTCGGTGGATCTCCTCGGTCAGGGTGGCCGCCAACGCGTCCGACCGAGCCTCGATGAACTGGTCGACCGAGCCGGGGTCTACCTGGTCCGCGCCGGCCGCCAGGGCCAGAGCCATCTCGTACATAGCCGACGCCCACTGCCGGACCTCCTCGACCCAGAAGATCGGGTCGTAGATGCCGGTGCCGGTGGTGTCCCGCTTCTCAACCAGGAGCCTCCCGCGCTTGCCCTCCAGGCGGCCCCGCACGGAGCGGGCCTGGCGGTCGAGCATGTGGTGTGCCTGCTTGGTCATGGCCCGGGTCAGTGACGCGACGTGCGCGTCGCGGATGACGCCACGCTTCTTCGCCTCCAGGTAGGCGGCTGACATCCCCTTCGTGAGGTGCCCGGTGGGGACTGGGGCATGGTCCGGGCCGGCGTGGCGCTGCTCCCCGGCGTCGTCGCTCGCCTGCACCTGTCCCGTCGGGATAGCTACGGGTGCGGGCGACGAGGTGAAGGGCGGACCTACCCAGGCCATCGGCGGCAAACCCACCGCGTCAAGGGCGGCCGCCGGGTCGTAGCCAGCGTCCACCAGGGCGACGGCGGCCTGGGCGAGGTTCAGCGTCGAGACGACGCTCGGCTGCTCGTCCTTGGCCGGGTCCATGCCCGCCGGCAGCCCGATGTAGTCCCGGGCCTCGTCGTCGGTGATCAGGTTGGCCTGCTTCAGCTCCGTCACCGAGACCGCCGTGATGTTCCGCTTCGGCTGCAGCTCGACGACGCCGCTGGTGTCGAACCATCCGGCCTCCGAGCCCACCAGCGGTGCCAGCCGGAGGTTGATGTGGTCCTGCAGCTCCGAGACCAGCGGCAAGATGGTGTCGAACCAGAAGTTCTGGTGCTCCTGGCCCGCGTTGCTATACGTGCGCTCGCTGGCGTCGCCCAGCTTGGACACCGGCACGCCGAACGCGATGGAGATGGAGTGCTGCGCCTGGATCATCTGCTGGATAAACTGGCTGTCCCGCTGGGTGCTCCCCAGCGTCTTGATGTCCAGCATCCCGCCAACGCCGCCGTCCCCGTCGCCGTTGACCTCAAGAAACGCAGTCCTCCCGGCGTTGGCGGGGCCCCGGTAGTTCGATTGGAACTGGGCCTGGAAGGCCGCCTTCTGCTCGGAGTTCTCGAACGCCTGGGTCACCACGGCGGCGGCCGGCATGGCGTTGTTGCGGAGGAAGCCGACGCTGTACTCGGAGAGCATGATCGCGGTGGACACGTCCAGCCTGGCGGCCTGCAGCACGCTCTCGGGCTGCCGAGGGTCGAGCTGGCTGGGCCGCCAGGCGTAGAAGACCTGGTCGAGGCTGAGGTGCCTGAGCTGGCCGCGATCGACGAACTTGTAGGCGTCGAAGTAGCGGCTGCCGCCGTCTGTTGGGACCGGGCGAATGAGGTTCGCTGGGATCGGCCACGCGTACTGGGGCGCAGGCTGCCTTGGAGAGCCGAAGTCCAGCTCCCAGGCCCAGACGCCCGTCACCAGGTAGCTGGCGATGGCCTGCTGCCACATCTGCCGGGAGGTGAACTGCGGGTTGGGCCGGCCGGCGGGGCCGAGCATCCGCGCCAGCGGGGCCTTGGTGCTGTAGTCGTTCGGCCGCTCGATATCGCCGCCGGCACGGAATGGCAACGCGCTGATGGCCTGGGCGATGATCTGGACGCACCGGTAGACCCAGATGTTGTTGTAGTAGGCCAGCTCCAGTGCTTGCTGCGCGTTCCAGTCCGAGATCTGCCCCTGGCTCGGGGAGATGAACCGCACGGACCGGGTGGCCATCGTCGGGTCACGGCGCTCCAGCGGCTCCGGCGACGGCGGGCCGATCGGCGTCCGCCGGTCTGTCACCTTGAAGTCAGGCATCTTTTGATCCCCCCTATGCCGTGCCGGCGAAGCTGAGCGTCCGTGCCTGCTTGAAGGCCAGCGCCGAGACGCCCCAGACGAGCGCGTCGAGCCGGTCCGGTGAGCCGTTGGTGCCCGGCACCCAGGTGGTCATCTGGCTCTCCAGCTCGGCCAGGTGCCCGACGTGGTGCACGCGGCGCTGCTCGTAGAGGGCCTGCACGGGCTCGGCCCGCAGGACCTTGCCCCTGGTGGCGGTGACCTTCCGGTACGGCACGTTGCGGCCGGTCCTGCCGTCGGGCAGCCGCACCTGGCGGACCACAGTCTCGACCATGTCGCCCCCCTGGTTGGTCTCCGCGACGATCCGGTCGGCGTTGGAGTCGTAGTACGCCTGCACCGCGACCGTCGCCCACTCGGATGGCGTGTAGGTGCCCGAGAGGTCCGCCAGGACGTAGAGCTGGTCCGCGTGCTGGCCGACCACCACCACGCCCGTCTCGTCGCTCTGCGCGGTGCTGGTGGTCGCCGGGTCCACCGCCACGACGATCCGGTCCATCTCCGGGCAGCCGGACTCCAGGATCCGCGCCCGCTCGATCAGGTCGAGGGTGAACAGCGCGCCCTCGATGTCGTCCAGCACCTCGGCGTGCAGCTCCTGCCGGCCGATCGTGGTTCCCTCGTACTTGGCTCGCAGCCGCTCCAGGATCACCGCCGGTAGGTTCGCGGCGTTGTCGTACGTCGAGCCGCGAGTGACGTGCACCTGCGGGTCGACGACCAGCTCCTTGATTAGCTTCGTCGGCTTCGGCGTCGTGGAGACGCACACGCGCGGGTCGCTCCCGAGCCGCAGGGCCATCATGCCCAGGTCCCAGGCGACTGGGCCGTACCGCTGGTTGGCCAGCTCCTCGTACCAGAGCGAGTGGAACTGCGGGCCCCGAAGCGTCTCCGCCGACTTCTCGGTGTCAGCGGCGTAGATGCGCGCGATCGAGCCGTTGGCGAGCTTCAGCTCGCCGAGCGACCGGTTCCAGTCCTTGACGCGGTCGTCAGGCAGCACCGACAGCAGGCCGCTCTCGCCCTCGACGCATACGTCGCGCCCGTCAGCGAACCGGGGCACGACGATGCCCAGGCGATGCTTCGGCTCGCCCAGCATCCGGGTCTTGGACCACTCGGCGGCGGACCGGGTGTTGTGGGTGGGGATCATCGTCCGACCCGCCAGGAACAGATGCGATGGGGAGTCCACCGCGATGCACCTCACTGGCACGGACGGCACTTGCTCGCAGGCGACGATGTACCGGTGGGCAGTGCGGTTGGCCTGTGTGGTCGTCATACGAACCGCCGTGGCCTTCCGGGCCAGTCGGAAGACCTGGTGTCGTGGCGACCAGGTGACACGCCAGCGCGGTCCTACGTCCCTGCCCTCGATTCGGGCGCGTTCCGCACGCTTGACTGGCTTGTGGCCCAGCGAGACGGCTAACTCGAAGACACCGTCGGCCAGAGCCTGCCGGGTGGTGCAGAACTCAACGTGACCACCGACAATGACGCTGCCGTCGGTGTCCATCAGCCCCTGCAGCACGGCCAAGCGCTGCGACTGTGACGCTCGTAGGTACCTCTCCGGCACGTGCCTGTTCTTGAGCAGGCCGAGCGCTCGCAGCCGCGCCGTCAGGCTTGTGCTACGGGGCTGTGCGCGGTTACGCGCCCCTCCAAGTGGGTAGGTGGCGCACCGTGCGCCCTCCTTCCTCCGAGCAGGACCGGTCACCGGCTCGCCTGCAGCGGCGAGGGCCCGGAGTAGCTCGTCCGCGTCCTCGTCCGACACGGTGATCTCCGCACAGGCGCTTGAACCATCGCCCAGCCACGCACCTAGCACGTAAGGGTCAATCGGCAAGGACCTGTCCGGCAGTTCGAGCGGTCCGGTGTTCACGACGGAGTGGTTACGTTCGCGGCCGTTCTGCACAATCACGGTCGACGCGATCTCGATGGTCGTACGGATCTGCGGACCATACTGAGGTTGGATTGATCGACCGTGCGCCTTCCGGGCTCTTTTGTCCCATGTCAGCCACATGTGCTCGGCATCAGCCACGATCACCGAACCGTCATCGAATACGACCCTGTAGCACTCCCGATCACACTGCGTCTCCGTGGCGAACACGACCTGGCACGGGCGGCCCTGATCGTCGAGAACCCGGTCTCCTATCGCCAAGCCGCCCATGGTGGTCCAGCCGGTCGGCGTCGGGATGGGTGTATCGAGGGCCAACGCCTTCCCGAAGCCGCGACCGGCCAATAGCAGCCAGATCAGGGCATCCGGGTCATTTGTGGGACGCTGGTTCCTCCTGGAATGTGCGTGCGGGAAACCGGGGTGACTCGTCCCATTACAGTCCTGCTTGTCACATATCCACTGGTATGCCTTGAGTGCGTAGATCCGCTGGAGGATCTCCAGACGCCTCTCCGGAGCGGCCGTCACTCGGTGCCCCGCACGATGGTGTCGCCGTCGTCGTCCTGGGGGTCAGTGCCCATGCCCGCCCCCGTGCTCGCCGGGCCACGTGCCCAGTGCCGAGTGATAGATGTTCGCCGCCAGACCCTTGGCCTGTCCGGGCGGCACGCCCTCGGACGCCAGGGCCGCCAGCAGCGCGCGATACGGCGTCGGGGAGGCAGCCCAGCGAGCCAGGCCCTTCCCACGCGTCCAGTAGCTGTAGAGCTGCGGGGCGACCAGCTGGAGCTTCGAGGCCACCGCTCAGCCCACCAGGCGCAGGGCGAGCAGCAGCGGGACCAGCAGGGCGCCCGCCGCCAGCCCGATCGCGAGGGAGGCGCACCGGTCCACCAGCCCGAGAAGGGCGCTGCGGCCTGCGTGCCTGGCGCCGTAGTCAGCCACTGGCGACCTCGTGGGCGTCGTTGAGGGCCAGCTCGGCCTCGAGCCTGGCGATCTCGTCCTCGACCGTGCCGGGGAACGTGTGCTGGACGCTCAGCTCCAGGGCCGCGTCCAGGCCGAGGTACCTCGCCCGGCGCTCCTGGATCCGCAGCGCGGTCGTGATCGCCTTGTCGTCGCCCCGCTCGATGGCGGGCTGCAGGGCCAGCAGGTAGCCGTCCAGCCGCTCCAGCTCTACCTTGCGCATCTCGGTGGCGGCGGGGATCACGATCTGGGCGATGCCGGCGGTTACCCGGCGGCTGACCGTCTCGTGGGAGATCCCGAGCCGCCGGCCGATCGCGCGGTACGAGTGGCCGGCGAGGTTCAGCTTGACGACCTCGTCGATCTCGGCGGCGATCGCCATGCGGCTCTTGTGGGGCTTCCCGGCCACTGGTGCATCTCCCTGTCACGTCCGGCGGTAGACGCTTGAGACTTCAAGCACTTACCGTGAGCCTGAGGCATGGAGTGTGGTTTCGCTAGCCCATCTGACCTGCGGGTGTGCGGGTGTCGTCACCTGGATCCGTTTGCTACCAACGATCCTTGGTGACATCGTCGTCGGATCCCAGCAGTACTAGCAAGATACTTAGAGACAGGAGGGGAGCCAGTCGCGGCGACCGGCTCCCCAAGTGCGTGGTCGGCTACGCGTCCGCGACCGCCCTGCCGGCCGTCTGGAGCAGCAGGACGCGAGTGGCCAGCGCCCGCCGGGCCGTCCTCCCACCGCCGAGCAGGACGGCGCTGCGGTGCTGCTCCACGCAGTCGTACGCCAGCGTCCACACCTCCTCCGGGTACCGCTCCCCGATGTCGAGCATCGCCACGTCGACAGCCGTGCGCCAGAACGTGCAGTCCTCTCGCCGCCGGCCGACGGCGGCAAGCTCCTGGTCCAGGGCGGCGAGCAGGTCCGCGATCACGACTCGTCGTCCTCGTCGCCCAGGTCGACCACCGGCGTGACCTGCATGGCGATCAGGAGCGTCTCTGCGGCCACCACCGCCCGCCCGATGTCCCCGCCCCGGACCTGCGGCCGGAGGCCCTCAGCGGCCAGCATGTTGACGACCCGCGTCACCAGCAGGTGCGGGTCGTACGTGCCCCGACCGGCGGTCACTGCGCGGCCCTCAGCTGCACGACATTGTCTGCGTCGGCGGCCGGCACCATCGCGGTCAGGAAGTCGCGACCGCGCATCACCCGGTCGAGCTTGCGCTCCTCCGAGGAGGTGCCGAGGTACAGCTCGGTCGTGCCGGCCTGCTTGTGACCAAGTAGGGCCGAGACGACCCGGATGGCGTGGTCGTACCCGCCCTCTTCCTGGAGCTGGTCGAACAGCGCCCGGGCCACGCCCCGGCGGATGGTGTGGATCCCGATCCCCTTGATGTCACCGCCCACCACCGCCGTATAGGCGCGCTGGATGACCTCCTCCATCTTCGCCATCGGCTTGTGCGGCAGGTACTCGATAGCCGTCCGGAGGCACTCGCGGCTGCCGTCCTCGTGGGTCACCCAGTAGAACCGGCCGTTGTTGCGGGCCGGGACGAGGAAGTCGGTGGACCGCAGCGGCCGGCCCAGGTTCTCCGCGTAGGTCGTCAGCCACTTGCGCATCTCCCGGTCCAGGTCGGCCGTGACGGGGAGCACCTTCTCGTCCTTGGTCTTGACCAGCTCGACGCGGAAGCCGCCTTCGATCAGGTTCAGATCGCCGACCCTCGCCGCCTTGATCGTGCTCGCCCGGACGGCCGTGTTGAGCGCTACAGCCATCAGCGCCCGATCTCGCGGCTCCTCGCAGCTGTCTAGCATCGCCAGCATCACGTCGGGCGCCGGGCGCACCTGCAATTTCTTCGGGGCTTTCAGCGACATGATGTCGCCCGTGAGGTCCCGCCGGGTCAGGCCTTTTCGCTGGCAGTAGTGGAAGAAACGCCCCATGCGCGCCAGGGCGGCATTCGCCGACGACGCGCTGATCGGGGGCCGAGTATGTCCTCGGTAGTCGAGGTGCTCGGCCCGCAACCCGCCTGGGCCAAAGAGGAACTCCTCGACGTGGTGCTCCTCCAGCGAGGACACCAGCAGGTCGCCGGTCAGCTTCACGAACCTCGTGAGGACCGACTTGTCATTCGCGCGAGTGGCGACCGCCATCCCCCGCTGCGTGCACCAGATCTGGTACTGCTCGATCGCCTCGGACAGTCGCGTCCGGTCCTTGCGTACACCCATTCCAGAGACATCCTTTCAATCGGTCTCTGGCGGGAGATCAGCTCCCTCAGTCTACGACAAATTTCCTCTAAAGATTCCCGATAGTGTCCTTCAAGTGGGAATAACTCCCCCCCGGCAGTCACGTTGAGTCGCCCTAGGTGTTGATCTTGGTTAGTTGGTCTACACATAACGGGCATCGGTCCGGAATATCCTTTTCGTACGGGCTAACTAACCAAGATCAACATCGCACTTGAACAGCAGCTTCTCAGAGCCATCCGTGTCGACTGGCGTGCAGGGCTAGCTGAAAGCGGCTGGTGGTGCCGGCGAGCGACATCAGTTTTTCCATTCGGCGTACCAGCGTACGGCGGCTGATGCCCAGCAGTTCGGCGATTTTCTCGTCGGTCATGCCGGCGGAGAGCAGGGCCACCAGCCGACGCTCCCCAGGGCTCAGCGAAGAGGGGACGCGACCGCCGAGATGGACCGGAAACGACGCCCGCCAGGCCAAGTCGAAAAGCCCTTCCAGTGCGAGCAGAAGACTCGACGGATGGACGACCATGACCGCACTGTTGACCGCGGCTTCGGTCGCGGGCAACGAAACGAGCGCTAGCCGCCGGTCGACGATGGTCATTTTCGCCGGCACCGTCGGCAGCACTCGGGCCAGCTCGCCGGCGGCGATGGACGGCTTGATGTTTCCCTCATAATATTCTCGCCGTTCCACCGAGACCCGCGCATAAACCACCCGGTATTCCACCCCGCGGGCGAGGTTTTCCAGTTCCTGCGGGTTCGCGATCGTGTTCGGCCGATGGTACGGCGGAGTGTCGAAGCGACGGATCTGGTGACTGGCCGAGCTTTCGGCCAAGTCACTCCGAGCCAGGATGCTGGACCGCCCGGTGACAACCTCCACCACGTTGTCCGCAGGCTGCGTCCACACGCTGCGGCGGAAGAGGTCGTACGCGTTGAGGGCGGCGGCCTGGGCGGCACGTACCTCCGCCTGCCGCTCCAGACCGAGCAGGTCGACTCCACCGCCAGGCTGCACCGGCACCGTGGTGCCGTCGGCGAGCTCCCGCACCAGGCCAAGCTCTCCCAGTCGCCCGAGCGCCAGCCGGATGGCCGGCTCGGTGCGACCGGTCGCGGTGGCCAGCTCGGCCGGCACGACAGGTCCGCAGGTCAGCAGCCGCGCGTACGCGACCGTCTCGGTGCTGTCGAGGCCGAGCCGGCTGAGGTGCTCGGTCAGGTCAGACATGGGCATCCTCCTTGTCGGGCCCAGCTGCATCATGCCGGTCGGTTGGCACCGATGGTCCGGTCTTGATGGATCTTGGGTGCTTCGAGGCGGAGATGGCGCTTGTGTGACATTGGCGTGATCTCGCCACCGCCGCGCCTGGTCGTGCGATACGAATCCGTCGTGTATCTGTCGTCGGTCCGACCCGGTGCCCGCTCGGGGGTCGTCGGTGCGATCGGCGCGAACGTCGTCGCGCTCGGCCTGGTCAGCCTGGTCACCGACGTGTCATCGGAGATGGTGACCGCGGTCCTGCCCGCGTACCTGGTCTTTGGCCTGAGCCTGTCGATTGCCCAGTACGGACTTATGGACGGCCTCTACACCGGCGTCACCGCGGTCACCAGACTGCTCGGCGGCTACACGGCCGACCGGTGGCGGGCCCGCAAGACGGTGGCCGGCGCCGGCTATGCGCTGTCGGCGGTCGCGAAGATCGGCCTGCTCGCGGCCGGCGGGTCCGCACTGGGCGTCGGTGCGGCGATCGCCGCCGACCGGATGGGCAAAGGTGTCCGTACGGCGCCCAGAGACGCCATGATCACGCTGTCCGCCGAGCCGGCCGCGCTCGGCCGGGCGTTCGGCGTCCATCGGACCCTGGACAGCGTTGGTGCGTTCCTCGGACCGCTGGTCGCGCTCGCAGTCCTGGCCGGCACAGCGCAGGCGTACGACGCGATTTTCGTGGTGAGTCTTTGCGTGGCCGTGCTCGGCGTTCTGCTGCTGATCCTGTTCGTACGCAACAGCCACGATGACGTGCCGGCACAGCGGCCGCTCCTGAAGGAGGCGCTAGGACTTCTCAGCGACCCGCGGATCCGCCGGCTCGCGTACGCCGCCATCCTCCTCGGACTCGTCACCGTCGGCGACGGTTTCGTCTATCTGCTGATCCAGCGCTGGCAGGGTCTGCCGGTGCTGTGGTTTCCGCTGCTGGCGGTCGGTACGAACGTGTCGTACCTGCTGCTGGCCACGCCCTTGGGGGCGATCGCCGACCGGTTCGGCCGCTGGCGGGTCGTCGTCGGCGGCCACGTCGCTCTGCTGGCCGTCTACCTGCTGCTGGCTGGTCACCGCGGCAGCTGGCCCGCGGCGATCCTCGCGCTGGCTCTCTACGGCGCGTTCTACGCTGCCGTAGACGGCGTCCTTATGGCCACCGCCAGTCCTCTCCTGCCCAAGCGCGTTAGGACGAGCGGCCTCGCGTTGCTGCAAACCTGCCAGGCGTTGGCGTATCTGCTCTCGTCTGTCATTTTCGGCTTGGCTTGGCAGGCTTTCGGCCCCGACCGAGCCGGCTTCGTCGCGGCCGCCGGAGTCCTGGTCGCGTTGCCGTTGGCCGTGTGGTGGTTGCGGAGCGCGAAATGAGAACGCTGTCCACCCGCGCGCGAATGGCCGTGGTGGGCGTGGCTGTGGTGGTGCTGGCCGGCGCCGGCGGTTGGTACGCCGTACGGGCCGCCGACCGCTCTGGGGCGACCGGAAGCGGGTCGGGAGCGGTGACCCTGGCGGCCGGTCAGTGGCTCGTCTTTCGGTCCACTGTGGACGGTCCCAGCTACGGCCACCTGGCCGAGGTTCCGGAATCCTCCCCGCGCTCGGGCCGCGCGTTCACCGCGGACCGCTGCGCGCGGGCGTACGCCGCTGCTGGCAGCGGCGTGTGTTTGCGGCCCAGCACCGAAAATCCGGGTGGGTACGAGATCGCCCTGCTCGGGCCGGACGCGGCTGCCCGCCGGGCGATCCCAATGAACGGGATCCCGAGCCGCGCCCGGGTGTCGGCGAGCGGCCGGATGGTGTCGTGGACGACGTTCGTCGCCGGCGACTCGTACACCGGGACCAGCCAGTTCTCCACTCGGTCCGGCATTCTGGACACCACCGCGGATGTCCTCGCCGGCACTTTGGAGACCTTCACGCTGACCATGAATGGCCGCCCGTACGAGGCAACGGACCTCAACTACTGGGGCGTCACGTTCACCCGCGACGACAACCATTTCTACGCCACGGCCGGCACCGGCGGGAAGCGCTATCTGGTTGAGGGTGACTTCGCCCGACGTACTTTTCGTACGCTGCGAGAAAATGTCGAGTGCCCGTCATTGTCGCCGGATGGCACCAGGATCGCGTACAAGAAACGCGTGTCCAGCGACCCGACGCAACCGTGGCGATTCGCCGTACTCGATCTCGCCACGATGCGCGAAACACTGCTCGCTGAGCCGCGGAGCGTGGACGACCAACCGGCCTGGCTGGACAGTCACACCGTGATGTACGGGGTGCGGCGAGACGCCCGACACGCCGACGTGTGGGCGGTCCCCGCCGACGGCACCGGGCGACCCGGACTGCTGATCCCCGACGCCGAATCGCCCGCCGCGCTCAGCCCGTGAAGATGTCGGTGATCGCGGTCCGGCTCGCCGCATTGCCGAGCGCGGGCAACCCGTACATGTCCTCGAGGGTACGCAGGACGCGATAGTGATCGATTTGCTCGGAATACTTCCCGGCGCTGATATTCGAACCGACGAACGATGTGTAGATCTGGTTAACAGAGGTGAAATTGTCCTCGTCGAAGCTGGTGATCAGCATGCTGTTGTGAGTTTTGGACCATTGCGCGTACGCGTCCAGGTGCTTCTTCTGCCAGGTGTCGCCGGTGCTGATCGAGCAGTCATGCATGTCGTCGCACATGTTCGGAATCACGAACGAGACGGTGGGCAGTGTCGAATAGTCGCTGGGAAAAGAGGAGAACGGCCACTGCTTGGTCTTGTCGACATTGTCGAAATTCACCCAGGGCGCGTGCTTGCGCATGTACTTGCTGGAGGAACAGCCGGTGTAGCCCGTGCTGGGCAGATCCTCCGCGTACGAGCCGTAGCTGATCCCCGCGGCGCCGAGTTGCTGGAACAGGTTTCCCTTGCCCTTGAACGTGTTCGGACAGCCGTCTCCAGTAAGACCCTGCGTGGTGCCGGAGAACAGCGCGACGTAGTTCGGCTGGCTCGGATGGGTGATCCCGAACGACTGGCTGGAAAGCGCGCCCTGGGCGGCCAACTGCTGGAGGTAAGGTGCGTTGGTTCCGGACGCCACATCTGGATAGTTCTTGTTCTCGTGCAACACGATCACGACGTGGTCGTACCGGTGCAGCGACGGGGTGGCGATGGCTTGGGCCGCGCCAACCAGGGCTACCGCGACGGCTACTCCCAGGATCGCGGCGGCTCGGAACGCGGAGGAGCGACGAACACGCATCGGGACTCCCGAACGGTCGGCGACTGTATCCGCATTTGTCTACCCTGTTCGGGCCCACCCCGGTGGCACATTCGCGCCATGACGACATCTGGCATCGGGTCAATCAGCCGAAAGCACCGCGGACGTATGTGCCGGAGTTGCGCATCGCGTCCGCGGCTTCGGGCAGGAATCGCCAGAACAGATGGAGACTGTGCATACCAGCAAGACGGGGTCGCCGGTGTCGGCTCCCGGGAGAGTTAGATCGGCGCGACGATGTGTACGGGAGTGCCGTAGTCGAACATCGTCATCGTCATGTCGATGTCGAGCTGGTGACCCTGAATCGTGGTCGGAACCGTCAGGTGGAACTCGACGACCCGCCCCTGGCCGTCCAGCCAGACCTGCACCGGCAAGGTGTCCTTTCCCAGGCCCTTCTTCATCGCCTCCAGAGCCGTCTTCTCATCGCCCTTGGCCGCGGCGATCGCCTTGTTGAGGTCGATAGTCGCCGTATAGCCGGTAGCGGAGGCTCCATGGACTGTCTTCGCCCCGAGCGGAGTGACATTGCCCGCGCGTTCCAGGTAGCGCAGGGTGTCGGCCTGGTTGCCCGAGCCCAGGCTGCTGCCGCCACTGCCCTGGGTCTTCGTCCACTTACCGCCATTCACCTGCTCGTAGACGGTCGAGCCGACGGTGATCGAGTGCACCTTGGTCGGACCGGACAACACGATGTCAGCGGCCGGCGGCTGGCACTGCCCGGAGCCGTCACCGGACAGCGTGATCTTTCGTCCCTGGATCGTGACCACCATCGTCAA
Source organism: Fodinicola feengrottensis (assembly GCF_039530045.1). NCBI lineage: Bacteria > Bacillati > Actinomycetota > Actinomycetes > Mycobacteriales > Fodinicola > Fodinicola feengrottensis. The sequence goes on along the minus strand of NZ_BAAANY010000038.1, from coordinate 8,059 downwards.
CGAGACCTTGAACGTGTTCGCCTTGGAGGTCTGGGTGAACGCGGCCTGCACCATTTGCAGCGGTGACAGCGGCGGAGCGCTGGTCACCTTGGGCTGCGGCCGGCTCGCGGTGGAGGTCTTGGGAAGCGAGCAGGCGCCCGCCCCGAAGGTGAGCCCCACCGCCACCAGGGCCGCCATGGCGGCCGTCGTCATCTTGCGATACATCCCCGTTTTCCTTTCTCTACAACGAAAGTCCTACACCTTCGGTGCGGCGATCTGCGCTGGGGCACCGAAGTCGTACAGCGTGAGCGTGGTGTCGGTGGTGACCTTCACACCCTGGTACGTGAGCGGCAGCGCCATCTCGAAGTGCACGATCCGGCCCTGTTCGTCCAGCCACACCTGCACCGGGAGCTCGGGCTTGCCGAGCGACTTGCGGATGTTCTCCATGTTGGGCTTGTCCGCCGGATCGGCGCCGGCCACCGCGGTGTCCAGGTTGACCGACGCGGTGTAACCGGTCACCGCGATGCCCTTGATCGTGGTCTTCCCGGTGGTCTTGACCTGGTCTGAAGCAATCTGCAGGAAATGCAGCATGTCCAGCTGGTCGCCCTGCCCGGCACCTACATCGTCGGGGCTCAGCTTTTTCCAGGCTCTGCCGCTCTTCTGCTCGTAGCTGTCCGAGCCCACGCTGATCTCATGCCGCTTCGGTGCGGTCAGCGTCAGATCCGACGCCGGCGTACCGAATTCCACGACCCCGCTGCCCGCGGTCTTCTCCTTGGTCCCGGGCGCCCCGACGGTGATCAGCACGTCGATCTTCGAAGTCTTCGCGGCAATCGTCTTGTCGAGCGAGCCCTGCACCAGCTCAACTGGCGTTTGGGGTGCCGCGGTGGACTGTTGTGCGGCCGGCGTCGCATTCGTACCCGCCGCCTTGGGCTGCGCCGGTCCGCACGCGGTCATCCCGACCGCGAGCCCCAGCATGAGGGCAGCCGTCATTGCCTTGCGATGCATCCCCGTTTCCTCTCCCCGTCATAAGCCTCATCGAGGCATGAGGGAAAATAGCCCGCAAGCCAAGGGACCGTCATGTGAATTCCAGGAATTCATCTTTTCAGTCAGTCTTGGTCGCTTCGCGAATGTGACGATACGGCTCATAAAACAGACAAAACCTCGCCGTTTCGTCACATTCACGGGTTCCGGTGCGAAGATCAAGAACGGACCACGTTTCGTACCAGGAAAGGAAGTCGATGAGCGAGCAGCTGCTGATTGGTGCCCAGCTGGCGGACGGCACCGGGGCGCCGCTGCGGGCCGCCGAAGTGCTGGTTTCCGGCGACCGGATCCAGGCCGTCGAGGCGCCGGGCGCGGTGAGCGGCTCGTACGACGGGCCCGTGGTCGACCTTTCCGGGCTGGTGCTCGCGCCCGGCTTTATCGACACGCATTCGCATGCCGACAACGCGCCGCTGCTGGCAGCTGACGACACCACCAAGATCTTCCAGGGCGTGACGACCGAGGTGGTCGGCAACTGCGGCTTCAGCCTGGCACCTCGCCGTTCCCGGCACGCCGACACTTTCACCGCGTTCACCGGCCGACTCTTCCCGCCGATCGACTGGGCGTGGTCCGGGTTCGACGAGTTCTTCCGTACGACTGACCAGAACGGGTATGTCACCAACTACTGCCAGCTGGTCGGGCACGGCACGCTGCGGATCGCGGCGATGGGGATGGCCGACGCGGCGGCGGACGATGACGCGATCGCCGTCATGCGTACTGAGCTGGAGTCGGCGATGGCGGCCGGCGCTTTTGGCCTGTCCAGCGGCCTGATCTATCCGCCGGCGGTCTATTCCGGCACGTCGGAGCTGGTCCGACTGGCCGAGGTGCTGGGTGGCGATGGCCTTTACGCGACGCACATGCGCAACGAGGGCGCCGGGTTATTGGAGGCCATCGCCGAGGCGCTGGAAATCGGCGCCGCCGCCGGGCGTACGCACATTTCGCATCTGAAATCGGCTGGCCGCCCGAACTGGGGCCGGATGCCGGCCGCGATCACCGCCCTCGACCAGGCGAAGGCGGCCGGCCAGCGGGTCAGCCATGACATCTATCCGTACGACGCCTCGTCCACGATGCTCGCGACCGTGCTGCCGCCGAGCTACCTGGCCGACGGCGAGGCCGCGATCCTGAAGCGGCTGGCCGACCCACCCGGCGGCCGCCGGGAACTGGCCCGGCTCATCGCCGAAGGTCTGCCCGGCTGGGAAAGTACGATCCGTGGCGCCGGCTGGGACGGCATCCTGGTCGCCACCACCGGCAGCCACCGCGACGAGGGTCGTACGCTCGCGGAGATCGCCGCCGACCGGCAGGTCGAGCCGGTGGACGCGCTGATCGACGTGCTACTCGCCGAGGAGCTCAAGGCCTCGATGGTCAGCTTCAGCATGAACGAGACCGACATCGAGACGGCGTTGTCGTACGAGCACACCATGATCGGCAGCGACGGCCTGCCGCCCGGCGCCGGCGGTAAGCCGCACCCGCGCCTCTACGGCACTTTCCCGCGGGTGCTGGGCCGCTATCGCCGCGAGCGGGCGCTGCTGACCCTGCCCGAGGCGGTCCGTCGGATGACCTCGCTGCCGGCGGACACCTTCCGCATCCCGGACCGCGGCCGAGTCGCCGCCGGCACGATCGCCGACCTGGTGGCTTTCGACCCGGACACCGTCGCCGACATCTGCGACTACCGCGACCCCGTACACCAGCCACTGGGCATCCCGTGGGTCATGCAGGCGGGCCACCCGGTCGTCGTCGACGGCACCTACGTCGGCCCCCGCCGCGGCCGCCGCCTGTCCCCCGCCTGAACCCCAAAACAACTGCGGCCTCGTCATCCGGTGGATGACGAGGCCGCGGTTGTCGACGCATTGCGCGCCGCGGTCGTACCGACTTGCGCGCCGCAAGAGTGGAGCGGGACTAGAGGCTTACTTGGGGAGTGCTGGGAGTGGGAGGCCACCCGGGAGGAGGGAGGTGATGGTCTTGAGCAGACCCATGACCACGCCCAGCACGGTGCCGACCAGGCTGCCGATGTCCGGCAGGCCGGGCACCGGAAGGGCCGGCACCGGAAGGCCGGCGGGGCCGTCGAGGTGGACGGACGTCGTGGCGACGGCAACCTGAGCCACCGCGGCACTGTGGACGGTGGCGGCCGTAGCCGGCGCTGCGGTTGCTCCGATGAGCAACACAGATAGCAGGAGTGCCAGTGCGAGAGCGGTGCGTGCACGCAAGATACGCATGGAACGGGTCCTTTCCGTGAGTCCGTTAATCGGACACGACCCGTGAAAGCTAGCAATCCGGACATTGACTGTCAAAAGATGCCACACGCCACATCCGCCCCAGTAGGCGGGGGCCACGCTCAGCAGATATAACGAAATGGCATCATTTTTCCCGTACGGCGTGTCCGCTCCGCTCCGGTTTCAGGGCCGCCGGCCGAGATGCCCCGCTAGCTGCGCGTACGGTCCGGCGTCCGGCTCGACCTCGACCACCGGACCGAACGGGATCGGGCCGCCACGAGCGTCCGCGGGCACGAATTGCCGGGCGATCGGCAGCACCGCTTCGGCGAGCGAGTCGTCGAGCAGGTCCAGCCGACCGAGTGCCTTCGCGAGGTCCCACGAGTGCACAGTCATCTCCTGCGCGTACGCGAGCATCGCGGCCCGGCCAGGGAACTCGCCGAACGGCAGCGACAGCACCTTGTCCAACAACGCGTCGTCCGACCACACCTGCTCGACGGTGGCCCGCGCCTCGTGGAACAGCGGGATGAGCTCAGCGGCCGGCAGATCGGGTACGAGCGATGAGACGTCCGCGGCCTTGCCTCCCTTACCGGTGTGGATGACGCGCCGCACGACGCCGATCATGTGCCCGCTCAACTTCCGTACGTCGAACTCTTCGCACGGCGTCGGCAGGCTCATCTTCTCTTCGGTCGCCTCGGCGATGACCTTCTCGGCCTGGTCCAGCGCCTGGCCGAACAAGATCCGCGGGTCGCTCATTACTTCTCCTTCGTAGCTGGTTGGCGGTACGGGGAGCAGCATGGCAGCGATAATCTGACATCGGCTGTCATATATTGCTGGCAGAATTTCCAGCTGTGAAGTCAGACCGGCTGTTGTCCATCCTGATGTTGCTGCAGACGTACGGTCAGCTGTCCGCGGCCGACCTGGCCGGCCGGCTGGAGGTGTCGCAGCGCACCATCTACCGAGACCTGGAGGCGCTGTCCGCCGCCGGCGTCCCGGTCTACACCGAGCGCGGCCGCAACGGCGGCTGCGCCCTGCTCCCCGGCTATCGCACCGACATGACCGGCCTGAGTACGGACGAGGCCCGCGCGCTTTTCGTCTTCACCGGCCGCGGCGACACCTCGACGCCGGGGATGGAGCCGGCGTTGCGCTCAGCCCTGCGCAAGCTGATGGCCGCGCTGCCGGTCGGCCAGCAACCCGAGGTAGATCACGCGATGCAGCGGGTGGTGGTCGACAGCCGCCGCTGGGGCGCCGAGCTCGACGAGCTACCAACGCTGCCGGTGATCGAGGACGCGGTCTGGCAGGACCGGCGGATCCGGATCCGCTACCAGCCCGGCCGCGGCGGCCCGGCCGCCGACCACCTCCTCGACCCGTACGGACTCGTCCACAAGTCCGGCATCTGGTACTTGATCGCGGCACACAACGACGAGCCGCGGATGTTCCGGGTGTCGCGCGTACAAGAGGCCACCGCGCTGGACGAGCCGTCCACCCGGCCAGCGGATCTGGACCTCGAAGAGCTGTGGCATCGGCTGCGCACCACCTTCGAGTCTTCCGGCAAGGGCATCGACGTCGTCGTTCGGGTACGAGCGGAGCGGCTCGCGCTGATGCTCGGTGCGACCCGCCGGCAGATGGTCGAACCACCCGAACACGATCCGCCGGACGCCGACGGCTGGTGTGAGGTCCGGGCTCGCTTTCGTGGTCTGCTGCCGGCTCGCGGTGTGCTGCTCGGACTCGGCACGGAGGTGCGGGTGGTGTCGCCGGTGGAGCTCCAGGACGACCTGGTCGCCACCGCGGCCGCCGTTCTGGCCACTTACCAAGGCCCGATCGGGCAACGCGATCGTGCCGCTGGGGCCACGCAGCGTGCTCGGCCGGGGCGGTGAGCAGGGCGATCATCGGGAGAATCCGGCATGAAAGTAACCCTGTGCACAAGTCGCTAGAGACATCGTTGACGAGAACCGCCACGATAGGACCGTGATCAAGACTGCCCAGCGGCTGCGTACCGGTGCCGCCACCCACCCCGGCCGGGTCCGGGAGAACAACCAGGACTCGTATTTCGCGGGTGAGAGGCTGATCGTCGTCGCCGATGGCGTCGGCGGAGCGGCCGGCGGTGAGGTCGCCAGCGCGGCCGCCATCGCCGCGATGTCCGCGGTAGACACGGAGCAAGCAGCGGACTCCCCGGACGCCGCTGCCGCCGCCTTCATCAGTGCGGGAGACGATGCCGCGGCGCGGATCCGGGCGGCTACCGAAGCCAAGCCGGAACTCGCCGGGATGGGTACGACGCTCAGCGCCTTCCTGCTCACCGGCGACCAGATCGTGATGGCGCACGCTGGCGACTCCCGGGCGTACCGGCTGCGCGGCGGCGAGATGGTGCAGCTGAGCAAGGACGACTCGTACGTGCAGCTCCTGATCGACCGCGGCTCGCTCCGGCCCGAGGACGCCGAGTCGCATCCGCAGCGCAACCTCGTCACCAAGGTCCTGCAGACCGACCCGGTCGACCTGTCCCTGCGCAAGGAGTTCGTCGAGCTGGGCGACCGCTACCTGGTCTGCAGCGACGGGCTGACCGGGGTGGTCCATCGGGACATCATCGTGGCGACCCTCGGCGAGGTCGCCGACCCGACCGAGTGCGCCAACGAGCTGATCGAGCTGGCCCTGGAACGCGGCGCGCCGGACAACGTCACCGCGGTCATCGGCGACGTGATCGCCGAGGAACCCGAGCCGGAGCCGGAGATGCCGCCGACCGTCAAGCTGCCGATCGTCGACGCCGAGGTCGCCGCCACCGGTGCGCCGGTCGATGCGCCGGCAGTGCTGTCGATCGATGCGCCGGGAGTGATGCCGGCCCTGGCACCGGAGCCTGAGCCGCCCGTACGCCGCGGTTTCTTCGCCCGGGTTTTCGGCCGCCGGCATGGGCGTCGCCGCCGTTAGCAGGTTCCCCGCGACAGGCCGGAGCAACAAAAAAGGGCGCACCTAGACTGAGCCGGTGAGTGATTCCCACCGGCTGCGCCGGCCATTGATCTGGGTCGCCCTCGCTGCGCTGGTCAGCAACGCCTTCATCGTGGTCACCGGCGCGACAGTACGACTGACGGGCTCGGGGCTTGGCTGCCCGACCTGGCCCAAATGCGGCGACGGGTCGTACGTGCCGACGGCGGAATACGGGATCCACGGCATCATCGAGTTCACCAACCGGATGCTGGTCTTCGCCGATGTCGCCATCCCGCTGATCGCCTTCGGCCTCGCCTGGCTGGCACGGCCCCGCCGCAAGCCGCTGATCGCGCTGAGCGTCGTCCTCGTCGGCGGCATCCTGCTGAACGCGGTGATGGGTGGGTTGACCGTCCTCAGCGGCCTGAACCCGTGGGTGGTGGCGGCGCATTTCCTGCCGTCGCCAGCCCTGGTCGTCGTCGCGTACGTCTTCTGGGTGCGGTCTCGCGAGGCCGGCGACGGGCCCATCCAGTGGCTCGGCGCGCAGCCGTTCCGGATTCTGGCGTGGCTGCTCATCCTGTCCGCCGGGCTGACCGTGGTCATCGGCACCGTGGTGACCGGGTCGGGCCCGCATGCCGGCGACGCGACCGCCGTACGCACCGGCCTCGACCCGGCGATCGTCAGCATGGTGCACGCCGACTCAGCGATCTTGCTGGTGGGGCTCACCATCGCAGCGCTGGTCGCCTTCGCCGCGGGAAAGGCACCAAAGGCGGCCACCAAGGCGATCGCCGTCCTGTTCATCGTGGAGTTGGCCCAGATCGCGATCGGCTATACGCAATACTTCACGCACCTGCCGATCGTGCTGGTCGCGGTGCACGTGACCGGCGCGATCGTGCTCTGGATCAGCGCCCTGCGACCACTGTTCGCACTGCGTCGGCGCGGCCTGGACGTACCACCCGCGGTGGAGACCGAGGTGCCGGTCGAGCTGGCCGCGGATCGGGTCTGACGCGGAACAAACCGGGCACCAACCCCGTTGCGACAGACATGAAAATCGGACTCTCCACTTTCATCACCGACGAGGGCATCCGGCCCGCCGACCTCGGCCGGGCCGCCGAGGAGCGCGGGTTCGACTCGCTCTTCATCGCCGAGCACAGCCACATTCCGGTACGCGAGGAAACGCCCTATCCGGGCGGTACCGAACTGCCGCGGATCTACTACCGGACGCTGGACCCGTTCGTCGCACTGTCCGCGATCGCTTCGGTGACCGAGAAACTGCTGCTGGGCACCGGCATCGCGCTGGTCATCCAGCGGGACACGATCCACACCGCGAAGGAGGCCGCGAGCCTGGACCTGGTGTCCAACGGCCGCGCGGTGCTCGGTGTGGGCGCCGGCTGGAAGCGCGAGGAGATGCGTAACCACGGCACCGATCCGCGGACCCGCGGCGCACTGCTGGATGAGCAGCTGCGAGCGATCCGGGAGATCTGGACCAAGGAACAGGCCGAGTTCCACGGAAAGCACGTGAACTTCGACCCGATCTACGCCTGGCCGAAGCCGGTGCAGCCGACCCTGCCGATCTATATCGGCGGCGAAGGGGAGGCCGCACAGCGCCGGGTCGTCGAGCTCGGCGACGGCTGGATGCCGAGCGCCAGCCGGCAGCCGACCGACCTGGCGGAAACCATCAAGAGCCTGCGCGACCGGGCCGGCCGGCACATCCCGGTGACGCTTTTCGGGGTGAGCGATCTCGGCGTCGACCTCGACGCGTACGAGGCCGCCGGCGTCGAGCGAGTCCTGTTCTTCCTCCCGACCCAGCCACGGTCCGAATCCCTGCAGACCCTCGACACCTTCGCGGCCCGCATTACCCGCTAGCCTGAGTTTCCTCGCTAGTTTGATCTTGGGTGGTGTTTTGCCTGGTCAGGTGGGTT
>NZ_BAAANY010000037.1:0-115617 GCF_039530045.1 Fodinicola feengrottensis | reverse complement strand
CCCGGCCAGCATGGCCCGCCGCCTGGCCAAAGACTCCACCTGGCGGCGGCTGCTCACCGATCCGAGCTCCACCAAGCTCATGGAAGCCGGTCGGGCACGTTATCGACCGTCGATGGCGTTGCAGGAATTCATCGAAGCCCGAGACGTGACGTGTCGTTGGCCTGGGTGTCGCTGTGCTGCCCAGCGTTGCGACAAGGACCACTCCATCCCGTTTCCGGACGGGTGCACCTGCAAGGAAAATCTCCTCTGCCTGTGCCGTTTTCACCACCGGTTGAAAACGCATTCGGATTGGAAAGTCAGACTCGACCCCGACGGCACCTACACCGTCCTGAGCCCCACCGGACGCGTCTACGTCACCGAGCCACCACCGCCCGGAGAAGACGTCGCGCCACCGACCAGAAACGGACGCCGCGGGTCGATTTACCTGAACGACAAGGACGAACCACGCATCAAGCCGCCCCCACCCGAAAAACCAACCACCTGGCCAACCGAACCACCGTTCTAAGGACTGACGGTGGGCGGCGTAGCTCAGGTGGGGCACAGTGGTGCTACGCTACGTCGGTGGAACAGCACCGCATTGTCAGTCGAGAACACCACGTGATCAGCCAGCGGGAGTTGCGGAACGACAACGCGTCCATCATGACTCGCGTCGAGCAGGGTGAATCGTTCGTGGTGACTCGCAACGGTGTGCCGATCGCTGACCTGATTCCCCACCAGCCGCAACGTAAGCGCCGATTCGTGCCGATCGGCGAGATCGCGACGGCGCTGGCCGACATGCCCGAGTGGGACGTGGCGAGCTGGCATCAGGAGCGCGCCGAGCTGGACGAGGTGCTGGACGATGCCGCTGGATCGGCTTCGTTCGACGATGATCCGTGGCAGCACGCGGCCCGCGACACGAACCAGTCGTGAGCGGCTACCAGCACGCCCTGCTGGACACTTCGGTTGTCATCGATTTCCGGCCTGAGCTGGTCAAACGACATGCTGATTTCGGGTCGATCAGCACCATCACGATGGCCGAGCTGGCCTCCGGGCTGCAGTCGAAAGATCCCCTCGCCAACGCTGCCCGCCAGCGCAGATACCAGTGGGCTGACGCGGCCTTCGATCTCATTCCCTACAGCCGGGACGCGGCGCACGCGTACGGCGCACTCTGCGCCCTGGTCCGTGCCACCGGCCGGAATCCGCGTCCACGCCGATTCGATCTCCTCATCGCATCGGTGGCGATGACCTCTCAGCTGCCCTTGTTGACACTCAACCCAGCTGACTTCAGCGGACTGGAAAAGGCCGTCAAAGTGGTGGACGTCAGCCGCTGATCTCGCGGATGCCTTCTTCGTCGACGAAATCGAGATCTACGGCAAGTAGGGGGCGCCGGTGGGGTCGGCGAAGAAGATCGAGGCATTGGGGGCAAGGTCGCGGACCGCGGCCACGCCGGGATCGTCGGACTCGGTTGAGTCCGTGACGATCGCGGCGGCCTCCAAGCCCGGCGCGCCCGACGCCACGGCGGCGGCGACGGCGGCCTGGAGGGCGGTGAGCTTCAGCGAGGGCAGGTCGACGGTGCAGGCCGCGTACGTACGGCCGTCGGTGTCGCGGACCGCGGCGCCCTCGGCGGCACCCGTGCGGGCCCGGGCCGATCGGGCCAGCGTGACGATCTTCGCGTCCTCGGGGTCCAGCTCAGGCACGCGCACTCCTTCTAAGCATCGGCGGATTGGGCGTCGGCGGCTTCCGGATCGGCGGTCCGATCGAGTTGGCGTACGAGCACAGTGTCGACCCGGTTGCGGCGGCCGCCGAAACTTTCGGCAGTCAGTTCCAAGCCGGCGATCTCGGCGGTCGCGCCGGCGATGGGGACCAATCCCAACGCCTGCGCCAAAAGTCCGCCGACGGTCTCCACATCGTCGTCATCGGGCAGCGAGATGTCGAACAATTCTTCCAGGTCTTCCACCGAAAGCCGGGCGCTGACCCGTATGGTCCCGTCGTCGAGATGCTCGATTGGTGGCGACTCCACGTCATATTCGTCGGTGATCTCACCGACGATCTCCTCAAGAATGTCCTCGATGGTGATCAGACCGGCGGTGCCGCCGTATTCGTCGATGACGATCCCGATGTGAATCCGGCGGGCCTGCATTTCCCGCAGCAGGTCGTCGACCGGCTTGGACTCCGGTACGAACTCCGGATCGCGCATCAACTCCGAAAGTGGCGCGTCGACCGGATCGCCGCTGTTCGCGACCCGGGCGAGGTCCTTGAGATAGACCACGCCGACGATGTCGTCGACGCTCTCCCCCAGCACCGGGATCCGGCTGAATCCGCTGCGCAGAGCCAAAGCAAGCGCCTGCCGGATGGTTTTGGTGCGTTCTATCCAGACAATCTCGGTCCGCGGGACCATCACCTCGCGGGCGATGGTGTCGCCGAGCGAGAAGACCGAGTGGATCATGTCCCGCTCTTCGTGCTCCACCACCCCGCGTTGCTCGGCGATGTCGACCAGCTCCCGCAGCTCGACCTGAGTCGCGAACGGGCCTTCACGAAAGCCGCGGCCGGGGGTGACCGCGTTGCCGATCATGATCAGCAGCTGGCTGAGCGGGCCGAGCACCCGGCCGAGCCAGCGCACTGGGCGGGCGGTGATCAGGGCCACCGGGTAGGGGCGCTGGCGGCCGATCGTACGAGGGCCAACGCCGACCAACACGAAACTGACGACTGTCATGGTGCCGGCGGTGACGAGGCCGGCGAGCCAGCCGACACCCCACTCCTGGATCGTCGCGATCGCGACCACGGTGGTGGCGCCCAGCTCGCAGGCCAGCCGGAGCAACAACAGGATGCTGATATGCCGGGCGAACTCCTTGCGGTCCCCGACCAGCGCGAACACCAGGCGGGCGCCGCGTACGCCCTCACGTTCCATCTCGGTGACCCGCGCCGGCGACACCGCGGACAGCGCCGCGTCGATCATCGCGAACAGGCTGGCGAAGACGACCAGGCCGACGGCCAGCGCGACAAGACCCATCTCAGCCGGCCCGGCGAGCCGCCTGCCAGGACGCCAGCAGCCGGTTCTGCAGCGCGAACATCTCCCGCTCCTCCGCTGGCTCGGCGTGGTCGTACCCCAGCAGGTGCAGCACCCCGTGCACGGTCAACAGGTGCAGCTCGTCGGCGGCCGAGTGACCGGCCACCTTGGCCTGCTCGGCGGCGACCTGCGGGCACAGCACGATGTCGCCGAGCAACGCCGGCTGCGCGCCCGGCGAGTCGGCGCCCGGTCCGCGATCGACGTCCAGCTCGTCCATCGGGAAGGCCAGCACGTCGGTCGGGCCCTTCTTGTCCATCCAGCGATGGTTGAGCTCGGCCATGTACTCGGCGTCGACGATCAGCACCGAAAGCTCGGCCATCGGGTTGACGCCCATCTCGTCCAGCGCATAGCGGGCCAGGTCGAGCACCGCCTGGGTGTCGACCTGTTGACCCGACTCGTTGGAGATCTCTATGGACATGTTCGGCAGGTTAACGGCCGCGCCCGGACCGCTGGCCACGGACCCTCGCCGGGGCCGACGAAGTCGCGTGATCGGCGTCCCACTGCCCGTACGCGTCGACAATGTCGGCCACCAACCGGTGCCGCACCACGTCCGCACTGGTCAGCGTCGCGAAATGGATGTCCTCCACGTTTTCCAGGATCTCCCTGACCACCCGCAGGCCGGACATCTGGCCACCGGGCAGGTCGACCTGCGTCACGTCGCCGGTGACCACAATCTTGGAGCCGAACCCCAGCCGGGTGAGGAACATCTTCATCTGTTCCGGCGTGGTGTTCTGCGCCTCGTCCAGAATGATGAACGCGTCATTCAGGCTGCGACCACGCATGTACGCCAGCGGCGCGACCTCAATGGTGCCGGCGGCCATCAGTTTCGGGATGGTCTCCGGGTCCAGCATGTCGTGCAAGGCGTCGTAAAGCGGCCGCAAATACGGGTCGATCTTGTCGAACAGGGTGCCCGGCAGGTAACCCAGCCGCTCGCCGGCCTCGACCGCCGGCCGGGTCAGGATGATCCGGTTGACCTGCTTGGCCTGCAACGCTTGGACGGCCTTGGCCATCGCCAGGTAGGTCTTGCCGGTGCCGGCCGGACCGATCCCGAACACGATCGTGTGGTTGTCGATGGCGTCGACGTAATGCTTCTGGTTGAGCGTCTTGGGCCGGATCGTACGACCACGCCGGGACAGGATGCTGAGCGTGAGGACCTCGGCGGGGCGCTCGCTCGTACCAGCGTCGAGCATGCCGGCGGCCGTCCGCACGGTGTCGGGGGTGAGCTCCTCGCCGCGCTCAAGGACGGTCAGCAACTCGCCGATCAGGCGCTCCGCATACGCGTTGTCGGCCGGCTCGCCGGTCAGCGTGATCTCGTTGCCACGGACGTGCACGTCGGCCTTCACGTGCTGCTCGACCGCCTTGAGGACCTCGTCGCGGGACCCCAACAAGCTCACCATCCGATGAGTGTCGGGCACGACGATCCGGGTCTTGGCCTCGGTGCCGTCCGCGGGCTGGGGCGCCTGGGATGCCTGAGCTTTCTCGGATATCTGAGTTTTCTGGGATATCTGGGCCATGGGCTGCCGCAACGGGCCTGGTCTCGCCTGCCTTCTGTCTCTGGGTCCGGTCTGCTGTGGAGTCCCCATTCTACCGCTGGCGACCGACAGCCCGCCGGCATTATTTGGCTCAGAAAGTCTGCTGGTCCCGGGTGACCCGGTAGGTCGCCCAGTTCATTCGTACGACCTTGCCGTCGTCGCCCCTGGTGAGGCGCAGGTGCTCACCGGCCTCGCGGCCCGAGACCGTGCGGTAGAGGTCGGCGGTGAGCCGCTCGAAGATCGCCGGCGGGATCTGCTTGGGCTGGCCGGCGGCCCGCCCTTCCAGCTTGCCGTCCTTCCAGCTGAAGGTGAACTGGGTGCCCTCGGTCCACCAATGTCCGAGCACGCTGACGATCTCGTCCGGCGGCGCCTCGCCGGGCACCCACGGCTGGATCTGCGGCTCGTCCAGCTCGGCGGAGAGCTCCAGCAGCTTGTGCGGTACCGCGGCGATCTGCCCGGCCGTACCGGACGCCCCGAGGACCGCCGCGCCGACGCCGGACGCCCGGTCGCAGAAGACGCCGGCGATGAAGCCCGGCATCCCACCGGTGTGGCCGACGTGTACGACCCGGTCGCCGCGCGGGACGACCATCAGGCCGAGACCGAGGGCGAGTTTCCAGTCCATCTCGTCGGTCACCATCAGCGGGTGCACCATCTCGTCCACAGTGGACCCGGCCAGCACTTTCTCGTCCGGTTTGGCCAGGAACGCGGCCCAGGTGGCCATGTCCGCGGCCGTGCTCCACAGCTGCGCCGCCGGCCCAACACCGCCGAAATCCAGGCCGGTCTCGGGTCGTACGCGCTCGCTGAAGGCGTCGACGAGGTAGCCCTGCGCAACCGGGCCCTGCTGGGTCACCGTCGTACGGGTCAGGCCGAGCGGGCGGATCAACCGGTCGACGACCAGTTCCTCCCAAGTGCTGCCGGCGAGCCGGGCCACCAGGTGGCCGAGGATCGCGAAGCCGAGGTTGGAGTAGTGGAAACGGCGCGAAGTCGGCAGCACCGACTCGATGTGCGTCAGGTCGGCGAGCAGCTTGCCGCTGTCCGGTACGTCCAGGGTGTCCCACACGTCGCCGTACGGCTCGCGGGCGAGGCCTGAGCTGTGTGACAGCAGCCGCCGGATAGTCAGGTCGCCATGGCGCGGCACGTCCAGGTGCTGGGCGACCGTGTCGTCCAGGTCGAGCAGGCCGGCGTCGCGGGCCTGCATCACCAGCACGGCGGTGAAAGTCTTGGTCACCGAGCCGATCCGGTACTGCGCGTCGGTGCCCTTGGCCAGCTCCGGCCCGGCCACCTCCAGGGTCCAGAGCGGGCGGTCCTGGCGGGCCAGCGCCGCCGACACCGACGGCACCCGGTGGTCCCGCTGCAACAGCCGCACCTCGCGCTCGTACGCGCTGGTAGCCGCCTTGGGGTGGTCGCTTTTCTCCGTCACTGGGGTCCCGTCGGTCATCCGGGCGGCCACTGGAATCCGCGGCCGCCGAGCAGGTGCAAGTGGGCATGGAAGACCGTCTGGCCAGCGCTTTCCCCGGTGTTGAAGACCAACCGATAGCCATCGCCGAGGCCTTCGGACGCGGCGACCTCGACCGCACCCGCGAATAGGTCCGCGAGCAGCGTGGGATCGTCGGCCAGCACCGCGGCGGCATTCGGGAGATGCCGCTTGGGGATGACGAGAACGTGCGTTGGCGCCTGCGGGTTGACATCCCGAAACGCCAGCGTCCGCGCTTCGTCACGCACGACCGTGGCCGGGATTTCCCCGGCCACGATTCGGCAGAACAAGCAGTCTTCTGACATGCCGAAGATCCTACGTACTCTCCCCGCTGCGCGTTCGTGTCGGCCCAATCAGGCCGTTCTCGACGTTGGTGGCGATGCGATGCCGTAGCTCGGGCGAGAGATGGGCAAGCGCCTCGTACGGATCCTCGAGGCCCATCGGGAACGGATAGTCGCTGCCCAGCAGGAGGTGGTCCGCCCCGAAGGTCGCCAGCGCGAGGTCGACGACCGCCGGGCTGTGCGCGAGGCAGTCGCTCCAGAGCTGGCGGACGGTGATGGCGGGGTCCGCGATGCCCGGCGCGATGCCCGGTCGATGGGTGGCGACGCCGCGCGACCACCGGCCGACGACCGCTGGTACGACGCCACCGCCGTGCACCAGGATGATCTTGAGGTCCGGGTGCCGGGTGAGAACGCCGCCGAGCACGAGTTCGGCGGTCGCGAGTCCGGTCTCGACCGGGTTTCCCAACAAGTTCGACAGGTAGTGCAGGTCCATCCGCGAGTCGGGCGACTCACCGGGGTGCAGCAGGAGGGGTTTGCGCAGCGCGCTCAGCGCGGACCACAGGGGTTCCAGCGCCGGGTCGTCGAGGGCGACCGAGCCGCCGCCCGCCGATGCGGTCCAGCCCACCGAGTCGTCGATGTCCTCGACCAGCTCGAGAGCGACCCGCGGCCGGTCGAATGGCAAGTACGTCAACCGGTCGAGCGTCTGCTGGCCGTCCAGGCGGGCGCGCAGGCCGTCGTCCAAGGCCCGTACCCAGCTGCGGCTCTGCTCAGATTCCAAGCACTGTCGGTAAAAGGGTGGCGGCGCCGACACCCATGCCCGGTCCACGCCATTCTCCACCAGGTGCCCGGCGAGTCGCTCAGCGTCGTACAGCCCGGGGGCGCCGACCCGGTGGCCGTCCACGACGAGCCGGCCATCGCCGGCTTCCTCGACTCCTTCGGTCGTACCCGGCAAAATGGGCGCCAAGTGAGTGTGGACATCGGTGCTAGCCATCTGCGGACCTCCCCAGGAGCACCCGGACACGGTCGAGCTTCGCACCGGCCGTCACCAGGCCCGGGCGCTGCCGGGCCGCCCGCAAATCCCGCAGCTGAGCCAAAGTCTCGATGACATCCGCCAGCGGCGGCCCGCTGGCCGTCATGTCCGACTGACGTTCTTCGGAGACGTTGGCCGCCGGCTCCTGCAAATACGGGATCACCAGTTTCTGATGGTGAAAGACCGTCGCGGCGCCGTGTTGCTTGCAGGCGCTCAGAAACAGCTCGGCATTCTCTCGCAGCGGTGGATTCACCGGCCCAGCCTCCAGCTCACGGACAAGCAGATCCAGCAGTGACTCGGTGGTCACGAGCGCGCGGAGCGCGATCTGGTCCTCAGGGGCGAGGTATGGGTATTTGTCGGCGAGCACCCACTGGTAGAACGAGTCGTGCGGCGAACACAGCCCGAGCAACACGTCGATCGCGTTGACAGCGGCGAAATCTCCGGCGTTCGCACCCCGGAACTCGCGGGCGCCGACGCGATAGCTCTTGAAATACGGCCGAATGTTGTAGAAGAAGCGGTCGCGGTCGAGCTCGTCCGCGAGCAGCTGGTGATAGTGCACCACGTCCCGCAGCGCTGCCACCGCGTCCGCGAAATGGTAGGTGGCCAACGGATTCGAGACGCCCAGCGTGGGAATGCTGAGCAGCGCGTGCGCGGCGCGGCGGTACGCCATCACGGCCAACCCGTTGTACGTCAGGAAAATGCGCTCGCTGTCCAACGTGGTGAAACGGTAGAACACCCCGGCGACCGCCCGGTTGTGGATATGCTGGTGGGCGGACGAAAACCGGGGCGCCACTTCCAGCGACGCGGCCAATGCCTGTGCGAGCGGCGCGAACTGTGCCTGGTCGGGCTCCACTTCGTGCCGGCGGCAAGCGCCGAGATAAAAGCCAACCATCCCCAACAGCTCATAACGAGCACCGGCGTCCGGCGGCAGCTCCCGATGCTCGGTGACCTCGCTGATCAGGGATCCACCGTCCCGTACGAGGCGCCGGGTCAGCGCGTCAACATCAGCGCGGCCGTCGAGAATGATCGCCTTCGCACCGAAGTAGATCTCCTCCAGCTCGGTGTTGAGCACGGTGAACTCGCCGCGGATCCACTGTTCGAGGTCGTTGATCGAGGCGACGAGACTCATCGCGTCAGCCGGTTCGCCAGGGTGCCCAGACCGCGGACGCGGGTCACCACCAGGTCGCCCTCAGCAAGGAAAACCTGCGGGTCACGGGCATTTCCGATGCCGCTGGGCGTGCCGGTGAGCAGCACGTCCCCGGCTCGCAGGGTCATGCCGCGGCTCAGTTCGGCGATGAGTCGCTCGAAGCGGAAGGCCATTTGTTTTGTTGACGCGTCTTGTCGCAGCTCGCCGTTGATCTCGCATTGGATTTGCAAGCCGTACGGGTCGTCGATCTCGTCGGTGGTGGTGATCCACGGCCCGAGCGGCATGGTCGCGTCGATGCTTTTGCCTTTGAGCCACTGACCGCCGTGGGCACGTTGCAGGTCGCGCTGCGACACGTCGTTGGCGACACAGAACCCGAAAACGTGCTCCCAGGCCTGTTCTTCGGGAATATCACGTCCGTCGCGGCCGATGACGAGCACGACTTCGGCTTCGTAGTCCCATTTCGCCGACAGGTCCGGGTCGTACGCGATGTCGTCGGCGGGGCCGATGACGGTGTCCGGGCCTTTGGTGAAGAAAGTCGGGTGCTTCGGCGCCTCGGCCGGATCCTGGCCTTCTCGTTTGCCCTTGGATTCCTCGAAATGGTCCCAGTAGTTCCAGCCGGTGCACAGGATGTCCCGGTTGAAGCGGCTCAGTGGCGCTGCCAGCCGGATGCCCGCCAGCGCGATCGTCGGCGCCTGCGCGGCCGCGTCGCGTACGGATTCCAGGGTGCCGCTGCGGACGACGTCATCGAGAGATCCTGGGAGCAACGCGATTTCGGTGTCATCGGACGTGATCGCGCCGAGCCGCCGTTCGCCGTCGACGATCGCGGTGGCAAGTTTCATGACAGCACTCCGATGGCGTTGATCTCGATGAGATATTCCTCTTTCACGAACCTGGACACCTCGACCATGGTCGAAGCCGGTGCGACGCCGGTAAAGTACTGGCGTCGTACGGCATGGATGGCGTCGAAGTCGTTCATGTCTCGTACGTACACATCGACCCGGGCGATGTCCTCCAGCGTGCCGCCAGCGGCTTGAATGGCGGCTCGCAGGTTTTGGCACACCTGATGGGTTTGCGCGGTGATGTCACCGACGCCGGTGATGCCGCCCTCGGTGTTGCGGGCGGTCATTCCGGAGATGAACACCAACCGGCCGGGTCCGGCGACGGTGGCCTGCGCGAAATGCCCGTTCGGGACAGCCAGCTGGTCGGACACGATTTCGTTCTTCGGCATGATTTCCTCAGCGGGCGTCGGCGGAACTGGAATACCAGTCGGGCTGGGTCGGATAGTGCGGGCCGTCGTAGATCTCCAGCAGCACGGTCTCCTCGTCCGCGCGGGTGGGACCGTGCAGACTTCCCTTCGGATTCCAGTAGAACGAGCTCTCGGTCAACGTCAGACCGGTCGGCACGTACGTGTAGCGACCACGCAGGCAGAACATGAACTGGTTCGACGCGTGCGAATGCCTGGACGGAATCCCCGCACCCGGTTGGAACCGAACCAACGCGATGGAGGCACCGGAGGTATCGTCCCGCCACAGCATCTTGTGAGACAGGCCGGCCAGGGTCTTGTCCACCCAGTTCAGATCCTTGGTGTGCAACAGAATTTCCCGGAAGCGACCAAGAACCTCGCCGTTCGGCCCGGCCTCGGTGTGCTCGCGAGAGCGGTCCGGTGCTTCGCCCGAGTATGCGGCAGGTTCGGACACGTTGGCGGCCCACTCGTCGTCGCCGATCCCGTCCGGTTTCGGTGTCACGAAAGTCATCGCCGCTCCCCCAGATATTTCAGCTCGACCAGCCGGCCGACGCCCTCGGTGAGTTCGCTTGGCTCGTACGACACTTCACCGCCAGCGAGTCCGATCCACACGTACGCCGCGCTGTCCGGCGACAGCGCCAGCCGCTCACCAGGTCCCAGTTCGACGCTGTACGCCCGAACTTCCTCGTTCTCGAAGACCACCGGCAGCCCGGAAAGTGGAGCTCCGGGCGATCCGGTCGTCGAGTCGCCCACCGCTTCCTCACCGAGGTCCTTCAGCTCGACGAGCCGGTTGCGGTACGACCGGTCGCCATCGTTGGTGAGCATGTGCACCGGCGATGGTGGCCGGAAAATGACCCCACCCACGGTTTCTTCGAGAAAGCGGGCCGGATCGCCATTGAGCCAGTCCATATGGCACGGCGAGGATTCCAGGTTCGCCACGAGATAGGGGTTGTGGTGCAGATGCCACGGCTGCGTCTGGCCGGGTTCCAGCGCCACTTCCCAGATCCGGATCCGCGAGTTGTCCAACAGGATGGTTTGCCCGATCTCGCCGAGCACGACTTTCTCGCCACTGGGCGATTCCACGATCTGGCCGGCGGTCATCGGGTCGCTCCTTGCGTTATCTGGACGTAAATGTCACGGACCGGATCTTTGGTCTCGTCGGTCGGGTCAATCGGTACGATCGCCGCCACGTGGCCGTCGGGCCGTACCAACACAGCGGTGTCGGGAAGGACACCGATCCGGTGGGTGGCACGCTCTCCCGGATCGAACAACGCGCGGTCTCGCAGGCCGGAGTCCAATGGCGCGTCCCAGCGGCTCACCAAATGGCGGCTGAGGCCGGGAACCTCGGCGGTGGGAATCCGCGGGCGGCGGCGTACATCGGTGAAATAGAAAGCGACGAACGAGTCGCGAGTCAGATCATGCAGCCAGACCTGGCCGCGCGGACCGAAAACCGGTACGTCCGGCAGCCGGTCGCCGGTGCCGACCGGCTGCGGCGCGTCGCCGGAAGCGATCATCGACCAGTCGCCACGGCCATCCACATCCAGCCGTACGCCCAACAACGACCGGGTCACCGCCACCCCCCAACGCCCACCGGCCATCGCCGACACCTCGCTGGACCGCCGGTCCATGTACGCCCGGGCCGCCTCGGCCATCTCCCCCGACCCGCGGATCGCCACCGGCGACTGCTCCCGCTCGTACCCGTCCAACAGCCGCTGATCCGCCCAGCCGCGCAACACCCAGGCGAGGCGCCACGGCAGATTCGACGCATCCAGCACCCCGGTATTGAGTCCAAGCGCCCACATCGGGGTAATCAGATGAGCGGCGTCGCCCATCAGGAAAATTCGGCCGTCTCGCCACCGGTTGGCGACCCGCTGGTGGACCGGATAGACATTGGTGCCCAACACTCGCAGACCGTCGACATCACCGATAAACCGCTGGGCCTTCGCCGTCAGCTCCGCCCGGTCGGGCTCGGGTTGTCCGGGTTCCAACGGATAGAGAAACCGCCAGCAGTGCGGCTGCCTGACCAGGATCATCCATTCCCGCGGATCACCGAAATAGGCCAGATACGGGTAGTCCCGCGGATTGGCCTCATCCAGGTCGACCTCAAGGTCCACGAGCATGTATCGCTGCGCCAGGGTGTGTCCCTCGACCGCGATGCCGAGCGCCTCCCGCAGTTGCGAACGACCACCGTCGCAGGCGAGCAAATAGCTGCCGCGTACCGTCTTGGCGCCCTCTGGCGACTCGACCGTGACGTCGATGTGGTCCGCGCTCTGGGAAAATCCGGTCACCCGGTGTCCCATGTGGACGCTCCCAGGTGCGACCTGCTCCAGCCGGTCCCGCAACACCGGTTCCAAATGGTGCTGGGGAATGTTGATGACAAAGGGAAACCGGGTGTCGCCGGCGAGTGCGCCGGTGTACACGCTGGCTCTGGCCGTCCCGGTGGCGCGGTCGATGTCGCCGATCTCGTCGATCCGCAGCGAAGCGGCGAGCACGTCCTGCGCGGCGCCGTACCGGTCGAGGACCTCGACCGTACGGGTGAGAACTGTGCCGGCCTTGGTGTCCAACGACAGTTGGTCATCTTCCTCGAAAACAGCCACTTCGATCCCGTAATGGACCAAGCCGAGCGCGGTGATCAGGCCGACCGGGCCGCCGCCGGCGACGATCACCGGATTCTGAGGCATCCGACTCACTCCTTCGGGTAGGCACGGTCACGGGTGAGGGTGGAACCGGTCATGGTGGCGGCGTCCGACAGCAGGAAAAGCAGCGGCCCCACGACATCTTCAGGCGTACCGATTCCGGTGGTGGCAGCCCAATGCGCGCGCTCGGGCCCGTCCGGGTTGGCGGCCCGAAACTGCGGGGTGTCGATCACGCCGGGAAACACCGTGTTGACCCGGATCCGGTGCTGCGCCACCTCGGCCGCCAACGATTTGGCAAACGAGATCAGCGCGCCTTTGCTGGCCGCGTACGCCGAAGCCTGCGCCCGGCCCAGGTGCGCCAATCCCGACGCGAACACCAAAATCGAGCCGCGGCGCTGCTCGATCATGTGCGGCAGCGCAGCCTGGCAGGCCCACACGACTCCGTCCAAGTTGATGGCGAGCGTGCGCCGCCATTGCGCGGGATCCATGTCGGCCACCTCGGTACGCGGCTGAACCGCGGCGGCGCACACCAGGGCGTCGACGCGGCCATGTTCGGCGACTATTGCCTCGATCGCGGCGAATACGGCATCGCGATCCGAGACGTCGACCTGATACTGCGAAAGGCCGTCGATGTCGGGGCTCCGCACGATATCCAGGATCGCGGTGTTTCCGCCGGCCTCGACAAACCCGCGGGCGAGCGCCGCGCCGATGCCGTTCGCGCCGCCAGTGACCACGAGAACCTCGCCAGTGGCGTCAAAACTTGTCTTCATCGACTGGCTCCGTTCTGGACGCTCTCAGCTGTTTCGCGCAGTGCCGCGAGAACGCTGCCGCTGATCCGAATGCCCGACTCAGCGGTGGCCTCGGCGCGCTCGTACTCGACCTGGCCGGGCAGGAAGACCCGGTCCGTGCCGGGTCTGGTGGGCGACCCGACGACTTCGTCAGCCAGCCGACGCACATTGCGGCCGAAATCCGCGGCTGGACCGAAAGCCGCCGGATTGATCGCCAGGAAGAAATGCGCGCAGTCGTTGGGCACCGCGGTGTTGGCGTACAAACCACGTACGTCACTGCCAAAGGCACCGCCGGACAGGACACCGGTGAGTACGTCGACGATCAACGCGAGGCCGTACCCTTTCGGGCCGCCGGTCGGCAACAGCATCCCGGCCAGCGCGGCCACCGGATCCGTGGTCGGTGCACCGGTGGAGTCGGTCGCCCAGGTGGCCGGGATCTCCCGGCTTTCCTGCCCGGCCAGCCGGATCTTTCCCAACGCCGCCTCAGAAAGCGCCATGTCGAGCACGATGGGCGGGGAGTCCGGCAGCGGTACCGCGACGGCCAGCGGGTTGTTACCCACGACCGGTCGCGCACCGCCCGGCGCCGGCATCAGCGGCCGGGTGTTCGCCGCCGCCAGACCCACATACCCGGCGTCGGCCGCCGCTTTCGCGTACCGGAAGGCGGCGCCGAAGTGGAACGCGTGCCGTACGACGACCGCGCCGATCCCGAAGTCGTGCGCCTTCTCGATCGCCATCCGCATCGCCTGGTCGCCGCTGAGTTGACCGAGCCCGTGCCGGGCGGCCACCGCAGCAAAATCCTGGACCACCTCGGCGAATTCGGAGCGGCTCACCGAGCCGCTCCGAATGCGCTCCACGTACATGGGCACCAGCAGCGCGCCATGCGAGGCCACGCCCCGAAGATCCGCGTCGACCAACGACTGGGCAACGGTCCGCGCGGCCGCCGGCGAATAGCCGAGGGCGCCAAAGATCTTCTCGATTTCGCTGGTCAGCCGGGCCGCGGTCACCACCGCGGACTCGGTCACAGTCGGCTTGGTCATGCCAGCAACGCTAAGCGCGCACCGACCCACCCGATATCCCGACAACGCTGGTTCTGTCCGGATCCCGCATCCCGTGCGCACCGCTGGTTATGGGAGGTTCTGGTGGCGTTCGAGCTCCGCCGTCAGCAGGTTCTTGTCGCCTTGAGTGCGGCGGCGCACCACCGCGTAAATGGCCAACAGCAGGACAAAGAACGGGATCCCGAATTTCCAGGCCGGGTCCAGGCCCGGCACGAAGAACGTGGACAGCAGCACCGCCGTCAGGAACACCGCGGCCACTCCTGAGGTCACCGGGGCACCCAGCAGCCGGACCGGCGAGTCCGGCAGTCCGAGTTTGGTACGCCGAAGCCGAAAGACGAAATGGGTGACCAGGATCAGAATCCAGACCACGATCGCGGCGAACAGCGCGACCCCGAAAATCACCAGATATGCTTGCGAATTCTGTCGTACGGACAGCAGGGTCGCGGCGGCCATGCCCAGCGCCGACAGCACCAGCGCGTTTCGCGGGACACCGCGCCTGGTCAGTCTTCCGGTCCAACGGGGAGCGAGTCTGTGCAGCGCGAGCGAATGCATCATCCGAGTCGTCACGTACAGATTCGTGTTCGCACTGGACAACGCGGCGGTGATCACCACGAAGTTCATGATGCCGGCGGCGGCCGGAATATTCGCGGCGGCGAAGACTCTCACGAATGGGCTGGAACCCAACGTGCCACCTTGGGCCGCCACTGTCCACGGTGCCACCGTGACGATGACCAGGATGGCCAGGACGTAGAACAATCCCATCCGCAGGACCATTTGCCGGGCAGCCTTGGGGATGTCGTGGCGCGGGTTTTTCGACTCGGCCGCGGTCACCGAGACCACCTCGGTGCCGATGTAGCTGAACAGCGCGAAGACCATGGCCAGGCCGAGACCACTGACACCGTTGGGAAAGAATCCACCATGCGAGGTCAGGTTGGACAGGCCGTGCGCGGGTTGACCCGGCAGACCAAAGAAGATCAGGACCACTCCGAGGATCACGAAAACAGCGATCGCGGTGACCTTGATCATGGAGAACCAGTATTCGAGCGTACCGAAAATGCTCACCATCGAGGCGTTGACGCCGAGAATGACGACCGAGAACGCCACCACTGGAATCCAGAGCGGAACCTGCGGCCACCAGAACTGGATGTAGATGCCGGCCGCGACCACTTCGCCGCCGATGGCGATGACCTGGCCGAACCAATACGTCCAACGGATGACGAAACCAGCCCAGGCGCCAACGTACGAGTGCGCGATGGTGCCGAACGCGCCGGCGTCGGGATGCACCACCACCATTTCGGCCAGCGCCCAGGAAATGACCAGCGCGATCAGTCCACAGAGGACGTACGCGATGACGGCCGATGGGCCGGCGTGGCTGATCGCGAGCGTCGATCCAAGGAACAAGCCGGTGCCGATAGCGCCGCCAATGCCGATCATGGTGAGCTGGCGGGACGTGAGACGTCGATGCAGCGCCGCCGGATCTTTCGGTGAATCCTCAAGCGATTCCTGAGCCACTCCGGTGACCTCCATGGCCGTCATCCTCCGGTTCGTCGATACTCGCGAATGGCGGCAGCGAGGACGTCTATGTCTTCGACGGCGCTGTAGTAGTGCAGGGCGATCCGCAGCAGCTCACCGCGTGGGCTGGTGACAATGCCGCGGCCGGCGAGATAGCCGGCCAGCTCGTTCGGGTTGGCGTCCAGCATCGCCACCTGCGGTCCCCGCAGTGCTGCGTCGGCGGGTGACCCCAGCCGCTCCCCGTCCGCGACCAGCGTGTCGTGGGCGTATTGGCTCAGTTTCCCCACATGCGTACGAACCGTGTCCTGATCGAGTTCACTCAGTACGCGCATGCCAGCGACCGCGCCATAGGCGGCCGGGATCGCCGGCGTGCCACTTTCGAACCGTCGCGCGTTCGCCGGATAGTCGATTTCGCGCGGATTGAAGGCGAACGGGTTCCGCCGACCAAACCAGCCAGTCGCCGGCGGCTCGTGATCGTCCAGAACACCTTCCCGTGCATAGAGAAAAGCGATTCCCGGAATGCCGAGCAGGTATTTGAGCGAACCGGCGGCCAGGAAGTCGCAGCCGAGCTCTCGTACGTCGATCGGCTCCACGCCGGCGCCTTGGTAAGCGTCGACGAACGTCAACGCACCGGCGGCTCGCGCTGTTTCGATGACTTCCTTGACCGGCAGCCTTACGCCATTGCGATACGAGTTCAGCGGCACCGAAACCAGCCCGCAGCTCTCGTTGATCAAAGCCTGGTAGTCCTCGGCATGGACCACACCTGACCGATCCTCGACATATGAGACTTGCGCGCCGTTTCCGCGCTGCGCCAGCCAAACATGGGCAACTGAGGGGAATTCCAGGTCGGTGCTGACGATCCGGGAGCGCGACTTCCAGTCCCGGGTCGACGCCACCTGGTACGCGGCCGCCGACACCGACGGCAGCACCGCGATCTCGTCGACGCTGGCGTGGATCAGGTCAGCGAAGTGCTGACGGGCGAGGTCGACCTCGGCGGTCCACCGCTCCCACGGCGCGCCGTACTGGAGCAGCGTGCGTTGGTATTCCAGGAGCGCTGCGGCCAGCGTGTCAGACAACGCTCCCTGGCTGCAGGAAGCCAGATAGGTCAGGTCCCGCAGGCCCGGAAAGCGCGACCTGAATTCTTCGGGAGTGGGCACTGTTTTCCCTCTCGTCCATAAAACACGAGTGCCTTGGGGTGTCAGGAGCGTACGGCGACGGTAGACGTGTCGCTATCCAGGTGGCGTGCGCGCTATCCATGTCGCGCACATCACGTGGTTATCGGCGAAGCGTGGTCGACGGTTTCTCGCCGAAGCGTTCGCGGTATTGCACGGCAAACCGGCCGGCGTGCAGGAATCCGCAGCGCAGCGCGACCTCGGTGACGTTCCCGGTGGCCGGATCCGCGGCTTTCAGCGCTGCATGAACCTGCCGAAGTCGTACGTCCCGCAGATAGTTCATCGGTGTGGTGTCAGCGAAACGCCGGAATCCGGACTGCAGGGAACGAACCCCGACACCGACCGCCTCGGCGATGTCCTCGACGGTCAACTGCTCGGCGGAATGGTTTTCTATCAGCGACATCGCCTTCTGGATAACCCTGGGCGCGACCGAGCGCTCCACCCGTAACGCGTTGCTGTACGTATTCGGCTGTGCGAGCAGGAAACGCTGGAAGACCAACGCTTCCAAGTGTTCCAGCGCCGCTGGTTCGGCTGCCGAGACGGACACCTCACGCAGCATCAGGTTCATGATGTTGAGCCACCGCCGGGCGGCTTCGGAGGTCAGGTCCATGCCGAGCCCGAACCGCAGCGGCCGGTCCAAAGTCCGGTCCAGCGTGCGGCGCAGGTGTTGTTCCAGACGTTCGCGGTCGATGCGTACGATCATCTGCGGAGTCCCGGTCGCCCACGTCATGTCGAGGCGTTCGGAAGGGTCAACCACCACCGCGGTCGCCGGATCCGAGATCGCCACATGACGGCCGCAGGTGATGTCCGCTCGCCCGGTCAGCGGCACGTGCACGAGGAAACCGCTGGCCGGTGCGGTGGTGACGATACGTACGCCGGCGCGGTAGTCGACATAGGTCAGCGTCATCCCGCCGACGGTGGTGGAGCGAAGCACGGCACGAAAGGTCGAGTGGTCCGACGCGGGCGTCAGCTGGTGGTTGCGAAAGATCCGGCTGCCGACCAGCCGAGCCTCTTCCACGTCCGTCGTGTCGATGACCTCGTGGCAGGCCAGCGAGAGCGCCGGGACCGGCGGTCCCGAGTCTTCGACAACGCCCATGACCACTCCTTCACCGCCTGTCCTTTACAGGACACCACCCTGCGGGTCGTCGGGCACAGCGGGATACGCGCTGGTTCCGTCCGGCAGGTAAGCGGCGGCCGGGGACCCGGCTGGCACGAACACCGCCACTTCGAGCATCGGGACATCGCCTGTGTTCTCGACCTGGTGCAGGGTGCGCGCCGGGAGATGGATGCACGCGCCCGGATAGATCGGGTTGTGCTCACCATCGATGTGCAGGATCCCGGTGCCCTTCAGAACATAGATGACCTCGTTGTAGAGGTGGTAGTGCAACGGGGCCAGCTCGCCGGTCGGCACGTCGCCGACGAAATGCGTGCCGGACCGGAATCCGGTGGAGGGGTTCGCCAGCACCCGGTATTCGCGCCCGGCCGTCGCCTTGCCGACCTCCTGCGCGTCCAGCGGCGAGACCGTTCGCCGGTCGCCGGCCGGAACGTCATCGCCGGCCGGATCCGCCACCCGTACGCTGACGATCTCGGCGGCTTCGGTGATCTGCAGCTGGTACGTCTCACCGCGACCGATGTAGATGCCGCTTTCCGGCCCGAACTCCTGCGCCGGGCCGTCGCCAACCACGAGGTGTCCGCTTCCGGCGAGGACGAACAGCAGCTCCTCGTGGTCACCTGACTCGTACGACGAGGTCGTCCCGGCGTCGATCGAGAGGACCGTCTCGGTGAGGTACGTACAGCCGAACGACTCGGTCAGAACCGGCCGGACCCGCACCGGGCTGCCCGGCTCCTGCCGCGGTGCAATGTCCGGCGCGTACACCACAAAGCGCGAGCCCATCAGCCCACCACCTTCGTCGACTCCAGTGTGACGGTCGTACCGGCCAGCGCCAACGACACCGGACAGGTGCGCTTGGCCCGGTCCGCGATCCGGGCGAAGTCGTCGTCGGCGAGCGCGGCGGCCGAGCCGGTCACCGACAGGCTGATCTCGGTGATCCGGAACCCGGCGTCGGTCTGCTCCAGCAGCACCGCTGCGTTGGCGGTCACCTCGACGTCCGCGAAGCCGCCTTCCTCGAGCAGGTTCGCGACCGACATCGCGAAGCAGCCGGCGATGCCGGCGCCGATCAGTTCTTCGGGGTTGGTGTTCAGCGGCGCGTCGTCGGACTCGCGTGAGCGGAGCGAGTAGTCGCTGTCCAGCGCCCGACTGCCGGTACGGATGTGGCCCTTGCCGGTGGGTACGGGACCCGTCCACTGAGCTTCGGCGCGCCGGCGTACGCGAATTCCCATGGCGTTCTCCTTACGGATTGGTGGACCCAGCTTGCCTATCGCTTGCCTGTGAGTCAAGTACTTGCCTATCACTTGCTCCACAGGCATCCTGGGAGGTCAGCAGGCAGCCGGCGGAAGGAAACCCGTGGCACTGGACGAGTCGCAGATCGACGCGCAGCTGTCGTCGATGGCGACCAAGTTGCGTACCGCGCGTCATGAGCGCGGGATGCGGCTGGTCGACGTGGCGAGCGTGACCGGCCTCAGCGAAGTCCATCTCTATCGCCTCGAGCAGGGCGAGCGAGCGCCCTCGCTACGCGCGCTGCTGGTCCTCGCCAACGCCCTCGACCTGTCCCCCGCCGACCTTTTGACCAGCGACAACGCCGGCCCCAGCAAGGCCGTCGCACATACCGGCCAGGCGGTGTGGAACGGCACCGAGAAGTCGGGATCGGGGGTGATGATCAAGGGCGGTGTCAAGGTCCCCTACGACCTCGCGCACCGGGACAACCCGGGCGCCGAGGCTGGCAGCCCGGAGGCACTGCTCGGGATGGCCTTCGCCGGCTGCTTCTCGATGGCGCTGGCCGCGGACCTGGACGCCGCCGGCTTCCAGCCGTCCCGGATCGAGACCTTCGCCCAGGTCAGAAACGAGATCAGCGCGACCGGCGTCGACCTCAGCGACATCGAACTGCGCTGCGAGGCGGTGGTGGCGGCCATTGGTGACCAGCAGTTCCAACTACTGGCGGAGAACACCAAACGACACTGCCTGGTCGCCCGCGCCCTCGCCGCCGTACCAGCCCGACTCGACGCCCGCCTGGTCTCCTTCTCCGAATCCGACTAGTGGGGCGCAAAACTGTCGTACCCAGTCCGAAAAATCGCCCCCACCCAGTGACGGGTGGGGGGCGGGTTTGAGGACCGATGTCCAACTAAAAATTAGTCCTTGCCTCTCTACCCACCCCCCGCCCGTTCAAAGGGAGGGGGAAAGAAAAACAGACACGTACGACAATTTCGCGCCGTAGCGGGTACTTCGGGTGTGCGAGAGACGTGTAGGTGAATGGGGAGTAACTGGCTCGGTGGGGTCGGGATGTTGACTGTGGGACTTTGACCCGCTCTCGGCGTCGAGTGCGGGATTTTGTTCCACACTCGACGATCCGGCTGCTATGGATGCAAGAGTCGGGCGATCATGCGTTGGTAGCGGGCGACGAGTTCGTCGCGGGTGAGGCGGCCGTCTTTGCGGAACCATTCGCGTACGCCGTTGAGCATGTCGAGGATGGCCATCGTGGTGAGTTCCACGTCCTCGGTGGCGAAGGCGCCGGAGGTGCAGCCTTCGACGATCACGTCTCGTACGGCGTCGTGGTACGTCTGCTGCAAAGCGACCGTCTGGCGGAGCTGATCGGGCGTCAGCGCGTTGCGGAACGGGTTGCCGGTCAGCAGCTCGGGGCGGCGGTCGTCGGCGATTTCCACGTGCAGTCGGGCGGCTTGCGCGAGACGGTCTTCGGGCGACCGGGTGCCGTCGCGCAGCATCGGGACGATCGCCGCGTCGAAGTCCTGCATGAACGGCACGATGATCGCGTAAAGGATGTCCTGCTTGTTCGCGAAGTGGTGATACATCGTGGACGACGAGATGCCGACAGTGTCGGCGAGGTCGCGGATCGACGTGGCGTCGTACCCGCGCTCGTAGAACAGCCGGGACGCCGTCGCGAGGATCTCCGCGCGCAGCACCGGGCCGTCGTCCAGTGATCGTTTCCTGGCCACGACACAACCCTACCAACCGTGTCGAACGATCGATCGACATTGACGAGTGACACAACCCCGGTCTAACATCCGTGTCGATCGAGCGATCGACACTGAGCTTGAGGAGAGCCGATGGCGGACTGGTCGACGGTGCCGGAGCCCGGAGCGCGAGTCCTGGTGACGGGCGCCTCGGGAGGCGTGGGCCGGGCGCTTTGTGAGGCGTTGGCCAAGCTCGGAGCGGCGGTTGTCGGCGTCGATCGGCCTGGCACGGACGCGAACCTCACCGCCGATCTGACCGACGAGGTGGCGGCCGGGACCGCGGTGCGTACGGCCGTGGAACGGATGGGCGGGCTCGACGCGCTGGTCGGCGCGGCCGGGGTCGTCGACACGATTCACCGGGCCGACCGCTTTCCGGCGGCGGCCTTTCGCGGCGATGTCGAGGCGAACCTGACGGCACAGTTTTTCGTTGCGCAGGCAGCCTTTCCGGCCCTACGGGAAGCACCATTGGCCGCCATCGTGCTGTTCTCCTCATTGTCGGCGCAGGACGGGTTGCCCGGGCAGGCTTCGTACGCCGCTTCCAAGGCCGGCGTGCTGGGGCTCACTCGTACGCTCGCCGCCGAATGGATCGGCGCCGGCATCCGGGTCAATGCCGTGGTGCCCGGGCTGATCGCCACCCCGAAGGTGCTCGGCCTGCCGCCCGACACCACGGAACGACTGCTCGCCGACGTACCGATGGGTCGGGTCGCCTCACTCGGTGAAGTCGTCGGCACCGTGATCTACCTGCTCTCACCCGCCGCCGGCTACACGACCGGCCAGGCACTTCGGCTCGATGGCGGCGGCGGCCTCGGCCGCTCCGGCCTGCACCGCTAGCGATCAACGAGGAGATCTGATGTACAGCATCGGTGTGGACATCGGTGGCACCTTCACCGACTGCGTGCTGGTCGACGGGGACGGCCGGCACGTCACCAGCAAGGCGCTCTCGACCAAGGCCGACCCGGCCGCTGGCGTGCTCGAAGCCCTCGGCCTGCTCGCCGAGGCCGCCGGGATTCCCTTACATGACCTGCTCGCCGGCACGACCCGCTTCGGCCACGGCACCACGATCGGCACCAACGCTGTGTTGGAGCGTACGGGCGCGCGCGTCGGGCTGGTCGCGACGGCCGGCCACGGCGACGCGCTCACCCTGATGCGCGGCCATGGCCGGGTCGCCGGCCGCTCCATCGAAGAGGTCTTCTCCGTCCACGGCAGCCGGCTCCCGGCGCCACTGATCGAACCCCGCGCCGTTCTGGAGCTGCACGAACGCGTGGACGCCCGCGGTGACGTCGTCGTCGCGCTGGACGTGGAACGCGCCGTCCGCGAGGTAGCCGAACTCGTCCGTACGCACAATCTCGACTCGATCGCGATCGCGCTGCTCTGGTCCTTCGCCAACCCGGCACACGAAAAAGACCTGGTAGACGCGCTGACCGCGGCGGCGCCAGAGCTCTATCTCTCGCGTTCCTCGGCGGTCTCGCCGCGGCTCGGCGAGTTCGAGCGCACCGTCGCCACCGTGATCAACGGGTACGTCGGACCGGCCTGCTCCAGCTACCTGACCAGCCTCGCCGAGCGTCTCGCCGGCGCTGGACTACAGACACCGCTGCTCGTCATGCAGTCCAACGGGGGCGTACTTCCCGCCGAAGCTGCCGCGGCGACCTCGCTGAGCACCATCGACTCCGGCCCGGCCGGCGGACTCACCGGCGTCGCGACCCTCGCCGCCGCGTACGGGCACGACAAGGTGGTGGCCACCGACATGGGCGGCACCTCGTTCGACATCGGGCTGGTCATCGACGGCAAGCCGGTGCTCGCCGACGAAAACGTCATCGACCAGTACACGTACCGGCTCCCGCACCTGGACGTTCGTACGATCGCCTGCGGCGGCGGCACCATCGCCCGCTTCGACAAGGCCACCAGCGGCCTGCGGGTCGGCCCGCAAAGCGCAGGCTCCGAACCCGGCCCGGCCTGCTACGGGCGCGGCGGCAGCGAGCCGACCGTGACCGACGCCGATGTCGTCCTCGGCCTGCTCCGCCCAGCCGCCTTCCTGGACGGGCGGATGCCGCTGGACCGCGACGCCGCCGTCGCCGCGGTGGAACGGCTGGCCAAACAGCTGAACCTCTCGGTCGAGGACACCGCGGCCGGCATCCTGGAGATCAACAACATGCGCGCGGCCTCGCTGGTCCGCCAGCAGACGCTGGAACGCGGCCACGACCCGCGCGACTTCGTCCTCTACGCGTACGGGGGCGCCGGCCCGGTGCACGCCTTCGGCTATGCGGCCGAGATCGGCGTACGCGAGGTGGTCATCCCCCTCGGCAATGGCGCGTCGACACTGTCCGCGTACGGCATCGCGGCCGGCGACACGGTCCTCTACCACGAGCTGGAACGCGGCTTCCTCGCTCCGTTCGACGGCGATGCGCTGGCCGCCGCTGTTGCCGAGGTCGAGGCGGCCGTACGCGCCGACCTCGCCGCCGCCGGAGTCTCCGGCGAGGTGAAGGTCGAGGTCGAGGCGCTGATGCGGTTCCGCGAGCAGCTGATGCACAGTCTGGAGATCCCCGTCGAGCTGCCGGCCGGACCGAACACCGGCGCCGGACTGCTCGCCGCTTTCGACGCCGAGTACGTCCGCCGCTACGGCTCCGGCGGGACCGCGCTGTTCCAGGCCGTCGAGGTGTTCGCGCTGCGGGCTCGCGCCAGCGTCGCGGCCGCACTGCCAACGCCCAAGGCGGCCGCCACGGACGGCGCCGACGCGGTGTCGACGGACGTTTACTGGCCGGGCCTGGGCTGGACCGCCACCGCCGTGCACACCGGCGTACCAGCGGACACCGTCGCTGGCCCGGCGCTGGTCGAGCTCGCCCACACCACCATCGCCGTGCCCATCGGCGCCACCCTGCGCGGCGGCGACGGCGTGCTCACTTTGACCCTGAAGGAATCCTGATGGCCATCACCTGGGACGGCGTCGCCCGCAGTTACATCCCCGCCGACGAGCTGACCATCCCCGAGTCGCTGCGCCTGCACACCGCGGCCGCCGAAGCCGTGGACCCGGTGACCTTCGAGGTCATCCGCTACAGCCTGCTCAACACCAACCTGGAGCACGGCCAGACGCTGCAACGGTTGTGCGTCTCACCGGTCACCATGATCACCCGGGACTTCCAGCCGTCGATCACCACCGAGACCGGCGACCTGGTCTTCCTCGGCCCGTACCTGCAGTATTTCTCCAACGCCCAGTCGCTGACGATCAAGTGGATCCTGGAGAACCGGGCCGACGATCCGGGCATCGAGCCTGGCGACATGTACGTGTCCAACGACCCGTACGTCGGCACCCCACACCAGCCCGACACGATCGTGGCGGCACCCGTGTTCGTCGGCGATGAGCTGTTCTGCTGGGTCTCCAACGTGCTGCACCACGCCGATGTCGGCGGCTCCGTGATGGGCAGTTTCTGCATGGACGCGACCGATATTTTCGCGGATCCGCCGGCCTTCCCGCCGTTCAAACTGGTCAGCGGCGGGCACGTACGCAAGGACCTGGAGCAGATGTTCCTGCGCCAGTCCCGGCTGCCCACCAACGTGCACATGGACCTGCGCGCGGCGATCTCGGCGAACTTCGTGGCCGCCGGCAAGGTCACCGCGCTGGTCGAGCGGTACAGCGCCGAGGTCGTCAAGGCCGTGATGAACCGCGTCCTGGACGCGGGTGAGAAGACGATCGACGAGCGGCTGGCGAAGGTGCCGGACGGGCAGTGGAGCCACCGGCTCTACCAGGAGGCCGCGCACACCGGAGACGCCGGCGCGTACGCGTACCAGATCACCGTCCGCAAAGAAGGCGGTCACCTCTACGTCGACAACGCTGGCACCGATCCGCAGACCGGCTCGATCAACGTCACGTACGCCGGCTTCTCGGGCGCTTTTCTGGCCGCGCTGACCGCGTCGCTGACCGCTGACCTGGCCGGCGCGTACGGAGGCGTCTACCGCCGAGTCCACTTCGATCCCACCCCCGGCACGCTGTCCTGCGCCGACTTCCCGGCCGCGGTCAGCCCGTCCGGCATCTACACGATGGAGACGCTGATCAGCCTCTCCGGCTCGGTGATCTCGAAGATGCTCGCCTGCGCCGAACCAGAGGTCGCGCGGCTCGCGATCGGTCCCGCGCATCCGTCGTTCTACGGTCTGATCGCCGGTGGCATGCATCCGGACGGAACTCCGTTCATCGCCACCAACGCCGACAACATGATCGGCGCGTTGAGCGCCTCACCGGCCGGCGACGGCGTCGACTTCGGCGGCCATTTCTGGATTCCCGAAGGTACGGCCAGCAATATCGAGGAGCTTGAGCTGCTCTGGCCGATGCTGTTCCTCTACCGCCGCGCGCTCCCCACCGGCGCCGACGGAGCCGGCAAGTTCCGCGGCGGACGCGGGTTCGTCGAGGCTGGCATCCCGTGGACCGTGCCCGGCATGGCCGCGGCCGCGTACGTCGACGAGTCGTTCCCGAAGGCGGTTGGTACGTTCGGCGCCAACCCCGGCTCGGCCGGCCACTTCCGGCTCAAGCACGGCACCGACGTGGTCTCCAAGTTCGCCAGCGGCGAGGTCACCCTCGACTTCGACGCGACCGCCGGCCTGGAGCCGCCCGTCGAGGCCAAGGGCCCGCTGCTCATGATGGGCGCGGACGCCATGTGGGAATGGACCGGCGGCAACGGCGTCGGCTTCGGCGACCCGCTGGCCCGCGATCCCGAGCAAGTACGCGCCGACATCGCCGCGGGCGCGATCAGCGCCGACACGGCCGCCCGCGTCTACGGCGTGGTCGACGGCGACACTGCTGCCGTACGCGCCGACCGCCTCGCCGAACGGTTGGCGGCGGCTGTCGTACCAGCCGAAATCCAGACCGCGCCGGCCGACGCGACCATCCGCGTACTGGCCGGTGAGCTGGCGATCCGCGAAGAGGACGGCGCGTTCGTGTCGGCCACCGGTCGAGCCGTCCTCGCTCCGGCCGGCGGCAACTACAAGGACGGCTGTGCCGTGCTGGAACGGCCGCTGCACAGCACCGAGCCCGAATACCGTACCCGCGAAGGCCGTGCCGGCTGGGAGATCGTCTACCGCGAATACCTGTGCCCGGTCACCGGCCGGCGGATCGACTCCGAGATCGTCCGGTCCGGCGACCCCGCGCTGCACGACATCGTCATCGGGTCGCTGGCATGAACCTCAGCCAACTGCTGATGGAGCAGGCCAACGGCCCGGGCGAAGCAGTCGTCGAGGGTACCGAGCGGCTCAGCTACCCCGAGTTGGTACGGCGGTCGCGAGGGGTGGCCGCCGGGCTGGACATCGAGCCCGGTGACCGGGTCGCGATCCTGCTCCCGAACGGTTGGCGTTACGCGGTGGCGTACTTCGGTATCCAGCTCGCCGGCGGCATCGCGGTGCTGGTGAACGCCCGCCTCGCCGCTCCGGAGATCGCGCACGTGCTGACCGACAGCGGCGCCAGGCTGGTGATCACGGACGACACGTTCGTCGAGCGGCTCCCCGCGGATGCACAGTGGCGCCCTCTCGACTCGTTGTTGCACGAACACCCGCTGCCGATGATCGCAGGGTTGGAGCGCGCTCCGGACGACGTCGCCAACCTCCTCTACACGTCCGGCACCACCGGCGTGCCCAAAGGAGCGATGCAGACCCATGCGAACCTGCTGTTCAACGCGCGCTGCGTACGCGAGCGGATCGGTGTCACGGCGGCGGACCGTACGCTGGTGGTGGCGCCGCTGTTCCACGCCACCGGGATCAACTCCCAGCTGATCGGGTTCATGTCGGCCGGCGCCTGCTGCGTCCTCGTACCAGCCTTCGTCGCGGACACCATCTCGCGCACGCTCGCGGACGAGAAGATCACCGTGTTCGCCGGGGTGCCGGCGATGCTGCGGCTGATCCTGGCCCGCGACCGCAGCGCCGACCTGTCGACGTTGCGGCTGTTCGCGATGGGTGGCGCGCCGGTGCCGGAGTCGTTCCCGGCCGAGATCGCGCAGCGGCTGCCCGAACTCAGGTTGGCCAACGTATGGGGGCTGACCGAGGCGACCTCGATCGTCACCTACACCGGCGGTGCGGACTACCGGGCCAACCCCGGCACGGTGGGGCGGCCCGTGTCGGGGCTGGAGGTGGCCATCTCGCGGGACGGGGACGCCCCGGCGGACCTGCGCGACGTGATCGGCGAGCTGTGCGTACGTGGGCCGGCCGTCACCGCCGGCTACTGGGGCAAACCGCACGCGACTCTCGCCACCTTCGTCGATGGCTGGCTGCACACCGGCGATGTCGGCAGCGTCGACTCGCTCGGCTACGTACGGGTGCTCGACCGGATCAAGGACATGATCATCAGGGGCGGCGAGAACATCTACAGCCTCGAGGTGGAGACCGCGCTGGCCACCCACCCGGGCGTGGCCGATGTCGCCGTCGTCGGCGTACCGGACCCGATTTTCGACGAGCGGGTCCGCGCGGTGATCGTCCCGCTTGGCGACCCGCCGGACGTGGATGACCTGCGTAGACACGCCGCCGAACTGCTCGCCGACTTCAAGGTGCCGGCCGAGTTCCGCTTCGTCACCGAACTTCCCCGAAACCCGTCGGGCAAGGTCCTCAAACGGCGGTTACATGACCTCGCTGGCTGAGACGGCGCGGGACGTGGACACCGTTCCCCCCGTCAACGAGCTCGACGTGCTGATCATCGGCGCCGGTTTCAGCGGCCTCGGGGTGGCCGCACTGCTGGACCGGGCGGGCCTGCGCTCGTTCCGGATCCTGGAGGCCAGCCACGACCTCGGCGGCACCTGGCGGGACAACACGTACCCGGGCTGCGCGTGCGACATCCCGTCGCCGCTCTACTCGTACTCCTTCGACCAGAAATCCGACTGGACGCGTCTATTCGCGCCACAGCCGGAAATCCTGGCCTACCTGCACGACGTGGCCCGTCGCCGCGGCCTCACTGACCGGACCCGGTTCGGCACCCAGGTGGCCCGCGCCGACTGGGATGAGGCGGCCGCTCGGTGGGAGGTGATTACCACCGCCGGCGAGCACTACCGGACGCGTTTCCTGGTCACCGCGGTCGGCGCGCTGCACCACCCAGTCGTACCGAAGCTGCCTGGCGCCGAGACCTTCGCCGGCCCCGCTTTCCATTCCGCGAACTGGGACCACGACCTCGACCTCACCGGCAAGCGGGTCGCCGTCATCGGTACGGGAGCGAGCGCCATCCAGTTCGTCCCCGCCATCGTCGACAAGGTCGAGGCGATGGCCGTCTTCCAGCGCACCGCGCCGTGGATCCTGCCCAAAGCGGACCGGCCGACGGAGCCGCGGCACCGCCTTTATCGCTGGTACGTGCGAAAGCGGCTGTTCTGGATCCACGAGAACCGGGCGGCCGGTTTCGTACGCGATCCTTCGAAACTCGCCCAGACCGCTCGCTATGCCCGTGGCCTGCTGAAACGCCAGGTTCCCTCAGAGCCGTTGCGGGAGTTGCTGACGCCGGACTACGCGATCGGCTGCAAGCGGCTGCTGATCTCCAACGACTGGTATCCGGCTCTCACGCGACCGCACGTGTCGGTGCACACCGGGTCGGTGCGGGAGGTGCGGCCGGACGCTGTGGTGGCCGCCGACGGGACAGTCGTACCGGCCGACGTTTTGATTTACGGCACGGGTTTCGACGCGCACGACAACGTCACCCGGATGGCCATCACCGGCCGCGACGGCGTCCGGCTGACCGACGCGTGGCGGGACGGGATGGCTGCCTACCTCGGCACCACCGTGACCGGCTTCCCCAACATGTTCGTGATGACCGGCCCGAACACCGGCCTCGGCCACAACTCGCAAATCGTGATGATCGAAGCCCAGGCCCGGCACCTGCTGGACTGCATCCAGCGTGTCCGCCGCCGCGGCGGTCGCTCGATCGAGGTCCGCGCCGAGGTCCAGACGAGTTACAACGAGTGGATCCAGCAGCGAATGGCGAGCACCGTCTGGCAATCCGGCGGCTGCCGCAGCTGGTATCAGGACCCCGGCACCGGCCGGCACACGATCCTGTGGCCAGACACGACGATCGCTTTCCTCAGACGTACTCACCGCGTACGGACCGCGAATTTCCACCTGCGCTAAGGGGGGTGCGGCGCAAAACTGTCGTACCCAGGTGAAATTTTGAGCCCCCGCCCTTTCAGAAGGGTGGGGGGCGGGTGGCGGGTTTTCATTACGTAAGTTGACGCGCGCGCGATAAGCGCGCGATCAACCTGAACTCGTTGTTGATCTTGCTTACTTTGCAAAGTGAACAAGATCAACAACTTCGACACCGCCGCGACGCCGGTCCGGTACGACGGCCTCGCGCCGTAGCCGGTATTTCGATGGACCAGGTTCACACCCGGTCAGATCTGCACAATCGGAATCCGATTGTGCACGACGCTGTCAGCCGCCGCGGATGAGCATTTGGGTGCGGTGGGTGACCCGCCGCGGCGGGCCGGTGGTGCCGGCGATGCGGTCGAAGAGCAGCCGGGCGGCTCGCCGGCCGAGTTCGATGGAGTCGTGGGTGACCAGGGCGATCGGGCGGGGCAGCAGGTCAGCGAGTTCCACGTCGTCAAAGCCGGCGAGGCCGGCGCCGCCGTCGACCCGACGGATCGCGTGCAGGGCGCCGACGGTCATCCGGTTGTTGTCGGCGAAGATCGCGTCCGCCTGGGTGGGGCCGGTCAGCAGGTCGACGCCGGTCTCCTCGGCGGCCTCCGCGGTGTGGTTGCCGAACCGGACCAGCGCCTGGTCGAAGTCGAGGCCGGCCACCCGCAGCGCCTGTTTGTAGCCGGCGAGCCGGTGATGGCCGGTGACCACCGCGGGGTCGCCGCCGATGTAGCCGATCCGCTGGTGCCCGGCCTGGATGAGGTAGTCGACAGCCCGCTGCGCACCGGCCCGGTTGTCCAGGACCACGGCGTCGGCGCGTACGCCCCGGGGTGCCCGGTCGACGTAGACGATCGGCGCCCACCGGGACAGCTCGGCATGCAGTTCGGCGTGGTCGTGGGCGGTCGGTACGACCAGCAGGCCGTCCACCCGGCGCCGCAGCATCTCCTGCACCAGAT
This sequence comes from Fodinicola feengrottensis, assembly GCF_039530045.1. Taxonomy (NCBI): domain Bacteria; kingdom Bacillati; phylum Actinomycetota; class Actinomycetes; order Mycobacteriales; genus Fodinicola; species Fodinicola feengrottensis. The sequence goes on along the minus strand of NZ_BAAANY010000037.1, from coordinate 85,580 downwards.
CCCGTTCGCGCTGGTAGTCCAGGCCACTGTTGCCCACGATCAGCATGTGGCCGTGCTCGCGGACGATCTCCTCGGCACCCTGCGCGATGGCCGAGAAGAACGGGTTGGCCACGTCCGCGACGACCAGGCCGACGGTGTCCGAGCTCTGCCCCGGCCGCAGCGCGCGGGCCGCCTCGTTGCGCTGGAAACCCAGCTGGGCGATCGCGTCGACCACCTTCGCGCGGGTCTCGTCGTGCACGTACCGCTCGTTGTTCACCACCCGCGACACGGTGCTGACGCTGACCCCGGCGACTCTGGCCACGTCGTGCATGGTGGGGGTCGGCTGGGTCGGCACGCGGGCACCTTTCGGATCGACAACTGGTGTCGGCAGCCTAAACCTGTCAGCGCACCGCGACTCGCGGTGCGGCCGTGGGCGCGTCGCCGCGGAGCAGCCGTACGCCCGGTACGGCGAGGCCGACCAGCAGCACGACGGCGGCGATCGGGATCAGGTTGAGACCGATCGGCGGCAGGATCACCCCAATACCCACCAGCACCGCGCTGGCCACCGTCAACCGGCTCGGCCAGCGGACCGCCAGCAGACCGACCAGCGCCAGCAGGCCGACGTAGAAGAGCACCGGCCCGACCGTGTAGACCGCTGGTACGACCCCCGGAATGGCATCTACCTGGTGAAAAGACGTGGTCATGGCGGTTTTGGTGGTGGCCTGCAGCCCGACCATCAGGTCGATGAGGATCTGCCCGAACTGGGCCAACAGCCCGATGCCGGCCACCGCCGCCGCCACCGTCCCGTAGAGCTGCCACCGGCCGCCGCCGACGGTGACCTGGCGACGCAACTCCAGCACGACCAGGGCGAAAAGGGCGAGTCCCACCAGGAAGGCCAGGTGCCCGAAGGTCCACCCGAAACCTGGCCCCTGCCGGCCACCGAGCAACCGGACCAGACCGTAGAGGAAAACGAAGACCGGGGCGGCCAGCATCGCCATCCCGGCGGCCCGCTGTGCGGACCCTGGCTGACTGTTCGTCATGGTCAGCAGCATGCCGCGCCAGCTGACCGGGTTCCATCGGGGAATTCCCCGGGATGTTCCCTGAGAAACCGCCCGCGAGCCGGCCCGGCGAAGCGATCTGCGACGATCCAGTGGTGACGACTCGCATGCCCAGCGCCGGTTATTCGATCACCGTCCGGGTCTCGGTCCCCGCGGACGCTTCCGCGGTCGGCCGGCTGACCACCGCGGTTGGCGATGCCGGCGCCATCATCAGCGCCCTGGACATCGTCGACTCCACCACCGAGCACGTGCTGGTCGACATCAGCGCGGACACCGCGGACGGCGAACATGCCAACCAGGTGACCAACGCGCTGCGGGCGCTGGACGGCGTGGAAGTACGCAAGGTCAGCGACCGGACTTTCCTGCTGCACCTGGGCGGAAAGCTGGAAGTGACCCCGAAGGTCGCGCTGCGCAACCGGGACGAGCTGTCCCGTGCGTATACGCCTGGTGTGGCCCGGATCTGCCTCGCCATCGCGGAAAACCCCGAGGACGCCCGCCGGCTGACCATCAAGCGGAACACGGTCGCAGTGGTGACCGACGGCTCGGCGGTGCTGGGGCTGGGCAACATCGGGCCGGCCGCCGCGCTGCCGGTGATGGAGGGCAAGGCCGCGCTGTTCAAGCGGTTCGCCGGAGTCGACGCCTGGCCGGTCGTGCTGGACACCCAGGACACCGACGAGATCGTCCGGATCGTGAAGGCGATCGCGCCCGCGTACGGCGGGATCAACCTGGAGGACATCGCCGCGCCGCGCTGCTTCGAGATCGAGGACCGGCTCCGCAAGGAGCTGAACATCCCGGTCTTCCACGACGACCAGCACGGCACCGCCATCGTGGTGCTGGCGGCGCTGACCAACGCGCTGCGGGTGGTCAAGAAGAACCTCTCGGACGTACGCATCGTGGTCGCCGGCGCCGGCGCGGCCGGCACCGCGATCATGAAGCTGCTGCTGGCCCAAGGCGCCACCGACATCATCGCGTGCGACCGCGACGGCGCCCTGCACGCCGAGATGGCCGGGCTGAACGACGCGATGCGCTGGCTGGCCGAGCACACCAACCCGACCGGTTTCGTCGGGGACGTGCGAGGAGCCGTACGCGGCGCCGACGTCTTCATCGGGGTGAGCGCGCCGAACATCCTGGACGAGGCGGACGTGGCCGCGATGGCGCCGGAGTCGATCGTCTTCGCGCTGGCCAACCCGGACCCTGAGGTCGACCCGGTGGCCGCCCGACGGCACGCCGCGGTGGTCGCCACCGGCCGCTCCGACCAGCCGAACCAGATCAACAACGTACTGGCCTTCCCAGGCGTCTTCCGGGGGCTGCTGGACGCCCAGGCGACCGACTGGACAACCCCGATGGCGTTGGCGGCGGCGACCGCGATCGCCGACGCGGTCGGCCCGGACAAGATCAACCCGAGCGTCATCGTGCCGAGCGTCTTCGACTCCTCGGTCGCCCCGGCGGTAGCCGCCGCGATCCGCGACGTGGCCGCCGCCGGCTAAGCCACCGTTTGGTGGGCGGCTGGCGGGAGACCGTCGGAGGTGCCGTAGTCCCAGTCCCGGTGCGGGAGTTGGACGCGTTGGCGCAGCGTGGGGTCATAGTGCCAGCGCTCGCCAAAGCCCCAGTGCAGGATGTTGTAGCGCTCGGGTTGCAGCACCAGGCCGGCGCCGCCGGCGGTGTGCTGAATCCGCCGGGCCATCAGCCGGGTCAGCAGCGGGGCGACCGGCGCGGCCTCGGGCTGACCGGCCACCACGGCGGTGGTCGCGCCGACCACCAGGCTGGCCAGCTGCAGGTGCGGCACGTGTCGGGACGGTGCGCTCAGCACCGGCAGCACGATCCGGGTCTCCGGCGGATATGGCACGTCCGGGTCGGCGGGTACTTCGGCCAGCTCACGGGCGATCTGACTGAGCCCGTCATCGGCCGGATCGGCGACCACTACCGCGATCTCGCCGCGTTCCTGCAGGAAGACGGCAACCCGGCCGAGGAACGTACGGACGAGTTCCTCGCGGTCGGCGCCGGCCCGGCTCGCGCTGTCCGCCACGACGACGACGGACGCGATCTCGCGCCGCATCGCGGCCGCGAGCACCGTGGTGTGGACGTGTAACCGCCGGTCCCGGTCGCTCAGCGCGGCACCGGCGGCCCAGCCGATCCGGTCGCTCGCGGCGAGCCCGGCCTCCCGGCGAATCCGCCGCAGGTCGGTATCGAAGCCGGCTACCTCGGACTCAGGGACCAGCACACCGCCGATCGCCCGCAACGGACCGAGTCCGGCGCGGGCCGGGGCAGGGACGTCACAGCCGTCCATAAACACCAGATACAACGGGTTGCCTCCTGCCGAAAAACCTGGCCGGCGGCATCGGCGACCAATTCCCTCTCGGGGTGATCTTTTTGGGTGCTGGCATTGATGATCTTGGCACCAATGATCCGTGTTTCACACCCCTGTAACCGAACGTTGCCACATCAACACCACCGGTGCAACGAGAGATCCCACCGCATCTTTTGGTAAATCCGACAAAAACCCCAATAAAGTACGAATGACCACTCTCGCGTTTAAAGTGACAAATAGCGCCAATCTCCCGTCGGAGCGAATGCTGCGAACCTGCAGATCCGCAGCGCTCCGACGACCGTCCGGCACATTGGCACGATCGAGCGTCAGTCCAGGTAGTCCGCGGGTGGGCCGACCACGGCGAGCGCCGCCAGCAGCTCGTCGTGGACGCCCGGCGCGGCGGCCAGCAGGCCGCGGCTCGCCAGCGAGTGCTCGGTGCCGTCAATGTCGGTCACCAGGCCACCGGCGGCGCGTACGAGACAGGCGCCCGGGCAGGTGTCCCAGGGATGGTTGCCGAAGGCGATCATGCCGCCGACCAGCCCGGATGCCGCCCACGCTGCTTCCACCGCGGTGGAGCCCAGGACTCGTACGCGCAGACTGCGCTCGGCCAGCAGGTCCAGCAATGCCATCCGCCACCGGGTCGGGAAGCGTCGGCCGCCATTCGCGGTCACATTGCCGAAGGCGATCGCCACGTCCGCCAGCTTGGTTCGCCCCAACGCCGGCAGCGCTTTGCCATTGCGGAACACCGGGCCACCGGTGACGGCCGCGTAGCGTTGGTCAAGCAGCGGCGCCCAGGTGAGGCCGATGACCGGCAGGCCATCTCGCATCAGCGCCAGATTGATGGCGGTGATCGGCAGCCCGAGCGAGAAATTCGCCGTGCCGTCGATCGGGTCGAGCACCCAGACAGTGCCCTCGGACGGCGCCGGACCACCGTTTTCCTCGCCGTGCACACCGATGCCGGTGCGCTCGACCAGCAGCGCGCTCACGTGCCGCTCAATCGACAAGTCGGCTTCGGTCGCGAAGTCCTTGGCGCTCTTATGGACGCTGGCCTGGGCACCGAGCTGGCCGGTGAACTCGGCGACGGAACCGTCCAGAATCTCGCTCGCGACTCGCAGCAGGTCAGCGTCGCTCATCGGGTCAACTCACCGCTCGCGACCAGCACCGCCGGTCCGGACAGCAACGCCGCCGGCCCATCCAGACTCACGACCAGCCGGCCGCCTGGCACGTCCACCGCCACCACTCCGTTTTCCCGGCCAGCTCTGCGCAACGCCACTGCCGCGACAGCGCACGCGCCCGTACCGCAGGACCGCGTCTCCCCCACGCCTCTCTCGTGCACCCGCATGACGACGTGCTCGTCTGCGCCGTCCACCGCCGGCTGGTCGAACGCGACGAACTCCACATTCGCGCCAGCCGGCAGCACCTCCGGGTCGATCCTCGGCGCCCGGAAAAGCTCCAGGCCGGCGACCTGCTCGGGACTGGCGACCGCGCACACCAGGTGCGGATTGCCGACATCCACCGCGAAGCCGTCGTACGACGTGTCGCCCACCCACGCGGTCGTCGCCGCACCAATCGTCGGCCGCTGTGCGTCAATCGTGATCTGATCGCCGGCCGGCAGCACCCTGCGCAACCCCGCCCGGGTCGCCACCGTGAACTCCCCCGGTCCCGCCTCGCCATGTGTGAGCAGCCAGCGCGCGAAAACCCGCAACCCGTTCCCGCACATCTCGCCGGCGGTCCCATCGGCGTTGTGGAAGTCCATAAACCACTCGGCATCCGCCGCGTGCTCAGCAGCCTCCGGATGCTTCGCGGACCGTACGATCCGCAGCACCCCATCGGCGCCAACTCCGGCCCGCCGGTCGCAGAGCGACCTGACCAGCCCGGGCGTCAGCTCGATCGCCCCATCCGGGTCAGGCAACAACACGAAGTCGTTCTCGGTGCCATGACCCTTCCAAAACCGCAGGCCACCGGAATCAGCGATGCTCACACCCCCATCGTACGGCGACCCCAGCTGCCGGTATTTCGACGCACACCGCTATCCGGCGGGGAAGACCACCCCTGCCGATCCGCCGCCGCGGCGTACCGGTTCCGCGGCGGCGAGCATTCGTCCGTGGCCGAGGAATTCCACGCCGGTGGCGGCGCCGATTTCCGGGTTGTTCACGAAGGTGTGGCCCATCGCTTTCAGCGCCGCGAAGTAGGCCGCGGCTTGGAATGCCGGCTCGGCCTCGGTGTTGGCCGCGTTGCGTTGCGAAGCCCGGGGCGCAGCGATCGCGTCCTCCAGGGACAGGTGCCGATCGATCCGGCCGAGGATCACCTGCAGGGCGGTGGTGATGATCGTCGCGCCGCCTGGTGAGCCGGTCGCGAAGAACGGCTTGCCGTCCTTGAGGACGATGGTCGGCGAGATGCTGGACCGCGGCCGCTTGCCGGCGGCAGGCAGGTTCAGGTCCGGTACGCCGGCGGTGATCGGGGTGAAGTCGAAGTCGGTGAGTTCGTTGTTCAGCAGGAAACCGCGCCCGGGCACGGTGATCCCGGAGCCGCCGGTCTGCTCGATGGTGAGGGTGTATTCGACCACGTTGCCCCACCGGTCGGCGGTGGTCAGGTTCGAGGTGTTCTGGCCCTCGTAGCTGGTGGGCGCGGCGGTCCCGCTGGTCGGGCAGCCGCCGTACGAGCCATCCGGGTTGCCCGGCGCGACCGTTCCGGTGGAGGCCTTGGTCGGGCTGATCAGACAGAATCGCTCCTTGCCGAAGCCCTGGGACAGCAACTCCTTCTGCGGCACGGTCACGTACGCCGGGTCACCCACCCAACGGTTCCGGTCGGCGAACGAATATCGGGACGCCTCCAGGAAATAGTGCAGATACTCGGCCTGCGACATCTTGGACAGGTCCACGTTGTCGAGGATGTTCAGCGCCTCGCCGACGGTCGTCCCACCGGACGACGACGGCGGCATGCTGTAGACGTCGAGCCCGCGGTAACTGACGTGCGTGGGTGCCCGGTTGATCGCGCCATAAGCGCGCAGGTCGGCGAGGGTCATCTGACCCTTGCGTACGTTCCGCGTCGCCTTCGGGTCAACCGGCGGGTTCTGCGTGGTCCGAACGATGTCCTGGCCAATCGAGCCGCCGTAGATCGAGCCGATCCCCTGCCGGCCGAGCTGCTCGTACGTTCGGGCGAGGTCCGGATTACGCAGGACCGTGCCGACCACGGGTGGCTGCCCGCCAGGCAGGAAAAGCTTCGCGGTGGCCGGAAAGTCCTTGAAACGGTCGGCGTTGCTGGCCGTCTGGTCGTGGAACGTCTGGTCGACCACGAAGCCGTTGGCCGCTACTGCCTCAGCCGGTCGCAGCGCCTGCCCCAGCGACAGGGTTCCCCACTGCCGCAACGCCTGCGACCAGGTCGCCGACGTGCCCGGGACGCCGTTGGAAAGCCCGCTGGTGACCGCCTGGTCAAACGGGATCGCGACGCCGTTCTCGGTGAAGGTGGTGGACTTGAAGGTCGCCGGCGCGGTTTCCCGGCCGTCGATCGTGTAGACGCGCTTGGACCTCGCGTCGTAGTACGTGAAGAAGCCACCGCCACCGATGCCCGTCGAATACGGCTCGGTGACGCCCAGCGTGGCGGCCGCCGCGACCGCCGCGTCCACGGCGTTGCCGCCGCGCCGAAGCACCGCGAGACCGGCCTGGGTGGCGTCGGCGTCCACAGTGGACACCGCGCCGCCGTATCCGGTGGCCACCGGTTGCTTCGGCGTGGGCCGCCGGGCGGCCGCTGCCGGCGCGGCCAGCAGACCGGCCGCGAGGACGACCGCGGTCACCGCACCCAGCTGGGAAACCAACCGGCCGCGTCGGAACAGGGAGGACGTTCCACGATCAGACATGCGGCCAATCTGCCGTACGACCGGCCTCCCAACAAGACCCGGCGGGCGGCCGTTGCGGGTCAACGCGAAAGGGCAAGCAAGGCCGCGGTCATCTCGGTGACCATTGTTTCGATGGTTTCCGGCAGCGCGATGTTGTGCAGCATCGGGTATTCCAGGGCGACGACCGGTACGCCCGCCTCCGACAGCCGTTCGGCGTAGCGGCGGCCGTCGTCGCGCAGGAAGTCGTGCCGGCCGGTCACGATGACCGCCGGCGGCAGACCGGCGAGGTCGGTCGCCAGCAGCGGCGACACGTACGGATTTTCCCAGTCCGTGCTGTAAAGCCGGCGCACCCCGTCCAGGTTCGGGAGCACCGCGGGATCCGCTCGCAGCGACGGCGAGGAGAGCGTGAGGTCCAGGCCGGGCACGTGCAGCAGCTGCGACCGGATCGCCGGCCCGCCCCGGTCGCGCGCCAGCAGGCACAGCGCGGCGGCCAGGTTGCCGCCCGAGCTGGCCCCGGCCACCGAGACTTCGGTGGGACGCAAGGACGAAACCGTCCAGAGCAGTGCCGCGTACGCGTCCTCGAGCTGCTGCGGATACGGCGACTCCGGCGCCAGTCGGTAGTCGACGTTGACCACGACGCTGCCCAGCGCCGCACAGAACCGCTGGCAGTACAGGTCGGTCAGCGCGAATCCGCCGCCCAGCCACCACGCGCCGCCGTGGTAGTAGACGAGCGCCGGAAACGGCCCCTCACCCGCCGGTGTGTAGACGCGTACGGTGATGCGCCCGCCCTCGACCTCCACTTCTCGGTCCGAGACGGTGGGAGCGTCCGGCGGAGCGGCCGGGAGCAGCTGGGCCAGCACGTCCGCCGGCGCGTCATGGGCGGCGCGTACGGCCGTCACCTCGGCCAGCCACTCGGCCCGGCTCTGCCCGGGCGCTGGCCAGGGCGACGGCAGCGCCGGCAGGTCGGCCGGCAACTGGCTCATCACCTCGGCGACCAGCATGGCCAGCCGCGGGTCCATGGTGTCCTGGTCAGGAAGGGGCATGGGGGTCTCCTCAGGCAGTGGATCGGACCACGAGCTGGCCGGGCAGCATGACGTGCTGGACGGCGGCGGCCGGGTCGGCGAGCCGTTCCAGCAGGAGTCCGGCGGCCAGCCGGCCGGACTCTTCGAACGGCTGGCGGACCGTGGTGAGGTCGAGCGCGTCGGCGAGCGTGCCGTCGTCATAGCCGACCACCGCCACGTCCTGCGGCACCCGCAGGCCAGCCGCCCGGAAACCGGCGACCAGGCCGGCGGCAAGGTCGTCGTAGTGCGCCAGGATCGCGTCCGGAACGGCGCTCGCGGCGATCAGCTCAGCCGCCGCCCGGCGCCCACCGGAAAGCGAGTTGTCGGTGGTCACGTGCCGGACGTCCGCCCCCAGCGCCCGTACGAGCCCACGTATCCGCAGCTGACCGGGCGACAGATAGTCCGCCGACCGCTGCTGCTCACTGACGTACGCGACTTCCCGGTGGCCGCGCTCGGCCAGGAACTCCCCGACCAGCGCCCCGCCGCCCTCGTCGTCCACGTTCACCGTGGTGAAGTCGCGGTGCACGCTGTCCACCAGTACGGTCGCGAGCCCGCGCTCGACCAGCCGGCGGGCCATCGCGTCCTCCAGCGGCACGCCCATCAGCAGCATGCCGTCCAACCGTCCGGTCGTGGGCAGCGAGCTGAGCAGCGGAGACACCGACGCGGCCACCGATGGTTGGTCGAAAACCACCACCTCCACGGCCAGTCCCTCACACGCCCGGAGCACGCCGACCAGCCGGCCGCGGTACGACGCGTACGAGCTGAAAGGCGCCAGCACCCCGATCCGCCCGACGCCCCTGCGGGCCTGGCTGACCGCGTCCGCCTTCGGCGTGAAGCCCAGCTCGTCGATCACCTCCAGCACCCGCCGCAGGGTGGCCGCGCCGACTCGCTGCGGCTTGTTGAGCGCGTTGGAGACGGTCGTGATCGACACCCCCGCTCGGGCGGCCACGTCGTAGATCGTCGGCCGCTCCGGCACGCCGGTCATCGGTCCTCCACGGTCATGCCCGGCCATGCACGTCGACGAGTCTCGCGATCAGGTCGTCCTGCCAGCGCCGGGCCGTCGGCCAGGTCGCCGTCAGTATCGGCGAGCCGTGCAGCGCACCCGGGTAGCAGGTCACCGACGCGCGGACGCCGGCGTCCCGCAGCCGCTGGACGAAGGCCGATCCGTCCGTACGCAGCGGATCCCACTGCGCGGTCTGGATGTAGGTCGGCGGGAACCGGGTGAGATCCGGGACCAGCAGCGGTGACGCCGTCGACAGCTCGGCGAGCTCGAGGTGCCCGAGGTAGTCCCGGCGAGCCCGGTCGAGCAGCGCGAGCGTACGGCTGAGCAGGTCGCCGATCTCGCTGTCCGGACCGTGCTGCACGACGAGGTCCGCGCAGGTGGCGGTGGCCGTGCCGAGGGTGAGGTCGAGCGCCGGCACCTCCAGGAGCAGCGCCGCGATCCCGAGCGCCGGCTCGGCGACCACCGCGGCCGCGGCCAGGTTCGCGCCGGCGGACGAGCCGCCGAGGGTGACCGTCGCCGGGTCGACGCCAAGCGCGACCGCGTTTTCCGTGAGCCATCGGACCGCGGCCACCACGTCGTGCACCGGTATGGGGAACCGATGCTCGGGAGCCAGCCGGTATTCGACCAGGACGACGACACAGTTTGCCCGTACGGCCCGGTGTCGCGCACTGCCGTCCGCCACCAACTCGTCGATCGACCCGGTCGTCCAGCCGCCGCCGTGCAGCACCACGTGCGCTGGCAGCACCGCGGCGGGATCCGGATGATAGGTCCGTACGACGATCTCGGCGCCGCCACTGACCGGCACCCGATGGTCCCGCACGTCCGCCACCGGCGGCCCGGGCTCCCCGAACTTCTCGAACATCCGGTCGATTTCCGCGGTCAGGAAGACTCGGAAGGCGACCATATCGGCCGGCGCGAGAGAGGACTCCGCCATCGCGTCGAGGTGCGCGCGGACGGCCGGTTCCAAGGTCATTTCGACTCCCCGTTCGGTATTTCGCGGTGTCGGTGACAGGCCACGTGATGGCCGATCGCGTGTTCGGTCAGGATGGGTCGCTCGTCGAGACAGCGCTGCCGCGCGTACGGACAGCGGGCCGCGAAAACGCAGCCGTTGCCGTTGGCCGCTGGTTTTGCGGCCTGCGGACGGGAAAGCCGGGCCGCCGCCTGTCGCGCTGGGTCCGGGATCGGGACGGCGGCGACCAACGCCCGGGTGTACGGGTGCGCCGCGGTGCCGGACATCGCCGCGGCCGGCCCGCGCTCGACCACCTGCCCGCGGTACATCACCACGATCTCGTCGCTGAGATAGCGTACGACCGAGAGATCGTGCGAAATGAACAGAAAACTCAGCTGGCGGCTGGCCCGCAGCCGGCTCAGCAGGTTCAACACCTGCGCCTGCACCGAAAGGTCCAGCGCACTGACCGCCTCGTCGCAGACCACGAAGTCCGGATCCCGCACGATCGCCCGCGCGATCGCGATCCGTTGCCGCTGCCCACTGGAAAACTGCGCCGGATGGCGGGCGGCCGCCGACGCCGGCAACCCGACCTCGGCCAGCACCTCGGCGACCTGGTCCCGGACCAGGCGGGCCGGCATTGCGGCGCCATAACGCAAACCCTCGCCGAGGGTGTCCCCGATCGTCCGCGCCGGGTTCATCGATCCGTACGGATCCTGGAAAACCACCTGCATCCGCCGGCTCAACTCGCGCCGCCTCCGGCCGGTAGCCGCGGTGATGTCCTCCCCGTCGAACCACACACTTCCGGCGCTGATGGGCGCCAACCCGACCGTCGCGAATCCCAGGCTGGTCTTGCCCGACCCTGACTCCCCGACCACCCCCACCACCTGCCCCCGCCCGACCCGGACGTCCGCACCTCGCACCGCCACGGTCTTCCCGTACCGCACCTGCAGCCCCCTGACCTCCAACATCAAAGCCCCCGCGAACTTGACGGTTTCGTTGTCGACACGCCGGAGTTGAGAGCGAAAACGTCGAGTTCGCGGAGCCTGTCGTGATGCAGGCAGCGGGTGAGACCGCCGTTCGCCGGCCGCAGTGGTACGGGACCTGTCGCGCAGTCGACGGCGGCGAACCGGCAGCGATCCTGGAAACGGCAGCCCACCGGCCAGTCCGCCGGCGCTGGCACCACGCCTTCGATCGCCGGCAGCGGTTTACCTGGTACAGCAAGGAAAGGACTCGACATGAGCAGGCCGGCCGTGTAGGGGTGCCGGGGTGTTCGGACGAGCTCGGTCAGCGTCGCCTCCTCCACGATCTCGCCGGCATACATGACAAGCGCCCGTTGACAGAGGTCACTGAGCACCCCCCAGTCATGGGTGACCAGAATGACCGCGGTGCCCACATCGCGCAGCAGGTCGAGGATTTCGGCTTGTACGGTCACATCCAGCGCCGTCGTCGGTTCGTCCGCGATGATCAGTACCGGGTCGCCCGCCAACGCGGCCGCGATGCCGACCCGCTGCGCCATTCCGCCGGACAACTGGTGTGGATAGCGCCTGGCCACCGCCGCCGGATCGGGCAGCCGTACGAGCTCCAGCAGTTCCACCGCCCGCCGCCGGGCCGCGCCGCGGGAGCAGCCGCGGTGCGTACGGACCACCTCGGCGACCTGCGCACCGACCGCAAACGCCGGGTCGAGGCTGGCGACCGGTTCCGGCGACACCCACCCGATCCGGGCACCACGGACCGCCGCCAGCTCCCGCCGACTCGCCTGGGTGAGGTCTTTTCCTTCGAAAACCACACTTCCGGCGGTGATCCGGCCGCCGCGGAGCAACCCGAGCACGGCCTGGACGGTGACCGACTTGCCGCAGCCGGACTCCCCGACGATGCCCAGCACCTCGGCCGGCATGAGGTCGAAGTCGACGCCGGAAACCACCGTGTTTTCCGTGCCGTACTGGGGAAAAGCGACCGTAAGGCCGCGTACGGACAGCAGCGCGCCGGCTTTGCCCGTCGCAGGACTGCTTGGCACCGTTGAAGTGCGGGGCCGGTGAGTGCCACTGTGGTGGCGGTCCGCGACCGCGTCACGAATGCCGTCGCCGACCAGCCCGAGCGCGAGGATGAAGGAAATCACCAGAAAACCGGACGGGACCAGCAGCCACGGTTGGGTGCCGAGGTTGGTCGACGCCTCCGACACCTGCCCACCCCAGGTGGCCTGCGCCGAGCCCACCCCGAGAAAACCCAGCCCGGTCTCCAGCAGGACCGCGCCGGCCCCGAAAAGCGACAGCTGAACGACGATGGGCCCAGTCAGCCTCGGCAGGACGTGCCGGCGCAGGATCGTCACCGCCCGCAGGCCACTGACTTTGGCCGCGCTGATGTAAAGCTCCTCGCGAACGCCCCGGGCCACCGAGCGTACGATCCGGGCCAGCCCCGGCGCGGCGAGCAGGCCCAGCGCCACCATCGCGGCGGTCTCGTTGCCGGGAAAGATCGCGACCACGACAAGCAGCACGATGATCACCGGCACCGCGTAGACGAGATCCGCGAGCCGCAGCACCACCCGCTCGATCCAGCCGCCGAAATAGCCGGCAAGCACACCCATCGGCACTCCGACGGCCAGGAAAAGCAGGCTTGACACCAGAACTCCGACGAGCGTGATCCGGCCACCGAACAGCAACCGGCTGAGCACGTCCCGACCCAACACGCCGGTCCCCAGCCAGTGCTGCGGGGTCGGCCCGGACAGCGCCTGGGTCAGGTCCTGGTCGTCCGGGCCGTAGGGCGCGATCACCGGCGCGAGCAGGCTGGCCAGCGCGATCACGACCAGATAGCCGGCCGCCAGCCTCGCCAGTGGCCGCCTCACATCCGGACTTTCGGGTTCAGCGCGGCATACCCGATCTCCACCACGAGATTGACCCCGACCACCAGCAACGTGAACACCACAGCTACGCCTTGAATCACTGGAATGTCGTGTGTCGATGCCGCCGAAACCGCCAGCCCGCCCAGTCCTGGCAGCACAAAGACGGTCTCAGCAAGGACCGCCCCGCCAAAGAGCCCGACCACCACCAATCCGACCACGCTCAGCACCGGCGTCGCCGCGTTTCGCAGTACGTGCCGGAAAATCACCGACCACTCCGGCACTCCTCGGGCCCGCAGCACCATCACGTACTCCCGGCCGAGTTCGGCCAGCACACCGTCCCGGGTCTGCTTGGCGATCGGCGCGCTGCTGCCCAAACCCAGGGTCAACACCGGCAGGACCAAGGAGGCCAGCCAGCCGCCGACCGAGTCGGCGGCCGGGGTGTAGCCGGTGGCCGGGAACAGCGGCAGCGCCACCGCGAACAACGCCACCAGCACCAGCCCGAGCCAGTAGCTCGGCACCGCCAGTCCGAGCAAAGACCCCACATCGACCAGCCGGCCCAGAAAACCACCGCGCAACGCGCTCGCGACCCCCAGCCCGACGCCCACCGCGGTCGCGACCAGGACGGCGCCGCCGACCAGCGAAAGCGTGACGCCCAGCCGGCCCGAGAGCTCGTGGGTGACCGCGTCCGACGACTGCAGCGACTGGCCGAGATCGCCATGCACCGCGGCGGCGAGCCAGTGCACATATTGTTGCCACAGCGGCTCATCCAGATGCAGCTGGCGACGCAGCGCGACATACTGCGCCGGGCTCGCGTTCACTCCGAGGATGGCTCGCGCGGCATCGCCGGGCACCAGGCTGGCCAGTACGAAGGTCAGCATCGAGACGCCGAGCACCAGGGGCACGGCGGTCAGCAGCCAGCGTACGACGATCTTGCGCATTCACCCCTCCCCGGTTATTTGGTGTCGAACCAGTCCAGCGGCGACGCCACCGGCACCGCGGGGCTGACAGTCAACCCACCCAGGTCGGCACGGCCGAAATACAGGACCGGAGTGAAGGCCACCGGCGCGAACCAGGCGTTCTCGACGAGATATTCCTGCATCTGCTGGTCAAGTCCGGCGCGCGCGGCCGGCTCGGCGGCAGCTGCCTGGCCGTAAAGCGCGATCAGCGGCGCGGAGGACGTCTTGAAGCCGTTGAAAACCGCGGCCGCCGGCAGGAAAAGTCCCTGTCCCATCAAGTACATCGGGCCGGCACCGTAACCCACCAGCACGGTCGGATAGCGATGGTTGGTGGAGTCGGTGACGTACGACTGCGCGTCGGTCACCGTCGTCAGCTTGAGGGTGATGCCGACTTTCGCCAGCTGGCCGGCAATTGCCTGCCCCATGGTGTCCATGCCGGGAAACTGCAGGACCAGCACCGCCAGCGTGAACCCGTTCCGATAGCCGGCGGCGGCCAGCAACTGCTTCGCCTTTGCCAAGTCGTACGGGTATCTTTTCGCGGCGGCCGGCGAGTATCCATCGGCGCCGGGGACCACGGTCTGTACGGTCGGCACCCCGTACTGCCCCAGCACTGCCCGGGAAACGGTGGCCCGGTCGATCGCGTAGTTGATCGCCTGCCGCACCCGTACGTCCCCAAGTGGTTTGCTGACCTGGCCACCTCGGTCGATGAGATTGAGGCCCTGCCAGACAAACGGCACCGACGCGACCTGCATGCCGGCCGCCTTGGCCTGCGCCGCGGTCGCCACGTCCGCGCCGGTGATCACGTCGACCTGTTTGGTTTTCAACGCGTTCAACGCGGCCTGCGGGTTGGCGATTACCCGCATGACGATTTTTTGGTAGTGCTGGCGGGAAGGATCGTAATAGCCGCGCCGAGCCACGTACGTGTAATGGTCTCCGGCGACGCTCGTCGACGGATCGAAGACGTACGCGCCAATGCCCGCGCTCGGCGTCGACACCGTGAGTTTGGCCGGATCCGCAAGGCCTTTCGGGCTGATGATCTCCCCCACGCCATAGAACTGTGTGAGGATCTGCGGCATCAGCGGCACCGGAGCAGCCAGTTTGATCGAGAGGCTGAGCGGCCCGGTGACGTCGACGGATTGCACCGCTCCCAGCAACTGGGCCTGCGCACCGACGGCTTTTCGAGCATAGTCAAGCGAAGCCTTCACCCCGGCGGCTGTCAATGCGCCGCCATCGGAAAAGGTCACCCCCGGCCGAAGCGCCAGCGTGAAGTCTTTGTTCCCGGTGCCGACGTACTTCCAGGAAGCCGCAAGCGCCGGTTTCAGCGAGCCGTCGGACGCCTGATAAATCAGCGGGTCGTAGGCCAGCATCGTGTACGAGACGAAGGCGTTGTCGACGGTCGCCGGGTTGAGGCTGTTCGGTGCCGACGGGACCGCCACTGTCAACGTCCGCCCGGCCACTGGCTTGCCCTTCGGTGCCGGGGCACCATCGCGGCCCGCACCGCCACCGCAGGCGGCGGTCACCGCCAAGGTCGCCGCGACCACCAGCGCCAGGACGCTTCGATCTCGCGCTCCGCCGATCGACACGAGGACCTCCGGAAGGCTCGCCATCTTGTGACCTGCCCCACATAGTCCGCATCGCCCGAGCCCTTGTCAAGCGCTTTACAAAAATCACTTCACAAGAAGCCTGGTCTGTCCACAAGGCCGACGAAACCGGGGATCAGCAGAGGGCGAGCGCGGCGGCCAGCAGGTCGTGACGGGTGGCGTCGAGCCACTGGATCTGGTCGTCCCGGCGGAACCAGCTGCGCTGGCGGCGGACGAACCGTCGGGTGGCCCGCGCGGTCACGTCGACCACCTCGGTCTCGGGCAGCTCGCCGTCGAACATCCGCAGCACCTGCGCGTACCCAAGGGCCCGGGACGCCGTCAGCCCGGACCGCAGCCCGCGCCGCTCCAGCTCGCGCACCTCGCGGACCAGGCCGGCGGCGAACATCCGGTGCACCCGCTCGTCGACCCGGTCGTCGAGGTCGTCCGGCGTACGATCCAGGCCGATCTGAAGGGCGTCGTAGACGGGCTGGCGATCGGGCAAGCTCGCCGCGAACGGCCGCCCGGTGATCTCCATCACCTCCAGCGCGCGGACGATCCGCCGCCCGTTGCTGGGCAGGATGACCGCGGCGGCGGCTGGGTCGGCAGCGCCCAGCCGGGCATGCATCTCGGCCGCGCCGACGACCTCGAGCTCGGCCTCCAGCCGGGCGCGTACGTCCGGGTCGGTGCCAGGGAAGTCGAAGGCCTCCAGGACGGCCCGCAGGTAGAGGCCGGAGCCGCCCACCAGGATCGGCACCCGCCCGGCGGCCAGCAGCTCGTCGATCACCTCGCGCGCGTACCGCCGGTAGAGCGCGACGCTGGCGGTCTCCGCCACCTCCCAGAGGTCGAGCAGGTGGTGCGGGATCCCGCCGCGCTCGGCCAGCGTGGGCTTGGCCGTACCGATGTCCATGCCGCGGTAGAGCTGCATCGAGTCGGCGTTGATCACCTCGCCGCCGAGTCGCTGGGCGAGCCGGACGCCCAGCGCCGTCTTGCCGGTCGCGGTCGGGCCGACGATCGCGAGCACGTCAGCCACCGAAACCTCGCACATTGCGCAACCCCGCGACCACGGAAAGAGACTTCGGGCGATCGGCAACGGGCACGGAAGAAGACCTTAGCGGTCGCCGGCGTCACACCAGGTGACCAGCGGCCGCGGGCATTCGTGCCTTGAATAGAGTAAGCGGTGAATTGCCGGCGGGGAGCGGGTCGAATACGCGACAATGCGACTGCACGCGCGATGGGGCCCCGCAGCGCGACGCTGGTGAAGGGCCGGGAAACGAGGGTGGTCATGGTCGACGGCGAGACGCCGCAGAGCCAGTTCGGGCGCATCGACGCCGACGGCACGGTCTACGTCCGAACGGCAGCGGGTGAACGGACTGTCGGGTCCTGGCAGGCCGGGTCGGCGGAGGAGGGTTTAGCTCACTTCAGCCGCAGATACGACGATCTGGTGACCGAGGTCGTGCTGATCGAGAATCGGTTGGCATCGGGCAGTACGGACGCCTCACACGTCGCCGGCAGCGTGAAACGGTTGACCGACAGCCTGCCGACGGCGGCGGCGGTCGGCGATCTTGACAAGCTCGCCGCCCGCCTGGAGGTGCTGTCCGGCAAGGTCGCCGAGGGCGCCGAGAAGGCCAAAGCCGAGCGGGCCGCCCAGCGCGAGGCCGCCGTGGTGGCCAAGACCGCGCTGGTCGCCGAGGCCGAGCTGATCGCCGCCGAGTCCACCCAGTGGAAGACGGCCGGTGACCGGCTGCGCGCGATCCTGGACGAGTGGAAGGCGATCCGCGGCGCCGACCGCAAGTCCGACGGCGACCTGTGGAAGCGCTACGCCGCCGCCCGGGACGCCTTCGGCCGCCGCCGCGGCAGCCATTTCGCCAGCCTGGACGCGGCCCGTCGGGAGTCGCAGACGGCCAAGGAGAAGCTGGTCGCCGAGGCTGAGGAGCTGGCCACCTCCAGCGAGTGGGGTCCGGCCGCGACCCGACTGAAGCAGCTGATGGGCGACTGGAAGGGCACCGGCCGCGCGCCGCGCGAGGCCGAGGACACTCTCTGGACCCGTTTCCGGGCCGCCCAGGACGCCTTCTTCGCCCGCCGCAACGAGGTCTTCAGCGAGCGGGACGCCGAACAGCGCAACAACCAGAAGGCCAAGGAGGAACTGCTCGCCGAGGCCGAGAACCTGCCCATCGACACGGACGTACGAACGGCGCAGGCCAAGATGCGGGACATCCAGTCCCGCTGGGAGTCCGTCGGCCGGGTCCCCCGCGACTCGATGGGTGACCTGGAGTCACGCCTGCGGGCCGTCGAGGAGGACATCCGCGACGCCGCCGACAGCGAATGGCGGCGTGGCAGCGCGGACGCCAACCCGCTGCTGACTCAGATGCGCAACCAGGTCGCCGAGGCCGAACAGCGCCTGGAGCGGGCCCGTGCGGCCGGCGACAAACGCCGTGTCAAGGACGCCGAGCAGGCCCTGGACAGCAAGCGCCGCTTCCTGCAGCTCGCCGAGCAGCCGCAATAATCCGCGCGAGGGTGACGCGAAACGTCACCCTCGGGTGGGGATTTTCGGCATGCCGAGGAGCACGCCGGGCGTACGTGGCGCGGCACCGGCCGCGGCGATGTCGCCGGCGCGCGTACGGCGGTGGGAAAGCAGAGTGCCGTCGGCGACCAGGTGGTGCGGCGCGCCATAAGTGACCTCAGTGGTCACGACGTCACCAGGGCGGATCACCGAAGCGTCGCCGGCGAAATGCACCAGCCGACCGTCCCGGGCGCGGCCGGAGAGCCGGTGCGTACGAGCATCCTTGCGGCCTTCGCCGGTGGCGACCAGCACCTCGACCGTCTCGCCCACCAGCGCGCGGTTGGCGGCCAGCGAGATCTCGTCCTGCAACGCCTGCAGCCGGACATATCGCGCCTGTACGACGGCCTTCGGGATCTGGTCGTCCATCGACGCGGCGGGCGTACCGGGCCGCGGCGAGTACTGGAAGGTGAAGGCGCTGCTGAACCGCGACTGCTCGACGACATCCAGCGTCGCCTGGAAGTCGTCGTCGGTCTCGCCCGGAAAACCGACGATGATGTCGGTGGTGATCGCCGCGTGCGGGATCTCCTCTCGCACCCGCCGCAGGATCGACAGGTAACGCGAGGACCGGTACGAGCGACGCATTCGGCGCAGCACGTCGTCCGAGCCCGACTGCATGGGCATGTGCAGCGACGGGCACACGTTGGGCGTCTCGGCCATCGCGACGATCACGTCGTCGGTGAAGTCGCGTGGGTGCGGCGAGGTGAAGCGGACCCGCTCCAACCCCTCGATGTCGCCGCAGGCCCGCAGCAGCTTGCCGAAAGCTTCCCGGTCGCCGAATTCAGCGCCGTACGAGTTCACGTTCTGACCGAGCAGCGTCACCTCCAGCACGCCGTCGGCGACCAGCGCCTGCACTTCGGCGAGGATGTCGCCCGGCCGGCGGTCCTTCTCCTTGCCCCGCAGCGACGGCACAATGCAGAAGGTGCAGGTGTTGTTGCACCCGACCGAAACCGACACCCAGCCGGCGTAGGTCGACTCGCGGCGGGACGGCAGGCTGGAGGGAAAGACCTCCAGCGACTCCAGGATCTCCACCTGCGCCTCGGCGTTGTGCCGCGCACGCTCCAGCAGGACGGGCAGCGAGTGCATGTTGTGCGTACCGAAGACCACGTCCACCCACGGCGCCTTGCGGACGATCTCGCCGCGGTCCTTCTGCGCCAGGCAGCCGCCGACCGCGATCTGCATGCCGGGCCGGCCGCGCTTGGCCGGCCGGAGCATCCCGAGATTGCCGTAGAGCTTGTTGTCCGCGTTTTCGCGCACCGCGCAGGTGTTGAAAACAACGACGTCCGCGTCGTCCGGATCATCCCCGCTGGCGCGGACATATCCGGCTTGCTCCAGCAAGCCGGATATCCGCTCGGAGTCGTGAACATTCATCTGGCAGCCGAATGTCCGGACTGCGTAAGTACGCCCGGCCGCATCGGGGGTTAGCGAGATTGTCATAGCGCTAACCAGCGTACGCGGATGTCCGCTCGGCCCAGCGGTCCGGGCGTTTCGCGGACGCCGCCAGCCGTTGTCAGACAGAATGCTTGAGTAAAGAAAACTAGACGACAGCTAGCGGCCGCGTTGATCCCACGTCGTACACCACCGCTAGAGTGCTGCGACACCAGCCGAACAGACCTCCAAAGGAGCCGCTGATGGGTCAGTCTCCGAATGCCCTGGTCAAGGACAGGTCACCGGATCCCCAAGCCGGTGAACCGCTGGTCGTCCTTGCCGACGTGAACAAGCATTTCGGTGAACTGCATGTCCTGCGCGGCATCGACATGCGGATCAACCGGGGCGAAGTGGTGGTCGTGATCGGCCCGTCCGGATCCGGCAAGTCGACGCTCTGCCGGGCGATCAACCGGCTGGAAACGATCGAGTCCGGTTCCATCACGATCGACGGCGTGCCGCTGCCGACCGAAGGCAGGGAACTTGCCCGGCTGCGCAGCGAGGTCGGGATGGTTTTCCAGCAATTCAACCTTTTCGCCCACAAAACCGTGGTCGAGAATGTCATGTTAGGCCCCATTAAGGTGCGCAAGGCCCAGAAAGCCACGGCACACCAGCAGGCGATGGAGCTGCTCACCCGGGTAGGGGTGGCCAACCAGGCCGACAAGTATCCGGCGCAGCTGTCCGGTGGCCAGCAGCAGCGAGTGGCGATCGCCCGGGCACTCGCCATGCGCCCGAAGATCATGCTGTTCGACGAGCCGACCAGTGCACTGGACCCGGAAATGGTCAACGAGGTGCTGGAAGTGATGACCTCGCTGGCCAAGGACGGGATGACCATGGTGGTGGTCACGCACGAGATGGGCTTCGCCCGGCGGGCCGCCAACCGAGTCGTTTTCATGGCCGACGGGCAGATCGTCGAGCAGAACGATCCGGACGAGTTCTTCACCAACCCCCAGTCCGACCGGGCCAGGGACTTCCTCTCCAAAATCCTCACCCACTAACTGATTTCATATCGAAAGGAAGACGATGAAGCTACGGAAGCTTCTGGTCGTCGGCATGGTCGGAGCGCTCGCGCTCACCGCGGCCTGCGGCAAGACGGGCAGCCCGACCTCCGGCCCGACCGGGTCGGCCGTGACCGTGCCGGTCGCCACCGGCGTGACCGTCGCCGGCTCGACCACCTTCACCAACATGACCAAGCGCGGCAAGGTCATCATCGGCGTCAAGGAAGACCAGCCGAACCTCGGATACAAGGACCCGACGACAGGCAAGTACTCCGGTTTCGACATCTACATCGCGAACGCGATCGCCGCGAAGCTCGGGTACGGCCCGGACAAGATCCAGTATCAGGCGGTCTCGTCCCAGAGCCGCGAGCAGGCGATCGCCAACGGCCAGGTCGACTACTACGTCGGGACGTACTCGATCACCGACAAGCGCAAAACGCAGGTGTCGTTCGCCGGGCCGTACTACATCTCCGGCCAGGACCTGCTGGTCCGCAAGGGCGACACCTCGATCACCGGCCCGGAGACCATCAAGGGCAAGAAGGTGTGTTCGGCCACCGGCTCGACCTCGATTCAGACCCTCAAGGCCGACAAGGCCAAGTACGGCGCCGAAACAGTCGAGTTCGAGAAGTATTCGCAGTGTGTGGACGCGTTGCTGAACAACCAGGTCGACGCGGTCACGACCGACGACTCGATCCTGAAGGGTTATGCGGCGCAGCAGCCGACCAAGTTGCAGGTCGTCGGCAAGCCGTTCTCCAAGGAGGAATATGGCGTCGGCCTCGCGCTGAACGACTCGGCGCTGCGCGGCAAGATCAACGACATCCTGAACGGCCTGGAGCAGGACGGCACCTGGAAGAAGATCTACGACGGCACGCTCGGCAAGTCCGGCTCGACTTCGGAGCCGCCCGCGCTTGAGCGTTACTAACGCATTCCCGCTGGCGCCCGCGGTCCACGGTGACCGCCGGCGCCAGCGGTCTCTTCCGGCTTCGAAAACGTAGGCGGCGGTATGCACGCTCTGGTAAACCTGTTCTCCCCGGTGACGGACCACTGGCCGCTTTATCTGCAGTCCTTTGGCGTCACCGTCCTGCTTTTCCTCATCTCCGGCGTCGCCTCGCTTTTGTGGGGCACCGCGCTGGCCGGCATGCGGGTCTCACCGGTCCCGGTGCTGCGGGCATTTGGCACCGGATATGTGAACCTGCTCCGCAACACCCCACTGACCCTGGTGTTCTTCTTTGTGACGTTCGGATTCCCGTACCTGGACATCCACTTCTCGTTCTTCGCCTTCGCGCTGATCGCTCTCACGGCGTACACATCGGCGTTCATTTGTGAGGCCGTACGAGCCGGCCTCAACTCGGTGCCGCCCGGCCAGGCCGAAGCGGCCCGCGCGGTCGGCCTGACGTTTTTCCAGACCCTCAACCTGGTGTTGCTGCCGCAGGCGTTCCGTGCGGTCGTCCCGCCGGTGTCCAGTCTTTTGATCGCCCTGCTCAAAAACACCACGATCGCGGCCGGGTTCAGCGTGGCCGAGGCAGGCACCATCCGGGCCAACCTCTCCGAACTCGGCTATGCGGCCTTCCCGGTGCTGATCTGGGTGGTCATCGGATTCCTCATCCTGGTCCTGCCACTTTCGGCGCTGCAGCGCTGGTTCGAGCGACGCTGGAGGGTGGCATGAGCACGGCCTCGGTTCTTTTCGACGCCCCAGGGCCAAAAGCCCAGGCCCGCTACCTGACCGGCGGCATCGTCGGCTCGGTGGTCCTGGTCGCGGTGTTCGCGTTCGTCGTCTACCGCTTCTGGGTCACCGGCCAGTTCGACGGTCAGAAATGGTCGATTTTCGAATACCAGCAAGTGCAGCTGACCATTCTCAGTGGCTACCTGAACACCCTCGCCGCGGCCGCGATGGCGGCCGTGCTGGCCGTGACGCTCGGCGCGTTGCTGGCCGCCGCCCGACTGTCGGACCACCGGTGGCTGCGCGGGCCCGCCTTCGCGGTGGTGGAACTGTTCCGCGCGATTCCGTTGCTGCTGTTGATGTTCCTGGCCTATTACGCGGCACCCGGCATTGGGCTGACGTTCAGTCCGTTCTGGTCGGTGGTCCTGGGCCTGACGCTCTACAACGGCTCAGTGCTGGCCGAGATCTTCCGGGCCGGCGTGGAGGCGGTGCCCAAGGGACAGGCCGAAGCCGCGTACGCGATCGGAATGCGCAAGACCCAGGTGATGACCACCGTGCTGCTCCCCCAGGCCGTACGGACCATGTTGCCCACGATCATCAGTCAGCTGGTCGTGCTGCTGAAGGACACCGCACTCGGTTTCCTCGTGACGTACGACGAATTGCTGAAGCAGCTGAAACAGCTGGCGACGGCACCTGATTTCGCTTTCCCGCTGATCCCGCTGACGCTGGTCGGCGGCAGCATCTACATCGCGACCTGCCTGCTGCTGGCTTTCCTGGCGAACCGCCTGGAGGCCCGGACCAGGCGCTCGGTCAAGGTCGCTCCCGGTGCCGTGGACGCGGCGGACGCGGCCGGCGCCGCCGCCCAAGGTGGCGGCGCGATGGGTGGTGGCGCCCCACCGATCGGCGGTTTGTAGTCGCTCGTACGGCAAAAGGGCCTGCACTCGACCTCGAGTGCGGGCCCTTTTGCCGGTGGTGCCGATAATGCCACCGGTAACGAAGCCCGCCGGCCCGGCGACCAGCCCCATCACCGCCCCAGCTCAAACGGAATATTTCCCCGACGCCAACGATTGGTAAGCGGCTCGTTACGTTTTAGCGAGCTATCTCGCTGGCGCGGGATTCGCGTACGACGGTGACCCGGATCTGCCCCGGATAGGTCAGCTCCTCTTCGATCTGCTTCGCGAGATCGCGAGCGAGCATGCCGGCAGCGATGTCATCGATCGCGTCCGGGGAAACCATCACCCGAACCTCACGGCCGGCCTGCATCGCGAAGACCTTCTCGACGCCGTCCTTCTCGGCGGCCATTTCCTCGATCCGCTCGAGGCGCTTCACGTACGCCTCCAGGCTCTCCCGCCGCGCGCCCGGCCGGCCGCCCGAGCACGAGTCGGCGGCCTGGGTCAGGACAGCTTCGATGCTGTGCGGGTGCACCTCGTTGTGGTGCGCCTCGATGGCGTGTACGACATCTTCGTGCTCGCCGAACTTGCGGGCCAGGTCGGCGCCGATCAGGGCGTGGCTGCCTTCGACCTCGTGGGTGAGCGCCTTGCCGATGTCGTGCAGGAACGCGCCGCGCTTGACGTTCATCGGGTCGACGCCGATCTCGGCGGCCATGTGCGCGGCGATGTGCGCGGTCTCGACCAGGTGTTTCAGCACGTTCTGGCCGTAACTGGTGCGATAGCGCAGCCGACCCAGCAGGGTGACCAGCTCGGGGTGTACGTCGGTGATGCCGACGTCCACGAGCGCGTCCTCGCCAGCGCGCTGGCAGAGCTGCTCGACCTCGGCCTTGGACTGCTCGTACACCTCTTCGATCCGGTGCGGGTGGATCCGACCGTCCAGCACCAGCTTCTCCAGGGTGATCCGGCCAATCTCCCGGCGTACCGGATCGAAGCACGACAACAGCACCGCTTCGGGGGTGTCGTCGATGATCAGGTTGACGCCGGTGACCGACTCGTACGCCCGGATGTTGCGGCCTTCGCGGCCGATGATCCGGCCCTTCATCTCGTCGCCGGGCAGGTGCAGCACAGCGACCACGCTTTCGGCGGTCTGCTCGCTCGCGACCCGCTGGATCGAGTCGACCACGATGCTGCGGGCTCGCTGCTCGCCGTTGGTGCGCGCCTCCGCCTCGATGTCCCGCACGAGCAGGGCGGCATCCCGCTTGGCCTGCGTCTCGATGTGCTTGATCAGCTCGGCCTTCGCGTCCTCGACGGTCAGTCCGGCGACCCGCTCCAGCTCGGCCGTACGCGCCGCCTCGGCCTCGTCGGCGGCCAGCTCGCGGCTGGCCAGGTCGGTCTCCCGGACCGCGGCCGCCGCCTCGGTCTCGGCCAGCTCGTGACCGCGCTGCTCCATCCGGTTGGCCTGGGTGTCCAGCCGCTGCTCGCGATCGGTAGCCCGGGATTCCCGGCGCTCCAGCTCGGTCTGCAGCCGGCGGATCGAGTCGGTCCGCTCCCCCAGTTCGCGCTGGATGGTCCGGCGGGCCTCTTCGCGGGCGTCGGCCAACTCGTCCCGGGCCTTGCGTTTGGCGTCCTCGGTGATGGCGGCCGCCTCCGTACGAGCGTCGGAAAGCAACCGTTCCACCGCGGGCCGGGCGGCCGCCTCGGCCTCCGGATCCGGAACCGATTCCGCGGTCTCGACCGTTGGAACCGATGTGACCGCAAGTTCCCGGTCGGCTTGCTCGGCAGTCGCGCTGGCGGCGGACCGCGCCGGGACGGCGCTCGCCGCGGGGTCGGCGTGGCCGCGCTGGGCGGCGCCGCCAAAGCCGAACCTCCTGGCGAAGAACAGGACCGTAATGCCGCCGGCCACGACGGCGATGAACACGACGACGAGAGTTAGTACCAGCTGGCTAAAGCCCATCGCCTTCTCCTCCTGCTACGCCGCCACAAGGCGACCGTCGGAGCGCGCAACGGCGCACGCTCCCGCCAGAGGAGCCGCCGCCGTGCGTGCGCACGGCCGCGGGAAACGATATCCACGACGGCTTGCCGCCGTGGAACCACCCGACCGGAAAGGGGTCGGCGAACAAACAACCATCGTATGGATGGCTGGATAGACGGGCATCAGGACCCGGTTCGTCGAGACATCGTTGTCGTGCGTTATGTGGTCGTGCAGTCCGTTACCCGCAGGTATGCGGGCTCCTCATTCGGTAGTTTCGAGGCTATGGCGGCCACCACACAGGGTCAAGCTGGGCGCGACCGCGTGTCCCTGGAACCTGGACAAACCAGTCGAGACTACGGGCCATCCGAGCACATCTTGCCGGTTCGGCCAGGTCACCCTTACCGGAACGAAGCTTAACGGAACCTTAAGTCTCTTCCATTGCGCCAAAAGTCACGTCAGTCAGGTCCAGGTCTGCGGTCCTTACAGCGGCGAGCTCGTCCCGTATGACCGCGGACGCCAGGCCCGCCGGATACCCCTTACGAGCCAGCATGCCCAGCAGCCGGCGAGCGGCTACCTCGGGCGCCAGGGCGCGCATGCTCCGCAGCCGCTTACGCACCAACTCGGCCGCCGAGGCCATCTCGTCACTCGAGTCAACGGTCTCCAGCGCCTGCTCAACCACCTCGGCGGCGAGGCCTTTGCGGCGCAGCTCCATCGCGATCGCCCGGCGGGCCAACCCACGACCGCGCCGCCTGGACTCCACCCACTCCTGCGCGAAAGACGCGTCGTCGATCAGTCCGACCTCGGCGAACCTGGCCAGCACGGCGGTGGCGGTCGACTCGGGCACCTCTCGCTGGCGCATCGCCTCGGCCAGCTCGCCTCGCGTACGCGCGCGGCTTGCGAGCAGCCCGAGGCAGATCGACCGGGCTCGCTGCTCGGCGTCCTCGGGGGTCTCGTCGACTGGTTTGTCCAGCTCGGACCGTTTCCTGCGGTCAGCCTTCTTACCACGGCGTTTGGGCTGGTCAGCCTCGTCGTCATCGTCGATCGGCGCGGCGCCGATCGATCGGAGTGGCTCGGCCGGAGCACCCGGTTGGCGGATCTTGCGGCCCGTCGGTCGGGCGGTGCCGGGCGGGAGCTCGTACGCGCTGCCAACCGGCCGCGGGTCGGACTTGGTTGCGCTGTCGACACTGTCCGCATGGCCGCCGGTCACGAGGCCTGCGCTGGTGAAGTGTCGGAGCACCGCGGCCGCGGCCGGCGCCGCGACACCGCGCTCGCGCAGCGCCTCGGCCAGCTCGGGATGAGACCGGCGTCCTTCCGTCATCAGTTGCAGGCAGATCAGGCGTGCTACCTGCTCCGGGTCACTCGGGCCGTCCTCAGAGGGACCTGGAGGGGGTTCACCGGTTGAGTGACCCGAGCGCCCCGGAGCAGGAATTCTTTCGGTGGACATCTGGCGGTCGCACCGGGCCTAGAAGTCGACCGGTGCCGGCACTGTCGCGTCCACGTCGACCACCGCACCCACCCCGAGCTTCTCCTTGATCCGCTTCTCGATCTCGTCGGCGAGGTCCGGGTTGTCCATCAGGAACTTGCGGACGTTCTCCTTGCCCTGGCCGAGCTGATCGCCCTCGTAGGTGTACCAGGCGCCGGACTTGCGGACCAGCCCCTGCTCCACACCCACATCGATGAGCGAGCCTTCGCGGCTGATGCCGTGCCCGAACAGGATGTCGAACTCGGCCTGCTTGAACGGCGGAGCCACCTTGTTCTTCACGACCTTGACCCGGGTCCGGTTGGCGACCGCGTCGCCGGAGTCCTTCAGCGTCTCGATCCGCCGCACGTCCAGCCGCACAGACGCGTAGAACTTCAGCGCCCGGCCACCGGTGGTCGTCTCCGGGGAGTTGTGCACGATCACACCATCGGCCAGATAGTTGTGCGACCCCTCAACCTCGATGTCGAAGCGGTGCATCGACCTCGTGGGCGGCTTGATCTTCACGTCCAGCACCGGAGCGGGCACTGGCAACACCCGAGGCTCAATAAATTCAGGCTCGACCGCGAACTGACCACGGAACCGCTCCAGCAGCTTGTGCTGCATCGACGGGTGGACATACGGCGCGATCAGCTCGTGCAGCTTTGCCGTTTCTTCCTTGGCGAACGTGAGAACCGCCATTTGACGGGCACCGCGCAGCGCAAGCTTCGGATGGAGATCGAACGCACCGGCGAGGTGCTCGACCAGCCGTTCCCGGGAGCCGGGGCTCATCGCCTCGACACAGATCTCCGAGCGACCGCTGCCCTCCTGCGTTCGCACCTGCAATCCCTTGGAGCGGTTGGCGAACGAGCCGTCGTCGGCATACCAAATGGCCAGGGACAGCGGAGTGAGCGCTTTCAGATATTCCCAGGACAGATGCTTGTGACCGTCGCCGAGATAGACCGCCTGCCGCAGCTCGGCAAGCTCGGGCAACGGCGTCAGGTCAACGAAGCCTGCGTTCTTGGCATTCGTCGTACGCGTCTGGTCGATGTTGCCGAACAGCGACGCCTTCCAGTCCAAATACTCCACTTGCTGCGCGCCATGGCCCATCCGGAACCGAGTGCCAAGGCTGCCCGGGATACGGCTGGGAGACAGCGCCGCGTCCCCCATCAGGCCGCCCAGCACCACATCCCACTGCTGAGAGCTGAGGCGGTGGTTCTGGGCGAGCATCACCCGGTCACCGGGGATGAGTTCACCCGCCTCACGCCATCCACCTGGAGTCCGCACCAGGTGATTCTCGGTCAGCCCCATCTGAGCGCGCCCATTTCCACCGGGGCGGGCAACGGTGATCTGGAGGAACTTGTCAGCGACTCCGTTGTCGAACCAGTTGACGATCTTCTTCGGCACGACCTTGTCGGTCTCGGGGTCGTACGACAGGACCTCGACCGGCATCTTCTGGTTGACGATCTTTCCGATCTTTTCCTGTGTGCCGTCCGCGAGGCTGATTCGGGTGCCGTAGGAAAGACAACCGAACATGACGCCGATCTTCTCGCGCAACTGGTTGATGAAAATCGCGGTGGTGCCCGTGTTGCTCAGCGCACCGGTCATCTTGCGCAGCGCCTGGCTCATCAGCCGAGCCTGCAGGCCGACGTGGCTGTCGCCCATCTCGCCCTCGATCTCGGCTCGCGGCACCAGCGCGGCCACCGAGTCGATCACCAGGATGTCCAGCGCGCCGGAGCGGACCAGCATGTCGGCGATCTCCAGGGCCTGCTCACCGGTGTCCGGCTGGGAGACCAGCAGCGCGTCGGTGTCCACCCCGAGCACCTTGGCGTAGTCCGGGTCGAGCGCGTGCTCGGCGTCGATGAAGGCCGCGATGCCGCCAGCTGCCTGCGCGTTCGCCACCGCGTGCAGTGCGACGGTCGTCTTACCGCTGGACTCCGGGCCGTAGATCTCCACCACCCGACCACGCGGCAGGCCGCCGATGCCCAGCGCCACGTCCAGCGCGATCGAGCCGGTCGGGATCACCGAGATCGGCACGTGGCCTTTCTCGCCGAGCCGCATGACCGAGCCTTTGCCGAACTGCTTGTCGATCTGCGCGAGGGCCAAGTCGAGGGACTTGTCGCGATCTGCTGCCATGAGGTGCCCCACCTGTTGGTCGTCGGTGCTGGTTCGTCCCGACCGTACGGCCACGGTCGGACATTTTCGGGTCGACCTCGCCGAACTGTGGACAGAAACTCGACCTGTGGAAAGCGTACCGAACACCTGTTCGACGGTGTACGCCGACACGCCGGTTCAGATTCAGCGCATCTTGGCCGGGATGTCGAAGGCCTGACAAACCGCCCGCCACACCCACTTGGTGTCCTCGCCGTCCGCCAACGCCTGCTGGATCGTCCGCCCGCCGAGCTGCGGGATCACCTGGTCAGCCGCCACCGACGTGGCGTACCCGGCGCCGAACTGCAGCTCCATCCGCTCCCAGAACTCACTCAATCGCACGCGGAGAGCTTAGGCCCTGTCCCCCGACAACCTGGCCAGCGCGTCACTGTACCTACTAGTATGTACGACCATGACAGTCTCCCACTCCCCCGCCCGCTACGGCCGCCATGCCATCAATCGCCTCGCCGCGGCCACCACTCCAGGCATCCCCGGAGCCCGGGCCGCTCTCGAGTCCTTCTACTACGCCCTCAACCAGCGCGACATCGATGCATTAAGGGAGGTCTGGACCACACATCCACTGGCCCAGCTCAACAACCCACTCGGCGGAATCCTGCGCGGCGGCGACGCGATCACCAACCTCTACTCCCACATCTTCACCGGCCCAGTACGACTAACCGTCGAATTCGGCGACATCGTCGAATACGCCGGCACCGACCACGCCGTCTTCGCCGGCCGAGAAACCGGCGAGTACGTCATTGACGGCACAGCCACCCCGCTATCCATTCGTACGACCCGATATTTTCTTTACGAGTCGGGAAAATGGACACAGTTCCACCACCACGGGAGTATTGACGACCCGGTTGCTTTAGAGGCATACCAACACGCCGTAGGCAAATGAGACCAGCCCCGAACGTAACGATACGGCGAAGTTACCATCGGACATACCCTGCTCCGTACCAAGTCACCCACAGTCAAAACCGCACCCCTCCGCAGCCCTTTCCGCACATCCAGGCGCATCCAACTCCCCATCCAGACCGAAGTGGGAAATTGTCGTACTATCCTGAAAATCAGACCCAGGTGACCAGCAGGGCGTGAACTCCGTAGATATTCATGTCAGTCTTGAGTTTCACCTCACTGGCCGAGACGGCGAGCCGCATAGTCGGGAAGCGACGCAGCAGCCCTTCGAAACCGGCGCGCATTTCGATGCGGGCCAGTTGTTGACCGAGGCATTGGTGTACGCCGTGACCAAACGACAGGTGACCGCGGGCCTTGCGGTGGATGTCCAGGGTGTCGGGGTTGTCGAAACGTTTCGGGTCGTGGTTCGCGGCCAGCAGCGAAACGACGACCGTTGATCCCTTGCCGATCGTTTCACCGCCGAGTTCGATGTCTTCGGTGGCGTACCGGTAAAAGATGTCGCCGATCGACAGGTAGCGCAGCAATTCCTCAGTCGCATCGGGCAGCAGCTCCGAATGGGCGCGCAGTTCGGCCAGCTGCTCGGGGTTTTCCAGCAGCGCGAAGGTGCCCAGCGCCAGCATGTTCGCGGTGGTCTCGTGGCCGGCGAGCAGCAGCAGGAAGGCGACGCCGGTCAGCTCCTCAATGGTGAGGTCGTGCTGGCTGGCGAGGTCGGACAGGATGTCGTCGACGGGCTCGGCGCGCTTGGCCATGACCAGGCCGGCGAGAAAGGTGTTCAGTGCGACGAGGGCGCCCATCTTCTCCTCGAGCGTCTGGTCCTTGACCAGGAACTGGGCGGAGTTGGCCTGGAAGGTCTCCCGGTCGTCGTACGGGACGCCGAGCAGTTCGCAGATCACCAGCGACGGCACCGGCAGCGCGAACTCCTTGACCAGGTCGACTGGCGGAGTCAGCTGTGCCAGGTGATCCAGTTGCCGCTCGGCGATCTCGCCGATGTGCTCTTCGAGCTGCTTCATGCGTTTGACGGTGAACGCGCTGATCAGCCGCTTCCGCAGCCGGCCGTGGTCCGGCGGGTCCATCGCGATGAACAGGCCCGGCATCGGCGGGGACGGTTCGGTGGCGACGGGCATGCCAGGGGTCTCGAACGGTACGTGGATGAGGTCGAGGTCCAGCCGGGAGCTGAACCGGGTGTCGGCCATCAGCTGGCGTACGGCGTCATAGCCGGTCACGAGCCAGCCCTGGTGCCCGTCGGGCATCACGATGGGACTGACCGGGCGAGCGTCGCGCAGCCGGGTGATCGCGCGGGGCGGGTTGAAAGGGCCGGCGTCGCGGTCCACCGGAAGGCCGTGCGGGATGGCGACTGTCTGACTCATGTGAGGTTCCTTTCGGGTCGCCACCACCCTCGCCGGCAGCCCAGACACGCGTCTGACACGGCCCTGACACCGCTCCACGGTCAAGAAGCGAGCGTGACCTTGACCAGTTCACTCAAGGTGGCCTGTGCGCCTTCCAAGGTCGCCTCGGCGAACCGGGTGTCACCGAGTCGATCCCGCGCGGCCCGCTCGATGCGGGCCGCGTCCGGCTGGGAACGGTCCGGCAGTCCACGTACTCCGGTGCTCGCCGCCAGCAGCCGCGCGGCCTGTTCGTACTGCTGATCACGCAACGCCAGATCCGCGATCCCGATGACGACCTGGGCGATCAGGGCAGGACTGCGCCCCTCGGTCGCCGACTGGAACGCGGAGGCTCGGTGTTCGCGGGCCTCGGCCAGATCCTCGGCCAGATAGCCGAGAAGGTCATGTGTCATCGCGTGGAAGGATTCCCGTGCGACGGCGTCACCCAGCATTTCGGTCGCGACGCCGAGCTGCCGGTACGCCTGCTCGGCGTCGCCGCGCCAATGAGCCAGCTCCGCTTTCGCGATGGCCAGCTCAGCCAGCGCGTTCGGCCAGGCGACCCGGACGGCATACCGTTGCGCCTCGGCCATCGCGGCCGCGCTGGACTCCTCATCGCCGGACAACCAATACAACTGGGCCTGCCGCGATCGCATCGGCACCACATCCTCGATGGCGCCGACCTCGGTGACGACCGCGATCGCCTGCTCGTAAAGCTCGCACGCGCCGCCGAACTCGCCCCGCATGGCGATGCGATTCGCCAGTTCCGTCAGGGCGAACGCCATTCCCCACCGCTCGCCCAGCGTCCGGAACTCGGTCAGGGCCAACTCCAGATACGGCTCCGCGTTCTGAACGTCCTGACCCAGCAGGATCCGCATCCTGCCCAGTTGCAGCCGAGCCAGGGCGCGCACCCAGGCGTCCTGGTCGTCCAGCAGCGATTCCCACGTGGTCAGGTACGCATCGGGCCCCTGCAGCGTGTATTGCAGCGCCGCGACCAGCCGTACGACCGGGTGATCGACCCGCACCCGATGACTGATCTCGTGCACCTTGCCAATCCACTCCGCCGCCCGCCGTTCGTCCGCCCGACCCGAGGTCAGGACCGCCGCGACCAGTCCGTACGCGATGGCCCGAATCTCGTCGCCGACCTCGCCGGGCGTGCTGGTGGCGGCCAGCAGCAGCTCGTTGCCCTCCGCCTTGTGGCCAGCCAGCCACCAGTACCAGCCAGCGGCGGCGACGAGCCGCATCGCGCCGGCTCCGTCGCCGGCCGCGACCGCGGCCCGTACCGCGGCGGCGATGTTGTCGTGCTCGACCTCCAGGGCGGCGAGCCATTCCAGCTGCTCGGCGCGGCGCAGGTGCGGCTCAGCGGTTTCCGCGAGCTCAGTGCAATACCCGAGGTGAGCGCGCCGCGCCGAGTCCGACTCACCGGCCTCGGTCAACCGCTGGCTCGCGTATTCCTTGATGGTGCCCAGCAAGCGATACCGCGGAGCGCCCTCGCCCGCGGTGACCACCAGCGATTTCTCGGTCAACGCGGTGAGCAGCTCAAGCACCTCCCCCGCTCCAGCGCAGACCCGCTCGGCCGCCTCCAGGCTCGCGCCACCGGAGAACACCGCGAGCCGGCGCAGGACGACCCGCTCCGCGTCGGTGAGCAGCTCCCAACTCCAGTCGACCATCGCGCGCAGGGTCCGATGCCGCGGCAGCGCCGTACGGCTGCCGCCGGTCAGCAGTCGAAACCGGTCGGCGAGGCGGTGCGCGAGCTGGTCGAGGGACATGGTGCGCAACCTGGCCGCGGCCAACTCGATGGCCAGCGGCATCCCGTCCAGCGCCCGGCAAACACGCGCCAAGGTCGACAACGTTTCCTCGTCGGTAGCGAGATCGTTGCGGATGGCACTGGCCCGGTCCAGCAGCAGTCGTACGGCCGGCGCGGCCGCGATCTGCGTGGGGTCGGCGTCCTGCGCTGGTACGACCAAGGGCGCGACCGGCCACAATGCCTCGCCGGTAATGCCGAGGGGTTCTCGGCTCGTCGCGAGGATCCGCAGCCTTGGGCACTCTCCGAGCACTCGATGGGCGAAAGCCGCCGCGGATTCGATCACATGCTCGCAGTTGTCCAGGACCAGCACCAACGCCCGCTCGTGGAGCGCGGCGATGACCCGTTCGATCGGCTCCGCGTCGGACGGATCGCCCAGCAGCGCCTCGCGCAGCTTGAGCGCGTCGAGCGTCGCCTGGGCCACGTCTCCGCCGGCACCGATGGCCGCGAGCTCGACCAGCCAGGCCCCATCGGGTGAGTCGCCCAGCCGGGTACGCGCGGTTTCGGTGGCCAGCCTGGTCTTTCCGGAGCCGCCCGGCCCGATCAAAGTGGTGAGCCGGTGGTCGGCGACGAGGTCGCGGACCGCCCGGATGTCAGCGTCTTTGCCGACGAAACTGGTCAGCTCGGCGCGCAGGTTGGTTTTCCAGGTTTGCGCTGGCCGTGCCAGCTCACCGCGCAGCAACGCGACATGCAGTTCGGAAAGCTCCGGTGACGGGTCGACACCCAGCGTGTCGGCCAGGCTTTCCCTCGTACGCTGGTAAATCTCCAGCGCCTCATTGTCGCGACCAGCGGCGGCGAGGGCCCGCATCAAAGCGCCAACCAGGCGTTCCCGGGCCGGATGCGCGGCCACCAGGTCGATGAGCTCGGCGACCAGCTCGACACCTTGACCAAGGCCGATCTCCGCGTCGAACCGGTCCTCGATGGCGGTCAGGCGGAGCCTGTCGAGCCGGGTGACCGCCGCGTCGAAAGGTGCGCTTTCCAGCAGGCCGATGTCCTGCATAGCCGCCCCGCGCCACAACGCGAGAGCCTCGCGCAGCCGCCGTGGATCCTGGTCCTCGCGCGCCTGGCCGACGAGGCGTTCGAACCGTACGGCATCGACGGCGTCGGGTTCCACGGTCAACCGGTAGCCATTCGACTGTCCCTCTATCACCGCGTCCGGCAGTGCCTTGCGCAGCCGGGAAACCAGGCGTTGCAAGGCATTCGCCGCATCGGCGGGCGGGTGCTCGCCCCAAATCCAGTCGACCAGCCTCGCCTTGGGGACGACGTGACCGGGCTCCAGCGCGAGGGCGACCAACAGCCCGCGCAACCGGGCGCCCGGCACGTCGGCGAAGACGCCGTCGCCAGTACGAACCTCGAACGGCCCCAGCATCCCGATGTGCACCCGTGAAACTTTAGGCCGTGTCCTAGGCCACGCCGAATCCGTACGTCGTCTTCGTCGCGTAAACCTGCCCGGGCCGCAGCACGGTGCTGGGGAACGAGGGCTGGTTGGGCGAGTCCGGGTAGTGCTGCGTTTCCAGCGTGAACGCGTCACCCTGGCGGTAGGTCCGTCCGGTGAGACCGGTGAACGCGCCATTGAGGAAATTGCCGGAGTAGATCTGCACGCCCGGCTGATCGGTGGTGCAGGTCAGCCACCGCCCGGATGCCGGGTCGTACGCGCGAACGACCTGACGGGAGGTTTTTCCGCCGTGGTAGCCGTTGAGCACCCAGTTGTGGTCGTAGCCGGGGCCGATCAGGATCTGCGGGTGGCCGACGCGTACGTCCTTGCCGATCGGCTTGGCCTGCCGGAAGTCGAAAGGCGTGCCGCCGACCGTGGGCAGGTCGCCGGTGGGGATCAGGTTGACGTCGACCGGGGTGAAAGCGTTGGCGTTCACCTCCAGGATCTGGCCTTCGACGGTGCCCGAGCCCTCGCCCGCGAGGTTGAAATACGCGTGGTTGGTGAGGTTGACGATCGTCGGCTTGTCGGTCGTCGCGTGGTACCCGATGGTCAGCTCGTTGGCCGAGTTCAGCGTGTATTCGACCGTGGTGTCCAGGTTTCCGGGGAAACCCATCTCGCCATCGACGCTGACGTAGTGAAAACTCACGCCGACCCGGGAGGTTTCCTTGATGACGGTGGCTTTCCAGACCTTCTTGTCGAACCCGATCGGGCCACCGTGCAACGCGTTTTCGCCATTGTTGATGGGAATCTGGTACGACTTGCCGTCGATGCTGAACTTGCCCTTGGCGATCCGGTTGCCGTAACGACCAATGGTGGCGCCGAAGTACGGGCTTTCGGCGATGTAGTTGGCGAGCGTGGGCAGGCCGAGCAGGATGCTCTGTCGGTGGCCGTGCCGATCCCCGAAAGTGATCGTCTGCAGGGTCGCGCCGTACGTGAGCATCTGCACCTGGACACCATGCGCGGAGCCAAAGGTGTAGCGCTCGACCGCCACCCCGTCGGTAGTGCTGCCAAAAGGCTCGGAGCTGATCGACAGCTTTCCGCCCGTTGGCAGCGCGGACGACGACGGGATGGCGGTCGCCGCGGCGGCCGGTGTCGACCCCATCATGGCTGCCACTCCTCCCACTCCGAGGGCACCGGCTCCCAGCATCACGGCACGACGCGACACGTCAGTCATGGACGTCTTCCCATCTGAAGATTGGTGGCCGGCCCCGCCGGGGTCAGCCCTTGATGCCCGTCTGGGCCACGCCCTCGACGAGATAGCGCTGCAGGAAAAGGAAAACCAGCACGAGCGGCAGAATAGAGACGGCCGCGCCGAGGAACACCTCGTGCAGGTTGATGGTCTGGGCGGTGATGAAGCTGGAAAGCGCCACCTGCACCGTCCACGAAGATGGGTCCTGGCCGATCACCAGCGGCCACAGGAAGGAGTTCCAGGCGGCGATAAACGTGATGACCGCGATCGCCGCGTAGAACTGCAGCGAGTTCGGGAACACGATCCGCCAGAACGTCCCCCAGTAGCTCAGCCCGTCCACTCGGGCCGCGTCCTCCAACTCCACCGGGAAATTCAGGAAAAACTGGCGGAACAGGAAAGCCACGAACCCGGAGAACAGCCCCGGGATGATCAGGCCACGCAGGTCCGACACCCACCCGAGCGACGACACCAGCACGAAACTGGGCACGAACGTGACCGCGCTGGGAATCATCAGGGTGACCAGCACAGAATAGAAGACTTTGTTCGCGTGCTTGTACGGAATCCGGGCCAGGCCGTAACCGGCCATCGAGCCGAGCAGCAACTGCCCAGCGGTCTGTACGACCGCGATCAGCCCGGAGTTGAGCAGCGCGTGCCCCATCGGCACCGACGGGTCGGAGAACAGCTCTCCCAGGTTTTCCCAGTGCAGGCTGGACGGGAAGAACGTCCAGTTGGGCGACGTGATGTCGTGCTCGGAAGACAGCCCGTTGCGCAGGATCAAATAGTACGGCAGCAGGAAAAGCACGGCCGCGATCACCAGCACGGTGTAACGCAGCACCGTGCCCAGCACGCCCCGGACACTGCCGCTCTGGCCGACCGCGCCGACCGGTTTGGGCGCCAGCAGAGAAAAGGCCATTAGTCCGACGCCCTTCCGAATCCAAGGACACGCGCCTGGAAAATGGTGACCACCGCGATCAGGACGGCCAGGATCAGCGCGCCGGCGCTGCCGTGCCCGTAGTCCTGGCTGGCCCCCAGCGCCGTGTAATAGAGATAAACCAGTGGCGGTCGCGCGTACGGCACATTGCCGAGCAGGTTGTAGAACTCGTCAAATGCCTGGTATGCGTTGATAAGGTTCAAGATCAGCACAGCGACGGTGGCCGTACGCAACCCCGGCAATGTCACGTTGACGAAGGTCTGCCAGCCCGGCTTGGCTCCATCGACGTAAGCGGCCTCGTAGAGGTTGCTCGGGATCTGCTGCAGACCGGCCAGCAGCAGGATCATGTAGAAACCGACCTGCAGCCACAGCCGGGCGGTCACGATCACCGGCCAATACCAGGGAAAGCCACCGGTCGCGGACAACCACGGAATCGGGTCGGCGCCGAAGGTGGCGATCAGCGTGTTCGCCAACCCGAACCGAACCCCGTTGAAAATCGACAGCTTCCAGACCAGCGAGCCGACCACGTACGAACAGGCCGCCGGAATGAAGATGACGGACCGGAAGAACGTACGCGCGAACCGGGCCCGGTTGATCAGCACCGCGAGCCCGAGCGCCAGCAAATACGTGGTGGGCACGATGAAAATCGCGAACAGCGTGAAAGTCCCCAGGCTGGACAGGAAAGCGCTGTCCGTGAGCATGTCGACATAGTTCTTGATGCCCACGAAGACATCCGGCACGACGGTGTTCTGGGCCCGGAAGAAGCTCAGGACCAGGCTCCACACGATCGGCACGTAAATGAAGATCGCGAGGCCCACCAGGAACGGTCCGACGAACAGCCAGAACGCGCCCGTACGCCCGCGCACCTGCCGGTTCTTGCGGCGCACCGGCGCCTTCCGAGCGGCAGACCGGGCCGCTGGCGCGACTGTCGAGGTCTGCGTTTCACTCACCCGAAGAGCCTCTTCAGCTCCGACTGGACGATCCCGTCGGCAGTTCCGAGGGCGGCCTTGGGGTCGGCGCCGGACCGCAGGATCTTGTTGCCGGCGTCGGACACCGCGGTGGCCATTTTCGGGGTGAAGGCGATGTCATCGACGATGCCGAACTGGCCGGCCAGCTTCACCGCGTCGGCGGCCTGACCCGTCTGAAGCTTGGTCGCCTTCGTCGCCACACTCTTGCGCGGCGGGATGTGGAAGCCGTAGTCCAGCGACCACTCCTCCTGGTATTGGGTCTGGTCGATCCACAGCCACTTCACGAACTTCTTCGCCGCGTCAACGTTTTTACCCTTGGCGTTGACGAAAGTCGACCAACCGCCGTTGTAGACGACCTGCTTGCCCTGGGCGCCGATGGACGGGATGGCCATCACCCCGAAGTCGTCGCCAAAGGCCTGCTTGATCTGCGGCAGGGCCCACAGGCCGCACCATTGAATGGCGACCAGTTCCTGGATGAACGCGCTCGGGTCGGTCCACTCGGTCGGCGCGCTCTGCAGCACGGAGCCGCTGGTGTAGAGCTCCCGCAGCTTGGTGAAGGCGGCAATGACCTCCGGGGTGAGCAGATTCGACTTGTGGTCCGCCGAAACGACTGAGGTCCCCGCCGCGGCGAGATACGGCGCGATGTGATCGACCACGAAGTTCTGGCTGCCGAAATAGACACCCTTGGTCTTGCTGTTGGTGAGTTTCTTCGCGCCCGCGATCAGCTCGTCGAAGGTGGTCGGCGGCTGCACGCCGGCCTTTTGGAACATGCTCTTGCGGTAGTAAAGGAACTGCGGGTCATCAATCATCTTGATGCCGTAGATCTTGCCTTCGTACGTGTTGAGCTTGACATCCGCGTCAGTGAAATCATCCTTGACCGAGGCGAAAATATCGTCCAGCGGCGCGAGCTGACCAGTCTTGATCAGCTCGATGTTGAGCTGGTCCTCGAAAACATCGGGCGCACTGCTGGAAAGCAGGCCACTGGCGAGCTTGCTCCCATAGTCGCCCGGAACCCACTGCACGGTGACGGCCGCGTCCTTGTACGCCTTGGCGAACTTCAGCGCGGCCTGCTGCGTGCCCTTTTCACCGTACTGGTGATACCACTGCTGGAGGCTGCCGGCGCCACTGCTCGCGCGGCCCGAGTTCGAACCGCAGGCGGCCATCGAGGCGCCGGCCGCGCCGGCGACGGCCATCCCGCCGACGGCCCGCAGGAAGGACCGGCGACTGAAGCCGCCCAGCGGCGTTGAGTCTGACATTTTGCGATGACCTCCGTGGGTGATGCAGGGGCTTGGCGTACGGGAAGCCAGCTGGCAGCGAGCCGGCGTCGGTGAAGTTGGCTGTCGGATGCTATCCGGGGGTGGGCGCGACGGCCCACGGATGTCGGCGTCTTCGCCGGCGCGTGCGAGAGCGGCAGGACTCTTCACTCGCCGATCGCCGCACCCTCACCGCCTCGCCACCGGAACACGTACTGAGATCGGCATCACTCTGACGTATGGCGACAACGTTGTAAAGAGTTTGCTTCTGGTGTCTTGACTACCGTGAGAGTCACCAACCCCGCAAGGACCGACAATTATCGGCGGAAACCGACAAAAATCAACATCACCGCTCGGTGATCTCAGCCAGCTCCGGCTCGTCCACCGATTCCTGCCCCGGCCGGCCCAGCATGAACCACGCCGCCACCGCCGCTACCAGCAACAACACCGCGCCGAACCCGGCCGCCAACTGCAACCCGCTGACGAACGCCGTACGAGCGGAGGCGGCCAACGCCGCGCCCATCGCGGCTGGCAGGTGCGCGGCCTCTGACAACGCTCCGCCGACCGAGTCACCGGCGGTGATCGGGTCAGCACCAGCCGGTACGACGATTTGTGCGCGGTAAACAGCCGTGAGGATCGTTCCCAACAGGGCGATCCCCAGAGCCGTACCCAGCTCGTACGCCATCTCCGAGACCGCCGACGCGGCGCCGGCCTTCTCCTTGCGAACACTGCTCAGGATCAGGTCCGCGGTCACTGTGGTGGACACGCCAGCGCCCAGCCCGAGCACCACCATGATCACAGCGATCTGCAGGTAAGGCGTGTTGGCGGTGAGTACGACGATGCCAGCGAGGCCCAGCCCGACCATCGCCAGCGCGGCCGGCACCACGACCCGTGGGGACAGCGCGGCAGCCAGCCGGCCGGCGCACAGCGCTCCCACCGCGGCGGCCGCCACCGCCGGGATTTCCCGCAGGCCCGCCTGCAGTGGCGAATATCCCTGGACCAGCTGGAAAAACTGGGACACGAAGAACGCCACCGCGGTCAGGCCGACGATGGTCAGCAGGTCGGCGAGCACCGCGCCGGAGAACCGCGCGTTCGCGAAGAGCCGCAGGTCCACCAGCGGCGACTCGAGCTGTTTCTGTCGCCGGCCGAACAAGACCAAGGCGACCGCTCCGGCGACTCCAGCGATCCACGCGAACGGCTGCGCCGGCCCGTACGCGGCGATTTCCTTGATCGCGTAAACGACACCGACCACGCCGACCATGGACAGCCCGACGCTGGGCAGGTCCCACCGGCCCGGATGCGGGTCGCGGGACTCCGGCAGCACCTTCGCGCCGATCACCACCAGCAGCACCATCACCGGGATGTTGATCAGGAACACCGAGCCCCACCAGAAGTGGTCGAGCAGCAGCCCACCCACCAGCGGGCCGACGGCCGCGCCGGCCGAGGCCGCCGAGCCCCAGATGCCAATCGCCAGCGACCGCTGCTTCGGGTCGGTAAAGATGTTGCGTATCAACGAAAGCGTCGACGGCATCAGGGTCGCACCGGCCACCCCGAGCAGCACCCGGGCGGCGATGAGAACGCCGGCGGTCGGTGCGTACGCGGCCGGGATGGATGCGAGGCCGAAGCCGACGGCCCCGATCAGCAGCAGCTTCTTGCGGCCGATCCGGTCGCCGAGGGTGCCCATCGTGACCAGCAGACCGGCGAGCACGAAGGAATACGCGTCGCCAATCCACAGCACCTCGGTGGCGGTAGGGCGCAGGTCCTCGGTGAGGTGCGGCAGCGCGAGCCCCAGCACAGTCGCGTCGATCGAGATCAGCAGGACCGCGAGCGTGAGCACGCCCAACGCGGTCCAGCGGCGAGCCGCCGTCATCGTTCGTTCTCCCCTACTCCAGCTAACAACGTCTGTTCCGTCACCAGTCCCACGTCCCGGCTGGCCAGCCGGCCCTGCTGCGCGGCCTGCGCGGCACCGCCGAGCAGCGAGTAGAACGCCTCGGTCATCCACATCGCGGACAGATCCACCCGAAACACGCCCTCGCGTTGACCGCGTTGGAAAAGCTCGGTGATCACCTGGTCCAACTCGGCACCCTGCGCATACACCTCATCGATCGACTGCTCGCGATAAAGCAGGTTGAACAGGTCCGCGACCGGTACGAGCTCGACGATCACCCGTTTCAGCGCCTCCCGCGCATCGCCCCGCGCCGGCTCGGCGACCTCCAGCGCCGCCTTGCCGCGGCGAAGGCTCAGCTCCGCCAACTCCCGTACCAACGCCCCGCGCCCGTCCACCAACCGATGCAGGCTCGCCCGACTGATGCCAGCGGCCCGCGCCACCTCCGCCATCGACGCCCCGGCATTGCGTACGAGCAACCCCGCCGCCGCCATCAACACCGCGTCCCGATCAATCGTCACGAGACTTAACACTATCACCTGAGACATTTCTGTCTCGCGAGGGCGCTAGTGCCGATTGCTCTGGCTCTCCAGGAAATGGACGAGTGCGCGGATAGTGGTGCCAGTGGCTCCGGTGGGGATGTGTCCGTACGGAGAGCCGGAGTTGTACGAGGGGCCGGCGATGTCGAGATGTGCCCACGGGATGCTCGGCGGGATGAATCGGGACAGGAACTCGGCGCCGCGGAGCATGCCGCCGGAGGTGTCCGGATTCCAGTTCGCGAGGTCCGCGACAGGTGATTCCAGTTGTGCCGCGATCTCCTCTGGTCTTGGCATCGGCCAGATCGGCTCCCCGGCGTGGCGGCCAGCGGCGGCGAGGGCGTCGGTGACGTGGTGGTGTCCCATCGCGCCGGCGGTGCGTCGACCCAGCGCGATGCGTTGGGCACCGGTCAGGCTCGCGACGGTGAGCACCTGGTCAGGCGCGTCTTCGCAGGCGCGTGCGACGGCGTCGGCCAGCACCAGCCGGCCCTCGGCGTCCGTGTTGCGTACTTCGACGTGGAGGCCGTTGCGCATGGCGAGGATGTCGCCTGGCCGGTAGGAGGCACCGCCGACCATGTTTTCGGCGAGTGGCAGGTATGCGGTGATGTCGAGCGGAAGGCGCAGTGCCGCCGCCACCGTGACGGTCGCGAGGACGGTCGCGGCGCCGACCATGTCCTTTTTCTGCTCCAGCAGGCCGTCCCGCGACTTGAGGGTCAGGCCGCCGGAGTCGTACGTGATCCCTTTGCCGATCAGGGCGATCGACCGGACCGGGTCCGCACCGGACCAGCGGAGCCGCACCAGCCGGGGCGGCCGGGTCGACCCGGCGCCGACCGCGACGATGCCGCCGTACCCGCCGTCGGCGAGGTCGGTCTCGTCGAGGACGCTGCCGGTCAGGCCGGCTTCCTCGGCGGTGGCGAGCGCGAGGTCGGCGAAGGAGCCCGGGTCGAGGTCGTTGGGTGGCGTGTTCACCCAGTCCCTGGCCTGATTCACCGCGGCGGCGAGCAGACTCGCTCGGGCAACCGCCGGTTCGTGGTTACCGGGCACGAGCAGGACGACTTCGCGCACCGGCCGCGACCGGGCCGACGGCTGCCGATAGCGGTCGAATTGGTACGCGCCAAGCAACGCGCCTTCGGCGACCGCCTGCACGTCGTACGCGGTGGCTGACGCGGCCAGCAGGCTGAGCCCAACGCGACCGCGGCCGGCCAGTGCTCGTACGGCCGCACCGGCCGCTCGCCGCAGGGTTTCCGGCTCGGTGGGCGGATCGCCCAGGCCAACGGCAACGACCAACGGGACGGGGCTGGCGGCATCGGCGGGAACCAGGGTGACCTCGCCGGGTGCTCCCGTGGCGCCCAGAATCTCAAGCAGGTGACACAGCCGACCACCGCACGGCTGGTCCGCCGGCTCTGATCCGGCCGCCGGTACGGCACCGGCGTACACCCCGACGGCGAGCGCGTCGACGTCCGCTGACGTACCCACCAACAGCTTGGTCACTGCCGCGCTCCCGCCATCGAAGCAGCAGCCACGTCGGTCAGCGCGGAGTCCAGGATCGTCAAAGCCTCGTCGATCTCCTGGGCGGACACCGTGAGCGGCGGCGCGAGTCGCAGGGTGTTGCCTTCCCGGATGCCGGGTCGCAGGCCGCCGACGATCAGGCCCCGCTCCAGGCAGGCCACCGAAACAGCGGCGGCCAGTTCGGGAGTCTCGCCGCCCCCATCCTTGTCGCTGTCCACGATCTCCAGACCGGCGATCAGTCCGATGCCGCGAGCGTCGCCGGCGAGTCGGTGCCGGGCCGTCAGCTCACGCAGCCCATCCATTAACCGCCGCCCCATCCGTTCGGCGTTTCCGGGCAGGTCCTCGGTTTCCATCACGTCGAGGTTGGCGAGTGCGACCGCGCACTGGAAAGGGTCACCCTGGTGGGAGGCGGACTGCACGAACCCTTTTGCCAGAGCGGCCGCGGCGATTTCCCTGCTGGTGATCACCGCCGCCGCTGGCACCCCACCGCCGAGCGCCTTCGAGGTGACGACGATGTCCGGTACGACCTCGGTGTGCTCGAAAGCAAACCAGCGACCGGTCCGGCCCAGGCCGGTCAAGGCCTCATCAGCGATCAGCAGGGCGCCTCGCTCGTCGCAGAACCGGCGAACCTCGCGGGCCCAGTCGGCCGGGACCGGGATGATGCCGCCAGCGCCCTGGATGAATTCCACGATGACGGCGGCGGGTTCGCCGGAGCTGGCTCGGTCGATCATCTCCACCGAGTGTCGCCAGCACCGCTGGTCGCAGGTGCCGCAGGCGAACGGGCACCGGTACGCGTACGGGGTGTCGATGTGGACGATGCCCGGCATTTGAGGTCCGGCGCCCCGCCG
This sequence comes from Fodinicola feengrottensis, assembly GCF_039530045.1. Lineage (NCBI taxonomy): Bacteria > Bacillati > Actinomycetota > Actinomycetes > Mycobacteriales > Fodinicola > Fodinicola feengrottensis. The sequence continues at coordinate 42,251 of NZ_BAAANY010000037.1, read as the reverse complement.
CATCCGCCGGGTGGCGGAGGACAGGCCGTAGGCCGAGGCCGTACGACCGTGGTAGCCGCGGGCCAGCGCCACCACCTCGAACCGTCCGGTGACCAGCTTGGCGATCCGCAGCGCGGTCTCGTTCGCCTCCGAACCGGTGCTGCAGAAGAAAGTCACCCCGAGTGGGTCGGGGGCGAGCGCGGCCAGCCGCTCGGCGAGCTGGATCCGGGCCGGAGTGGTGAACCGGTTGCCGATCTGCATGAGGACAGTCGCCTGCCGGCTGATCGCCTCGGTCACCGACGGGTGTGAATGGCCGGTGTTCATGCAGAACTGCCCGGCCTCGAAGTCGAGGAATCGCCGGCCGTCGACGTCCCACAACTCGCAGCCGCGGCCGCGTTCCAAGACCAGCGGAGGTGCGTACGGAGACTGGGCGACGACCTCACGGTCGCGTTTCAACCACTGCGAAGAACTCATGTCCCAAACGCTAAAGATGGCAGACTGATTAGTCCAATGAAACAATCTGATCTTTTGATCGATATGATTCATCGATGGACACTGACCTGCTCACCTCGTTCCTGGAGACCGCCCAACGGCTGCATTTCGGGCACGCGGCCGAGCGTCTTGGGCTGACGCAGCCCGCACTCAGCCACCAGATCCGCCGGCTGGAGCAGCAGGTCGGGGTGACGCTCTTCACGCGCACCAGCCGGCAGGTCCGCCTCACGGCGGCCGGCGAGGTGTTTGTCACCGAGGCGCGCCGAGTGCTGGCCGATCTGGAACGGGCCGTGACGCACTGCCGGTCGGTGGCCGCCGGCGGCGCGGGCCAGCTGCGGATCGGTTCCATCGGCGCGGCGCTGAACAGCGTGACGCCCAAGCTGGTCCGCGGTCTGCTCGACGCGCTGCCCGGACTCGCCGTGCGAGTCACCCAGCTGGACACTCCGGTGCAGCTGGTTGCCTTACGTGCCAACGAAATAGACCTCGCCGTGGTACGGGCGGCCGGTCCGGCCAGCGGCATCGTGTTGGCGGACCTGTTCTGCGAACCGATGGTTCTCGCGCTCCCCGCCCGCCATCGACTGGCTGCCAAAAGCGTGCTGTCCGCCGCGGACCTGCGCGATGAGCGGTTCGTTTTGTGGCCGCGTACGACCAGCCCTCTCTTTCACGACCAGGTCATGGACTACTGCGCCCGGGCCGGCTTCGTCCCCCGCACGGCGATGGAAGGCGCCGACATCGAAACCCAGCTCGGCCTGGTCAGCGCCGGCATCGGCGTCTCCCCGCAACCCGCGTCCTTTGCTGACCTGGGCCGCAAAGGCGTCACCTTTCGCCCACTGCACGAGGCGCCGCACTCCACCGTCCAACTGGCTTGGCTGCAGGCCTCCCCGCCGCCACACCTAGCCGTCGCTCTCTCGGCCGCCCGCGCCGCGGGGGTCAGGGAGCCTTAACGGCCGCCCGTCCACCAACCGATACGTGATGTACACTTTTGATATCTATCAATCTCGGAGGGTTGATGTCCGAAACCTCGGTGGCCAAGGTGTTCATGCACGGCCGGAGCCAAGCAGTCCGGCTTCCCAAACAATTCAGAGTCGACGGCGACCGCGTACGGGTGCGACGGGTCGCGGCGGGAATCCTGCTGGAACCCATCGCCTCCAGTGTCGACGCCTGGTTTGCCGAACTCGATCGGTTCGCCGACGTGCCGTTCATGGAGGATGGACGGCAGCAGCCACCAATGCCTCCCGACACGGACATTTTCGAGTGAGTTACCTCCTGGACACCAACACAGTCGTTGGCGTGATCCGGAACAAACCGGTGTCCATCAGGGAGCGCCTCCGCGATGCCATCGACAGCGGCACCGAGGTTGCTGTTTCCTCCGTAGTGATTTTCGAGCTCTGGTACGGCGTCGCGCGAAGCGCGAGGCAACGAGAGAACGCCGAACAGGTTCGCCTGTTTCTCGCCGGTGACGTTGAAATCGAACCGTTTACCGAAGAGGACGCCGAAATAGCAGGTGCCTTGCGAGCCGAACTCAACGCGACCGGTTCACCCATCGGCCCGTACGACGTGCTCCTCCCAGCCCAGGCCGTTCGGCTCGGCGCGGTGTTCGTCACCGGCAACGTCGGAGAGTTCAGCAGGGTCAAGAAGCTGCGGTGGGAAGACTGGAGCACCTGACCAAGGGGTCAGGGGCTCTTGGTGACCCGGGTAATGCGGGCGCGGACGGCGCGGCGGGCGATGGGGCCCAGGTCGTCGAAAACGTCGATGAGGATGGCCAGTTGGTCGAGGGCGGCGATGGCGCCGCGGGCCGCCGCATCGTCGACGCCGCCGAGCAGTTCCAGGCCGATGAAGGCGGCGCTGACGGCGTTCGCGAGGCCGGCCACGTCGGCGACTTCGGCCAGCGGTGAGCCGGCGATCTGCCGGCGTACGACCGACTCGATCTCGACGGTCCACATTCGCAGCGCGGCGGCGACCGGCTCGACGAGCTTCGGGTCGCTTTGGGCACCGGCCAGCAGTTGCGCCAACACCGACACGTTGCCGAGCTTGCGCTCGTCGGTGAACATCACCCGGCCGATGTCCAGCAGCTCCCGCATCGACCCAGCGGCGGCGAACCGGTCCGAATAGTCGTCAACGCGCGCTCTGGCGGCGGCGACGCTGGCGGCCGCGAGCAGCTCGTCGACGCTTCCGTAGTGGTAGAAGACCAGCGCCTGGTTGACTCCGGCGGCGGCGGCGATCGTACGGGCCGAGACGCCGGCAATGCCGTGCTCGCGCAGCGCGGCCATCGCCCCGTCCAGCAACCGCTGCTTGGTGTCACTCATGCCGATAAGCCTCCCAGACCAGCGGTCAGACGGCGTAGGAGCGGGCTCTGGGGTGGAGAGCGGCGGCGACCGAGGTGGCGAGGCTGGGGAGCTCGGCGAGGTCCAGCGGGCTGAGGGTGATGCGGATGGCCGGTTCACTGGTGACGCGATACATCCGGCCCGGCGCGACCACCCAGCCGGCGTCCAGAAGACGCGCGCAGACCGATGTCTCGTCGGGGACGGGGATCCAGACGTTCAGGCCTGACTTGCCATAAGCGCCGACACCGCGCTCGGCGAGGGCCTCGACGAGGGTCGTACGGCGGAGGTCGTACGAGTGGCGGGCGCGGCGGACCAGCGCGGCCACCTCGGGGTCGGACCACAACGAGACCAACACGGACTGCAGCACGGTGGAGACCCAGCGGGCGGACAGGCCGTGGCGGCCTTCGACCCGGGAGATGGTCTCGTCGTCGCCGGTGAGGATCGCGCAGCGTAGGTCGGGTCCATAAGCCTTGGAAACGGACTGGGCGATCGCCCAGTTCGCGGTGGTGCCGGCGAGCGGGTGGAACTCGGTGCTGGCCAGTTCGCCGATGTGGTCGTCGTCGATCACGATGACCGCGGGGTGCTCGGCGAGGGCGGCTCGCAGCACCTTCGCGCGGGCGGCCGAAATGCTGGCGCCGGTCGGGTTCTGCGCGCGGGTCGTCACTACTAGCGCGCGTGCGCCGCGGCGGATGGCGGCCTCGACGGAGTCGGGCATCGGACCGTCGTCGTCGACGCGTACCGGCTCAGCGGTCAGGCCCATCGACGTCAGCAGGTCCAGCATGTTCGCCCAGCCCGGGTCCTCGATCGCCACCTGGTCGCCGGGGCGCAGGTGGGCGGCCAGTACGCGTTCGATGCCGTCCATCGCGCCGCTGGTCACGGTCAGCGAGGGCGGGTCGATGCCGTACGCGGCGAGGCGGTCACGGGCCATCGCCTCCAGCGGTTCGATGGGCGAGACCTCCCCGCCGTAGAGCACCGGCTCGGGCTCCAACCTGCGCAAATGCGGGCCGAGCCGGGGCAGCAGGCGGGGGTCCGGGCTGCCGCTGGACAGGTCGCGGGCGCCGACCGGCACCGGCAGCCGCAGGTTCAGTCGGGCGGTGACCGTCGGGGCCGCCCGCACCTGGGTGCCGCGCCGGCCACCGGTCTCGACCACGCCCCGCTGCCGGAGCATCCGGTACGCGGCGGCGACGGTGCCAGGGCTGACCGTAAGGTGGACGGCGAGCGTACGCACCGCCGGCAGTTGGTCGCCGGGCGCGAGTTCGCCGGACCGCACGCCGGCCTCGATGGCGCTGGCGATCCCGGTCGACGTGGACCCGCTGAAAGCGAATGGTGTCGGCACAAAGCCAATTATGTACCTGTACGAATTTCGGGCTGGATCCGCAGGTGGCGCGGGGTGCCGACGGCCGGCGCCGGCAGTCTGAGCGGCCCGGCCCCAGGTGTGTACGAGCCGAGAATCCGGGCCTCGCGAGCGCCGGTCACCGACGGCACCGCGCCCGGCAGTCCGTGCCACGACAGGAACCCCAGCACGGCGAAGGCATAGGCCTCCTTCGCGTCCGACGGCACGCCGAGCGCGTCGATGGTGCCGACAGAAGCGCTGGTCAGCTCCCCCAGCCTACGCATCAACACCGGATTGCGGACGCCACCGCCGGACGCCAGCACCTCGGTGACGCCGTGCCGGTCCAGCTCGGCGGCGACCACCCGTGCGGTCAGCTCGGTGAGGGTGGCCAGCACGTCCTCCCCGGAAAGGCCGGCGGGCCGGAAACGTTCGAGATAGCCGGCGTGGAAGAGTTCCTTGCCGGTCGACTTGGGCGGCTCCCGGCGGTAGTACGGCTCGGCGAGCAACACCTGCAAGAACTCGTCGTCGACCTTGCCAGCGGCCGCGTACGCCCCATCGATGTCATACGGAGTCCCGAAAAACCGCCGGGCGGCCAGGTCGGTCAACGCGTTCGCCGGGCCGAGGTCGTAGCCGAGCACGTGCGCGAAGCGGTCGATCACCGTCGCGTTCGCGATACCGCCGAGATTCAGCGCCGCCCGCGGCCGGTCGACGCCCAGCAGCAGCACGTCGAACGCTGGTACGAGCGGGGCACCCTGACCGCCGGCTGCGATGTCCGCCGACCGCAGGTCGGACACCACCGGCAGGCCGGTACGGGCGGCGATCCAAGCCGGCCGCCCCAGCTGCAACGACCCTTGCGCGCGGCCGTCGTCGATCCAGTGAAAGACCGTCTGGCCGTGCGAAACCACCAGGTCACCGCCGTACGCCCGGACCGCCAGCGCCGCCGCCTCCCCGTACGCCCGACCAAGCAGCGTGTCCAACTGGCAGACCCGCTCGATGGTGGTCTGGTTCGGCGGCAACAACGCGCCGATCCGGTCGGTGAGCTCAGCGTCGTAGGGCACCATCTGCGCTCCGAGCGGCGTCATCGCGATGTCGCCGTCAAGGAACTCGAGCTCGGCCACCGCCACGTCGATTCCGTCGTACGACGTACCGGACATCAGACCCACCACCCGCACCGCGCACCCCCATCAAAATCTCTTCGACAGCATGTCAGCAGACCAGGCTCGCGCTCGCCCAGTCCGCGTGGTCATAGTCCATGCCGTCCGCGGTGTTGCCGACGACGAGGTGCACCTGCGAGCGGCCGGTGATGTCCACGTCGATGGTGACCGGGGTGCCAGGAGTGACCGTGGGACTGGTGTAGAGCGTCGTCGAGTCGCCGACCACCGAGAACGTCACCGTGCCATGTGCGCCGACCTCAGCGTCGACGCCGCCGACCGCGACCAGCCGGTGGCACCCGCTCGCGACGAAAGCGATGTCGCTCGGGCCGTGCGCGCCGATGCCCTTCGGGTACGAGACGCCGGCGACCGTGATGACCCCGCCGTCACCGGCCGGTTGCTCGCCGTTGGACTGGTCACGCTCAGCCGGCCCCCAGGCGTTGGTCGACGACGTCCACGCCTTGTCGCTGACGTACGCACCCGTACTCACCGCCGAGCACGTCACCTGCGGTTCCGCCCAGTCCGAGTGGTCGTAGTCGATGCCGTTCCGGGCGTCCGTCACCCGCAGCTCCAACGCCTGGACCCCAGCGATGGGCACGGTCAACGCGGTCGCCGGCTGGCCGCCGGACTTCACGTCCGAATACGCCAGCAGCCGGCCGTCGCCGTAGACCGCGAACCGCACCAACCCCTTGCCGCTGCCCACTTCGTCGTCAATGCCAACATTCGCCGAGAAACGCGTGCAGGAGCCGCCCAGCCACACGTTGACCGCGGAGTCCGCGTGGACGCCGAGCCCATGCGCGTACGCGGTGCCGCCAATCGACAGGCCGCGGCCGTCACCGGCGGCCTGCTCGCCGTTGGACTTGTCGCGCTCCACCGGACCCCAGCCGTTTGACGAGGTCAGCCAGGTCATCGCGGAGACCTGGTACGTGCCGGCGGCGAGCGCTGCGGCGGTCGTACCGGCCCGGCCGACCCGGAACATCGCCACGCCATGGGACGGAACGCTCGCCGAGATCGCGCCTGTGGAGGTCGAGGTGGCGCCCGACCACAGGTCCTTCAGCGCGTACGAAGTGGACCCACCGATGCCGATTTCGGCGGCAGTCGTGGAAATCGTCGCGGTCGCGCCGGAGCGGTTGAAAAGCACGGCGGTCACCGAGCCGTCCGACATCGGTTTCGCCCAGACCTGCGTGTCCCCGAGATCGCGGACCCGGCGGCCCTGCGAGCCACCCCAGTCCTGGTCCACTGCGATCACGTCCGGGTTGGCGATGGTCGCCTTGGTGGCGGCCGACATCGAGGTGAGGTCGTTGCCCAGGATCAGCGGCGCGTTCATCAACGCCCACAACGAAAAGTGTGAGCGCGCCTCGGTGTCGGTCAGGCCGGCGCGGCCCACCTCCAACATGTCCGGGTCGTTCCAGGCGCCGGGATGCGAGAACAGCTCCAGGCCGGCCTGCTGGTCGAGCAGCGAGGTCACGCTGCCCCAGTTGTTGGTGATGTCTCCGGTCGTACGCCACATGTTCCCGCCGGTCGCCGGCCCGAACAGCCACGGATTTTCCTGGCCCCAGTTGCACAGGCTGTAGAAAATCGGCCGACCGGTGGCCTTCAGCGCGTTGCCCATCGCCAGATATCGTTGCAGGGCTGGCTGTCCCTGGTTGTTGCAGTTGTCGTATTTCAGGTAATCCACGCCCCAGGCGGCGAAACTGTTCGCGTCGGCGGTTTCGTGCCCGAGGCTCGCCGGCAGGCCCTGGCAGGTGGCCGTCCCAGCGGAGGAATAAATCCCGAGTTTGAGGCCCTTTCCGTGCACATAGTCGGCCACCGCCTTGATCCCGGACGGAAACTTGACCGGATCGGCGCGCAGGTTGCCGGCCGAGTCGCGGGTGGACGCCATCCAGCAGTCGTCGATGTTGACGTACTGGTAGCCCACCTGATCCAAACCGTTCGCGACAATCTGGTCCGCCGCCGCCTTGATGATGTTTTCGTTGATGTTGCAGCCGAAGTTGTTCCAGCTGTTCCAACCCATCGGTGGCGCCGCGGCTGGCGCCACTGGGGTCGCCGCGGCGGCTGGGGTCACTCCGACCAGCACGGCCGCGAGCAGAATCAGGGCGAAAAGGGCACGTCTCATCGGGGACTCCTCGTCGAGGGGGTACGGCCCAGAGCCTCGGTGTTGTACTCCGATTCGAACGCAAGGCGCAAGGCTTCGTCCGCAACGGGACGAAAATCAGCTCAAGTCCGTGCGTACCAGTCCCAAAGCGCGGCCTCCGCCGCGGCACCGCCAGCACCCACTTCGGCCAAGATGTCGGCCCAGGCCCGCGCCACCCTGGCCTGGGTGCCGATCGGCGTGTGCGTACGATTCGTCAACAGCACCGCCACCCGCTCGATGGCGGGGAAAACCGCGAACCCGGTGCCGGTGAAACCGCCATGCCCAGCCGCGCCTTCGACCGGCCAGAGCCGAAAACCGGCAGCCTGTTCAGGATCCGGGCTGGCCGTCAGGAAATCGTCCACAGTGGACGGTGACCAGAGGCCTTCACCGGCCAGCGAGGCCAGCACTCCGCGACCGAGCGCCACCAGATCGTCGGCGCTGGCGAACAGGCCGGCATGTCCGGCGATCCCGCCGCGGGCGTGCCAGGCGTTGCCGTCGCCCACCTCGCCAACGAGCGTATACGCCCGCCAACCGCGGAACGCGTCCGGCTCGACCTCCACCGGATAGGGCTGACCAGTCGCGACCATGGTCCGCTCGATCCAGTCACCGTGCGTGGTCGCCACGATCGGGCCATCCAGACCACGACCGCCCGGCCGGAAATGGGCACCGGTCATGCCCAGCGGCTGGAACACGCGTTCAGCGGCCAGTTGCTGGAAAGGCGTACCAGTGGCGGCCGTGGCGAGGTCAGCCAGTAGCATGAATCCCAGGTCGGAATAATGGCGCCCAGCGCGTACCGGATAACGCTGAGTGAGGGGGCGTGGATCCGCGTACGTCGGTACCCACTCGGCCAGCCCAGACTGGTGCTGCAGCATGTCGCGCACGGTCGCGGTGCTGTCGTACGCCGGCAGCCACTCCCGCGCCGGCACGTCGAGAGCCACCTCGCCGGCGTCGACCAGGCTCATCAGCACCGCGGTCGTCGCCGCCACTTTGGTCACCGACGCGAGATCGAAGAGTTCTTCACCGGTCACCGCGACCGGGTCCGACACCGGCCACAACTGGCCATCGCGCAGGTCGTACGACTGCCGGACACCGATCGCGCGAGCCGTCAGATCGGCCGTACGACTGGCGATTCGCAACACTCCCGCGGAAGGCGCCACCAGCTGGTCAGCCCGTTCGTTCGTCACGGTAGAAAAGTCTCCAGGTTGGTTCTTGGTCTGACAAGAATTACCGTCGTGCACAGCGCAACGATCAGGAGGCGGCACGTGCGACTTTCCCGGACTTGGCTGGCGGCCCTCGCGGCTACCGTGGTGGCGACCGGTGGGCTGGCCGCCTGCAGCCCCAATCCCAGCGGCGACGCGACCAGCCAGGGCATGCTGACGATCGCCCGGACCGGCGACATCGACCAACTCGACCCCGCCCGGGCCACCGCCTTCCAGACCGTACAGACCCTCGGACTGGTCTACGACACACTGCTGACCAGCGACGACACCGGCAACCTCGCCCCAGGCCTGGCGACCAGTTGGCAGGAGAAAGGTGCCACGGTCACCTTCGCCCTGCGGTCCGGGGTGAAATTTCATGACGGCACGCCGTTCACCGCGAGCGACGTGAAGGCCACGCTGGAACGCGACCTCGACCCCAAGACCAGCTCGGTGGTCCGGTCGTACCTGAAGGTCATCACCTCCGTCGCCGCGCCCAGCTCCACTTCTGTCGTGCTGACGCTTCAGCATCCGGACACCTCGCTGCTGACAGCGCTGACCTATGTCGGTGCGTCCATCCTCGCGGAGAAAGACATCAAGGCCGGTACGGTCGCGCGCAAACCGAACGGCACTGGCCCGTACGCGTGGGGGAAATGGCAGCAGAACCAGCGGTTGGACCTCACCGCGAACTCCGCTTACTGGGGCGGGAAGCCGAAAAACGGCGGCCTGGAATTCCGGGTGATCCCGGACGAGGCGTCCATCGTCTCCGGTATGAAGGCGCACAGTTTCGACTTCGGCCTGGTTTCCGACCCGGCGGTGGCCCGCCAGGTCAGCACCGGCGGGAATGTCACGGTCGTCAACGAACCGACTTTGTCGTACCACGTCCTGCAGCTCAACGGCCGGCGCGGACCACTCGCGAATGTCAAGGCACGGCAGGCGATCGCGTGTGCGGTCGACCGCCCACAGCTGGCCGCGTCCGTCTACTTTGGACACGCCACGGTGACCGGCCCGATCACCAGCCCGGCCTACCCGTACGACGCGACCGCCGGCTTGCCCTGCAAGCCGGGCGATGTGAACGCGGCCAAACAACTGCTGGCCGCATCCGGAAACCCGAACGGCTTCACCCTGCACACCATCGTGGAAACCGGCGAATACTCGACCTCGACGAACATCGCGCAGGTGCTGCAGTCGCAGCTCGGCGCGATCGGGGTCAAGCTCGACATCGACCGGCAGCAGACGAACGTCTACGTACCGAACTGGACCAAGGCGAACTTTGACGCGGCGGTCGCGCTCAATGGCGGCAGCGTCGATCCGTACCTGCAATATGGACGGTATTTCACCACCGACGGCAGCCTGAAAGTGCCGGCCGGGCTGACCGATGCCAAGCTCGACCAGTTGCTCACCCAAGGCAACGCGGCCACCGACCTGGCGGCTCGCAAGCAGATTTTCGGTCAGTTGCAGCAAACCCTGCTGACCGACTCACCATGGGTCTGGCTGCTGCGCAACCAGGTCTATTACCTGACCACCAAGGGCGTCACTGGTTTCAAGCCGCTGCCGACGGAGTCTCTGCTGTATTTGAGGGATACCAAGGCATGAGTTTGCGTTATTTGGGTGGGCGGCTGCTCGGTACGGTCGTCACCCTGCTGGGTGTCGCGGTGGTGGTTTTCGTGGTGCTCCGGGCATTGCCCGGGGACACCATCACGGCGAAGCTGGGCACCGAGTCAGCTAACCTGGACGCTGGCCAGCTGGCCGCGTTGCGGCATTTCTACGGTCTGGACCGGCCGCTGCCGCTGCAGTTCTTCAGCTGGCTCGGCGGTGTCCTGACCGGAAACCTGGGCGTCTCGCTGGACACCGGCACGCCAGTGTCCACCTTGGTCGCTGGCGCGCTGCCGGTCACCGTCGAGCTGGCCGTCCTGGCGATGCTGATCGCCACCCCGATCGGCGTGTTGGCCGGAATGCTGGCCGCCGGCCGGCCCGGCCGGCTTCGCGATCTTTCGGTGCAGGGCGCCGGACTGCTCGGGCTCGCGCTGCCGGAGTTCGTGCTGGCCTCGCTGTGTGTCGCCGCGCTGGCCGCGGTTTTCGCGTACTTCCCGGATCCCGGCACATATGTCCCGTTGACCACCTCCATCGGCGGCAACCTCAGCCAACTGCTCTATCCGGCGCTCGTGCTCGCGGTCGGGCTGGCCGCGAACATCATGCGAACCACCCGGTCGGCCTACCTGGAAGCGGCCGGCGCGGACTTTGTGCGTACGGCAAAGGGAAAAGGGCTCGCCGGCCAGCGGATTCGGTTCCGACACATCCTGCCCAACGCCGGCATCCCGATCGTCACCATGGTCGGCATCCAGTTCGGCTATCTGCTTGGCGGGACCGTGATCGTCGAGCAGATCTTTGCCTTACCAGGCCTGGGAAGGCTGCTGTTGAACGGCATTCTGCAACAGGACTACGCGATCGTACAGGGCACGACTTTGCTGGTAGCGACGGCATTCGTGCTGGTCAACTTCGGCGTCGACCTCGCCTATCGGCTGCTCGATCCACGTACCCGACTGGGCACCTCATGACGGCCGCGCTGGTCACCACCGCGGTCCGCTCGTCCGGCCAGCTGATCGTGCGTCGACTGTGGACGGACCGCAGTGGCCGGATCGGCTGTGTGCTGGTCGGGCTGGTGCTGTTGGTCGGGCTGGCGGCCGCTTTCGGGCTGCTGCCGTACGATCCGATCGCCCAGTCGGCGGCACGCCTGCGGCCGCCGTCCGCGGCCCACTGGTTCGGCACCGACCAGTTCGGCCGGGACATCGCGGCCCGGACCTTCGGCGGCATCTTCGCGTCGTTGCGAGTTTCGGTGCTGGCGGTGGCGATCGCCGCCGTCGTGGGCGGCTTTCTGGGCATCCTGGCCGGTTTCGCCGGTGGCCTGCTGGACGCGATCATCGGCCGGCTGACCGACATTCTCTTCGCTTTCCCGGCGATTCTGCTGGCGCTGGCCCTGGTGGCCGCGCTCGGACACGGCTGGACGAACACCGCGATCGCGATTTCGGTCGTCTACGTCCCGATTTTCGTCCGAGTGGCCCGCGGTCCAGTGCTGGCCGTCCGGGAATCGGACTATGTGCAGGCAGCGCGAGCACTCGGCTTCTCCCCCGCTCGCATCCTGTTCCGGCACATCCTCCCAAACGTCAGCGCGCCTTTGGGCGTACAAACGGCCTTGGCGCTGTCGTGGGGAATCCTCACCGAGTCGGCGCTGTCTTTCCTGGGCCTCGGCGCACAACCTCCGGACCCGTCTCTGGGTCTGATGGTCAACGACGCCCGCAACCTGCTCACCGAGGCGTGGTGGACGCTCGCCTTCCCAGCGGCCGCGATCGTGGTCGCCGTGGTCGGCTTGAACCTGCTCGCCGACGGCCTGCGCGGAGCGAGCCGATGACCGGGCTGCGGGTCGAGGAACTGCGGACCGTGCTGAAGACCGGCACCGCCGTCGTACGAGACGTGTCGTTCACCGTCGAACCCGGCGAAATCGTTGGCCTGGTCGGCGAAAGCGGCTCCGGCAAGACGCTCACCGCACTGTCCGTCGCCGGCCTGCTGCCGGCCGCCGCCGAGGTCACTGGCGGGAAGGTGTTCCTGGGCAACGAAAACCTGCTGGAGCTGTCCGAGCGGCGTCGGCGGGCCGCTCGCGGAGCCGGGATCGCGATGATCTACCAGGATCCGATGACCGCGCTGAACCCGCTGATGACCGTCGGAGCGCAGATTTCCGAAGGCCTGCGCGCGCACGGAGTTTCCCGTACGCAAGCACGTGAACGTACGCTCGAGGCGATCGCCGAAGTGCGGCTGCCGCAGCCCGCCGTGATGGCCCGGCGATATCCGCATCAGCTCTCCGGCGGCCAGCGCCAGCGGATGATGATCGCCGGTGCACTCGCGATGCGACCGGCCGTGCTCATCGCCGACGAACCGACGACCGCGCTGGATGTCACCGTCCAGCAACAGATTCTCGCGTTGGTCGACGATCTGCGCCGAACCCATTCGCTGGGGGTGCTGTGGATCACCCACGATCTCGCGGTGCTGGCCCAACTCGCCGATCGGGTGTTGGTGATGTACGCCGGCCGGATCGTCGAGTCGGCGTCCACTGTGGACCTCTTCGAGTCGCCACGGCACCCGTACACGGCCGCCCTGCTGGCCTCGATCCCGCCTGCTACCGGCATCGAGCGTCCACCCCTGCCACAGATTGGCGGCGTTCCCCCAGATCTGGCCGCACTGCCCGCCGGCTGCCCTTTCCAGCCGCGCTGCGAGCACGCCGAGGACCGTTGTTCGGTCGTCGACCCGCCGCTGGATTCCGTTGCGGCCGCTCACGAAGCGGCCTGCCTGGTTCTCCCGGAGCGGTGGTCATGATCGAAGTCGAAGGTCTGGTCAAGCACTACCGCGGCCGCGGTGCGCCCGTACGCGCGGTGGACGGCATTTCGTTCCAGGTCGGCAAAGGTGAGGCGCTCGGCCTGGTGGGCGAGTCAGGGTGCGGAAAGTCGACCACCGCGCGGTTGCTCGTGCGACTGGAGAACCCGACCGCCGGCACGGTCCGGCTCGGCGGCGAGGACGTCACCACCCTGGGTGGCCGTGCGCTGCGTCAAGTCCGGCGACGGATCCAGCTGGTTTTCCAGGATCCGTACTCGTCTCTCAACCCGCGACTGACCGTCGGCAGCGCGCTGGCCGAGGTTCTTTCCGTGCACGGCATGAAAACTCCGGTCGGCGAGCTGTTGGAGACGGTCGGCCTCGCGGCCGGGCTGGCCGGCCGCTACCCACCCGAGCTATCCGGCGGACAGCGACAACGAGTAGGCATCGCCCGCGCTTTGGCGGTAAATCCCGAAATTCTCGTGCTGGACGAACCGGTCTCGGCGCTGGACGTGTCCGTACGAGCCGAGGTGATGAACCTGCTTTCCCGGCTGCGTACCGATCTCGGTCTCACGTACGTCTTCATTTCGCACGATCTCGGGATGGTCCGGCACCTCTGCGACCGGATCGCGGTGATGTATCTCGGCCAGATCGTGGAAATCGGCGGCTGGCAGCAGGTGTCCGACGCGCCGGCGCACCCGTACGCGCAATGCCTTCGCGCGGCCATCCCGCAGCCGGATCCAACCAGCCGCCGACCCGCGAAGGTGCTGGCCGGTGACGTACCGGATCCGACCGCGGTGCCATCGGGCTGCCGTTTCCATCCGCGCTGCCCGCTCGTCGAAGATCGCTGTCGTACGGACGAACCGGAACTGCTCGCGAAAGCCGCCGATCATCCGGTCGCCTGTCACGTCGTCAACCGCTGATCAGTATTCGTCGTGAAAGCGCACCTCGGCGCTGCCCGCCTTGGCTCCGAGCGCGGTGGCCCGGCCTTCCGGCTTTTCCCACGCTTCCTGGCGCCCGAGCGCGGTCAGGTCGAGATAGTAGTGCGTACCGCCGGGTTGTTCGAGGCCACGAGCGAAAGTAGAGTACGTATGGAAGATTTTCTCTTCGTCACGAAGGAAGACACTCAGGCCCGGGTAGTCTCCTCGCCGCGGCGGCGACCAGGGATAGCCGGCCGCCGCGAGCTCGTCCTCGTCACGAAAGTTCAGCAGCACTGGCCCGACCCGGTCGTCGACAGTGGCCTGGAAGTCGTAGTTGAAGTCGCTGCCTTCCGAGGAATACCAAGGAAACGCCCAGCCCATTCGGTCATGGAACGGGACGATTTTCGCCAGCGGCCCGCGCGAGACCGCGGCCAGCGTGACATCACGGGCATGCAGATGAGTCAGGTTGCCGATGTTGTCGGCCGCGCCCGAACAACTGGGGCAGCCCACGTCCCGCGGAGTCTCGTTGCCGTCCTCATCCACTGCGAAATTCCACATGAAATGGTGCAGAATCAGCTGACCCCGGCCCTCGAACAAGTCGAGCAGGCTGACCGGTCCCTTTCGGCTCTGGAAAACGTACGGCTTGTCGACCCTTACCATCGGCATCCGGCGACGCTCCGCGCTCAGCTCGTCGCGGATGCGGGTGACCTCCTTTTCCTTCGCCAGCAACTCTCGGCGAGCGACCAGCCACTCTTCGCGCGACACGATCTCCGGCAGGCTCATCGTTTCTCTCCTCGGTTCGTGGGAGTAGGTACACAAAGGGATCGGCGCGAGCCGGCGGTTCTCTACATCGCGCTGCCACATCCGGACACCAGGCTGGTCATCGGCCGTTCGCGGGGTTGTCTCCGGGCCGTCATCGAAGGATGATTTCGTCGACTCGACACGTGTCGTAAAGCGTTTACGCGAAAGAAGGCAGTTCGGTGGCAGGTCGGCTGACCGCTCTGGGAGCGGGTTTCGTGGCATGTTCGCTGGTCATCGCGGGTTTGGTTGGTACGCCCGGAGCGTCCGCCAGCCCAGGTCTAGCCAGGTGGCTGCCGCCCACACCGGCGACTTGGCCGCTGGTGGTCGACGAGCAGACCAGCGCTAAGCAGACGCTCACGCGCGGGGTCCAGCAGTGGTCGGACCACCTCGACACGGCCGGCGGCGCCCAGCGCGCACAGGTGATGGATGTGGACCTCACCGACCCGAACCTCCGGCTCGGCGTGGTCGAGTCGCACGACCACCTCACCGACACCGCCGACGAGGTGCCCACCTCGATGGCCGACCGGACCGGCGCGATCGCCGGCGTCAACAGCGACTTTTTCGAGATCTACGGTTCCGGCCGGCCGGAGGGAATGGTCGTCATCGACGGCCAACTGGTGAAAAGCCCGAACGCCAGCCGGCCATGGAACCTGATGGTCCGCGACAACGGCTCGATCGGGATCGGGCCGGCCACCTACGCCGGCACCGTCACCGCCGGCGCGGCCAGTCATCCGATCACTTCTGTCAACACTGTCAACGATCTTTCCACCACCGGTGCGCTCGTACGAGTCACGTCCTATCTTGGTACGCCCTCGCCGATCCCATCGTCCACTGTGGTCAGCGGCAAGCGTGAGGGCGCCGCGCTGGTCATCACCTCGATCACCCCGAAGGTGACCGACCTGGCCCAACTTCCGGCCGGCACCGAGGAACTGGTCGGCACCGGCGACGCAGGCACCTGGCTGACCGCCAACGCGCACCTCGGCGATCGGCTGGCCATCGCTGAGAAAGTCGGGCCGGACAACGATCTCCGGCAGGCCGTCAGCGGCGGCGCGATCCTGGTCAAGGACGGCGAGCGGGCGGTGCCGTTGCAGGGCCCGGGCGAAAACAACATCAACAACCCGGTCACCGCGGTCGGCGTCACGAAGGACGGCAAGAAAGCGATTTTCGCTGCTTTTGACGGACACCAGGCCGAAGGGGTCGCGCAGGGACTCACCGAGCCTCAGCTTGCCGGCTGGCTGATCCAGCATGGCGCGTACAACGCGATTCTCTTCGACTCCGGCGGCTCCACCCAGATGGTGGGCCGGCTGCCCGGACAAACCACAACCTCCGTACTGAACGTACCTTCCGACGGCCACGAACGGCCGGTGGCCAACGGACTTTTCCTTTACAGTACGAGCAAACAGCCCGGCCCTGCGACACACACCGTGGTCAATGGCGGCAAACCGTTGACAGCGCTGACTCATTCGACGTTGGACGTGCCCGCGTACGCCACGGACTCCGCCGACAATCCGGCCCGCGAGCCTGTACAGCTGGCAGTTTTCCCACCCTCGCTGGGATCCGTACGAGGTGACAAGATCGTCACGGCTGGACACACCGGCAGCGGCGTCGTGACCGTGCGCGCCGGCCGCGCCCTTTCCGTCGTACCGTTCGAAGTGGTCGACAAGCTCAGCACGCTGTCCGCCACGCCCACACAGGTCGATCTCGGCAATGGGCAGACCCAGAAACTCACCATTTCCGGCACCGCGCGCGGTAAACCCGCGGCCCTCCCCGATTCCGCTGTCTCGTGGACCGTGTCGCCGCCCGCGCTGGGAACCGTCGCCGCCGACGGCACCTTCACCGCCGCCGCCTCCGGCGGCGGGCTGGCCACCGTCACCGCGCGGGCCGGCACCCAGACCGCGACCGTGAGCGTCGCGGTCGGACAGACCTCGGTCCCGGTCGACCCGCTCACCGATGCCTCGAAATGGTCGGTCAGCGACGCGTACATGAACGTCTATCCCCGGCACGTACCCAGCCCTGGTGGCACGTCCACATCGGATGGTTCGCTTTCGTTTGACCCGACAGCGAAACGGACCCCGTCCGACGCCGGCGCGATGAAAGTGCATTACAACTACCCGAACGTGAGCAAGACCTTCGACCTGGACATGTATCTCAACGATCCAGAAAGCGAGCAGGTCGCACTGCTGAACGGCTCGCAGGCACCGATCGGGTTGGGCGTCTGGGTCAAGGGCAACAGCGATTTGGCCAGCCGCCCCGGAAAAGCGCTGGATCCGGGCATTGTCAGCCTCAACGTCGGCATCTGGCAGGCCAGCAACCAACCGACCAGCTTCTACCCGACAGGCGTCACCTTCGACGGCTGGCAATATGTCGTCGCCACTCTTCCGCAGGGCCTGCAGTTTCCCCTGCGGATCAACTACCTGGCGCTGGTCGTCATCAAACCGGGGCCGAACCTCACCGGTGACGTGTGGTTCTCTGGCCTGCAGGCACTCTACTCACCGCGACCGCCCAAGCCAGTGCAATACACCGCGATCCCGAAGAACCCGAGTTGGCTGCAGTTCACCGACGTCGATTCCTTCCGGCGCGGCGGGACAACCGTCGCCGCGATGGACGACGCCCACGTGACAGCCGCCTCCCCGAACGCGACCGGCCCAACGGTCATGCGGAACATCGGCAGCGCTTTTGGTTCGCTGCCAGCGAATGCCAGACCGCAGCAGGTCCAAGCGCTCGGCGACATGCCCGACAGTGGCACGCCAGAGAACCTGAACTATGCGAACTCCCTGTTGGCTGGCCTCAATACGCCTTACCGTGACGCACCGGGAAACCACGAGATCACCCAGGGCGCGAACCCGGAGAACGGCAACTTCGCCAGCGTTTTCGGCGCCACCCACTACTCGTACCCAGTGGGACCCGCGAACGTCATCGTCACCGATTCCAGCCACATCGGTATTCTCGGTTCTGACCCGTACCAGAACGTCGACACCGACGAGTCGCAATACCAGTGGCTGGTCGATCAGTTGACCGCCAACCGCTCGAAAGTCGCGATCGTCGCGACACACGCGCCCGCGTACGATCCGCATCCCCGCGCCGACAGCCAGTTCAGTGACCGCTGGGAAGCGCGAATGTACGAGGAACTGCTGATCCGCTACCAAAAGACGCATCCGGGAGTTCACACAATCCTGTTCTTCGGGCATTCCCGCGGATTCGCCGAAAACCTCTTCGACGCCGCCGGCAACAACGTCGCCGACGGCCTACCGAACTTCGTGGTCGCCGACGCCGGCTCTCCCCCGTACGCGTCCACGGACCAGGGTGGCTTCTATCACTACGGCCTTTTCCACATTCTCTCCGACGGCACCGTACAGTTCGCCGTCCAGCCTGTGTTGGCAAGTGTTTCGATGATCGCTCCCAAAACATCGCTTACGCGGGGCGAAAGTGAGACACTGTCCGGCACCGGAACAACTGTCACCGGAAACGACGCCGCCGCATTGTCCGTACCGATCGCGGATCCAGTTTCCCGCTCCTGGACCACCTCAGATCCCCGAGTGGCCACCATCGACCGACGTACCGGCCAAGTCACCGCACACCGACCCGGAACCGCCACCATCACCCTTACTACCGGCGGCGTCTCCAGCACCTGCATTCTCATCGTGACCGGTTGATTCACCCGGTGCTGGTGTCGTTCGGCGGGTGTCGCAATTCAGCGGCGCTCGCCCCGGCCGACCCAGCACCGGCCCCCAGGTGCCGCCGGTGGGGCTGTTTTAGTTAGCTACCCCAACGAAATTCGGTCATTCGAACAGGTATATCAGGGCCGCCCCACCCGAAAAACCAACAAGCTGGCCAGCCGAACCACCGTTCTAGACAGCGAGCACGATTTTGCCGGTGGTGCGGCCGGTTTCGCCGTGGCGGTGAGCGGCGGCGGCTTCCGCGAGCGGGAACACCGAGTCAATCTCGACCCGCAACTGGCCGGCGTCCACGAGCCCCGCGAGCGCTTTCATGCCGGCGTAGTCAGCTTCGACGAGGGTGAAACCTGCGCTTATCCCTAGCGAGGCCGCTGCCGCGATCCGGTCCGGCTCGATCAATTCCGTCAGCGAGATCAGGAAACCGCCTGGGCGCAACACTTTCAGGGAGCGGTCGAAATAGTCGCCACCGATGGTGTCCAAGACGACGTCGATTTCCTTGACGGCCTCAGCGAAATCCTGCTGGCGATAGTCGATCAGCTCGTCCGCGCCAAGCCCGCGCAGAAATGCGTGCTTGGCTTCACTGGCCGTGCCGATGACATAGGCGCCGCGGGCTTTGGCGATCTGTACGGCCAGATGACCGACGCCGCCGGCGGCGGCATGGATCAGCACTCGTTGGCCGGGACGTACGTCCGCCGTCTCGGTCAACGCCTGCCACGCGGTCAGGCCAGCGAGCGGCAGCGCGGCGGCGTGTAAATGATCGAGGCTGGCGGGTTTGCGGGTGAAATGACGGGCCGGCGCGGTGACATATTCAGCGTACGTGCTGGCCTGCTGCGGGAACCTTGGCATGCCGAAAATTTCGTCCCCCGGCTGGAAAAGCGTCACGCCCGGCCCGGCGACCTCGACTACTCCGGACACGTCGTAACCGAGGATGGGCGGCTCGCCGGTAATGCCGCCTCCGGCCATCCGGGACTTCCAGTCGGTCGGGTTGACGCTGGTGGCATGCACCCGTACGAGCACCTCGGCCAGGCCCGGCTCGGGCCGTGCGGTTTCGATCAGCTCCAGCACGTCGGGGCCGCCCCACGCCTTGCACCGGACCGCCCGCATCATCGTTGTCGTTTGCATTCACCGATCTTCCCGGCAGACGAGCGACCAGGAACAGTGGCCAGATAGTCAGTATGTGACAAGATCAGGCCATGCATCGCGTCGCCGTCCTGGCCCTTGAGGCCGTGATCCCGTTCGAGCTCGGCATCCCATCGCGCATTTTCGGCGCCGCCACCGGTCCTGGCGGCGAACCGCTTTACGAGGTGGTGACCTGCACTCTGGATGGCCAGCCGGTGACCAGCGACGCTGGCTACACCATCGGCACCGATCTGGACGCAACCGCCCTGACCAGCGCGAACACCGTTATTATCGCGCCCTTTCACACCCCGCCAAGCAGGACCAACCAGCCACGTCTCGCGGCCGCGTTGGCCAGCATCGCGCCGGGAACCCGGATCGTGTCGATCTGTACGGCCGCATATGTGCTGGCCGCCGCGGGCCTGCTGGACGGCCGGGAGGCAACCACGCACTGGGCCGAGGCCGACCACTTCCAGGCGATGTTTCCGCTGGTCAAGGTGGAGCCGGCGGCGCTCTACGTGGACAATGGAGACGTGCTGACCTCGGCTGGCGGCGCCGCCGGGGTGGATCTCTGCCTGCACCTCGTCCGCCAGGACCACGGCGGCGCGGTGGCGAACCGGGCGGCCCGCAACTGTGTGGTGCCACCGTGGCGGGACGGTGGCCAGGCGCAGTACGTCGAGCTGCCGATGCCAGCGCCCTCGACCGCGAGCACCGCGCCGGCAAGGGCCTGGGCGTTGGAAAATCTTCACCGGCCACTGCCGCTGTCCACCTTGGCAAGCCGGGCCCGGATGAGTGTGCGTACGTTCACTCGCCGGTTCCGCGACGAGGTGGGCGTGACGCCGGGGCACTGGCTGACCACCCAGCGGATCGAGCGGGCGCGGCAACTGCTGGAAACCAGCGACCTCGCGGTGGATCAGGTCGCCGACCAGACCGGGTTCGGCGCGGCGTCCTCCTTCCGGCTGCACTTCCGTACGGCGCTGGGCGTCTCACCAATGGCCTACCGGCGGAGGTTCCTCACAACCCGGTCGACAACCGAGACGGCCGGCAGTTATCGTAGTGGCACATAAAGCAAACTGTACTAGTACAATGGAGGTAGGGTGGAGACGACGACGCGGACGGTTCCGCTGCGCTACCGCGAACGGATGACTGACGAGCAACTGGCCGTCTACGCGATCCTCGACGAGGCCCTGGTCTGTCACGTCTCGTACGTGCTGGATGGTGAGCCGCGGATCCTGCCCACGCTGCACGCTCGCGACGGCGACACGCTGCTGCTGCACGGCTCGTCCGGCAGTCGGCTCGGTCTGCTGGGCCGTGAAGCGGGCCAAGAAGGCCTGTCGGTTTGCGTGGCGGTGACGCTGATCGACGGCGTCGTGCTGGCTCGCTCGGCCTTCAACCACTCGGTGAACTTCCGTTCGGTCGTCGTGCACGGCCGGGCTCGCCTGGTCACCGATGTGGAGCGCGAGAAAGCCGCGCTGGACGCCTTCATCAACCAACTCGTCCCGCACCGCGCCGACCATTCCCGCCCCGCCAACCCGCAGGAACTCGCGAAGACAGCGGTGCTGGAGCTGTCGCTGGCCGAGGCAGCGGCGAAGGTACGCGCGGACAAGACCGATTTCGACGATCCCGAGGACATGGGCCTGCCGCACTGGGCCGGCGTGATTCCCCTGAAAACCACCGCTGGCCAGCCCAAACCCGCCCCGGAACTGACCGATGCGCCGGTGCCTGACCACGTCCTGACCTGGAGGCCGACCCGATGACGACCACCGAGCAGCTGACCGCCGCGGACTGGGTCAGCGCGCCAACGCTGACCGGCCAGCACGTACGGCTAGAGGCGTTGTCGCCGGCGCACGCCGACGGTTTGCTGGCCGCGGCGGACCACGACGAGGTGTTCCAATGGCTGTCGGTGCCGCGACCGACCAGCCGGCACGAGATGACCGAGCAGATCACCGACATCCTGGCGCAGTGGGACCGCGGCACCCGGGTGCCGTACGTGCAGGTCGATCTGCGCGATGGCGCCGAAGTCGTCGCCGGCATGACCTCTTTCTACGAGATCAACGCCACCACTCGTACGGTCGCGATTGGCTACACCTGGTTGGGCCGCCGGTTCTGGCGTACGCCGCTGAACACCGAGTCGAAACTGCTGATGCTCACCCGCGCCTTCGACGAGCTCGGGGCGGTACGCGTGGTGTGGCACACCGACGAGTTCAACGCCCGTTCACGAGCGGCGATCGCCCGTCTCGGCGCGCAGCCGGAAGGCCTGCTGCGCAAACACAAACTGCGCAAAGACGGCACCTGGCGGACCACCGCGCAGTTCGCGATGACCGACGACGACTGGCCCGAAGTGCGCCGGCGGCTCACCGATCGCGGCGAAAAATGATCACTAAACCGCATTGACCGTTTAAGCTCGGCGCCATGGGCGAGGTCGCGCAGCTGGACGAATCGCTGCTCACGCCTGTCCTGCGGCAGGCGTGCGAGCTGGCCGGCGTGCCGTCCACTGTGGACTCCCCCGCCGTGCTGTGGCTTTCCGAAAACGCGGTGGTCGCGCTCACGGACGTGCCGGTGGTGGCGAAAATCGGCCGCGAGCCAGCCGTCGCGGCGCGGGCCCAGCTGTCCCTGAAGGTGGCCGGCTGGCTCGCCGAGCAGGGCCTGCCGGCGGTGCGCCCGGCCGCCGGCATCGCGCCGGAGGTGGTGGTCGTGGACGGGCATCCGGTGAGTTTCTGGGAGCCACTGCCCGAACCGGTACGCCCGGCCCGCGCCTTTGATTTGGGCCTGTTGCTACGGATGTTGCACGCCCTGCCGGCGCCGCCTTTCCAGCTGCCGCGCCGCGATCTGCTGGCGAACGTGCCGCGCTGGCTGGCCGCCGGCGGCGCTGGCATCTCCGCCGCCGACGCGGCTTTTCTGCGCAGCCGGGCCGAAGAGCTGACCGCCGCCGTCGCGTGCCTGACCGCACAGCTGGAGCCCGGCGTCATCCACGGCGACGCGCTGCCCCGGAACGTGCGGGTCACCGAGCGCGGCCCGATGCTGCTCGACCTGGAAACCTTCGCCGACGACTTTCGCGAACACGACCTGACCGTGCTCGCACTCGCCCGCCGCCGCTACGGGCTGGACCCGGACGACTACGCCGCCTTCACCCGTTCGTACGGCTGGGACGTAACCGACTGGTCTGGCGCCGAATTGTTGATGGCGGCAAGGGAAACCGCGAGCGCCGCCTGGGTAGCTCAGCGGACGCCCGGAAACCCGACCGCTCAGGCGGAGTTCGCGACCCGCGTTCGCGGTCTCCGAGCCGGCGACACCACCGCCCTCTGGCACGCTTTCTAGTGTCCTGCGTCTGAAGTTCGTTGCTTTATTCGGTGATCCAGACGGTGATCTGAGTGCGCCGGAGGATCGTCCTCATACTGGTGGTATGTGGGCGGTTCTCCGGTGCTCTCAGTCGCCGTCTGGGCGCCGGAGAAAGTAATGAACTTCGGGCGCAGGACACTAGCGTGTGAAACAGATGGTGATCCGGTCTGGACCGGGCACCGCGAGGACCTGCACGCGTACGCCGGCCACCACGGCCTCGGCGCCGACGATCGGGGGCAGCGCCGCCTCGAAACAGGCACCCGCGCAGGGTCGTACGCCGAGCGAATGCACCACCACCGCGGGCACCACGCCGAGGTCGTCGCCGTTGGCTGTCCGGTATTCGACCGTGACCTCGCCACCGGCCACCGGGCACACCGCCACTGTCGACTTTCCGTCGCTGGACTCGCCAAGTGCCACCACCGTGACCTCTTCGTCCACAGTGGACAGAGGGACGGTGGCTCGGTACGCCGGCAGATGCCGATAGAGCGTGGCCGCCGAAACTCGCCGCGCGGTACGGAAAAGGTCCGTCCCGGGCAGCAGCGGCAGGCCAGCGAACGCGGCCGGCCGGGCGATCGGGTAGTCTGCGATCTGGTCGGCGCCCATCACGCAGTACGGGCCGGACCCGGCCGAAAAGCCCAGCATCGCGCCCATCGCGCGCTGGTAGAACTCCAAGGTGGCCGGGTTTTGGTCCAGCACCACGTCCGGACAGGACCCGCCGGTGTCGCACGGCGGCTCGTGGACGAAGGCGACCACGTGGCCGTAGCGGCCCAGTGGCACCCCGTCCATCACGGCCTGTGCGCGACACGCGGCGAGGATCGCCCGCCGGTCGGACCGCAGGTCCTGGTGTGCGGCGCCGGACAGCACCGACCATGGGCCGATGTCGAATTTCAGGTCCAGATGGCCAAAAGTGCAGCGCAGCCAGTAGTCACGCAGGCTCCAACCGTTCGGCTGCTGGAAAATCTCGGCGAACACCCGGTCCGGCCACGGCCGCAGGGCACGGCCGCCGGACCAGCCGGTCTCCCACACGTACCGCAGCACCATCACCGGGATGGTACGGGTGGGTTTCTCAGTCATGACGGGAAAATCTCCCCGGGCCCGTCATCCTGCGGCGCATCTTCGACATGCGCGTAAAGCACCCGCACGGAAGCGAGCGAAGCGCAGGTCAGCGCGCCGACCGGGCCGCCGTGGTCCGCGCCGGCCACTGCCGCCTCCGCCACGAAGAGCAGCCCAGCCGGCAGACTCCCGCCATAGTAAGGAAAACGCCGGGCCGTGGTGATCAGCACACCGCCGACCGTGTACGGGTCGGCCTTGGGATCCTCGACGATCCCGCCGGAGATGAGCGCGTCGTGCAGGACCATCAGCTGCGTCTCGGTCACCAGCCCGACACCGCGCAGCGAGGCCAGCCGTTTCAGCAGGATCTCGGTGCGATCGTCGGTCGCCTCCGGGTCGTACGTGTCGGCATCGGTCAGGTAGTCCTGCACGGACTGGCCAATCCTGGTGGCCTCTTCGATAGTCGTACCCATGGTGCGCGCCTCCCGTGCGGCGGTGATGACACGGCAAGCTTGCGAGCCGGCCGGGGCCGGTTGACGAATGCTGACGAAACTGGACGGGCGTAAAAGGCCCTTTACACCGGGCCGCCGAGCAGGGCAGCCTGGACCCTGCCCGGAGCCTGGAGGTGCTGGTGGGAGCGCTGCCGAAGCCGCGGTTACCGGATGGTCCGGCAAAGACCCTTTTTGACGCACTGCACGACCTGCACCACCAGGCCGGCTGGCCGAGCCTGCGGGACATGGCGCGTGAGGTCGGTTGCAGCCACACGACGGTGTCCGGCGCGTTCGCCGGCCCGCGGGTGCCGCGCTGGGGTCTGCTGGAGCTGATCGTCGAGACGCTGCACGGAGACGTGGAGCGGTTCCACCAGCTGTGGCTGGCTACCAGTGCCAACGCGCCGGCCGTCGTGGCGCAACCACTGGCACAACCATTGGCACAGCCACAAAGCGCGCCCGTACGCCCGCGGCAGCTGCCCGCCGACATCGCCGGCTTCACCGGCCGGCAGGACCAGTTGGCCGACCTCGACCGGCTGGTCGCCGAGCCGGCCGACGCGACCGCTCCTGTAGTCATCTCGGCGGTCTCCGGCACCGCCGGCGTCGGCAAGACCGCGCTCGCCGTGCACTGGGCGCACCGGATCGCCGGGCTGTTCCCGGACGGCCAGCTTTACGTGAATCTGCGCGGATACGACCCGGAACGACCGATGGGCGCGACCGAGGCATTGGAGGGATTCCTGCGCGCACTCCAGCCGGACGACGCGGCCATCCCGCCGGGGCTGGCCGAGCGGGCGGCTCGCTTTCGCACCCTGGTCACCGACCGGCGGATGCTGATCGTGCTGGACAACGCGCAATCCGGCGCCCAGGTCCGCGACCTGCTGCCCGGCACCGGTACGTGCGTGGTGCTGGTGACCAGCCGGGACACGCTGCCTGGCCTGGTGGTGCGGCATGGGGCCGTACGGGTGAACCTCGATCTGCTCTCTCTCGACGAAGCGGTCGGCCTGTTGCGCAAGCTCCTGGGCACTCGGGTCGACGACGAGCCGGAGCCCGCGGTCGCGCTCGCACTCGCGTGTGCCCGGCTGCCGCTGGGGCTGCGGATCGCCGCCGAGCTGGCGCTGACCCGGCCGCGGACCCGGCTGGCCGACCTGGTCGCCGAGCTCGGCGACGAGTCCCGGCGGCTGGACCTGCTGGCCGCCGGCGACGATGAATACACCGCCGTACGCACCGTCTTTTCGTGGTCCTGCAGGAACCTCCAGCCCGCCGAGGACCAGCTGTTCCGGCTGCTCGGCGCCCACCCGTGCCGGACCCTGGACGACCACGCGGTGGCCGCGCTCGCCGGCACCGACCGGGTCGGCGCCCGCCGACTGCTGGATCCGCTCTGCCGCGGCCACCTGGTCGAGGAGGACACCGCTGGCCGGTTCGGGATGCACGACCTGCTCCGGGCGTACGCGGCGGAGAAAGCCACCGAGCTGCCAGACCTGCCCGCCGCGCTGACCCGGCTCGCCGACTACTACACCCAAGCCGCCCAGGTCGCGGTGAACACCGCTTTGGGCGAGCGGGCCCGCGACTGGCTGGACCGGGAGCGCCCGCACCTGCTGGCGATCGCGCCGGGTCGGGCCGGTCAGCTGTCCCAGGTGTTGGCCGGCTACCTCGACACGGCCGGCCACTACGCCGACGGCGTCACACTCCACACACTGGCTCTAAAGGAGGCGGCCGGCGATCCACACGACGAGGCGACAGCGCTCAACCTACTCGGGGTCGTACGCCGCCGCCTCGGCGACTACGGCGCCGCGACCGAGCACCACCAAAGTGCCCTTGAGCTGCACAAAGCCGCCGGAGACCAGGCAGGTCAAGCGGCCGCGCTGCACGGGCTGGGCATCCTGGCGTGGCGGCTCGGGCACTACCTCACGGCACGCGAGCGACTGGAGCAGGCCTACGAGCTTTTCACTGTCGCCGGGGACCGCGTTATGCAAGGCACCGTGCTCTACGGACTCGGGACCGTACATCTACAGCTGGGTCTCTATCGCGAGGCCGTGGACCATCACCTCCGGGCACTGGAACTCCATCGCGAGACCGGCAACCTGCTCGGCGAGAGCCGGACGCTCAACAACCTCGGCAACGCGTACGAACGGCTCGGCCGGCTCCCCGATGCATTGGACCATTTCCGCAGGTCACAGGCACTGAACAGGCAGCTCGGCAACCAGCTCGGGGTGGCCGTGGCGCACACCAACCTGGGCGGCGCCTACACCCGGCTCGGCGAATACGACGCGGCGCTCGCGCACCTTCGCGCAGCGGTGCCCATCTACGCGGCTGCCGGCTACCGGATCGGCGATGTCGACTCGCTCTGCGCGTACGGCCTGTTCTACCTGCGTTTCGGCCAGCATGACCAGGCGCTCGACCACCTCCGGCGGGCGGTGGCGCTGTCCCAGGAGCTCGGCGAGCTGGACGTACAAACGCGCGCGCTGGTCGGCCTTGGCGACACGCTCCGGCAGGTCGGTCGGCGCGCCGAGGCGCAGCAGCAGTACGACGAGGCGCTCGCTCGCGCGGACGAGACGGGCGACCGGTACGAGCGCGCGCGTGCGCAAGTCGGACTGGCCCGGTTGTACGCGGACGAACCCGAGGCACGGCAGCACTGGGAAGCCGCGCTGGCCCTCTACACCGAGCTTGATCTGCCAGCTGCCCTCGAGATCCGGGTCAAGCTAGGGGGCGTCGAACAGGGCGCTGACTGACTCGCCGTTGTGGATCCGGCGCATCGCCTCGGCCAATGCCGGCGCGATCGACAGCACGGTCAGCTTCGGCACCCGCTCGCTCTGCGGAATCGGCACCGTGTTCGTACAGACGATTTCCAGCACATCGGGCTGGTCACTGATGCGTTTCAAAGCTCCGCTGGCGAAAAGCCCGTGCGTACAAGCGACGCGGATCGTTCGTACGTTCAGGTCGCGGAGCCGGTCCAACAGCTCGATCACCGTGCTGCCCTTGGCGATCTCGTCGTCCAGCACGATCACGTCCCGGCCGGTCACGTCCCCGATGACCGAGCTGATGCTGACCCGGTCGTCGGCGAACCGCTGTTTGGCGCCGGCCGCGACCGGGACACCGAGCATCCGGGCGAACGCGGCGGCTTCCTTGGCATTGCCCAGATCCGGCGACACCACGGTGGTGTTTGTCAGGTCATAGCCGGCGAAATGCGCGGCAAGCTCCCGCAATGCGTGCAGGTGGTCGACTGGGACACTGAAAAATCCGTGCACCTGCGGGGAATGCAGCGTCATCGCCAGCACCCGGTCGGCGCCGGCGGACACCAGCAGATCGGCGACCAACCGGGCGCCGATGGAAATGCGCGGCGCGTCCTTCTTGTCGGACCGCGCATAGGCGTAATAGGGCATCACCACGGTCGTACGCCCCGCCGACGCGCCCCGGGCGGCGTCCAGCATCAGCAGCAACTCCACCAAATTCTCCTGAACCGGGCGAACCAGCGGCTGCACCAGGAAAACGTCCCGTTCCCGGCAGTTGGCCTGCAACTGGACTTCCAGGCAGTCGGTGGCGAACCGCTCCACTCGCACTGGATGCAGTGGCTGCTCTAGATGCGAACAAATCTCCGCTGCCAACTGCGGGTGGGCACTGCCACTGAAGATGGCGATGTCTCGCACCAACTGCTCCTGTGTGGGGTCGACCGGGGCAGATACGAGAAGAGCCTACCTAATCGGTTCAGCCGACCGTACGGTCGGTACGCAATCCGGCGATCTCGTCGGCCGTCCGCCCGAGGCCCACCAGCACCGCGTCGGTGTGCTCCCCCAGCGCCGGCACCGCGCCCATCGTCGCCTCGGCGTCCGCGTACGTGAACGGCGGCAGGATCGCGTCGAACGTCCCCACCGGCGTACGTACCGGCCGCCACCGGTCCCGCGCCGCGAGCTGCGGATGCTCGATCAAGCCGTGCACATCGTTGAGCCGCGCATTCCCGATTGCCGCCGCGTCCAGTTTCGCGACCAGGTCTTTCGCGTCCAGTTTCGAGGTTTTCTGGGCAATCGCCGCGTCGACGGCGGCGCGGTTGCGGGTACGAGCGATGTTCGTCGCGTAGTCGGGATCCCGCGCCAGCTCCACCCGCTCCAGCACATCGGTAACGAACCGTACCCACTCCCGGTCATTCTGGATGCTGATCAGCACCTGCTTACCGTCCGCCGTCGGATATCCCGTGTACGGCACCACCGAGGGATGCCCGAGCGCCGACCGCTTCGGCAACCGCCCGGTCCCTTTCGTGTAGTAGAGCGAATGTCCCATCCATTCCGCGATCGCGTCCAACATCGACACCTCGACGCTGGCTCCCCCACCACCACGTTCTCGCCGGAACAGCGCCGAAAGAATCGCCGTGAACGCGTACATCCCGGCGCCGATATCCACCGTCGGGATCCCCGTCTTCACCGGCGTGTCGTCCGTACCGGTCACCGAGGCGAGCCCGCCTTCGCCCTGCAACAGCAGGTCATAGCCCGGTTTTCCACTGTACGGGCCACCCGTCCCGTAGCCGGACATGTCCACCACGATCAGCTCCGGCTTGGCTTTTCTCAGTTTCTCCGCCGAAAACCCCAGCCTGGCCGCTGCCCCGGGAGCCAAGTTCTGGACGAAGACATCCGCATCCAGAATCAGGTCCTCGACGATTTTCTGTCCCTTTTCGGACTTCAGGTCGACGGCAAGCGACTCTTTTCCTCTATTGAGCCAAAAGAAATGCGCCGCCAGCCCGTTCACCGCATCGTCGTACCCACGCGCGAAGTCCCCGCCGTCCACTCGCTCCACCTTGACCACCCGCGCACCAAGGTCCGCGCAGTGCCTGGTCGCCAGCGGCGCGGCCACTGCCTGCTCAATGCCGACAACCGTGATCCCCTCAAGCGGCAGCACAGGCCCTCCTTCACCTCTGGGCTTATCGTCACACCTGCCGCACCCCTTGCTGGCGTGAGATTTCGGACAGTGCCCGTCGCGACTCGTGCACAAGATGTCGTACCCGCGAGGGAGGATGGGCCCATGAACGACGTGGCCGCCGCCTTCTCGGAATCGACCCGAGCGTGGTTCGGTGACGCGTTCACCGCACCTACCCCGGCGCAGCTGGGAACCTGGGAGGCGGTCGGTCGCGGTGACAACGTCCTCACCGTCGCCCCTACCGGGTCGGGCAAGACGCTCGCCGCGTTCCTCGCCTCCGTCGACCGGCTCGCGTCGACGCCACGAGATGAGGACAAGCCGCGCTGCAGAGTCGTCTACATCAGCCCTCTCAAGGCCCTTGCCGTGGACGTGCAGAGGAACCTGCGAACCCCACTGGTGGGGATCTCCAGAGCAGCCGCGAGGCTGGGTCTGCCAGAGCCGGACATCACGATCGCCATGCGCAGCGGCGACACCCCGCCCAACGAACGCCGCGCGTTCACCAAGCACGGCGCGGACATCCTGATCACCACACCCGAGTCGCTGTTTCTGCTGCTCACCAGCCAGGCGCGGGACGCACTGCGGGCGGTGGACACGGTGATCGTGGACGAGGTGCACGCGATGGCCGGGGGCAAGCGAGGGGTTCATCTCGCGCTCTCGCTGGAGCGACTCGACGCCCTGCTGGAGCGGCCGGCGCAGCGGATCGGACTGTCCGCGACCGTACGACCGGTCCAGGATGTCGCGAGGTTCCTGGGCGGCAGCCAGCCGGTCACCGTGGTCCAGCCGCCGTCACACAAGACGGTGTCGCTTCAGGTCGTCGTGCCCGTCGAAGACATGTCAGACATGTCCACCGCGCAGCCTGGCAACGCCGACGAGGAGGTCGGGTCCAAGTCGATCTGGCCGGCGATCGAGGAGCGGGTGTACGAGCTGATTCGGGCGCACCGAAGCACGATCGTCTTCACCAACGGCCGCCGGGCCGCCGAGCGCCTCACGTCCCGCCTCAACGACCTGGCCGAAGAGAACCCATCCCCCCTCACCCATTTCCCGGCGATGGCGGTGGGCCAGTCCGGTACGGGCAAGGGCGCGCCACCGGTGATCGCGAAGGCGCACCACGGCTCGGTTTCCAAGGAACAGCGCCGGATCGTCGAGGAGGACCTGAAGGCCGGCCGGCTGCCGGCGGTGGTCGCCACCAGCAGCCTGGAGCTGGGCATCGACATGGGCGCGGTCGACCTGGTCGTGCAGGTGGAGGCGCCCCCCTCGGTGGCCAGCGGCCTGCAGCGGGTCGGCCGGGCCGGCCATCAGGTCGGCGCGGTGTCGACCGGGGTGATTCTGCCGAAATACCGTGGCGATCTGGTGTCCTGCGCGGTGGTCGCCGAGCGGATGTCCGCTGCCGCGATCGAGGAGCTGCACTGCCCACGCAACCCGCTGGACGTGCTGGCCCAGCAAATCGTCGCGATGGTGGCGATGGACGAACAAACCGTGGACGAGATCGACGCGCTGGTACGCCGAGCCGCCCCCTACGCCGAGCTGCCCAGGTCCGCCCTCGAAGCGACGCTGGACATGCTGGCCGGCCGCTATCCCAGCGACGCGTTCGCCGAGCTGCGGCCGCGGCTGACCTGGGACCGGATCACCGGGGCGCTGACCGCCCGGCCGGGCGCCCAGCGGCTCGCGGTGACCAGCGGCGGGACCATCCCCGACCGCGGGCTGTTCGGCGTCTTCCTGGCCGGCGAGAAGGGATCCCGGGTCGGCGAGCTGGACGAGGAGATGGTGTACGAGTCGCGGGTCGGCGACGTTTTCCTGCTCGGCTCCACCTCCTGGCAGATCCAGGACATCACCCCGGACAAGGTGATCGTCACGCCGGCGCCTGGGCAGCCCGGCCGGATGCCGTTCTGGAAGGGCGACACTCCCGGCCGGCCGTTGGAGCTGGGTCGCGCGGTCGGCGCGTTCGTACGCGAAATGACCACCGCCAAAGAGCCCAAGGCCATCGCCAGGGCCAAAAACGCGGGCCTGGACGACTGGGCCGCGACCAACCTGCTGAGTTATCTGGCCGATCAACGCGAAGCGGCCGGCACCTTGCCCGACGACCACACCATCGTCGTCGAGCGTTTCACCGACGAGTTGGGCGACTGGCGAATGTGTGTCCACTCGCCGTTCGGCGCGCCGGTGAACTCGCCCTGGGCGCTGGCGCTGACGGCCCGGCTGCGCGAGCGATATGGGGTGGATGGGCACGCCGTCGCGTCCGACGACGGCATCGTTCTTCGGCTCCCCGACATGGAAACTCCGCCGCCGGCCGAAGTGGTCGTTTTCAGTCCAGAGGAAATCGAGGAGGTCGTCACCGCGGAGCTCGGCGGCTCGGCGGTCTTCGCCTCCCGGTTCCGCGAATGCGCGGCCCGGTCCCTGCTGCTCCCGCGGCGCCGGCCCGGGCGCCGGGCGCCGTTATGGCAGCAGCGCCAACGATCCGCGCAGCTGCTCGCGGTCGCCGGCGAATACGGCGAATTCCCGGTTGTGCTGGAGGCGATGCGGGAATGCCTCAACGACGTTTTCGACCTTCCTGGCCTGACCGGGTTGATGCGCGAGATGGGCAACCGAGAGACCAGAGTCGTGGAGGCCGCCACCGCGCAGCCGTCGCCTTTCGCGCGGTCACTGCTTTTCGGTTATGTCGGCGCTTTCATGTACGAGGGCGACGCGCCGCTGGCCGAGCAGCGCGCCCAGGCCCTCGCACTGGACACCACCTTGCTCGCCGAGCTACTCGGCCGCGCCGAGCTGCGCGAGCTGCTCGACCCGAACGTGCTGGTGGAAACCCTTCAACAGCTCCAATATCTGACCGACGAGCGCCGAGTGTCCACTGTGGACGGGGTGGCCGACCTGCTGCGGTTGCTCGGCGGGCTCACCGAGGCCGAGATCCAGGAACGTGGCGGCCGCCTGGAATGGTTGGCGGAGCTGGAGAAAACCCGACGGGCGATCCAGGTCCGGATCGGCGGCGAGCACCGGTGGATCGCCATCGAGGACGCCGGCCGGGTTCGGGACGCACTCGGTGCCGCGCTTCCGGTCGGCGTGCCGGACGTTTTCACCGAGCCGGTGGCCGACCCGCTGGGGGACCTGGTGTCCCGTTTCGCCCGTACGCATGGGCCGTTCTCGTCCCACCACGTGGCCGAGCGGTTCGGGATCGGCATCGCGATCGCCGCCTCCGCGCTGCACCGGCTGGCGTCCGCCGGCCGGGTGGTGGCCGGTGAGTTCACCCCAGGCGGATCCGGCGCGGAGTGGTGTGACACCGAAGTCCTGCGTACGCTCCGGCGCCGCTCACTCGCGGTGCTGCGGGCCGAGGTGGAGCCGGTGCCGGCGGCCGCGCTGGGGACGTTTTTGCCAGCCTGGCAGCGCATCGGCCCGCACCGGCCGAGCAGCGGCGGGGTCGACACGCTGGCCGACGCGATCGGCGGCCTGCAGGGCGTGCCGCTGCCGGCGAGTGCGCTGGAGCAGCTGATCTTGCCGGCCCGGGTGCCGCACTACTCCCCCGCGCTGCTGGACGAGCTGTGCGCGTCCGGCGAAGTTCTGTGGGCTGGCAACGGATCCCTGCCCGGCAACGACGGCTGGGTGGCGCTCAGCTTCGCCGATACCGCGCCGCTGCTGCTCCCCGAGCCGCTGGCCCTGGCCGAAGGCCCGGTGCCGGCCGCGGTCATCGAGTGCCTGGCCGGCGGGCAGGCGCTGTTCTTCCGGGACATCTCCGACCGGGTGGGCACCGCGCTTGGTTCGCCGGTCGCCGACGACGACCTGGTGGCGGCGATCTGGGAGCTGGTCTGGGCGGGCCGCCTCAGCAACGACACGCTCGGCCCGCTGCGCACCCTGCTCGGCGCCGGCCGTACGAGCCACCGACCGTCCACCGGCACCGCCCGGGCGGGTTTTCGGCGAGCCCAACGCCGGCCTCGGCTGCCCACCCGGGCCGGCCCGCCGACGGTTGGCGGCCGGTGGAGCCTGCTGCCCGACCGCGAACCCGACCCGACCTTGCGCGCGCATGCGGCCGCGGACGCGCTGTTGGAGCGATATGGCGTGCTCACCAGGGGATCGGTGACCAGCGAGGGGGTGGCCGGCGGCTTCGCTCGGATCTACTCGGTGCTGTCGGCGCTGGAAGACGCTGGCCGGGTGCGCCGGGGCTACTTCGTGGACGGCCTCGGCGGTGCCCAGTTCGCGCTGCCCGGCGCGGTCGACCGGCTCCGATCGCTGGCCACCGACCTGCAGCGCCGCCAGGAGATCCGCCGCGACCTGAGCCCGGACAGCCACCGGCCGGACCTCGCGCCCAGCTCGACCGTCCTCGCCGCCACCGACCCCGCCAACCCGTATGGTGCGTCGCTGAGCTGGCCAGACCGGACGGCGGAGTCCCTCGGCGGCACCACCCACCGACCCGGCCGCAAGGCCGGCGCGCTGGTCGTGCTGGTCGACGGCGCATTGGCGCTCTACGTCGAGCGAGGCGGCCGGACGCTGCTGTCCTTCACCGCCGACTCGGACACTCTGACAAGGGCGACTGCCGCACTGGCCGAAGCGGTGCGGGACGGCTTGCTCGGCTCCCTCACGGTCCAGCGCGCCAACGGCGCCGCGGTCACCGACTCCCCGCTGGCTGATCTTCTCGAACAAGCCGGTTTCCGTCCCACTCCCAGCGGCCTTCGTCTCCGCAACTAATTTAGTTGAGCGATAGAGGCTCAGCTTTACTGCGTGATCATCTAGAGTCAGCGCATGCCTTCTTTGATCACCCGGCGGCTGGGCTTGCTGCGGGACCACGATTTCCGGCAGCTATGGGTGGCTGACCTGGTCAGTCAGCTCGGCAGCCGGACGGCATTGCTGGCCGTCCCGTTCCTGGCCGTCGTCACCTTGCACGCCTCCACGTTCCAGGCGTCGCTGCTGACCGCGGCTGGTACGGCCGGCTCGCTGCTCTTCGGGCTGCACGCCGGCGCCTGGCTGGATCGCGTACGAGCCAGGCCCGTCCTGATCGTCGCCGACCTCGCTCGTACGGCCCTGTTGCTGTCGATCCCGGCGGCGAGCCTGCTCGGCGCCCTGACGTTGACCCAGCTGTACGTGGTCGCCCTCGCCAGCAGCGTGCTCACCGTCTTCTTCAACGTCGGCCAGCCGGCGTACCTGCCACGCCTGGTCAACTACAAGGACCTCGTCGAGGGCAATACCAAACTCGCCACCAACGCCTCGGTCGCGGCGCTGGCCGGCGCGGCACTGGGCGGTTTCGTGATTCAGGTGCTAAGCGCGCCGGTGGCGATCGCGGTGGACGCGGCCAGCTATCTGCTGTCGGCGGCCGGACTGGGGCGTATCAAGGCCGTCGAGCCTGTCCAGCGGCGATCGCCGGGCGCCGCGCTGCATGGGGAGATCGGCGAAGGGCTGCGGTTCGTCGCCGGGCATCCGGTGCTGCGGGCGATGGCGCTGAGCACCGCGCTGCTGGTCCTGTTCCAAGGCGCGAACAGCGGCATCATGATCGTTTTCCTGGTCCGCGAGGTCCATCTCGGCGCCGGCGTCATTGGCGTGCTCAGCACGGTCGGGTTACTCGGCGCGTTGGTGGCCGCCGCCACCACCGGTCGCCTCGCGGCCCGGCTCGGCGAGGCCGGCACGATGCTGGTCGCGGCGGCGGCCGTGGGTGCCGGATTCCTGCTCTATCCGCTGACCGCTCCCGGCTGGGCGCTGGGCTGGTTCGTGGCCGCCAACCTGCTCGCGAGTTTCGCCATCATCACCGCGAACATCGTGCAGACGAGCTGCCGACAGCGGCTCTGCCCGGCCGGCCTGCAAGCCAGGGCCAGCTCGATCATGACGATGGTGAGTTGGGGCATGCTGCCGCTGGGCAGCCTGCTGGGTGGCGCGCTGGCGAGCGTCTTCGGGCTGCGGGCGACGCTCACGGTGGACGGGATCGGCGTCGCGTTGTCGATCCTGCCGCTGCTCCTTTCCCCGTTGCGTACGATGCGCGCGCAAAATTCCGGGACAGACAAGCAAAACCAGGAGACCAGTTTGGGGAGCCACTGAATTCCCTTATTTTGCTCTTTTTGCTCGCAAGGTTTCGGTGTCTTTTCAGGGAACCTGTTGCAGACTGGTGATCTCCCCTGGAGTACGGTCTGTCCGTCATGCCACCGCATTCCGCCCGGCCTGGCCGGCACACCCAACTCTCCCGGTGGGTTGTGAACCCCCGGGAGACAGGCGTGCGCGAATTCCGGACCGGTGGTGGTCAGTGATCCGGGTGCTGGTGGTCGATCTCGATGTTCTTGTCGCTTCCCTGCACGCCGGCTTCGTCGACGCCGTGCCCGGGTTCAGCGTGCTCGGCACCGCGCATTCCGCGACCGAGGCGCGTGGCCGGATCGCCGAGCTGACACCGGATCTGCTGCTGCTGGATCTGCACCTGCCCGACGATTCCGCGCTGCGGCTGCTGGCCGAGATCGAGATCGACACCATGGTGCTGACCGCGGCGGCCGAGTCCACGACCGTCCGGGCGGCATTGCGGGCGGGAGCTCTGAATTACCTTTTGAAACCATTCACCGCCGCCCAGCTCGGCACCCGCCTCACCGCCTACGCGCGTTATCAGGCCCTCCTACAGGGCAGCCAAACCCTGCGGCAAAACGACATTGACCGGGCCGTGCGGGCGCTCCACGACAACGACCGGTCCAGCACCGCGAAAGGCCAGTCGCCGGTCACCGCCCGACTGGTTACCGACGCGTTGCGGCGGGCCGGCCGGCCGCGGTCGGCGATCGAGATCGCCACCGAGCTGGGCATTGCCCGGGCCACCGCACAGCGCTATCTGGGCGCTCTCGCGGAAAGCGGCGAGGCCCGCATCGGCCTGCGGTACGGCGCCACCGGCCGGCCCGAACACGAATACAGCTGGTTGGGCGAGGAGATCCAACTGGCCGACCCGCCCGCCGACAGCACCGCTGTCGAGGATCTGGCAGGCCGGCCAGAAGGTTCACCCGGCGTTAGCTGATCGCGTACGCCCGGATGATCGTCACCTTGCCGGTGTTCCCGGCACTGTCGGTGGCGGTCGCCCGCAACGACACGAATCCGCTGCCCGGGTTGGCAACGGTTGCGGCCCAGGCTTTCGGGCCGTTCGCATTCACCGCCGCCGACTGCCACGTTTTCCCGTCATCGGTGGAAAACTCAACGGTCACACCGGTGACGGAATTCGCCGTCACCTGCTGGTCCACCACGATCGGAATACTGAATCCGGCACCTGCCGGCGCGGTCCCGTGGTCATCGGTTTTCGGGGCGAACCGCGGCGCGAGCAGCGGCAGCGTGTACCCGTTCGAACCAGTGACCTTCTTCGACCGGAAAGTCAATTCGCCGCTGACCGAAGTGGACAGTGCGCCAAGCGACTGGCTCTGCGTCACGACCATCCGGTACGAAGCGTCGGCCGAAGGCGCGTGATAATCGATATATCCAGGCCCGTCGGCGACTTTCACTCCGTCCTTGTAGAGAACGGCGCTTGCGCCACCTGTGAAGAGAATCCCGCGATAACGTTGGTCGCCCCCGGAGAACATCGGCGGTTGGGAAACCAGGTCGTCCGCGAGCTGCCCACTGCGCAGCGGCGCATCCGGCCCGTCCGCGAAGAAACCCGGTCCGAGAGCTGGCGCGTTGGCCACGTCGGTGAAGTCACCGGCCACGACCGGACCCGGTTCGCGCAGGAACGACGCGACCGGCTGCCCGTCGGGTGTGTTGAGCTGGGCCAGCAGAGTCCAGCGCTGCGCCCCTGGACTCAGGTATTCGGTCTGCACGCCCGGTTTCGTGGACGCGGCCCCGGTCGGGAACTGGAACGGAACGACCCCATCCGGCAGCGAGAAGACCGCGGCCCGCAGCGCCTGGCCGGAGAACATCGTCGGCAGCACCTTCTGTCGCACTCGGGAAAGCCCGGCTTTCTTGGCATGCAACAGAACCCCGGTCGGCATCCGGCCCGCGGTCAGTTGCGCCAAGTGGTACGCGTACGCCGAGTCGACGAAATCGCCGGCCGGGCCGGGATCCGCCCAGTCACTGGTCACCACCTGGCTGTAAAGCGCGGCCGGGGCAGCTGCCCCGATCGTGCCGGTCAGCAGGTGAGCAGGATCCTCGGCACCGAGTCCGGTGCCGGCCACCGACCCACTGGACGTATAGAACGTGCCATTGGTCCCGATGCTCATGCTCTGCGCACCGGCTTGGTCCACCGTGACGTCGGCTGGCTTGGCCTTGCGCGTGTCCATCACCACCGTCAGGTCGTGGTTGACGGTGAGGTAAGGCGCTATCAGGTCAACAGAGCTGCTATCGGACTCGAACGTCAAGACCTCGGCCGCATACTGGCCCTTGGGCAACCGGACACTCGCGGTGCCATCCTGATCGCCGTCGGAGGGGAAACGGGTGACATCCTCGCCGTACGCCACGAATCCGAGTAAGTAGTCCGCCGGCGGTGGCCCGCCGTCCCGGCCAATCGTCTTGATCGTCAGGTTGTAGCTCTCGACCTCGCGGTTGACGGCGATCGGCGTACGGACAGACTGCCCGTCAGTCGTGTTGGCGATGATTCCGCCGGTGTATTCGCCGTCCTTCCCAGCCACCGCGGTGTTCGTGGTGAAGGTCGCGGCGGCGTCAGCTCCGGCCGGCACGGTCAGCGTTTTCGGGGTCACCGCGAACATCGCGGCTGGCGCTGACTTGCCATCCGGCCCGCGTACGTCCGTGGACAACGCCAGCGTCAGCGGTGTTTTTCCGTAGTTGTGGTAAGAAACGGACTGTGCGGCCGGCTTGTCGTCGTTATGCGGCCACACCTGCGTCGGCACCGAAACGCTCGGCGGGTTGGCCACCAACTGCTGACCGACCGCGCGGCCGATGTCCAGGCGTCCCGCGCCCTGCGCGAAAACACTCACCTTCGGCAGGGTTTTCGCGGACGCCATCAAGGCCGCCTTCAGCTGCTGGCCGGTCCAGTCCGGATGCTCGCCGGCCAGCACCGCGGCGGCACCGGCCACGTGCGGGGTAGCCATCGACGTGCCGTCCAGCGCCACATATGCGGGATTGTCACTCGGATTGCCAATCACGCCGTTTTTCGCTTTGGCGGCAACGATACCGACGCCCGGCGCGACGATGTCCGGCTTCAGCGCCTCGTCGAGCTGGCGCGGGCCCTGGCTGGAGAAGGGCGCCAGCTGGTCCTTCCCGTCCACGGCACCCACGGTCAGCGCCTGGTCAGCCGACCCAGGTGAGTTGACCGAGCCGGCGAACCCGTCGTTTCCAGCCGCCACCACGAAAAGCGTGCCGTTCTGCGAGCTCAGCTGGTTCAGCGTACTGACCAGCGGATCGCCCCGTCCCGAGGCCGGTCCGCCGAGGCTCAGGTTGACGACCTTGGCCTTGACCGTACGAGCCGCCCACACCATGCCGGCCAGAATCGCAGACGTGTCGCAGGAGTCGCCGTCACACACCTTCCCGACGGCGATTTTCGCGCCAGGGGCCACCCCGGAATATTTGCCGCCAGACGCGGCCCCCGAACCAGCCGCGATCGAGGCCACGTGGGTGCCGTGGCCGAAGGTGTCGTCGGCGCTCGCCGCGTCGGTGAAGTTCTGTTGCGCGGTGATTTTCCCGGCGAAGTCAGGATGAGTGGCGTCGATGCCGCCATCCAGCACCGCGACTGTCACGCCGGTCCCGCTATATCCGGCTTTCCAGGCCGTGGGGGCA
Source organism: Fodinicola feengrottensis (assembly GCF_039530045.1). Classification (NCBI taxonomy): domain Bacteria; kingdom Bacillati; phylum Actinomycetota; class Actinomycetes; order Mycobacteriales; genus Fodinicola; species Fodinicola feengrottensis. The sequence continues at coordinate 3,339 of NZ_BAAANY010000037.1, read as the reverse complement.
CCGATCTGGTTGAGGTTGTCGCTGACGTCGTTCAGTTTCAGCTTGCTGTCCAACCAGATCTTTCCAGCCGACTTCGCGCTGTTCCAGAATGCGGTGGCAGCGGACTTCTGTTCGCGTACCGCCGTCACACCAATCTCCGGCACATTCCGCCGCAGCTGGGCACCGACCAATTTCGGCTGGACTTTCTGGTCGTGCTGCACAATTACCGGCAGCGTCGCGCTGTGGGCGTCGTCATATCTGTACGACACCAACGCGTCGACGTCAAACAGTTCCCGGTCGAGTTTTCCAGCCGTCACCAACCCAGCCGCGTCAGCCGGAATGACGTAATGGTGTTTGCGTTCCACCTGACGGAACATCGGGATCTTCTCCCGGCCTTTGGCCGGACGTACGCCGGTCACCGTGCTGCCGCTCAGCTGCACCTTGTCGCCGGTGATCAACGTGATTGTCTGGGCCGGCTGGGAAGTTCGTGCAGGAGCGGCGGTCGCCGCCGCTCCCCCGCTGGTCGCCAATAACGCTAAAACGGTGGCCGCGGTGACCGCGTATCTCTTCCGTGCTCGCATCCACACTCCCTAAAACAGGCAACGTCATTTACACCGATGCCTGGGAGCGGGTGTACGGCCTCACCTCAACCCAGTAGTGGCCCGATCCGGCCGTCGCTCGGGCGTACGAGCGCGCCGGGCGCGAATCAATCGCCAGGCCAGGACGGCGACGAGGATCAGGATGATCAACGGCAGGCCGAGCAGCCCCAACAGCCGCTGCGCGCTCTCGTACGCGGCACCGGCCACATAGCCAATCGTGGTCACGCCGGTCCCCCATACCACCGCACCCGTCACGTCGTACCCGGCGAACCGCCGGTACGGGACGCCGGCGCGGCCGGCAAGTCGGGGCACCAACGTACGTACGACGGCGACGCAGTGCGCGGTGCCCACGGCCCACCGGGCCCGCTCGCGAAGGCCGGCCAGCAGCCGCTGTTCGCGCTCGGCACCGACCTTGCGATCGATGATCCTGGTCAGCCGCCCGGGTCCGGCAGTGGTCGCCCGCCAGCCGCGCCAATACCCGTACTGGCTACCGACCGCAGTCGCGACCACCGCGGTGACGATCGCGATCGGAAGCGGAAAAGCGCCGCCCCGGGCGAAAAGCCCGAGCGCCATCGCCACGCTCGCGCCGGGCAGCACGACGCCGATGAGCAGGCCGGACTCGGCTGTCAGCCAACCGGCGGCGAGCAGCAACACGACCGGTGCGGGCAGCACCTCGAGCAGACCGGAGAGCAGGCCGGCGATGGTCAAGACTTCGGACCCCGCGCGAGGTAGACGACCGCGGGCGGCACATTGCGCCAGACCGTACGGGACACCTCGACCTCGTCGAAGGCGGCCCGCAGGCCCGCCAGCAACCGGCGAGCCGGCGGCGCCCACCGGCTCCACGTGTACGCGAACTGGGTGAACGTGCCGTTCGGAGCCAACGAGCCGGCGATCGTACGGATCAGCGGACCGCTGTAGGCGGCCCAGGGCAGTCCGCTGACCACCGCGTCCGCCGCCGGCAGGTCCCGGTCGGCCAGCACTTGGCACAGGTCGTTGGCATCCGTACGGACGACGTCGACCTCCGGATAGCGCGCAGTCAGCACGTCGGCCATCACGTCGCTGAGCTCGATCGCGAGATGCCGTCCGCGACCGGCCAACTGCCGCCGGATCGCGCCGGTGAAAGCGCCGGTTCCCGGCCCAAGCTCGACCACCACAGGCACTACGGACTCGGCCATTGCCGCGATCGGCGCGGTCATCGCCGCCGCGAGGGCCGGCGAACTGGGCAGCACCGCGGCGGTGGTGAGCGGCGAACGGACGAACTCGCGCAGGAACAGCCGGGCATCCGAGGATGGTGCGGTCATGGGGAAAACCTAACCGGCTGCCGCCGCGCGCACATCAGCCGGAATGATTACGGCAAAATCCCGCTACAAGGGTTCGCGCGGTAGCTACCGTACGTCCATGCTGATTCCACCCTTTTCGCATCCCTACCGGCAAGCGTCTGCGGCATGATTCGTCGTCTCGCCCTGCTGGGAGCCACTGTCCTGACCGCTTGCGCGGTGCCGGCCGCCGCGGCCAGCTCGCCGGTCCTTGAGGCCACCGCCACGTACCAGAATCCGCCCACGCTGCCCGGCGGTGGCGTGCTCGGTGGCTTCAGCGACATCTATCCGGCGGGCACCAGCGGAAAGACGTTCTGGGCGATCACCGATCGGGGACCGAACAACTCCGACGGCGACAACCCGATCTTCGTCGACCCGACCTTCACCCCGGAGATCCTGCTGGTTTCCCGAGACGGGTCGAAACTGACGATCCAGCAGCAGATCCCGCTGCGTACGCCCGACGGCTACACCGACCCGGTGACCAAGACCCGGCTGATCACCGGCCTGCCGAACCTGCCGACCGACGACGCGCCGGTCGACGTGCACGGCAAGGCGCTGCCGCTGGACCCGTACGGCGTCGACACCGAGGGGTTGGTACGAGCACCGAACGGCACTTTCTGGATTTCCGAGGAAAACCGGTCGAGCGTGCTGCACGTCGACGCCGACGGCACGGTGCTGTCCCGCCTCGTACCGTCGAACCAGACGACTTACCAGGCGCCGGGCGTGACCGTGCTACCGATCCTGCCGGCGATCGTCAGCACCCAGAAGCCGAACCGGGGTTTGGAGGGCCTGGCGATTTCCGCCGACGGCAACACTCTCTATGTGGCACAGCAAAGTCCGCTGAACAACCCGACCACCAGTGTCAGCAAGAAATCCCGGAATCTGCGGATCTATCGGCTGGACACCAAAAAGCCGAGCGTCACCGGAGAATTCGTGAACGTACGGGACAAGGACAACTCCGACGACGGCGACTGGAAGACCTCGGCGATGGTGTGGCTGTCGCCGGACCGGCTGTTGATCGAGGAGCGCGACGCCGAACAACCGACTGTCCACACGTTGCTCTATGCGGTGGATTTCGGCCACGCGACGAACATTCTCGGCACCCACTGGGACACCAGCGACACTCCGACGCTGGAACAGCTCGGCCCGTCCGACCTCGCCGACAACGGCGTGGTGTCGGGCAAGAAGACGCTGGTTTTCGACGCCAAGAAAGCCAAACTCGGCAACGGCAAGATCGAGGACCTGGCTCTTACCCCGGACGGCGGCAAATCACTGCTGACGTTGATCAATGACAACGACTTCGGCGTCGACAGCATCACATCGAACGGCACCGTCAAGCTCAACAAAATCCCGACCAGGCTCGACTCGTACCAGATCGACACGCCCTAGCCTGAGTTTCCCTGCTAGCTGATCGTTCGGCGTGTTTTGTGTTGTGGTGTTTGGGT
>NZ_BAAANY010000036.1:164709-214526 GCF_039530045.1 Fodinicola feengrottensis | reverse complement strand
ACCCAAACACCACAACACAAAACACGCCGAACGATCAGCTAGCAGGGAAACTCAGGCTAGGTTCGCTTGATGAGCCATCGGCCGCGGTCGATGGCTCATCAAGGAAGACTTCGTACGCGTGCCGGCGGTGGTCGGCGAAGAGCGTCAACGCACTCTCTCTGTTGCCAGCACGCAGGACCTGGGCAAGCTCGCGGTGCTCAGCTGGAATGTGTTCCAGATAGCCGGCGGCACTCCGGCCGACCCGCATCAGCAGAAAAAGGTGCACCTGGGAGCGGATCCCCTGCCAAGCCGCCCGCAGCCGATCGTGATGTGCCGCCGCGAAAACCGCGTCGTGGAAGGCGAGATCAAGGTCCAGCATCGCGTGTTTGTCCTCGGCGCGGGCCATCGCGGCCACCGTTTCCTCGATCGCCACGAGGTCGGCTTCGAACGCGTGGTCCATCAGTCGTCGTACGGCCAGATCCTCCAGTGCGCCGCGCAAGCTGTCGAGTTCGTCAGCGTCCACTGTGGACAGTGACGTGACGGTCGCACCGCGGTGCCACTCGTTGCGTACCAGTCCTTCGCGTTCCAGCCGCAACAGCGCCTCCCGTACGGGCCCCCGGCTGACCCGCAGAGCGCCGGCCAACTCCACTTCCCGCAAAGGTGTGCCGGGCGCATAGAGACCGCCGAAAATCGCGTCGCGGATGCGGTCCGCCACCTCGTCGGCCATGCCGCGCCGCCGGGCCGGAGCCAGTTGATCGCTCATGTCTTAATGTTAACATTACGACAACTCCCTCAACGGAAGGCGCGCCCGTGTCCCCACTCCCCCGCTTCCATCTGGCCGTGCCAGTCGACGACCTCGCCGCGGCCCGGCACTTCTACGGCGAGGTTCTCGGCTGCGAACAGGGCCGCAGCTCGGACCGGTGGATCGACTGGAACCTGCGCGGCCACCAGTTCGTCACGCACCTCGCGCCCGGACATGAGGCGCGGGCCGCGCACAACCCGGTGGACGGCCACGACGTACCGGTGCCGCATTTCGGGCTGTTGCTGACTGTCGAGGAATTCCACGTATTGGCCGACCGGCTCCGGGCCGCCGGCACCGCCTTCGTCATCGAGCCATATCTGCGATTCCAGGGCCAGCCGGGCGAACAGTGGACGATGTTCCTCACCGACCCGGCCGCAAACGCGATGGAATTCAAGGCATTCGCCGATGACGCCCAAGTTTTCGCTGTTTGAAAAAAAGAAGGAGACGAAGAATGCGGGTTGCCGCCGCGCAGGCTCGGCCGCACTGGCTCGACTCGGCCGCTACCACCGGGAAAGTGGTGGAGTGGATCGAGAATGCGGCCGCCGAGCAGGTCGAGCTGTTGACCTTTCCGGAGACCTTCCTGTCCGGCTACCCGTCGTGGCTGGAACACACCGGCGGGGCCCGTTTCGAAAACCTGGAACAGAAACGTGCGTACGCGGCCTATCTCGGTGCCGCCGTCGAAATGACCGGCCCTGAACTCGCCCTCATCACCGAAGCCGTACACGATCTCGGTGTTTTCGTTTACCTGGGCACCACAGAACGATCCGGCGGCACGATTTTCTGCACCCTGGTGGCCATCGACCCGGCCGCCGGCATCGTCAGCACCCATCGCAAGCTGATGCCCACGTACGAGGAGCGGCTGGTCTGGGGCATCGGCGACGGTCACGGCCTGCGTGTCCACCCGGTCGGACCGACCCGGGTGGGAGGCCTGAACTGCTGGGAAAACTGGATGCCACAGGCCCGCCACGCCCTCTATGCGCAGAGTGAAGAGTTGCACGTCAGCGTCTGGCCCGGCAATCCACACAACACGGCCGACCTGCCTCGGTTCATCGCCCGCGAAGGCCGGGTGTTCTGCCTGGCCGCGAACGGCCTGCTGTCGCTGGCCGATGTGCCCGCCGACTTTCCGTTGCGCACGGCGCTGGAAGCGGCGGAGTTGACCGACTACTGCCGCGGCGGCTCGGCCATCGCGGCACCGGACGGCACCTGGGTGGTCGAGCCGGTGGTCGACGAGGAACGCCTGGTCATCGCCGACCTGGACTTCACCCGGGTCCGCGAGGAACGCCAGAATTTCGACCCCACCGGCCACTACAGCCGGCCCGACGTCTTCTCCGTCGAGGTCGACCGCCGGCGCCGCATCCCCACCGCCTTTCGGGACTAGTGGCCTGCGCGAACCTGACGTTTCGGTAGTCGACCACCCGGAGTGTCGTCTACCGAAACGTCGAGCTCGCGGAGGTCAGCTGGCGGCTCGTACGGGCGAATCGGCGAACTGCGTGTGATACAGCTCGGCGTAGAGCCCGTCGGCTGCGACCAGCGACTCATGCGTGCCGCGCTCCACGATCTGGCCATGCTCCAACACCAGGATCTGGTCGGCGGACCGGACGGTGGACAGCCGGTGCGCGATGACCAGCGCCGTACGCCCGGCCAGCGCCTCGTCGAGCGCGCGCTGCACCGCCGCCTCACTCTCGGAGTCCAGGTGCGCGGTGGCCTCGTCCAGCACCACGATCGACGGGCCCTTCAGCAGCAGCCGAGCGATCGCGAGCCGCTGCTTCTCGCCGCCGGAGAGCCGGTAACCGCGGTCTCCCACCACCGTGTCGAGCCCATCCGGAAGCGACCGCACGAGCTCCCCGACCTGCGCGCGGTCCAGCGCGGACCACAGCTCGTCCTCGGTGGCGTCCGGCTTCGCGTAGACCAGGTTCACCTTGATCGTGTCGTGGAACAGGTGCGCGTCCTGGGTGACCACGCCGATCGCGCCGCGCAGCGACTCCTGCGTCCAGTCGCGTACGTCCGTGCCGGCCACCTTCACCGCGCCACCGGTCACGTCGTAGATCCGGGAAACCAGTTGGCTGATCGTCGTCTTGCCGGCGCCGGACGGGCCGACCAGGGCGATCAGCTGGCCGGGCTCGGCGGTGAACGACACCCCATGCAGCACGTCGCCGGCCGCCCGCCGGTCGGCGACCGCCAGGTCTTCCAGCGATGCCAACGAAACCTCGTCCGCGGACGGGTAGCGGAACCGCACGTCGTCGAAGACGATCGCCGGCTGGTCCGCCGGCAGCAGTGCCGGCAGGGTCTTCGCGTCCGGCCGGTCGGTGATCATCGGCGGCAGGTCAACGACCTCGAAGACACGCTCGAAGGACACCAACGCGCTCATCACGTCCACCTGCACGTTCGACAGCGCGGTGATCGGCCCGTAAAGCCTGGTCAGCAGCAGCGCGAGGGTGACCACCGTGCCGGCCGAGAGGGCGTTGGTCAGCGCCAGCCAACCACCCAGCCCGTACGTGGCGGCGCTGGCCACCGCGGTCAGCAGACCCAGCGCCACGAACAGGCCGCGGCTGTACATCGCGCTCTTGACGCCCATGTCCCGGACCTGCGCGGCGGTGTCGCCGAACTCCTTCGCCTCCGCCGTCGGCCGCCCGAAAAGCTTCACCAACAGCGCGCCCGAGACGTTGAACCGCTCGGTCATCGTCGAGTTCATGCTGGCGTTGAGCCGCGCGGTCTGCCGGGTGATGTCGGCGAGCTTGCGGCCCACCCATCGGGCCGGCAGCACGAAAACCGGCAGCAATACCAGCGCGGCCGCAGTGATCTGCCAGGACAGGGTCAGCATCGTACCGACCGTCAGGGCCAGCGCGATGACGTTGCTGACCACGCCGGACAGCACCGACGTGAACGCGCGCTGCGCGCCGATCACATCGTTGTTGAGCCGGCTGACCAACGCACCCGTCTGGGTGCGGGTGAAGAAGGCGATCGGCATCCGCTGCACGTGGTCGAAAACCGTCCGGCGCAGGTCCAGGATGATCCCCTCACCGATCCGCGCCGAATGCCACCGCTGCACCACCGACAGCCCCGCGTCGAACACCGCGAGCCCGGCGATCAGCGCCGCCAACCAGATCACCGTCGACACCGCGCCCTTCGCGGTGATCACGTTGATCACCCGCCCGGCCAGCACCGGAGTGGCCACCCCAATCGCCGCTGACACGGCCACCGTGAGCAGGAAGATCGTGATCTCCCAGCCGTACGGCCGCGCATATCTCATGATCCGCAGGGCGGTCCGCCGCCCTGGTCTTTTCTCTTTGGACAGCGTCTTTCGCCGCTCGGCGGACACCATCATCTGCCAACCGGACATCCCTGGATCTGACATCGACATCTCTATAACCCGTCTTCCCCTATGCTGGCGTCGGAACGCCGTCCTCGCCCAGCGCATTCCCAAGGTATGCGGCCGGTACGACAACAACGTCCCGTTCTGGTCCAGCATGCAACCTCAAGCAATGTTGAGGTCAAGGGCGCTTGGCCGGCTCCAGAGCCGCCGCCACCGCGTCCGCGAACCGCTCGGCAGCGCCTTGCGCATGCGCGAAGAACAGCGACGGCTCGGTCAGCTCAAGCTCCAACACCACCGGTCCGGTCGCGGTCGGAATGAGGTCCACCCGCGCGTACAAGAGCCGATCCGCTCCGCCCGGCACGGCCGCCAACACCCGCTCACCCATCGCCAACTCGGCCGCCGTCGGCTGGTGCGGGGTGATCTCCTCGGGCTGATAGAGCCCGTCGATCTGGCGTACCGGCCCGGCCAGCATCGCCGCTTTCTTCACCGAATGACTGAAGGAACCGCCGAAATACAGCAGCGCCGTCTCACCCTTGGTGTCCACATCGGACAGATACGGCTGCACCATCACGGTCCGCCGGGCCGCCAGCAGCCGGTTCGCATGCGCCCGCGCCTTGGCCACCAGCTCCGGGTCCTCGGCGTGGTATCGCCCGGTGTCCAGCGACCCCGCCCCCACCGACGGCTTCACCACGAACTCCCCCGCCGCCGGCAGCACGCTCGCGTCCCCCGGTTCGAGCCACGTCGTCGGCACCACCGACAGGCCAAGATTGGCCAGCTGCAACAAATACCGCTTGTCGGTGTTCCACCGTACGACGTCCGCCGGATTCACCAACCGCGGCACCGTCCCCACCCACTGGAGAAACTCGTCCCGCCGGCGTACGTAATCCCACACCGACCGCAGAACCACCAGCTGATACTTGTCCCAGTCGACCGATTTGTCATCCCAGACCACAATCTCGGTGTCGATGCCCCGCCGAGTCAGCGGATACAACACCTTCCGGTCGTCCGGATCCGCATCCGGCAACTCGGCACAGGTCACCAACGCCACCCGCGCGCGCCCCGCCATCATGTCCCCCTACGCTCAGCCGCCCACCGCTCGGCCAAACCCTACCGAGCCCGCCCCACGACCCACCCGCCCGCAGTCGAGCTTGCTAAGGCGCGGCGATGGGGCACCTTCGTTGTTGGCGTCAGACCAGGGCGTCCACGGTCATGGCGATCGACAGCAGCGTCAAATAGGTGATCGACACATGGAAAAGTCGCATCGGCCGGATCCGCTCTCCGCGGCTGACCTGAATGAACAGCCGGTGCGCGTCGATCAGGAACCAGCCACCCAGCGCGATCGCGACCAGGCCATAGATCCAGCTCATCCCGACAGCCCAGAGCGCCACCGAGGCCCCGACCATCGCCCACGAGTACACGACGATTTCGACCGCTACCCGCATCGGCTTGGCGACCACCGGCAGCATCGGTACGCCGGCGGCCGCGTAGTCCTCTTTGAAACGCATGGCCAGCGCCCAGAAATGCGGCATCTGCCAGAAAAAGACGATCCCGAAGAAGGCCCACGCCGACCACGAGAGGGTGCCGGTGACCGCTGCCCAACCGATCAGCACTGGAGCGGCACCGCAGATGCCGCCCCAAAAGGTGTTCTGAGCCGTACGTCGCTTCAGCAGCAACGTGTAGATCAGGACGTAATAGAGGTTCGCGCCAATCGACAGCGCGGTCGCGAGCGGGTTCGTGGTGAACCAGAGCAGAACGGCGGCGACCGCGCCGAGCACGAGACCGAAGATCAGCGCGCTGCGCGGCGAGATGAGCCCCTGCGGGAGCGGACGGCGGGACGTCCGCTTCATCAGCTGGTCGATGTCGCGGTCGATATAGCAGTTCAGGACGTTCGCGCTGCCGGCCGCCAGCGTGCCGCCGATCAGGGTGGCGAAAGCGGTGAACAGCGGCGGCACGCCGTGCGCGGCCATGAACATCGCCGGGACAGTGGTGATGAGGAGCAGTTCGATAATCCGCGGCTTGGTGAGCGCCACATAGCCGCGTACGACCGCGCCGAAGCCGCGGGCCACCGCGGGCTGGGCCTGGACTGAAGGGGTCTCGGCTGGGGGCCGAGCCGGATCGATGACCGCCGTCACGCGGGAGCCACCGCACCGCGAAGGGCAAGCGACCGCACTGGGCAGCTCATGGGCAACCTGGGCAGCATCGCCTCTCCCACTCATCGACCGTGTTCTACAGATCGTAGTACCGGGGTTCCGGCCGGTCCTTGCGGGGTGCCACCGACCAAGCGCCAACCACCCGCGCCGACGCGGGCGCCCACCGACGGACAGGACAACGCCGTCAGGTACGTACGAAATCCGGCCTCCTGATGCCCATCGGCGGCCATCGAAAGTCAAGCGCACGCCAAGAAAGCCCCGGATTTTGGTCGATTCGGAGGCCGTCGGTAACCCGTCAACCGCGCCGAAAAGAACAGCAGTCGACATGTGATTCAAGAGTCCGCCGTTGACCCGGCCCTGACCTGTCGAGTGTGGCGAACATCGGTAGGGTCGAAGACGACGTCTGAAACAGTGTTGACCCTTGTGAGCAGGAGCAATCGTGGCAGAAGCAGGATCGGGCAGCAGCCTGGGATGGACGGACCTCGACCGGCGCGCGGTGGACACCGCCCGGACCCTCGCGATGGACGCGGTGCAGAACACCGGCAACGGGCATCCGGGCACCGCGATGAGCCTCGCGCCGGCCGCATATCTGCTTTTCCAGCGCATCCTTCGGCACGATCCGACCGCCCCGGACTGGGCCGGTCGCGACCGGTTCGTGCTCTCGAACGGACACTCCAGCCTGACCCTTTACGTGCAGCTCTACCTGTCGGGATACGGCCTGGAGCTGGATGACCTCAAGCAGCTGCGCAAGTGGGGCAGCCTGACACCCGGTCACCCGGAGCACGGCCACACCAAGGGCGTCGAGACCACCACCGGCCCGCTCGGCCAGGGCGTCGGCAACGCGGTCGGGATGGCGATGGCGGCCCGCCGCGAACGCGGTCTCTTCGACCCGGACGCGGCTCCCGGCGAGAGCCTCTTCGACCACCAGATCTACGCGTTCTGCGGCGACGGTGACCTGGAAGAAGGCGTCAGCGCGGAGGCGTCGTCGCTGGCCGGCCACCAGCAGCTGGGCAACCTGACGCTGATCTACGACGACAACAAGATCTCCATCGAGGACGACACCAACATCGCGTTCAGCGAGGACGTGGCGAAGCGGTACGAGGCGTACGGCTGGCACATCCAGGTCGTCGACTGGACCGATGGCGGCAAGGGCTACCACGAGGACGTCGAGGCGCTAAACACCGCGATCGAGGCCGCGAAAGCCGAGACCAGCAAGCCGTCGTTCATCGTTCTCCGGACGATTATTGGCTGGCCAGCGCCAAAACTGCAGAACACCGGCAAGGCGCATGGCGCGGCGCTGGGCGAGGACGAGGTGGCCGCGACCAAGGAGGTTCTCGGCCTCGACCCGACCAAGTCCTTCGACGTGGCCGACGACGTCATCGCGCACAGCCGCGAGGTCGTCCAGCGCGGCCAGGCCGCGCATGCGCAATGGCAGCAGGCGTACGACAAATGGGCGGCGGCCAACCCGGAGCGCAAGGCGTTGCACGATCGGCTCGCCGCGCGCGCCCTTCCGGAGGGCTGGACGGACACACTTCCGCACTGGGATGTCGATCCGAAGGGTGTCGCGACCCGGGTCGCCTCCGGTGACGTGCTGTCCGCGATCGCGCCGGTGCTGCCGGAGCTGTGGGGCGGTTCGGCCGACCTCGCCGGCTCCAACAACACCACGCCCAAGGGCGAGCCGTCCTTCGTACCGGCCGAGCACCAGACCAAGATGTTCACCGGCGGCCCGTACGGCCGGGTGCTGCACTTCGGCATCCGCGAGCACGCTATGGGTTCGATCATGAACGGCATCACGCTGCACGGCGGCACCCGCGTCTACGGCGGCACGTTCCTGGTCTTCAGCGATTACATGCGCCCGGCGGTACGACTGGCCGCGCTGATGAAGCTGCCGGTCACGTACGTATGGACGCACGACTCCATCGGCCTCGGCGAGGACGGCCCGACGCACCAGCCGATCGAGCACCTGTCCGCGCTGCGGACCATCCCGGGCCTGGACGTCGTACGACCCGGCGACGCCAACGAGACGGCGTACGCCTGGCAGACCATCCTGGAGAACACCGACCGCCCAGCCGGCCTCGCGCTCACCCGGCAGAACGTGCCGACCCAGGAAGGCACGTCACTGGAAGGCGTCCGGCGCGGCGGGTACGTCTTGCAGGACGCCTCCAGCGGCCGGCCCGACGTGGTGCTGATCGCGTCCGGTTCGGAGTTGCAGCTGGCAGTCGAGGCGCGCAAGACGCTGGAGGCCGACGGCGTTAAAGCCCGTGTGGTGTCCATGCCGTGTCGTGAGTGGTTCGACGACCAGGACCAGACGTACCGAGACGACGTGATCCCGCATGACGTGCATGCCCGGGTCAGCGTCGAGGCGGGCATTTCGCAGAGCTGGTGGAAGGTCATCGGCGACGCCGGCCGGCACGTCGGCATCGAGCATTTCGGTGCCAGCGCTGACTACAAGACGCTTTACGAGCAGTTCGGCATCACCGCGGCAGCGGTTGTCCAGGCAGCGAAGGAAAGCATTCAGCAGGCCAGCAGTCGTTAATCATTCAACCGAAGATTCTGGGAGTGATGGCAGTGACAGAGAACAAGGGCGGTCCACTGGCCGAGCTGTCCGCCGCGGGGGTGGCGATCTGGCTCGACGACCTGGACCGCGGCCGGCTGCGGACCGGCGGTCTGGAAGCGCTGATGCACGACAAGCACGTCGTCGGGGTGACTACCAACCCGACGATTTTCGCCAAGGCGCTGGAACACGGCGACGAGTACGACGAGCAGACCCGCGATCTCGCGAGCCGCAAGGTGTCGATCGACGAGGCTGTACGCAGCATCACGACGTACGACGTGCGCTGGGCCGCTGACGTGCTGCGTCCGGCGTACGACGCCTCGAACGGCGCCGACGGCCGGGTGTCCATCGAGGTCGACCCGAGGCTCGCCCGGGACACCAAGAACACCGTGGCGGAGGCGAAAGCGCTGTGGTGGCTGGTCGATCGCGAAAATGCCTTCATCAAGATCCCGGCCACCCTGGAAGGTCTGCCGGCCATCACCGAGGCGCTCGCGGCCGGCATCAGCATCAACGTGACGCTGATCTTCTCGCTCGAGCGGTACGACGCGGTAGCCGAGGCTTTCCTGACCGGCATGGAAAAGGCCAAGGAAAACGGCCACGACCTGAGCAAGATCGAGTCGGTCGCGTCGTTCTTCGTGTCCCGGGTGGACACCGAGGTCGACAAGCGGCTCGACAAAATCGGCTCGGACGAGGCGAAAGCTCTTCGCGGCTCCGCGGCGATCGCGAACGCTCGACTCGCGTACCAGCATTACGAAAAGGCCTTCGGGTCGGATCGCTGGAAGGCCCTGGCCGCCGCCGGCGCCCACCCGCAGCGTCCGCTCTGGGCGTCGACCGGCGTGAAGGACCCAGCTTTCCCGGACACCCGCTATGTGGTCGAACTGGTGGCTCCAGGCGTCGTCAACACGATGCCCGAGGCGACCCTGGACGCGACCGCGGACCACGGCGAGATCAAGGGTGACACGGTCACCGGCGGGTACGAGGACGCGCAAGCCGCCCTCGACAAGCTGACCGCCGTCGGCATCGATCTCGACGATGTCGTCAAGGTCCTGGAGGACGAAGGCGTCGACAAGTTCGAGGTCTCTTGGAAGCAGCTGCTGGAGACCGTCGAGAAGCAGCTCGCCGGCGGTGCCGCGTGACCGGCTTCGGTGCTGAGCAAGGCAAAAAGCAGGACGACGAGGTCGGGAATGCGGCCGCCGGCGGCCTGCAGGTCGTCGGCGCGTACGACGTGGCCGGCGCCGCTGACGTGCTGGTCGCTTTCAAGGCCGACGACGTGGCAGCCAAGCTGTCCGCCGGCGACGACACGTTGTGGGGTCCGGATGCCCAGCCGGAGTCGTCCAAGCGCCTGGGCTGGCTGGACCTGGCGAGCGAGTCGCGCGCTTTGGTCGAGCCGCTGGCAAAACTCCGCGAGGAGCTGGTCGCCGAGGGCCTGGACCACATCGTGCTCGCCGGCATGGGCGGCTCGTCGCTGGCGCCCGAGGTCATCACCGAGACCGTCGGCAAGTCGCTGGTCACCCTCGACACCACCGACGCTGGCCAGGTTCGGGCCGCGCTGGCCGAGAATCTCGACCGTACGATCCTGGTCGTCTCTTCCAAGTCGGGCGGCACCGTCGAGACCGACAGTCACCGCCGCGCGTACGTGAAAGCGTTCGTCGACGCCGGACTTTCCGAGGCGGACGCGAACAAACGATTGGTCGTAGTCACCGATCCCGGTTCGCCGCTGGAAAAGTCGGCGAAAGAGGCCGGCGTACGAGCCGTCTTCCTGGCGAATCCGAATGTCGGCGGCCGCTATTCGGCGCTCACCGCTTTCGGCCTGGTGCCCAGCGCGTTGGCCGGCATCGACATTTCCGAGCTGCTGGACCAGGCCGAAGCCGTACGCGGCTCGCTGGCTGATCCAGACGGCCCGGCGGTCGCGCTCGGTGTTGCCCTTGGCGCCGCGTACAAAGCCGGTCGCGACAAGATCGTGATCGCCTCCGACGGCACCGGGCTGGTGGGTCTGGGCGACTGGGCCGAGCAGCTGCTCGCCGAGTCGACCGGCAAGGAAGGCAAGGGCATCCTGCCGGTCGCGGTCGAGTCCCCCACCGCCGCCGGGACCACAGGTGACGACGTGCTTGCCGTCACTGTCGGCGGTTCACTGCACGTCGGCGAGGCTGCCGGCGCCGGCCGCGATGTCGCGGTCAACGGCCCGCTCGGCGCGCAGTTCCTGGTCTGGGAGTTCGCCACCGCGCTGGCCGGCCGGGTGATCGGCATCAACCCCTTCGACCAGCCGGACGTGGAGGCCGCCAAGCAGGCCACCCGCGATCTGCTGGCCAACCCGGCCTCCGCGCAGTCCGACACCGAGCCGGTCTTCACCGACGGCCCGGTGCAGGTCTTCGGACCGGCCGAGCTGCTGGCCGGAGCGTCCACTGTGGACGATGCGATCGGCAAGGTTCTCGGCGCGCTCGGCGACCACGGTTACGTTGCCGTGCAAGCGTATTTGGACCGGCACGCCGACAAGAAGCTGGCGAGCGTACGCGACCCGTTGTCGAAGCGGTCCGGGCACGCGGTCACTTTTGGCTGGGGGCCACGGTTCCTGCACTCCACCGGGCAGTTCCACAAGGGTGGCACGCCAGTGGGTGTGTTCCTGCAGATCACCGGCGTGGTCGCCGACGATCTGGAGATCCCGAACCAGCCGTTCTCCTTTGGCACCCTGCAAAAGTCGCAGGCCGCCGGGGACGGCTCGGTGCTGGAAGGCCGCGGCCGACCGGTGTTCCGCTTCCACCTGACCGACCGTTCCGCCGGCATTGACCGGATCCTCAAAGCCGTGGAGTCCACCGGATGACCGATTCAGCACAGACGGCCGAGCGGCCGTCGCTCGACCCGCCGCCCGGCTGGGCGAACCCGCTGCGCGACCCGCGGGACCGTCGGCTGCCGCGCAGCGCCGGCCCCTGCGGGCTGGTGATCTTCGGGGTCACCGGAGACCTTGCCCGCAAGAAGCTCATGCCGGCCGTGTACGACCTCGCCAACCGGGGCCTCCTGCCGCCCGGCTTCGCACTGGTCGGGTTCGCTCGCCGCGACTGGGCGAAGCAGGATTTCGCGCAGATCGTGCACGACGCGGTGAAGGCGCATTCCCGTACGCCGTTCCGCGAGTCGGTCTGGAAGCAGCTGGCCGAGGGTTTCCGTTTCGTACCAGGCTCTTTCGACGACGACAACGCCTTCGACGAGCTGGCCCGTACGATCAAGGAGCTCGACGAGACCCGGGGCACCAACGGCAACCACGCGTTCTACCTGTCCATCCCGCCGAGCGCGTTCCCGGTGGTGTGCAAGCAACTCCACCGCTCCGGCCTGTCCGACCAGCTGCCCGGCGAGTGGCGCCGGGTGGTCATCGAGAAGCCGTTCGGGCACGACCTGAAGAGCGCTCGCGAGCTGAACAACGTCGTCGACGAGATCTTCCCGCCCGAGTCGGTCTTCCGGATCGACCACTACCTGGGCAAGGAGACCGTCCAGAACATCCTGGCGCTGCGCTTCGCCAACCAGATGTTCGAGCCGATCTGGAACGCCAACTACGTCGACCACGTGCAGATCACCATGGCCGAGGACATCGGCATCGGTGGCCGCGCCGGTTACTACGACGGCATCGGCGCTGCCCGGGACGTCATCCAGAACCACCTGCTGCAGCTGCTGGCGCTCACCGCAATGGAGGAGCCGGTCTCCTTCGACGCGAAGGATCTGCGCCAGGAGAAGGAAAAAGTCCTCTCCGCGGTACGCCTGCCGGCTGACCTGTCCCAGTCCACCGCGCGCGGCCAGTACGCGAACGGCTGGCAGGGCGGCGAGAAGGTCATCGGCTATTTGCAGGAAGACGGCATCTCCAAAAAGAGCATCACCGAGACGTACGCGGCCATCGAGCTCGAGATCGACACCCGGCGCTGGGCCGGGGTGCCGTTCTACCTGCGGACCGGCAAGCGGCTCGGTCGCCGCGTCACCGAGATCGCGGTGGTCTTCAAGCGCGCCCCGCACCTGCCTTTCGAGTCCACCGCGACCGAGGAGCTGGGGCAGAACGCGCTGGTCGTACGCGTGCAGCCGGACGAGGGCGTGACCATGCGGTTCGGCTCCAAGGTGCCGGGCACCTCGATGGAGGTCCGGGACGTCACGATGGACTTCGGCTACGGCGCGTCGTTCACCGAGGCGTCTCCGGAGGCGTACGAGCGGCTGATTTTGGACGTGCTGCTCGGCGATCCGCCGCTGTTCCCGCGGCACGAGGAGGTCGAGCTGTCCTGGAAGATCCTCGACCCGATCGAGGAGTTCTGGGCCCAGCAGGGCCAGCCCGACCCGTACACGTCCGGCACCTGGGGTCCGGCGTCCGCTGACGAGATGATGGCCCGCAACGGGCGTACCTGGAGGCGGCCGTGATCGTCACCCTGTCCGACACCACGTCGTCGGCGATCGACCACCGGCTCACCGAGATGCGGCACTCCGGCGGCGCGGTCGCGCTCGGCCGGGTGCTCACGCTGGTGGTCATCACCACCGCGGACGAGAGCGAGCCGGTCATCGCGGCGGCCAACGACGCGAGCCGGGAACACCCCTGCCGGGTCATCGTCGTACTGACCGGCGAAAAACGCGGGAAGTCGCGGATGGACGCGGAGATCCGTGTCGGCGGCGACGCCGGCGCGAGCGACGTGGTCGTCATGCGGATCTCCGGCGAGCTGGCCAGCCACGCCGACTCGGTGGTGCTGCCGCTGCTGCTGTCCGACGCCCCGGTGGTGGCGTACTGGCCGAGCGACCCGCCGGCCAACCTGGCGCAGGACCCGATCGGCAAGATCGCTACCCGGCGGATCACCGACGCGATGACCAGCAAGCGGCCGGTCACCGCGCTCGCCAAGCGCCGTGAGGGCTACAGCGAGGGCGACACCGACCTCGCCTGGACCCGGCTCACCCTGTGGCGGGCCGCGCTCGCCGCCGCGCTCGACCAGCCGCCGTACGACCAGGTCACCGAGGCAGTGGTCAGCGGAGAGGCGTCCAGCGCCTCCACCGAGCTGCTGGCCGGCTGGCTGGCGTACGCGCTGAAGTGCCCGGTCCGGCGCAAGACGAACAAGGGTCCGGGGATCGTCAGCGTACGGCTGGAGCGCGCGAGCGGCCCGGTCGTCCTGGAGCGCCCGGACGGCCTGACCGCGACCCTCGACCAGCCCAACCAACCGACCCGCCGGCTCGCGCTGGCCCGCCGGAAGCTGAACGAGTGCCTCGCCGAGGAGCTGCGCCGGCTCGACCCGGACGACGTTTACGCGGACACGTTGAACAAGGGCGTACCGTCCCTGGACGCCGACGCAAAAGCCACCGCCAAGGCGGCTCCGGCCAAGAAGTCGGCCGCCAAGAAGGCCACCGCCTAGGCGTGCGCCTGCGTGACAATCGGAATCCGATTGTCACGCAGGCGGCAGTGCGACGAGAGAGTGGGAGACAAGGATGACCACGGCCCCGTCCGTAGTAGTGCACCCGGACAAGGAAACGCTGGCGCAGGCGGTAGCGGCTCGGCTGATCACCAAGCTGGCCGACGCGCAGGCCGCCCGTGGTGAGGCCACCGCGGTGCTCACCGGCGGTACGGTCGGCACCGCGACCCTCGCGGCAGTGGCCGACTCCCCCGCCCGGGACTCGGTCGACTGGGGCCGGGTCAGCCTGTGGTGGGGCGACGAGCGGTTCGTACCGGACGGCGACCCGGAGCGCAACGACGAGCAGGCTCGGGAGGTCTTCCTGGAGAAGCTGCCGCTGGACCCCAAGCGCGTCCACCGCTATCCCACGAGCGACGGGCCGGACGGCGACGACGCGGCGGCCGCGGCCAGTCGGTACGCCGAAGACCTGATCGCGGACGGCGGCGGCAAGCTGCCGGTCTTCGATGTGCTCCTGCTCGGCGTGGGCGGTGAGGGCCACGTGGCGTCGATCTTCCCCGATTCGGAGGCGGGTCGTTCGCAGCGGACCGTGGTGGCCGTCCTCAACAGCCCGAAGCCGCCGCCGATCCGGCTGAGCCTGACGTTCCCGACCATCAACACCGCCGACGAGGTGTGGCTGGTGGTGGGCGGCCCGGACAAGGCCGAGGCGGTCGGCCGGGCCCTGTCCGGCGCCACCCTGACCGAGGTGCCGGCCGCTGGCGCGCACGGGCGTACCGCCACCCGCTGGCTGGTCGACGAAGCTGCCGCCGGCCAGATTCCCCGCTAGAAAAGCAAAAGAGGCGCTACCGGAACTCCGGTGGCGCCTCTTTTTTGGTTTGCTACTCCCCGCGACGCTCGCGGAGGCGGTTCAGCGCCTCGTCAAGAATCGCGGCACCGTCGGCGTCCGAGCGGCGCTCTCGCACGTACGCGAGATGCGTCTTGTACGGCTCGTTGCGCGGAGCCGCCGGCGGGTGCTCCTCGTCCTGGCCGGCCGGCAACCCGCACTGCGGGCAGTCCCACAGATCCGGCACCTCGATCTCCATGGAGAAGGCCGGTCGGGTGACATGACCGTTGGCGCAGTAGAAGCCGATGTGCCGCCTGGGGGCGGACTCACCGCGCTCTGCCTCCCCCATCGGTCCAGCCCCGACCCGAGTGCCCCGAATGGCGTTCCCACCAGCCACAGCATGCTCCTGTCTGGTCGCCGCTAAACGTATAGTCAACAGATGTTACGGGACCCGGAAACCGGCACGAGGCCAGGTTCTGCGAATCCACCGGAAGATCGTCCGTTATTGGCGGAATGTCCCGCCAGCAGCGGGAACTAGAGGTTGAACTTCAGCAGCAGCCCGAGCCCGATCGCGCAGACGAACCACAGGATCCCGACACCGATGGTGATCCGGTCCAGGTTCTTCTCCGCGATCGACGAGCCGGAGAGCTGCGAGCTGACACCGCCGCCAAACATGCTCGACAGGCCGCCGCCCTTGCCCTTGTGGAGCAGGACCAGCACGATCAGCAGCACGCTCGCGATGACGAGCACGATGGACAGGGCCAGGGTCATCTCAGCTGGAGCCTCTCTGTACTGACAGGATGGGCCACACGAGTGTGGCTGTGGTCAAGGATACGCGCTCGCTCCGACACGCCGACGGTGCCCGGCGATAAAACGCCGGACACCGTCGATGAGTCGAGCTAGGACAGCCGGACCTTCGGGTCGATCACGCCGTAGAGCAGGTCGACGATCAGGTTCAGGAACACGATGAACGCCGCCGCGAGCAGTGTCACCGCGGTGATTACCGGGAAGTCGAGGTTGTTGACCGCGTCCACGATCAGGAACCCGAGTCCCTGGATGTTGAAGACCTTCTCGGTGATGATGGCGCCACCGAGCAGCGCACCAATATCCAGGCCGGCGATCGTCACCAGCGGCGTCAGCGCGGCCCGCAGGGCATGCTTCACCACGACTCTGCGTTCTCGCAGACCCTTGGCTCGGGCCGTACGGATGTAGTCCTCGTTCAGGGTTTCCAGCATGTTCGCCCGAGTCAGCCGGGCATAGATCGCCGCGTTCGCGATCGCCAGCACGAAAGCGGGCAGGAACATCGCCTGCAGGAAGAACCACGGTTGACTGAACGGCGAGAAGTAGTCCGGGCGGATCGGCCAGTATCCCTGGTCGACAACGAACTTCTGAATCGTCAGACCGGTGAAGAACGTCGGCAGCGAGACACCCGCGAGGGCCAGCACCATCACCACGCGGTCCATCAGACTTCGGGGCTTCAGAGCGGAAACAATGCCGGCGCCGACGCCCATCAGAATCCAGAGAATGGCCGCGTACAGGGTTAGTGACACTGTTACCGGAAGTTTTGGTCCTATCAGGTCGTTCACGCCGGTATCTCGGGCGAACGAGTAGCCCAGACAGGGTGCAGCGCAGTTGTAGCTTTCGGGGGTCGCCGCCCCGACCGATGGGCACCCGATGAAGTCCTTCGGACCCGTCATGTTGGCGTAATGCCGCTCAGTCACCAGGCCCTTGACGAAACGCAGGTACTGGCACTGGATCGGGATGTCCAGCTCCAGCTTGTGCCGCGCGCCGGCCAGGTTCTGCGGAGTGCACTGCTTCGAGCAGGAGACGGCAGCCGGGTCGGTCGGGATCGCGTAGAACAACCCGTAGCAAACCACCGACAGCACGAAAAGCGTCAACACCGCCAGGAGCAGGCGCCGGAGAATGTAGCGAATCATCGTGGTCTTCCTGGTCAACGGCCGGTGGGTCGGCCTCGGTCACCGTCTCATCTGGACGGCCTCGACTGGGGACGGTGCGAGAAAACCTTCGCTGACCAGAGGTGGTGCGCCGGCCGGTGAGCCGGCGCACCACATCGTGGCCGTTTGTCGAGATTTCTACTGTGAGACACCGATATTCAGCAGGCTGACATCGGAGTACTCGGAGTGCAGGTGCGCACCGGTGACCTTGGAGCCCACCAGGTACACGGCCTTCTCATACCGGAGCGGGATGGTCGCGCCGGTCTGCTGAATCGCGATGTCCAGGTCGCCCCACTGCGGCTGCTGGGCATCGGAGTCGGGGTTCTTGGCGATCGAGTAGATCTTGCTGTTGATCGCCGGGTCGTTTAGCTGGGAGTAGTTCTGGTTGCCTTCCGGGATGATCTGCGCGCCATCGAACAGCGGCGGGATCACGGTGGAAGCCGACGGCCAGTCAGCACCCCAACCCACGTACACCAGCTCGTCCTCGACCGCCGGCTTGCCGACGGTGGTGTAGTACTGCTTACGCGGGATCGGGTTGGCGGTCACGGTGATGCCGGCCCGGGCGAACCCGTCCTTCACCGCGGCGGCCAGCCGGTCACCGGTCGGGGTCTGCGAGTAGTCGAACTTGATGTTCTTCTGGCAGGTCGGCGACTGCGCGAGCAGCTGCTTGGCCATCGCCGGGTCACCCTCGGGCTTGCTGCCCAGGTTGTACGGGTCGGCCTTCTTGTACGCCTTCAGGGTCGGCGCGATGATGCTCGTCGCGATGTCACCGAAGGCCGGGCCACCGAACGCGGTGAGCGCGGTCTGCTTGTTCATCGCGTAGTTGTAGGCCTGCCGGCACTTCTGGTCCGGGACCTTCTTGGTGTTGACCGCGATATACCAGGTGAAGCCGTCGAGGCCGACGACCGAACGGGCCTTCAGCTTCGGGTCGTTCAACACCTGCTGAGCCTGCTGCGCGGTGACCTGGGTGTTGCCGAAGGTCATCGTCGCCTGGTCAGCGCCCTTGTCCTGGATCAGCCGGTCGGTGATGACCGAGGCGTCCAGACCGAACTTGAAGTCGAACTCGTCCGGCAGGTTCTTCCGAACCTTGTCCAGGCTCTGGTCCCAGTACTTGTTGCGAACCAGCGTGAGCGACTGGTCGCGCACGTGGGACTTGATCATGTACGGGCCGTACGAGAACGGCTGGTCGTCGTACTTCTCCTTGGTGTCCTTG
Source organism: Fodinicola feengrottensis (assembly GCF_039530045.1). Classification (NCBI taxonomy): domain Bacteria; kingdom Bacillati; phylum Actinomycetota; class Actinomycetes; order Mycobacteriales; genus Fodinicola; species Fodinicola feengrottensis. Next base: position 196,383 of record NZ_BAAANY010000036.1, on the reverse strand, counting down.
TCTTTACGGACGGCCGCGAAGATACCCATCGATACGGTGTAGTTGAAGTCAGGCACACCCTGAGCCAACTTGTACGTGATGGTGTCGCCCTTGCAGGTGACCGACGGCAGGCCGTTCGGGTCAAGGTAAACGCCCTTGTAGTTCTTACCACCCAGCAAGTACTGCTTCTGGTACTGCGGGCCGTCGGTGAGGATGTCCGAGAAGGACCGCTTCACGCCGTACAGGAAGTCCTCACAGGTGACCTCTTTGCCGTCCTGCCACTTCAGGTTCTGGCGAATCGTGAAGGACCAGACGCTGGCGTCGGCGTTCTTCGTACCGGTGTCGGTGGCCGCGTCGCCCGCGATCGCCGTACCGGCCACGCCGGCCGCGTTGACATAAGAGGTCAAGGTGGGCGCATAGAGCACTGCGACATGCTGCTGCGAGGCCACGTAGTTACGCGCCGGGTCCAAGTGCTCGAAGTCGGACTGGTCCAGCAACGTCAGCGTGCCGCCCTTGTGGTCAGCACCGCCGCTTCCCCCGGAACTCCCGGAATCTGGAGTGCCACAGGCGGTCGTCAAAATCGCGACCGCGGCACCGACCGCGAGCCATCTCACGGCTCGGTTTCTGCTGAGCGTCATGCGCTCCCTACCCTTCCTGCATCCCTCATTGGATTCCCCCAAGAGTGCGACGGCCGGACTGCCGCCGGTGTTTCCAGACGCCGAGAACTCAGTGGCTGGACCTCGGGTCGAGTGCGTCGCGCAGCCCGTCCCCAAAGATGTTGAACCCGAGCACGATCAGGAAAAGCACCAGGCCCGGGAGGAAGAAATACGACGGTACGACTGTCGACCAGCTGACCGCGTCCTGAAGAATGACGCCCAGCGAGGCGGTCGGTGTCACGAACCCGACGCCCAGGTAGGCCAGCGACGCCTCGACGGTGATGTAGACCGGGATGATCAGGCTGGTGAAGACGATGATCGGGGCCCACAGGTTCGGCAGGATCTGCCGGAACAGAATGTGGCCGCCACTCGCGCCCACCGTACGGGCCGCGTCAACGAACTCGCGCTCTCGCAGCGACAGCACCTGGCCACGGATGACGCGGGTGAAGTAAGGCCAGCCGAACACCGAGATGACCATCACCAGGATGAGGCCGCGCCAGAACGGCGAGGTCGAGTCGATGCCGAACGAATTCAGCCGGTTCGCGATCAGCGGGGTGAGCGCGATCAGGAACAGCAGCTGCGGGAAGCCCAGCAGCACGTCCACGATCCGGCTGATCAGGCTGTCCACCCAGCCCCCGAAATAGCCGGCGGCGATGCCGGTGACCACGCCGACGCCGACCGCGACGATCGCCGAAACGACGGACACGATCAGCGAGGTGGCGACCCCGTACAGCAACCGGGCCATCAAGTCGCGGCCGGTGGACGGCTCAACGCCCAGCCAGTGGTGTGCGGAAATGCCGCCGATCGGGCCGATCGGCAAACCTGCCGACGTGACCGAGCTGGCGTCGAAGGTGAACGGGTCGACACCGGCGATCAGGTCCAGCAACGGACGCAGGAGCGCCAACAGCACAAAGAAGAGCACCAGGCCGACGCCGAACATCGCGGCCTTGTCGCGGCGCAACCGCCGCAATGCGATCTGCCACAGGGAACGACCCCGAATCTCGGCGCCGGACTCCTGCGGCACCATCTCCGGAGTGTGGCCGAGTTCGGTTTCGCCAACCGATTGCGTCATGGACTCCGTCTGCCTTTCGGTAACTGATGGCCGGTACGCGGCGTGGCCCGACAACCACGAACCGGCTGGACTCTAATGCCGTCGAGCATGCCCGCGTGCGGAAAACGCCAACCCCGACGCAGAATCGTGACCTACTAGTAATAAAGCCGGACCAGCGGGGTCGGATCCAAGTATTGGGTTCAGACCTTTTGGGTGCATATAAAGGCGGGCCCACCTGCGATAACAGGTGGGCCCTCTGGTTGCGCCAGCTATCGAATGGTTACGCTGTCACATGCTCACGGAACCGGCAAATCCGGGCGAACTCCTCCGGATCCAGGCTGGCGCCGCCAACAAGCGCGCCGTCGACGTCCGCTTCGGCCATAATTCCAGCCACATTTGATGATTTAACCGAGCCGCCATAGAGGATACGAATGCCTTTCGCGACATCCACGTCGTACAACTCCTCAATGGTGGCCCGTAGAACCGCGCACACTTCCTGAGCATCCGCCGCGGTGGCCACTTCGCCGGTGCCGATCGCCCAGACCGGTTCGTACGCGATGACAAGGTCGACCGGCGCGCGGTCGCCCTTCGGGTCGCTGCCCAGGATGGTCTCCGCCTTCACACCGGCCAGTGCCGCCCGCAGTTGGAGCGTGCAGTGCTCGACATGACCATTCTCTTTCCGCACCAACAGGCCCTCGCCGACGCACAGAATCGGTGCGATGCCGTGCTTTCGGGCCACTTTGACCTTCGCGTTGACGACGTCGTCGGTCTCGGCGTGATGCTGTCTGCGCTCGGAGTGGCCGATCACCACGTACTGGCAGCCGAGCTTGGCCAACATCGGACCACTGACATCGCCGGTATACGCACCGGAATCGTGCGGCGACAGATCCTGCGCTCCATAACCGAGCAACAGCCGGTCGCCGCCAATCAGCGTCTGCACGCTGCGAAGGTCGGTGAAGGGTGGCAGCACGACCACCTCGACGTCGGTCAACTGCTCCTCGGAGAGGCTGAACGCGATCTTCTGCGTCACCGAGATGGCCTCAAGGTGGTTGAGGTTCATCTTCCAGTTGCCGGCGATCAACGGCCGGCGACCGGTGGTGGCCGCCTTGGTACGGGCCATAGTTTCTTAGTCCTCCAGCGCTTCGAGGCCGGGCAAGGTCTTGCCCTCCAGGAACTCCAGCGAAGCGCCACCTCCGGTGGAGATGTGCCCGAAAGAATCCTCGCCCAGTTCTAGCAGGCGTACGGCCGCGGCCGAATCACCGCCACCGACCACCGATAGACCCGAGACCGCGGCGACGGCTTCGCCGACACCACGCGTACCGCCAGCGAACGGAGCCACTTCGAAAACGCCCATCGGGCCATTCCAGAACACCGTTTTCGCGGTTTTGAGTATGTCCGCAAACAGCGCCACCGAAGCCGGGCCAATATCAAGGCCCTTGAGGTTGTCCGGAATCTCGTCGGCAGCGACCACCTTCACCAACGCGTCCGGGATGATCGCCTCGGCGACCACCACGTCCACCGGCAACACCAGCTTGTCGCCGGCGTCGGCGAGCAGTTGCTTGCAGACCTCGACCTGGTCCTCTTCCAGCAGCGAGCCGCCGACCTCTTTGCCCTGGGCTTTGAGGAAGGTGAAGCACATCCCGCCACCAACCAGCAGTTTGTCGACTTTGGGCAGCAGGGATTGGATAACACCGAGCTTGTCTGACACTTTCGAGCCACCGAGAACGACCGCGTACGGCCGCTGGGGATCGGTGGTGAGCCGGCGCAGCACTGCCAGCTCGGTCGCGACCAGCAACCCGGCATAACGCGGAAGCTTGCGCGCGAGTTCGAAAACGCTGGCGTGCTTGCGGTGTACGGCGCCGAAAGCATCGTCCACATAGGACTCACCGAATGCGGCGAGTTCGGTTGCGAACGCCTGTCGCTCCGCTTCGTCCTTGGACGTCTCGCGCGAGTCGAAACGCACATTCTCCAGCAGCGCGACGCCGCCGTTTTCCAGGCCCGCGACGGCCGCTTTCGCGCTTTCCCCCACTGTGTCGGTGGCGAAAGCGACCGGCGCGTCGAGCAGCTCGGACAGCCGGATCGCGACCGGATTCAGCGAGTACGCGACATCCGGCTTGCCTTTCGGCCGGCCCAAATGGCTCAGCAGAACCACCTGAGCGCCGGCCTCGCGCAACTTGTTCACCGTCGGCAGCACGGCCTTGATCCGGCCGTCGTCGGTGATCCGGCCGTTGTCCAGCGGCACGTTCAGGTCCACGCGTACGAGGACCTTTGCGCCGGCGACACCGGCCTTCAGCAGGTCGTCAAGCGTACGAACGACAGCGGTGCTCACTTCAGTGCTCACTACAGTGCTCACTACAGAGACGACCCGACGTACGCGGCGAGGTCGACGAGGCGGTTCGAGTAGCCCCACTCGTTGTCGTACCAGCCCAGGACCTTGACCTGGTTGCCGATGACCTTGGTCAGCGGCGCATCGAAGATGCAGGACGCCGGGTGCGTGACGATGTCGGCCGACACGATCGGGTCGGTGTTGTAGACCAGGTAGCCCTTGAGCGGGCCCTCGGCAGCCGCCTTGAACGCGGCGTTGATGTCGTCCACGGACGCCTCGTTGGTCAGCGTCGCGGTCAGGTCGGTCGCCGAACCGGTCGGCACCGGCACCCGCAGCGCGTACCCGTCCAGCTTGCCCTTCAGTTCCGGCAGCACCAGGCCGATCGCCTTCGCGGCACCGGTCGAGGTCGGGATGATGCTCAGCGCGGCCGCACGGGCCCGGCGCAGGTCCTTGTGCGGCGCGTCCTGCAGGTTCTGGTCCTGCGTGTACGCGTGGATCGTCGTCATCAGGCCGCGCTCGATGCCGAAGCTGTCGTTCAGCACCTTCGCCAGCGGCGCGAGGCAGTTCGTGGTGCAGGACGCGTTGGAGATGATGGCGTGCTCGGCGGGCTTGTACGTCTCGTGGTTGACACCCATCACCACGGTCACGTCGTCGTTCTTCGCCGGCGCGGAGATGATGACCTTCTTGGCGCCGGCCGCCAGGTGCGCCTTCGCCTTCTCGCCGTCGGTGAAGAACCCGGTCGACTCGATGACGATGTCCGCGCCGAGGTCCTTCCACGGCAGGTTCGCGGGGTCACGCTCGGCGCTCGCGCGCACGACCTTGCCGTTGACGGTGATGTTCTCGTCGTCATAGCTGACCTCAGCGTTGAGCCGGCCGAGAATGCTGTCGTACTTGAGCAGGTGCGCCAGGGTCGCGTTGTCGACGAGGTCGTTGACACCGACCACCTCGACATCCGCACCGGAGGCCAGCACGGCGCGGAAGAAGTTGCGGCCGATGCGGCCGAAGCCGTTGATGCCTACACGGATCGTCACGCGGATTCTCTCCTCGATCTGAGGTGGTCTCCAGCGACCCAACGCCGCTGCGGAACACCTCACACTGGTCGTCACTCGCGAGCCTATCGACCCAGGCTGGCGTACCACTACCGGACCCTCTAGATCGATTCAAGAAACGTACGTGATTGCCACCACTTTCCGACTGTGCGTCGATCTGCGGGTGGGGCTGGATTCCCGCCGGCTGTGGGGTTTTGTCCCGCACTTGACGTCGAGTGCGGGGTTTTGTCCCGCACTCGAGACCTGACCAGTTGTCCAGAAATGGGGAACTGTCCCCAACCGCACCACCGAAAACAAAGATCTACTGGGCCAGCATGTCCTGGGTGACACTCGACTCGGTGTCGGGAATGCCCATTTCGCTGGCGCGTTTGTCAGCGAGAGCAAGCAAACGCCTTATGCGACCGGCGACGGCGTCCTTGGTCAGTGGCGGATTCGCCAGTTGTCCCAGCTCCTCCAGGGAAGCCTGTTTGTGCGTCAATCTCAACCGGCCGGCCTCGATCAGGTGCATTGGAGCCTGACCACCGAGGATTTCCAGCGCCCGCTCGACTCGGGCACCGGCGGCGACCGCGGCGCGGGCGGAGCGGCGGAGGTTGGCATCATCGAAGTTGGCCAGCCGGTTGGCGGTCGCTCGGACTTCGCGGCGCATCCGGCGTTCTTCCCAGGCCAGTACGCTCGCGTGCGCGCCGATCCGGGTGAGCAGGGCGCCAATGGCGTCCCCGTCTCGTACGACCACGCGGTCGACGCCGCGCACTTCTCGGGCCTTCGCCGAGATACCTAATCGGCGCGCGGCGCCCACCAGCGCCAACGCCGCTTCCGGGCCCGGACAGGTGATCTCCAGCGACGCCGAGCGGCCCGGCTCGGTCAGTGAGCCATGCGCGAGGAAGGCACCTCGCCAGGCCGCTTCCGTGCAACAAAGACCCGCCGACACCACTTGCGGCGGCAGCCCTCTCACCGGCCGGCCGCGCAGATCGAGCAGACCAGTTTGGCGGGCCAACGCCTCGCCGTCCCGGCTCACCCGGACGATGTAGCGGCTCCCGCGCCGCAACCCGCCGGACGCCAGCACCTGGATCTCGCTGGAGTGCCCATAGACCTCGGTGATCTCCCGGCGTAGCCGCCGGGCCGCGGCGCCGGTGTCCAACTCGGCTTCCACGATGACCCTGCCGCCCACAATGTGCAGCCCGCCGGCGAACCGCAGCAACGCGGCCATCTCGGCTTTTCGGCAGCACGGCTTGGTAACGGTGAGCCGACTCAGTTCATCCTTGACCGCTGCTGTCATCGCCATGAGTCCACCGCCATCCTCTCGTACGCCCCATCCAGTGCCCCCCACAGAGCCGCCGCCAGCAAAGACTGGTCATGACGAGGTGTCCCATCGGCTGCCGCCACCGGCGCGTGGATCACGCGCGCCCCCATTGCCGCGGCGGCAGAGTCCAGTTTGGTTGTCACTTCTGAATTGGCCGGCGCCACGGACGGATCGGTGACGATCGCGTCGCATCGCAGCCCCGGCAGATGCTCGGCCAGCACGTCCACATGGGCCGCCGCCGTCATCCCCTCGGTCTCCCCAGGACCGGCTGCCAAATTGAGCACCAGCACCACTTTCGCCCGGGTCCGCGCCACCGCGGCCCCTATCCCGGGCACCAACAGGGGCGCCAGCACACTGGTGAACCACGAGCCAGGACCAATCACCACCGCGTCCGCGGCCTCGATCGCCTGGACCGCCGCCGGACAGGCCGGCACGTCTTCCGGATCGATCCAGAGCCGGCGAATCCGGCCTCTGGCGCGGACGAGTGCGGCCTGCCCACCGACCTTTTCGGCTCGGTCGGATCCCGCCGTCACTACCTCACCACCCAGCACCAACGGCCGTTCCGCGGCTGGCAACACCCGCCCCCGGGCGTCCAGCATCGCGGCGGCGGCGGCCAGCGCGGTCGGTGCGTCGCCGAGCTGTTCCAGCAGCCCGGCGAGGATCAGATTGCCCACAGCGTGCCCGGCCAACGGCCCGGTGCCGCCGAGGCGGTGTTCGAACAACGTCGCCGCGGTGACCGCGGTCGGACTGTCTCCAGCCAGCGCGACCAGCGATTTACGCAGGTCACCGGGTGGCAGGATGCCCAGCTCGGAGCGTACGCGACCCGAGGACGCACCGTCGTCGGCGACCGACACGACCGCGCTCAGGTCCAGCCGGCGACCCGGCTGGTCGAGGTGCTTCAGGGCTCGTACGGACGCGGCCAAGCCGTGGCCACCGCCGATCGCGACAACCCGCAGCTTCGGCGTCCGCCGTGGCTTGGCGACCTTTCCCGCGCGGGCCCGCACCCTGGTCACTCCCGCCCCAGATCGCGGTGAACCACCCGGACCGGCAGCTTGCTCTCTTCCAGCATCGCCCCGAGCCGCTCGGCGGTGGCGACGCTGCGGTGCTTGCCGCCCGTACAACCGACCGCCACGGTCAAATACTGCTTGCCCTCACCGGCGAAACCGTCGACGACATCGGTCAGCAGTGCCGCATATCGAGACAGGAACTGCGCGGCTCCCGGCTGCTTGAGCACGAAGTCGGCCACGTCCGGGTGCTGGCCGGTCAGCGGCCGCAGCTCCGGCACCCAGTGCGGGTTGGGCAGGAATCGCATGTCCACCAGGAAATCCGCGTCGCCGGGCACGCCGTACTTGAAGCCGAAAGAAAGCACGGTCGCCTTCAGCCGGTGCCACTCGTCGCCGAAGATCTCCTCGACCCGGTTCCGCAGCTGGTTCACATTCAGCTCGGTGGTGTCGATGATCAGGTCGGCCTCGCCGCGGGCGCTGGCGAGCAGCGCGCGCTCGGCGATGATGCCGTCAAAGAGCCGGCCATCGCCCTGCAACGGGTGCTTACGACGCACACTTTCATAACGGCGTACGAGCACATCGTCGTCGGCTTCCAGGAAAAGCACCCGCGGATGGAAGTCCCGGGCTCGCAGTTGCTGGATCGCCTCGGCGATGTCGGAAGAAAGGGCGCGGCTGCGTACGTCCAGCACGATCGCCGTTCGCCTCGCGGCGCCACCGGTTTGCTGCGCCAACTCCGCCATCGTGATGACGAGCGACTGGGGCAGGTTGTCGACCACGTAATATCCGACGTTTTCCAGCGCACGCGCCACCGTCGAGCGACCCGCGCCCGACAGTCCAGTCACGATGACCAGGTCCATCACCGACGGCACCGTGGACAGCCTGCTGTCACTCGACCTGAACTGCGCGGACCTCGCCTGCGCCGACGACCCACCGGTCACTGCTGCCCCTCCCCAGCGTCCGGCTCGAGCACTTCCCCCGTCGCCGCATCAAATGCGATCGCATCCCCCGCGGAGCGATTTTCCCCATAAGAGGAATCCGGCTCCCCAAGCCCGACACCGGCCGATTCCCCCTCGCCCGGTGACGAAGACTGTCCCACCGTAGCCGGCCCACCTTCGGCATTTGCCGCCACCCCACCAAGTGCGGTGTGTACGGCTTGTGCGGTATGTAAACCTATCCCCGGCACGTCGGTGATGTCCTGAACACTGGCCGCCCGCAGCTTTTTCAATGACCCGAAGTGTTTCAGCAGCGCCTTGCGCCGGGTTTCGCCGAGACCGGGCACGCTGTCCAACGCCGACGCCGTCATCCGCTTCGACCGCTTCTGCCGGTGATAGGTGATGGCGAACCGGTGCGCCTCATCCCTGACCCGCTGCAGCAGATAAAGACCTTCGCTCGTACGAGGCAAGATCACCGGGTAGTCCTCGCCCGGCAACCACACCTCCTCCAGCCGCTTCGCCAGCCCGCACAGCACCACATCGGTGATACCGAGCTCGCTGAGCACCGCGGCGGCCGACGACACCTGCGGAGCGCCACCGTCCACCACCAGCAGATTCGGTGCGTACGCGAACTTCTTCGGCTTTCCGGTCTCCGGGTCGATGCCCTCGCCGACCACACCGCTGGACGATTCCCGCTCGCTCAGATACCGAGCGAACCGGCGGCGCAACACCTCGGCCATCGCGGCCGTGTCGTCCGGTCCGCGCTCACCCTCGACGATGGTCCCTTCGCCGCGTACGGCGAACCGCCGGTATTCGGACTTACGCGGCACCCCGTCCTCGAAGACAACCATCGACCCGACCACGTCGGTGCCCTGCACGTGCGAGATGTCGTAGCACTCGATCCGCAGCGGCGCGTCGTCCAGGCCGAGCGCGTCGGCGATCTCGGCCAGCGCCTGCGAGCGTACGGTCAGATCGCCGGCTCGACGGAGTTTGTGCTGCGTGAGCGACTGGCCGGCGTTGCGCTGGACCGTCTCCATCAGCGCCCGCTTGTCCCCGCGCTGCGGCACCCGCAGGTCGACGCGGCTGCCGCGCAGGCCGGTCAGCCAACTGCTGAGCGCCTCGGCGTCCTCCGGGAGCTGTGGCACGAGCACCTCGCGGGGCACCGCTTCGCTGTCCTCGCCGCCGTAGATCTGCGTACAGAACTGTTCCACCAACTGCCCAGTGTCCACATCGGACACCTTCTCGGTGACCCAGCCGCGCTGGCCGCGCACCCGCCCGCCTCGTACGTGGAAGACCTGCACAGCGGCCTCCAGCGGATCCTCCGCGAACGCCACCACATCGGCGTCGGTGCCGTCGCCGAACACCACCGCCTGCTTCTCCAGCGCCCGCCGCAGCGCGCCGATGTCGTCCCGCAACCGGGCCGCCCGCTCGAAATCCAGGTCGTCGGACGCGGCCCGCATGTCCTTCTCCAACCGGCGGATCATCTGGTCCGTCTTGCCGGCCATGAAGTCGCAGAAGTCCTCGACGATCGCCCGGTGCTCCTCGGCGCTGACCCGGCCGACGCATGGTGCCGAACACTTGCCGATGTAGCCGAGCAGGCACGGCCGACCGATCTGGCCGGAGCGCTTGAAAACTCCGGCCGAGCAGGTCCGGGACGGGAACACCCGAAGTAACAGGTCCAGGGTTTCCCGAATCGCCCAAGCATGTGAATACGGGCCGAAATAACGCACGCCCTTGCGCTTGGGGCCGCGCATGACCAGCAGCCGCGGGTATTCCTCGTACAAGGTGACCGCGAGGCTCGGATAGCTCTTGTCGTCCCGATAGCGGACGTTGAAGCGCGGGTCGTATTCCTTGATCCAGGAATACTCCAGCTGCAGCGCCTCGACCTCGGTGCCCACCACCGTCCAGTCGACGCTCGCCGCGGTGGTGACCATCTGGTACGTCCGCGGGTGCAGCCCACCGGGATCCGCGAAATAGGAGTTCAGCCGCGACCGCAGGCTTTTGGCCTTGCCGACATAGACCACCCGGCCCGTCTGGTCACGGAATCGGTAAACGCCCGGCGACTCGGGGATGGTGCCCGTCGCGGGCCGGTACGTCGCTGGATCCGGCACGCCCACACCCTAGCTCGCCGCACCGACAGCGTGTCGGTGATGCCGGGCCGTACAAACCGCGGAAATCCCCTTGATGCCATCGGGCAGCATGGACTCATGGCATCGACAGCTCCGCGTCTTCCGGTCGGCACCCAGGTGGTGCTGCGCGACCTCGCGGCCGACCACAGTGGCCGGCCGGTCCAGCGCGGTGCCATCGGCCGGGTCGTCGGCGACCAACCGGACGGTTCGTACGCCGTGAAGCTGTCCGACGGTCGTACGCTCGGCGCCGCCCGCGACCAGCTGTCATTACGTCGCGCGTACCAGCAGGACCTCGCGGTGGGTCTGTACTCGGATCCGCACCAGCTCGTCAACGACCACACGATCTACGCCGTCGTCGTCGGATCGCGCGCTTTCGGTCTGTCGACAGACGCCTCCGACACGGACGTGCGTGGCGTCTACGTCGCGCCGACAGCGGATTTCTGGTCGCTAGCCAAGCCTCCGATGCACGTTGAGGGTCCCGAGGATGAGTGGTTCAGCTGGGAGGTCGAGCGGTTTTGTGAGCTGGCGTTGAAAGCCAATCCGAACGTCCTGGAGGTGCTCTGGTCGCCGCTGGTCCGCCGAGTCACGCCGGTCGGACAGGAATTGTTGGACATTCGGCAGGCTTTCCTGTCCCAGCTGGCTTATCAGACCTATCACGGCTACACGCTGAGCCAGTTCAAGAAACTCGAGGCAGACCTGCGCCAGCGCGGCGAGCCGAAATGGAAGCACGTCATGCACCTGCTGCGCCTGCTGCTGTCGGCGCGAACACTGTTGCGTACGGGCGAGCTCGCTATCGACGTCGGCGACCAGCGGGACGCCTTGCTGGCCGTGCGACGCGGCGAACGGTCGTGGGAGGAAGTCGAGCGGTGGCGGTTGTCGCTGCACCGCGACCTGGACGACGCCATGGACGGCACCCCGCTGCCGGCCGTGCCCAACATCGCGCGCGTCGACGGGTGGCTCCGGGACGTACGCCTGCGCGGAGTGCCGCGATGACCCGGGACATGCGCGAGCTCTCGATGCCGGAGCTGCGGGACGTGGTAGCCGAGCAGCCGTACGAGCTGCTGTTCGTCACCGTGTCCGGTGCGCACCTCTACGGTTTTCCGTCCGTCGACTCGGATGTCGATCTACGGGGCGTCCACGTCCTGCCGCTCTCCGACGTCGTCGGGTTGCGCGGCGGCCCGGAAACCATCGATCGGATGTGGACTCGGGCCGGCGCCGAAATCGACCTGGTGACCCATGACGCGGGCAAGTTCTTCCGGCTGCTGTTGCGGCGCAACGGATATGTGCTGGAGCAGCTGCTGTCCCCGCTGGTCGTGACCACCGGCCCGGTGCACGCCGAGCTGGTCGACCTGGCGCCTTCGTTGCTGACCAGGCACCACGCCCACCATTACCGCGGTTTCGGCCGCGGTCAATGGCGGCTTTTTCAGCAGGGCAACGACCTCAAGCCGCTGCTCTACACGTTTCGCGTCCTGCTGACCGGCATCCACCTGCTGCGTTCTGGTGAGGTCGTCGCGCACCTGCCCACGCTGGTCGATCTCGTCGACGCGCCCGCGTACTTGCCGGACCTGATCGCCACCAAAGCTGGTGCCGAACACTCCACTGTGGACGGTGATTTCGAGGCGGACATCGCTGGTCTTTTCCAAGTGCTGGACGACACGGAGCAGGACAGCGAGCTGCCCGACTCCCCGACCGCCGAGCCCGCCCTGCATGACCTGCTCGTACGACTCCGGACGCGCGGCCTAACTTTTCTTTAGCGCACCGGTAATTCCGTGCATTGCGGCGGACATCCGCTCAACATACCCTTCCGGCTCGCCGAAATGGATGGCCAGGTGTTCGGCTCCGGCGGCCGCGAAGCCGACCGCCGCGGAAATCAGGTCGTCCAGGCTCGTGTCCCAGGCCGTACGCGTGCCAACCGCAATCGGCCGATCGGTCTGCTGCTTGAGGAATGCGACCCGTTCGGCGAATTTCGGGGCGTCGATGCCAAATCCCTGCCAGCTGTCGGCCAGCCGAGCCACCCGCCGGAGCGCCCCGTCGGACGTACCACCCACCATGATCGGCACTGGATGATCCGGCCGCGGCTCGAAGAACCCGTCTTCGAAACCATAAAAAGTGCCTTCGAACGGGCCTGCACCAGCCGCGAAAAGGTGCCTTAGCAGCGCGACGGCCTCGTCCGTACGGGCCGCCCGCGTGCCGAAATCGGACCGCAGCGCGGTGAACTCCGACTCCTCCCAGCCGATCCCGACGCCGAGCGTGACCCGGCCTTCGGACAGCCGGTCGATGGTCGCGACCTGTTTCGCGACCAGGAACGGATCGCGCAGCGGAAGAATCAACACCGAGGTGCCGAGCCGGATATTCGTGGTCGTACCGGCCAGATGCCCGAGCGTGACCAGCGGCTCGTACACGCCGCCATAGGTCATCCCGTACGGACCGGGCGGCAGCACGTGATCCGGCAGCCACGCGGTGTGATAGCCGAGCGCGTCGGCCGCCCGGGTGATTTCCTGCAGCGTCCGCCGCCCCATCCCGACCGATTCATTCGGTAACACCACTTGCAGTTGCATTCTGCCGAATCTAACGAAACGGCGCCGGTTTGTCTGGTTCCGGCGCCGTTTCGTACGCGACTAGCCGTTAACGGTCACCGTGGTCGTGGCGGTGACCCCACCGCTGGTGACCGAGATCGTGGCCGTACCAGCGTGCCGGCCGGTGACCACCCCGGTCCGCTCGTCCACCGAGGCGATCCATGACGCCGACGACGACCAGACGTGCGAGGCCGGATCGGCGATCGGCAACGTCAGCGGCGGCAGGTTGTCGCCGCCCACGGCCGTGCCGGTCGCGCTCAGCCGCAGCGTCTTGCGTACGGCCAGCGGCCCGGTCGGCGCCGTCACCGCGATCTGCGACAGCACCGGCTCGACGCTGAACTGGATGGTCCCGGACGGCGAGGTGTGCAGCAGGCCGAAATGATAGAAACCGCCCTGGTTGGACGGCGCGTACGCCGGCATGCCGAGGTCCGCGAAGGTCAGCTGCGGAACCCCACCGTGCGCGACATCGGTGGCATTTCCGTCCGGGTCAAGGATTTGCTCGGAGAAGCCGCGGGCATGCCCGTACACCATCACCACGTTTTTGCCCGGGTGCGTTTGGATGTAGCGCTGCACCAGGCGGACGTATTCGCGAGCCTCCCAGCTGCGGCTGAACTGGCTGTCCTTGGCCTCATGCGGGTCGTACGCCGGAGTGTGCGTGACGACCACGATCGCTTTGGCCTTGGAGGTGGTCAACTGCTGGACCAGCCAGGGAAACTGCGGCTCGTTCGGCACCTGGAACGGATCCGATTTCTGGATGCCGATGTGCGAGCTGTCGGTGACGATCACCTGCGCGCTTCCCTGCTGGTACGCGTAATGCGTGTCGCCGAAGACCTTGGTGAAGTTCTGGTTCTCCGGCACCGCGCCCTGGGTGATCTCGTGGTTGCCGACCGCGTCGCGATACGGGACGCCGATCGCCTGCATTTTGCTGTTGGCGTACTGCAAATTCGGCAGGTCACCGTTGTCGGACATGTCTCCGAGGAACTGCGCCATCGCCGGTTTGGCGTTCGCCGGCAGCCGCGGCACCCGCTGGGCAATCGCCGCCATCACGTTGGCACTGGCCGAATTCGGGGTAGACGCCAGCATATGCGCGTCGTCACCGGTCAGAATCGTGGTGCCATCGTGGGAGAAGTCGCCCGCGTTCTCCTCGAACCGCAGCCAAGACGGGTTATTTGGCACCGCCACGTACGGCGGCGTCACGATCGGCCGCGGTGAATAGAGTGCGTCCAGGCCGCCGACGGTGAGCGTGCCGCTGTACGGCTCGTCGGCCTGCGCGATCTGCAGGAAATCAAGGAAGTTCACGCTGATCGGCGCCGGCATGGTGCTCGGCACTGGAATGTTGACCCGTTTCCAGCCGGTAAAGGTGATGAAAGTCGGATAGAGGGTGGCCGACGTACCATCCGCGCCGACCAGTTTCGCGGCGAAGTCAATGCCCTTGCCGTCGCCCTTCACCCACACACCGATCGACGTGGGAGCCCGGCCGTTCGCGTCGGCCGGCGCGCTCAGCGTCACTTTCGGGCTCAGCACCAGCTGTTTCACGCCAGGAGACCGCGGAATCGAATAGGCCACCTGCATCGAGCCGACCGCCGACGAACCGGGCGGCACATCGCCGGGAGCGTTCGTGAAAGTGGCGTCCGCGGTCGTGGTGTTGCGCAGGCTCCACGCGCTCGCGTCGGCGGTGTCGGCGATGTGGTGCGACTCGCCGCCAACCGCCACACTCGCGGTCGCGGTCTTCCCACCAAGAGTCGCCGTCACGGTCGCCATTCCGCCGTCAGCGGCTCCGGCCGTCAAGACGCCGTGGGCGTCGATCGTGCCAAGATTTGCCGGTGTCACGGCCCATTTCGCCGCCTCGGCCGGCACCTGCACGTCGGTGGAGCCGCTCTTGCCGGACAACGTGAAGGTGACCTTGTCGCCATTCGCGATATCCGGTGCGGGCGGCGAAACCGCCAGCGAGCTGAGACTGTCGGTGACCCTTACCGTCTGCACGCTGGTGGCATATCCGTTCCGGGCAACGATCACCGCGGTGCCGGCACTGTGCGCTGTCAACGTGCCGTTTTCGTACGAGGCAATCCAAGACGGGACGACGGTGACATCGTTCGTACCGGTGGCAGGGTTTCCGGCACTGTCCGTCGCGTACACCTTGAGTGGCACGGACGCGTTGGGCACGGTGACCACCGGCTTGCCACCGTTGATGACGACCTGCCGGGCCTGGCTGGCCGACTTCTCGGTCGTGTACACGAAAATGCCGTTCGCGACATTGCGCTCGTGACCGTCGGATGGATTGTTCATGATCGCCGGAGTGGTCTCGCCGGGCCGCCGGGCGATCATTTCGCTGGAGCCGCCGCCATCGAACAGGATCGCCGAATCCACGCCGTGGGCGACAAAATAGCCGGCCGCCACGGTCGGCGTGACGCCCACTGCCTGGTTGTCCGCGCCGCGCCCGTCGATGACCACGACCAGCGCGTGCTTGCCGTCCTTGCTCAGGCCAACCGCGGTTTCCGGGTTACGGGTGGGATTGTTGCCGCCCGGTGGTTCGCCAGTCGGGTCGACATACGCCTTGCCGTCTTTGACCAGCTGAGTCGCGCCGCTGATCAGACCGGTCAAGTCGTTGTCCGGCGCGATTTTCTGGCTGACCGTCAGCTTGTCGCCAGCCTTCACGGTTGCCGCCAACCAGTCGCCGCCGGCGCCAGCACCCGCGAGCCCCTGCTGGTCGGCGGTCAGCGCCGGCAACACCTTCAGGCCGGTTTGTACGCTGTCGACCACAAAACCGGACGTGTCGCCATGCCCCACGACCAATGTGGACGGTGGCAGGCTGGTGGTGCCCGGCGCACGGTCGGTGAGCCCGAGACCGTTGGTCACCCGGGTGATCCCGCCACCGATCAGATCGCCAACCACGTTGATGGACGTGACCGCGTGCGTGTTCGTACCGTCGGTAACCGTCGCCGTGTAGGCCTGCGGGCCAATCACCATTGAGCCATCCGGCCGTACGCCCAACTGCGCGTTGTAGTTCGGCCGCGGGCTTTTCACGATGTTGCCGTCGCGGATCAGCGCGCCGCGGGGCGCGCCACTCGCGTTGATGTCGAAGTAGTCGCCGTTGACGCCGGCGATCGCGTGCGTACGCGCAGCCATCGAGCTGATCGTCTCGTTGGCCGGGTCGGTGATCCGGTCATCGTTCGCGACCATGCCGATGTGCACATTCGGGTCCGCGAGGTTCACGTCCAGCACCTGGCTGCGCTGCCGGCCGTCGATGGTGTCGTACGTTTCGCCGTACTGCTCGACGCCCTTGGTGATCGTGGTGCTGGGCGTCCGGCTCTGGTCGACGACCAGCTGCCAGCCGGGCGGGGTTTTCGGCAGCCAGCTCCGGTCGGAAGCGGTGGCGGTTTGCGCGCTCGCCGGCACGGCGACCAGAAGGCTCGCTACGAGTGCCGACGCGGTCGCCACTCGTAGGGTCAAACGGGATCGAGCGGACAACTCGTACTCCTCCGGTTGAGCTGGGCAAACGCCGGTCGACAGCTCAACACCCTAGGGCGTCCAGGAGGTTTCTGACTACATAACAGACGGCCACCGTAAGGTAATTACATGACCTGATGCGGTCTGGATTACTGTGGCAGTGTCAAAAGTCCGGCGACGACTTCGTCCAGCCGCTCGGCCACCACGTCCGGAGTGTCCACAATGGGCGGGACCCGGCCTTCGAGCCTGGTCACGAACCCGGTGGTCAGGCCGGCCCGGCCAGCGCCGTGGGTGTCCCACGAATGCGCCGCGACCAGAGCCGCCTGGTGCGGCTGGACGCCAGCGGTCGCACACGCGTACAGATAGGCCGGCCGCGGCGGCTTCCACGTGTGCACGTCAGCCGACGACATCACGCCGGTGAACCGCTCGTACACGCCGGCCTTGCGCAGCGCGCTGGCCACCACCTCGGTCTGGCCATGGGTGAACGCCCTCGCTCGTACGCCCGCGTCCGCCAGCAGGTCAAGCGCTGGGGTCACGTCCTTATGGATCGGCAGCTCGGCGAAACCGCTCACCACGTACTCGATCTGGTCGTCCTCGAGCACCCACCCGCTGGCCTGCGCCAACGCCGAGCGCGCGACCGCACCGAAGGTCTCGTACGTGCCGGCCAGGGTCAACGCCATGCCATCTCGGAGCGTACGAGCGAAGAACAGCTCCAGCAGGTGCGCCGGCTGACCCACCTCCACGATCCGGTCACGCAACGGTTCGAGAGAGAGCAGAGTTTCGAAGACGTCGAAGAACACGACCTTCGGCCGCTTCTTGGCAGATTCCACAGCTACGGAGCGTACTCCTTCATCGATCAAGCCGTCTCTCTTCGGAGTATGCACAGAGCGTCGCCACGCGGTAGCAGATTCGGCTACCCTTATTCACCATGACGGGGCATTTTAAGCGACTTGTCCGGATCGTTGCTGTCGTAGCGCTGGCCGGCCTGGCGTTGGGAGCCGCAACCGCCTGCGGGAAACCCACCCAGCCCGGCGGCCTCCCGCCCGCTCCCAGCACCAGCTCGGGCGGCAACCCCACCCCCAGCACCTCACCTAGCCCGTCCCTCACTCCCCCCGTAGCCGTCACCACCGGCACCGCGGAAGAACAAATCGACGCGCAAACCAGATCGTTCATCACGAAGGCACTTCCGCAGGCATATGTCGCACCGGCTAGCCGTCGGCGAGGTTTGCTCGAACCCGTCGCCATGGAACCGGCAATCGGCATCTACCTCAACCAAATGTCCGCACTTGATCAACAGAATCAAGAACAACGAGTCGAAGAGCAAATCATTAGCCTTACGATCCAACGCAGCGGATCGACAGCCCTTGCGAATACGTGTGTGGACTCGACTAAGGGCGGACTTTTCGACAAGAAGACAAATCGGCAACTGACACGCGGTGTCCCACGGGAGGTCCTTCTCTTCACGCTGAAGTCCGAGAAGAACGTCTGGAAGGTCAGCGGAACATCTGCCAAGGGCCAAAAATGCTGAGATTCCTGACGGCAGGCACTCTAGTCTTGATATTAATCAGTCACGCTTCGAATATTCACCGCCGTGATCCGCCACCGCAACCACCTCGCGTTGTCACAGGTGGCCAAGGAGCATTCGTCAATACTGACGAGCGCCTCCCAGGCCGACAAAATGACTCACACAGTCAAGCTGCCAGACAAAGCGGCAATAACGGAGCGACGACCCCCGCATATGTTTCGCCGTTTTGTCGGGTGACGGATATTGGGGGGAATCCGGAAGAGCAGAAGCGGCTGGACGTGAACTGTGGCGATCCAGCGACCGGTGGTCGGGGGCCTTTGATCAGCACTGCCGGGCTGGCGCAGGAAGTGGCGAACCAGCTGCCGATCCCCAGGCCGGACCTGCAGATCCGGCCCTTCACGACGTACGCCGACGGTATGAGGGGCGGCCTGACCGGCGCGCCGATGTGGCTGTGGATCGGTACGACGTGGAAGCCGCTCACCCAGCACACCACGCTCGGCCAGATCTGGGTCACTGTCGTGGCCACGCCAACAAAATCCAGCTGGTCTTTCGGCGACGGCACGGCGATTTCCTGTCAGGGGAGAGGCACCCCGCTCACCGACCCGTCCCAGGGTCTACGCGGCTCGCCCACTTGCGGGCACACGTACAAATCGACCTCAGCGGCCTTCAAAATCACCGCGACCGTCACGTGGACCATCTCGTGGACCGGCTCCGGTAACACCGGCGGCATCTTGGACCCGCTGAACCTCACCAACAACACGCTCTACACGGTCAAGCAGGCCCGTTCCCAACTTGTCGCCCCCTGACATAAGCATGGAGAGTATGCTTATGTCTATTGGAGGTGGCCGCCATGACCGTCAACGAGCTCGGAGCCGCTCTCCGCGCCTGGCGTGACCGGCTGTCGCCGGCCGAGGCTGGACTCAAAGCAGAGCCACGCCGGCGTACGCCCGGGCTGCGGCGCGACGAGGTCGCGCGGCTGGCCGGGATCTCCGTGGACTATGTCGTTCTGCTGGAGCAGGGACGCGCGGCGACGCCATCGCCGCAGGTGTTGACCACGTTGGCGAGAGCACTTCGGTTGTCGGACCCGGAGCGGGCGCATCTGTTCCGGCTGGCCGGGCGAGCCCTGCCGGCCGCACTCCCCAGCGTCCTGCCACCGTCCGTACGACGGCTCCTCGACCACATCGACGCAGCGGTCGCGGTTTTCAACGCGAGGTGGGATCCAATGGCCACCAACGCCGGCTGGACGGACCTGTTGGGGGATCCACTGGCTCGCGCTGAGCAGGAGCGCAACATCGCCTGGCGGCATTTCGCCGGCCTGCCGAGCAGAATCGTGCGGACCAGCAAAGAAGAATCCGGCTTCGAGGAAGCGCTGGTTGCCGATCTCCGACGCAGTTATGGAAAGTATCCACATGACCAGGAACTCGCGGCCCTGGTGGCACGACTCAACGACAGCAGCGAGAGATTCCAGGACCTGTGGAGGGCGCAGCGAGTCGCCGCGTATTACGGCGAGCGAAAGACGATCGGCATCGACGATTACCACTGTGACATTCTGCCGATCGAGTTAGGTGACGTACGGGTCGTCATCTACACACCCGTGAAGGTGGTAAATGCTTTACCAGCCTCAGGGGGACTGCCAGTCGCGGATCTCGCGTTAGTACCGACAAGATCCCCACGCGAGTCATAGGAGTCCACGATGTCCGAGACCTTCGTTCTCGTTCCCGAATTCCGAGAAATCGACGGTTTGCGCATTCGCTACGCGGAAAGCGGCCGCGGCGCCAGCCGAACCTTCCTGCTCACCAACCCGTGGCCGGAAAGCCTTTACGCCTTCCATCCGATCTGGAACCAGTTGGCGCAGGACGCCCATGTGGTGGCGATCGACCTGCCCGGCTTCGGCCAGTCCGAGCGACGCGCGGAGCTGTATTCACCGCAGGCGATGGGTCGCTTCCTGATTTCCGTGGTCGACAGTTTTGGTCTTGTCAAGCCACATCTGGTCGGCCCTGATGTCGGTACGAGTGCGAGCCTTTTCGCCGAGCTGGCGCGGCCCGGCACGTTCGCGACGATCACGATCGGCAGCGGCGGCGCATCCGTACCACTGAATGTCACCGGAATTCTCAAAGACATCATCGAGGCGCCGGACCTCGACGGCCTGCGAGCGCAGGATTCTCGGGCAATCCTGAGTCCCGCGCTCGACGCGATCGAGCCTCGGTTGCCGGCGGAGATTCGTGAGGACTACCTGCTCTCGTACGAGGGCGACGGGTTCGTCGAATCGTCCGCCTTCGTTCGGCGATACGCTGCCGAGCTGCCGATTCTGGCCAGCAAGCTATCCGAAATCAGCACCCCGGTGCAGATCATCTCCGGCCGGAAAGACCCCGTTGTTCCGCCCGAGAACGGCGAATTCCTGGCCGCCAGACTGCCGAACGCGGTCGCACGGCTGGTCGACAGTGGTCATTTCGTCTGGGAGGAAGCATCGCAGGAGTACGGAAAACTGGTCACCAGTTGGGCCGACGAGCACCCCGCCGAATAGCGGATCAGTGGCCGGTGTCCAACCGGGCACCGGCGGCTCGCTGGGTCCGCTGTCTCGCCCGGGACGCTCGAAGATTCACCGCGTTGGCACAAATCCGCGCATTGTGCCACACCGCGCTGTTGTTGCGCGACCGATCGTAGAACGCCACCTGACACGGATCGTTCCGGCAGATTTTGAGCCTTCGCCACGTATCCAACCGCTGCGCCACGAAAATCTCCAACAGCACAAGAGAAGCGACCCGCCGCCAACCCTCGCCACGCGGCTCCAGCGTCACCTCGCCGCCCGCTTCCATCCGGGCCGCGAGCGCCACTGAGCCAACAGCAGGTACGTCCGTGTTGTGCTCGAGGACCGCCCGTACGGTCGCCCGAAAATCCCGCAGCTTCGCGGCGTCGCCAGCCCGCAGAGCGATCCGCTCAGCCAGCGCGCCAGCCAGCCAGCGCTGCGCGTCTTCGTCCGTCGCCAACAGGTCCGCCGAAGACCCCGGCCGCACCGGCCGGGTGTTGAGCAACTCCTGCACGAACACCAGCCCGCGAGGCGCGTACCCCAGCCCATACCGATCGTTCGCCACCCACGTCACATCCACCATTGTACGCAAGCATGACACCTACGCCTCTGTCGCAAGCCGGCCGCACCACGAACTCGACGTTTTCGTCCTCATCGTCGGCGTGTTGACTACCGGAACGTCGAGTTAGACTGCGGGCGAAACGATCAAACGGACATCGGGGCGGGCTGGATGCGGGAAACGAGCGCGGTTAGGCGGCAGCGGATCCTCGCCGTGGTGTTCGCCCGGGGCGCGGTGAAGGTCAGCGATCTGGCCGCTGAGCTGGGTGTTTCGATAGTTACCGTACGCCGGGACGTGGAGCAGCTGGCGCGGGCCGGCAAGCTGCGGCGCGGACACGGGGTGGCCCGCTCGCTCGCGCCGACGGAGCCGGAAGCGCAAACGATCACGAACACCGACGGAGCGGTCGTCCTCGTGGTGCCCGAGCGGCACACCTACTTGTACGAGGCGGTGCATGGGGCGCGGACAGCGCTCGATGAGGCGGGCGTACGGGTCGCGTTGCACATCGCGCCACAGGTCCCGGCCGCCGAACGGCCCATCGTGGAGCGAGCGCTCGCCGGCGACGTACGGGGGCTGCTGATCGCGCCGCGCTGGCGGACCGCTGATCTCGAAGAAGCCGATTATGGCTGGTTAGCGGGCTTGCGCGTGCCGGCGGTGATCATGGAACGCCGGCCGCGGCCGGGCAGCGCATTACACGCGGTCGACTCGGTCTGCTCCGATCACTGGTACGGAATACACCTCGCGGTCGACCACCTCGTCTCGCTCGGCCATCGGCGGATCGTGCTGGCCGCCCGCGACGACAGCCCGACCGCACGCGCATTGCGAACAGCGTTTGCGGAGATCGCGGCGGCGCATCCGGCAATCGACGGCTGGACAATCGTGCTGAGTTCTCCCAACGCCAGCCCCGATCCGGTCGACGGCCCGCTCCCGCCGCTCGCTGAAATCCTGGCCAAACACCAGGCCACCGGTGCGATTCTGCACGGCGACGTCGACGCGCTAATGCTTGTCCAGCAACTCGCCGACAGTGGCGTACGAGTGCCGCAGGACTGTTCGGTCGTGGCGTACGACGACGTGGTCGCCGCCCTCGGCAGCACCCCGCTGACCGCGATCGCGCCACCCAAAGCCGAGGTGGGACAGGTGGCGGCGGAACTTCTGCTGCGCCGGCTGGACGGTAAGGTCGGCCGGCCGCAGCGACTGCAGCTCCTACCGGAACTCAAGGTCCGCGCCTCGACTGATCGTTTGACCGATTAGAACCCTCTTTTGATCGATCCCTTGACTCCAAACGCTCAGCCGATCAGGATTCGAGTGACCCGAGAGGAGCCTCGATGCCCGGTCGACTGACTCGCCGCTCCCTGCTGACCGCGAGCCTCGCGCTCCCGCTCGCCGCGTGCGCACAGGCCGGCGGCACCGCTTCCCGGAGCGGCCCGACCAAAATCACCTTCTGGTCCGCGCTGCGCGGCAGCAAGCAGGTCGTCGACGCGTTCAACCGTACGCAGAACAAGATCCAGGTCGTCTTCCAGCAAATCCCGTCCGGCGACCAAGGGGGTTACGCGAAGCTCAGCAACGCGGCCCGCGCCGGCAACGCCCCCGATGTCGCCACCATCGAATATCCGCAGGTCCCCGGGTTCGCGATCGACGGCGTCGCCCGCGACCTCAGCTCGATGGTCAGCGACCGGCTGCGCGCGAAACTATTGCCGCAGGCGCTTGGGCTCACCACATTCGACAGCCGGATTTTCACTGTCCCCCTGGATGTCGAGCCGATGGTGATGCATTACCGGAAAGATCTCTTTGACCAGTACGGCCTGACAGTCCCGCGCACCTGGGACGAGTTCGAAACACTGGCGCGTACGCTCAAAAGCAAGGCGCCGAACCGCCGATTGTACGTTTTTCCCACCGATGGCGCGCAACAGGTCGCCGCGTACGCGTGGCAGGCCGGCGCGCAGTGGTTCGGCACCAAAGGTGGCGCGTGGAACGTCTCACTCGCGGACGCGCCAACCCGCCGGATCGCGGCGTACTGGCAGCGGCTCATCGATGAACGCCTGGTTTTCACCAATGCCGGCACCGGCCGCCAGTTCGACGCTCAGGTCAGCCAGGGTTTGGTGCTCGTACGGCTGACCGGCGCCTGGGACGCGGGTGCCCAAATGAAAGCACACACGACACAGAAGGGTCGCTGGCGCGTCGCGCCTCTGCCGCAATGGGATCTCGCGCATCCCGCGCTCGGCACTCAGGGCGGTTCCACCTTCGCTGTCACCAAAAACAGCACGCATCCCGAGGCCGCGATGGAATTCATCGAATGGCAGGTATCGGATCCGGCCGCTTTACGGGCCCGGCTCACCAGCGGCGCCAGCAGCCAATATCCGGCGGTGCCCGGGCTGTTGGAGGTAGGCCGCGCGGCCTTCAACCGCTCGTACTACGGTGGCCAGGACATTTACCGGCTTTTCGATGACGAGGCCCACAAAATCCGCGACGGCTGGATCTGGGGACCACGAATGTCCGCCACTCAACGGGTGATGCAGGACGGTTTGGCCCGGGCCGGCGCTGGCCAGGAAACGGTCATCGACGCGGTGCGTGCGGCGCAGAGCGGCACCATGCCCGACCTGCGAGCGCTTGGCCTGTCCACCACCGAATACAGCACTTGAGGAGAGGGGTGGGCAGTTGACTACGACCGCACCGCCGGCCACCGCGCCGAGCACGGCCAGCCTGGTGGGTACGACTCGAAAGCACGCGACCAAGCGGCGCGGCGAACGTTTCGCCCGCGGCGTTTTGATGGGTCCGTTCTTCGCGCTCTTCGTGGTTGTCTTCCTGATTCCGGTCGGGACAGCGCTGTGGCTGAGCTTCTTCGCCGAAGACCGGCCGGGCCTCGGCTTCGGGCCAGACCGGACAGTTTTCGTTGGCCTGCGCAGCTACTTCGCGGTGCTCAGCGACCCGACCTTTCTCAGCAGCCTCGGCACTGTCGTTTCCTACTGCCTTCTCTACATTCCGCTGATGGTGGTCGGTGCGCTGGCGCTGGCCCTGCTGTTGGACTCCGGTGTCGTACGTCTGCGGGCCTGGGCCCAGCTCGGACTCTTCATGCCGCACGCGGTGCCTGGCATCATCGCCGCCATCATTTGGCTCTATCTCTACACACCCGGCCTCAGCCCGGTCGTCGATCTGCTTGGCAAGGCGAACATCACCGTCGACTTTCTGGGCGTACACACGGTGTTACCAGCGATCGTGAACATCTCGCTGTGGAGCAACCTCGGCTATAACATGGTGATTTTCTATGCCGCCCTGCAAGCCGTCCCACGTGAAGTGATCGAGGCGTCCGTTGTCGACGGTGCCGGTCCGATGCGCACGGCGCTCTCGGTCAAGGCGCCGTTGGTACGCTCCGCGATCGTCACGGTCGCGATGTTCACCTTGATCTGGGCCCTTCAACTTTTCACCGAGCCGGTCCTGCTCAGCCAGTCGACTCCGATGATCAGCGCGCGTTTCTCCCCCAGCATGTACATTTTCGACGCTGCCTTCACCCGCAACAACTACGGTCTGGCAGCGGCCGCGTCGGTGATCCTGCTGATCTGCACCATCGCGCTGTCGTACGGCATCACCCGCTGGTCCAACCGCACCGACCGCCGGCAGGAGATTGCCCGATGACTACGGCCGTTTTGCGTCCCCGTCTGCTCGGTCGAGTCACCGTCAACCTCGTTGTCGGCATCGCCGTTCTCTACACGCTGTTGCCTGCGTTGTGGCTGGTTCTGGCCGCGTCAAAGAACAGCGACGCACTGTTCGGCAGTGACGTGCTGTCGTTCGGCAATTTCTCCTTCGTCAAGAACCTGACCGATCTTTTCGCCATGGACAGCGGGATCTACGGCCGCTGGTACGTCAACAGCCTGCTCTACGCAGTGGTCGGCGCTGCGATCAGTTCGATGGTGAGTGTCGCGTGCGGCTATGCCTTCGACAAATACCAGTTCCGGCACAAGGAAAAACTCTTCGGGCTGGTGCTCGCCGCGGTGATGGTGCCGCAGACGGTGCTGGCACTTCCGCTCTATCTGATGGCGTCCACTGTGGGGCTGGTCAACACCTTCTGGGCGGTGTTCATTCCGGTACTCTTCAATCCGTTTGGCGTCTATCTGGGCCGGATTTTCAGCCAGGGCTATGTGCCGGACGAGGTGCTGGAGGCGGCCAGGGTGGACGGCGCCGGCGAGCTGACTCGATATATCAGAGTCGCGCTGAGGATGCTGGGGCCTGGCGTGGTCACGATCTTTCTCTTCCAGCTCACCGCGATCTGGAACAACTTCTTCCTGCCCATGATGATGCTGTCGGACCAGAAGCTCTACCCGGTCAGTCTCGGGCTCTACACCTGGAACAGTTCGGCGACTGTGACGCCTGACTACTATCCGGTGGTGATCATGGGATCATTGCTCGCCGTCCTGCCGCTGGTTATCGCCTTTCTTCTCCTGCAACGATTCTGGCGATCCGGACTCACGGCGGGAGCGGTCAAATAGCCACCATCCCACGCGCTGCTTTCGCGATGGCGCAGAACGCGGCCGACGCCGTGCTGGACGACCGGGCTCTCGCCGCCTTCGACAAAGTCTGTGACCTCCAGCTCCCAGTCATAGACGATTTTCGCGGTGCTCGCCTGCAGGACCTGGAAATCCTTATCACCGGCTGGGGGTGCCCACCGATCGACGAGGCTGTGCTGGACGCTGCCCCAAAACTACGAGCAGTCGTGCACACGGCCGGGTCCGTACGAGCGCACATCACCCAAGCCTGTTGGGATCGCGGCATCGAGGTCTCATCGGCGGCCGCGGCAAATGCGGTGCCAGTCGCGGAATACACGGTCGCCATGATTCTCCTGAGCGGCAAACGTGCGCTGGAACGTGCGCGCGACTACAAGACCGTCCGGCGACGCGAAGAATGGTTGAGTACGCCACGGACCATCGGCAACTTCGGCCGTACGATCGGCATTCTGTCCGCTTCGCTGATCGGCCGACGCGTCATCGAATTACTGCGCCCGTACGATCTGAACCTCCTTCTGCACGATCCGTACGTTCTCGAAGGGGAAATCGACGTTCCACTGGTCAGCATCGAAGAACTGTTCGAGCGCAGCGATCTCGTCAGCGTCCACACTCCCCTGCTCTCGACGACCCATGGCCTGGTCAGCCGCGAGTTGATTGGCATGATGCGACCGGACGCGGTGCTCCTCAACACCGCCCGCGGTGCGGTCGTTGATCAGGACGCGCTCGCCGAGGCGGCTCGGCGGGGGGACGTACGAGCCATCCTGGATGTCACCGATCCCGAAGTCCTGCCGCCGGAACATCCTTTGTGGGATTGCGAAAACGTGCTGATCACGCCGCATCTCGCCGGCTCCCAGGGAAACGAGTGGGACCGGCTGGCCGACCTCGCGGCCGCCGAGATCGAGCGCTGGGCCACCGGGTCCGGCTTCGCTTATCCAGTGAAACGCGAAAGGTTGGATCTGCTCGCATGAAACTCCCTGGCGACGACCGGGACCTGAGTCCGTTCACCGGCTACACCCGCCAGCACTGGGAAACCGCCGCGGACCGCCTGGTAGCAGCGGCCTGGCGTTGGACGACCCCGCGCGGGGCGCTGCTGGACCTGCCTGGTCCGCCCTCGCGGAGCGGCGTTCGCTCGGACGGTCTGGAAGGCTATGCGCGTACGTTCCTCGCCGCCGGTTTTCGGGTCGCTGGCGCCAACGGAGACGACCCGCATGGGTGGCTCGACCGGTACGCGAGTGGATTGGTCGCCGGCACTCGTACGCCCGGACGCGACGACGCCGAGTCCTGGCCGCTGATCCTGGACCACAGCGTCCAGGGCCAGCCGATGGTCGAGTCCGCTTCGGTCGCGCTTGGCCTGCGACTGACCCGGCCGTGGCTGTGGGATCGGCTCGACGGCGATGCGCAGGACCGCGTCGAGGAATGGCTTCGCGGCGCCGTCAGACATATCCCGGCGCCCAACAACTGGTATCTCTTTCCCTTTACGGTGGCCGGTTTCCTGGAATCCGTCGGCCGGGGCGACGCTGAGACGGCCCGCGTCCGCGACCGTGCCCTGGAGCTGCTGGAGACCTGGTATCGCGGCCAGGGCTGGTATGCCGACGGCGATGGTCGCGCTTTCGACCATTACAACGGGTGGGCGCTGCATCTTTATCCGGTGCTCGACGCCTACCTGGCGGGCGCAGACGCCCCGCAGGGGCCGAGGTTGCATGAGCATCTGGAGAGTTTCTCTTTGCTCTTCGGGTCCAATGGCGCGCCAATCCACTTTGGACGGTCGTTGACCTACCGTTTCGCGGCCGGCGCGGCAGTGGCACTCGGTGCGATCACTGGCCACACCCCGCTCACACCCGGTGCCTCGCGGCGACTGCTGAGCGGAACTCTACGTTATTTCCTTGACAAAACTGACGACGACCTGCTCAGCCTGGGCTGGCATGGCCCGCACTCGGCAACTCTGCAGAGCTACTCAGGTCCCGGTTCCCCTTACTGGGCTTCAAAAGCGTTTGTCTGCCTCCTCGCACCGCCCGAACATCCACTGTGGACGGCCGTCGAGGAACCCGCGCCCAGCGAAGGCCCGGATCAGGTGCTGGCTTTGGCTGCCACCGGTCTGCTCATCCAGACCACCCAGACCGACGGGATCGTACGACTGCACAACCACGGCAGCGACCACGTACGACCGCACGAAGGTGAGCTGGCGGAGGAAGACGATCCGCACTATGGCCGCCAGGCCTATTCAACCCGTACCGGCCCAACGTCGACCCACAACGTGTCCGACAATCATGTTTGTGTGGTCGTTGACGGCGTACGCAGCGTCCGCCGCCGCATCCACCCACTCGGTGCGGCCCACGGCGATGGCTGGGGTTGGGCCGCCTCCTGGCACCTGCCGGTTTTTGGCTCTGGCGCGCCAACAGTTCCTGGTCTGCGGATCGAAAGCGTCACCGTCGCCGTGGGAGCGCACGAATTACGAGTCCACCGCGTCGTAGGCGCTCCACCCGGCGTCGGAGTCGAACAGACCGGCTGGGCGACCGGCCCGGACGAACCACTGGTGTCCACACTCCTACCGCTGCACGGCTGGACCTCAACAGATGACGTACGAGCACCGGAGGGCACGGCTTTCACTCGCTGGGCACTCGTACCGCGGCTTGTCGGCGAGGGAAGCGGACTTTACGCCGCTTTGGCCACCCTGAGCGCGAAGCCCGTCCCGCCGGCAGCCACCCTGATCAAGGCCGACAACTCCACCATTTGCGTCCAGTGGCCGGACACGTCACGGACGTCCATCGCCTTCGACCCGCTCACCGTCGTCCACCGTCCCTGACCCTCGCGAACTCGACGTTTTCGCTGTCAACCACGGTGTGTCGGCAGCGAACACGTCGAGTTCGCGGTGGCTATCGCTTCGCGGGCTGGCGTTTACGAGCCGGAGCCGCCTTTTTTGCCACCGCGGCAGCGGGTTTTTTGGCCGCCGCCTTCTTGGCGGGAGCCGGCGCCGAGGCCGGCGCGGAAACGGCGCGTTTGGGTTGGCGGGCGGCGGTGACGGCTTTGCGGCCGGGGGCCGGCGCGGGCTCCAGGACGTGCTGGAGGAAGCGGCCAGTGTGGCTGGCGGCCACCTCGGCGACCTCCTCCGGAGTGCCCTCGGCGACGACCATGCCGCCGTTGCGGCCGCCTTCCGGGCCGAGGTCGATGACCCAGTCGGACGATTTGATGATGTCCAGGTTGTGCTCGATGACAATCACCGTGTTGCCCGCGTCGACCAGCCGGTCGAGCACGCCGAGAAGCTTGCGCACGTCCTCGAAATGCAGACCGGTGGTCGGTTCGTCCAGCACGTACACGGTCCGGCCGGTCGAGCGTTTCTGCAACTCACTGGCCAGTTTGACGCGCTGCGCCTCGCCGCCGGACAGGGTCGGCGCCGGCTGGCCAAGTCGTACGTACCCGAGGCCGACATCGACCAGCGTGACCAGATAGCGGCGGATCGCTGGTACGGCTGAGAAAAATTCGGCGGCTTCCTCGATCGGCATGTTGAGCACCTCGGAGATGCTCTTGCCCTTGAAGTGAACTTCCAGGGTTTCGCGGTTGTAGCGGGCGCCCCGGCAAACCTCACACGGCACGTACACGTCCGGCAGGAAGTTCATTTCGATCTTGATCGTGCCGTCGCCGGAGCATGCCTCACAGCGACCGCCCTTGACGTTGAACGAGAAACGGCCAGGGCCGTAGCCGCGCACCTTCGCTTCGGTGGTCTCCGCGAAGAGTTTGCGGATATTGTCGAAAACGCCGGTGTAGGTGGCCGGGTTGGACCGGGGCGTACGGCCGATGGGCGACTGGTCGACGCCCACCACCTTGTCCACCAGGGACAGACCGTTCACCCGAGTGTGCCGGCCGGGCACCAGCCGGGCACTGTTGATGGTGTTGGCCAGCACCGAATACAGGATGTCGTTGACCAGGGTGGACTTGCCCGAACCGCTGACCCCGGTCACCGAAATGAAGCAACCGAGCGGAAACTCCACGTCGATGCCGCTGAGGTTGTGCTCTCGGGCGCCCTTCACCACCAACTGCCGGTTGCGGTCCGGCACCCGGCGCAGCGGTGGCACGGCGATCTCGGTCCGGCCCGACAGATACGCGCCGGTCAGCGAATCCTTGCTCTTCAACAGATCGTCGACCGAGCCGGACACCACCACATGGCCGCCGTGCTCGCCGGCGCCGGGGCCGATGTCGACCACCCAGTCGGCCGTACGAATGGTGTCCTCGTCATGCTCGACGACGATCAACGTGTTGCCAAGGTCCCGCAGGCGTACCAAAGTCTCGATCAGCCGCCGGTTGTCGCGCTGGTGCAGACCGATCGACGGCTCGTCCAGCACGTACAGGACGCCAACCAGGCCGGAACCGATTTGGGTCGCCAGCCGGATGCGTTGCGCCTCACCACCGGACAGTGTGCCGGCCGGGCGGTCCAGCGACAGGTAGTCCAAACCGACATCGAGCAGGAACCGCAGTCTTTCGCCAATTTCCTTGAGAACTCGCTCGGCGATCGCCTTCTGGCGGCGGGTCAGCTTCACCGCGCCAAGGAAATCCGCGCATTCGTCAATGGACATCGCGCAGACTTCGGAAATGTTCTGGCCGCCAATGGTGACGGCGAGAACCTCGGGCTTCAGCCGAGCGCCCTTACAGACGGGACAAGGAACATCCCGCATGTAACCCTCGTAACGCTCCTTGCTCCACTCGCTCTCGGTTTCCTGGTGCCGGCGCTCGATGAACGGCACGACACCTTCGAACGACGCATAATACGAGCGCTCGCGGCCATAGCGGTTCTTGTAGCGTACGTGGACCTGCGTCTCGTGGCCGTAAAGAATCGCTTTTTGGGCGCCTGCCGACAACTCTTCCCACGGCGTGTTCAGATCGAAGTCGAGTGCGTCACCCAGTCCACCCAGCAGGCGGTTGAAATACTCCATGTTGTGACCGGTCGCCCACGGCTGGATGGCGCCACCGGCGAGGGTCTGCTCGGGGTCGGGCACCAGCAGCTCCGCGTCGACCTCCTTGCGCGTACCAATGCCGCTGCACTCCGGGCACGCGCCATACGGAGCGTTGAAGGAGAACGACCGCGGCTCCAGCTCCTCGACGCCGAGCGGGTGGTTGTTCGGGCAGGCCAGCTTCTCCGAATACGTCCGCTCGCGAGTTGGGTCGTTTTCCTCCAGGTCCACGAACTCGGCGACCACGATGCCGTTGGCCAGCCGCAACGCGGTCTCCACCGAGTCGGTCAGCCGGCGCTTGGAGCTGGCCTTCACCGAGAGCCGGTCGATGACCACCTCAATCGTGTGCTTGACCTGCTTCTTCAGCGTCGGCGGCTCGGCCAGTGAATGCACCACGCCGTCGACCCGGGCCCGCGAGAAACCCTGCGTCTGCAGGCTGGAGAACAGGTCCAAATACTCACCCTTGCGAGCTCGTACGACCGGGGCCAACACCTGGAACCGGGTGCCGTCCTGAAGCGCCATGATCTGGTCGACGATCTGCTGCGGGGTCTGCTTGCTGATCAGCTCACCACAGGTCGGGCAGTGCGCCTCGCCGGCCCGCGCGAACAGCAGCCGCAGGTAGTCGTACACCTCGGTGATGGTGCCAACTGTCGAGCGCGGGTTGCGGTTCGTGGACTTCTGGTCGATCGACACCGCCGGCGACAGGCCCTCGATGAAGTCCACGTCCGGCTTGTCCATCTGGCCGAGGAACTGTCGCGCGTACGACGACAGGGACTCCACGTACCGGCGCTGGCCCTCCGCGAAGATCGTGTCGAAGGCCAGGCTGGACTTGCCGGACCCGGACAGGCCGGTGAAAACGATCAGCGCGTCCCTGGGTAGGTCCACGCTGACGTTCTTGAGGTTGTGTTCACGCGCGCCATGAACACTCAGGTGTTGAAGCTGGTCGGCCACCGCGATGTGTCCGCTCTCTCGTCGATACGGCTGGTGTTCGTACAAGCTGATGTCGATGCAAGGACGAGAAGTCCCCCGCACCAATGTAACCGGGAGGTATGACAGTTTGATCCCGGCCTCGTACACATGTCCACACCCGGGGCCGACTGCAGCAACGACCAGCGACTATGCGTACGACGTTTTCCCAGAACGTCCGCAACGCCCCGCTGCTTGCGTCTGGCGCAAGC
>NZ_BAAANY010000036.1:0-164691 GCF_039530045.1 Fodinicola feengrottensis | reverse complement strand
AGCAGCGGGGCGTTGCGGATCAAGAGGTGGTCAGAGCGGCAGGTCCACCAGGGTGGCGAGGCGGGCGCGGTGGTTCGCGGCCGTGCCCAGCGCGAGGGAGGTGCTCTTCGCTCGCTTCAGGTAGAGGTGTGCGGGGTGCTCCCAGGTGAAGCCGATGCCGCCGTGCAGCTGGACGGCCTCTTCGGCGACGGTGACGGCGACCTGGGACACCTGGGCCTGGGCCAGCGCGGCGGCGATGTCGGCGTCCGGGTCGTCGGTCGCGACACAGGTCGCCGCATAGCGGGCCACCGCGCGGGCCTGGGTCACCGACACCCAGGCATCGGCGAGCCGGTGTTTCAGGGCCTGGAACGAGCCGAGCGGGCGACCGAACTGGTAGCGGGTCTTCAAATACTCAATCGTGGTTTCCAGCGCGCGCTCGGCGACGCCCAACTGCTCGGATGCCAGCAGCGCGGCGCCCGTACGCAAGGCCGCGGTGAGTGCTCCTACGGCATCGTCGCCCGCCGCGATTTGCCGGCCGTGCGCTTTTTCCAGCGTCACATCGGCAAGCGGCCGGGTGGGGTCGAGCGTGACGATCGGCGACCGCGTGACATCCGCCGCGGCAACGACGAACAGCGCCGGACCTTCGGCTGGTACGACGAAATAGTCCGCGGTCAGGGCGTCGACGACAGTCGTCACGGTCCCGCTCAAAGTGCCGCCCTCGGCTCGTACGGCCGAAGGAAAGTCGTTGCCGAAGAACGAAAACGGCACCGCGAGAGTGGCCGAGACCGCTCCCCCAGCAAGCTCCGACAGCAGCTCGGTCTCGCCGGCCGCCAGCAGCGCGGCGGTCGCCAGCACCGCACTGCCGAAGAACGGGGTGGGCGCGACGGATCGGCCCAGCTCCTCCAGAACCACGGCGGTTTCCCGGAAAGACGCGCCTGCACCGCCCTGTGCTTCGGCGATCGGAAGCCCGGCACAGCCGGTCTGCTCGGCCAGTGCCTTCCACAGCGCCATGTCGTACGGCTGGTCGGTCTCGATCCGGCCGAGCACCACGTCCGGCCCGGATCGGTCGGTGAGCAGCGCCCGTACACTCGCGCGCAGATCGGACTCTTCCTCGGAATACAGCAGCTGGCTCATCGTGGGAGGTCCTTCCACGGCACGTCCTTGTCGACCCGCGGCTCGGACGGCAGCCCGAGGACGCGTTCGGAAATAATGTTCCGGAGAATTTCCGACGTGCCGCCCTCGATCGAGTTTCCCTTGGCTCGCAGGTATCTGTAGCCAGGTGTACGACCGAAGAAGTCCACATCGGACGGTCGGCGCATGGTCCAGTCGTCGTAGCGCAGCCCGTCTTCGCCGGCCAACTCCACCTCCAAGCCGGAAATCTGCTGGTTCAGCTGGGCGAAGGCCAGTTTCGCCGCGGACCCCTCGGGGCCTGGTACGCCGGCGGCCAACTGCTCGCGTAGCCAGCGGCCAGTCAGCCGGACCGCCTCGGCGTCCACCCACAGCCGCAGCAAAGCATCGTGCGTGCCGGGCGTACGCAGCTCCGGATGCTCTCGCCAGGTGGCGGCTAGCGTGCCGATCGCACCGCCTTCGCGTGGCATCGCGCCACCGCCGATCGACACCCGCTCATTCATCAGCGTGGTTTGCGCGACTCGCCAACCGTCGCCGACCTCGCCCAGCCGGTACGAGTCCGGAAGTCTTACGTCAGAAAGGAAAACCTCGTTGAACTCGGCCTCGCCGGTGATTTGCCGGAGCGGTCGTACGTCCACCCCGGGGTCGGTCATGTCGCAGACGAAATAGGTCATGCCGCGGTGTTTTGGCACGTCCGGGTCGGTTCGAGTGACCAGGATCGCCCAGCGGGCCTGATGCGCCAGCGAGGTCCAGACCTTTTGGCCGTTGATCAGCCATTCTTCGCCATCTCTGACGGCTTTGGTGCCCAGCGCGGCAAGATCGGAGCCGGCGCCGGGTTCGCTGAACAGCTGACACCACACTTCTTCGCCGGTCCAGAGCGGCCGCAGGAATCGCTGTCGCTGTTCGTCCGTACCGAAGGCAAGGATCGTCGGCGCGGCCATGCCGAGGCCAATGCCGATCCGGCGCGGGCTGTTGTCCGGCGCACCGGCCGCCGCGAAGGCCTCGTCCACCTCGGTCTGCAGCGACCGCGCCGCGTCCAAACCGCCGA
The DNA here is from genome assembly GCF_039530045.1 of Fodinicola feengrottensis. Lineage (NCBI taxonomy): Bacteria > Bacillati > Actinomycetota > Actinomycetes > Mycobacteriales > Fodinicola > Fodinicola feengrottensis. The sequence continues at coordinate 162,536 of NZ_BAAANY010000036.1, read as the reverse complement.
GGCCAGACGGAAAGTGCACCCAGGCGAGGCCCGCGTCGAAGCGTGCGCGGAGAAACTCCAGCCGCTGCTCGTCGGTAGAGATGCCGGTCGGGTCATGGGCGGCCAGGAAGTCGCGTACCTGTTCCTGCAACGCTGGGGCAGTCGGACTCATCCGGGCAGGATCCTTCTCTCGAAGCAACTGTTCGGTATGACGTATCCAACCGGACACTACACTGTCAACCGACCAGTCGGTATGCTCGCGGCAACGGCCCGGCCAGGTGAGGAGCACCGATGGATTTCGCGTTCGACGCCCGTACCGAGGAACTGCGGGGTCAGCTGACCGAGTTCATGGATTCGCATATCTATCCCAGCGAGCCGATCTTCGAGGAGCAGCTGGAAAAGCGGGAGAATCCGTGGGAACAACCACCGATCATCGACGATCTCAAGCAGGAGGCCCGCAGCCGCGGGCTGTGGAACCTTTTCCTGCCCGGTGAGCATGGTGGCGGGCTGACCAACCTGCAGTACGCGCCGCTCGCCGAGCTCACCGGCCGCAGTCCGGAGCTCGCGCCAGCCGCGCTGAACTGCGCCGCGCCGGACACCGGCAACATGGAAGTGCTGACGATGTTCGGCACACCAGCACAGAAAGAGCAGTGGCTGCAACCGCTGCTGGAAGGTGAGATCCGGTCCGCTTTCTGCATGACCGAGCCCGATGTCGCGTCCTCGGACGCCAGCAACATCAGCACCAGAATCGAGCGCGACGGCAACGAATACGTGATCAACGGCCGCAAATGGTGGTCATCGGGCGCGATGAGCCCGCGCTGCAAGATCTTCATCGTGATGGGCAAGACCGACCCGAGCTCGCACCGGCACCGCCAGCAGAGCATGATCCTGGTCCCCCGCGACGCCCCCGGCGTGAACATCAAGCGCGGCATGCACGTTTTCGGTTACACCGACGGATCCCACGGCGGCCACGCCGAAATCGAGTTCACCGACGTACGAGTGCCGGTGCAGAACATCATTTCCGGTGAGGGAGACGGTTTCGCGATCGCCCAGGCCCGGCTGGGCCCCGGCCGCATTCATCACGCGATGCGGCTGATCGGGATGTCCGAGCGGGCGCTGGAGGCGATGTGCCGCCGGGTCACCTCGCGGGTCGCGTTCGGCAAGTCGATCGCCGAGCAGGGCGTCGTACAGGAATGGATCGCCGATTCGCGGATCAAGATCGAACAGTTGCGGCTGCTGGTCCTCAAAACCGCGTGGTTGATGGACACCGTCGGAAACAAGGGCGCACACACCGAAATTCAGGCGATCAAGGTGGCGGCACCCTCGGTGGCCACCTGGATCATCGACCGGGCTATTCAGGCACACGGTGGCGGTGGCGTCTCGCAGGACTTCCCAGTCGCCGCCTTGTACGCGCACGCTCGTACGCTCCACCTGGCCGATGGGCCGGACGAGGTGCACAAGCGGTCGCTGGCACATCGCGAGCTGCGCAAGTACGAGACTCGCTAGGTTTTCGCGAGGGGTGATTGGGTGCGGAGGCTGGAGATCAGCATGTCGCCGTAGTGTTCGGCGACCTTGCGACCGGAGAGCCGCCCTTTTCGGCGATACCAGATGCCCAGATGGTGAACAGCGCCGAAGTAGTAATCGACGACCAGGTCGGCCGGCACATCGGTACGGAATTCGCCGGCCGCCTGACCGTCGGAGATAACCTCGCGGAAACGTTCGTGGTAGCGGCGGCGTTCGGCGCGTACGAGCGCCTGTTTTTCGGTGCCCAGCATGTGCATGGACCGGAAGAAGATGACGGTGTCGTCGAGGTTCGCGATGCTGGTCATGACCACGTCGGCGGCGGCCGCGTGGACACGTTCGGCGTACGAGCCGTCGCCGGAGAGAAGTTTTTCCAGCCGTTCCATCTGTACGGACAGGACCCGGTGGTAGATCTCGTAAAGCAGGTCGTCTTTCGAGCCGAAGTAGTGATACATCGCGCCCTTGGTCACGCCGGCGGCTTCCACCACCTCCTGGACCGAGGTACTTTCGAAACCCTGCTGGGCGAAAAGCCGGGTAGCGGCCTCCAACAACCGGCCGGGCACGCCCGTACGGGCGAGCTTCTCCGGCGCGCCCAGCGCCGATGACTCGCCCGGCATCGCTGCTTCCACCCCGTCATCATACCGGGCGGTCGGTCGGGCAGCGGCGGGAACGACAGGTATCGTGCGAGCCATGGATGGTGCTCCCCTGCGGGCCGCGGTGTTCGACTTCGGCGGCGTGCTCACCGGCTCGGTGGGCCGGGCGGTGATGACCTGGCTGACCCGCGAGCGCATCGCCGTCGACGGCTACCGGACGGTCATGTCGGAATGGGTCTTCAACCGGTCCACCGGCACGTCACCGGCCTATCGGCTGGAGACCGGCGAGATGCCCGGACCGGAGTTCGAACGGTTGCTGGCGGCCAAACTCCAACTGACCGATGGCGGACCGGTCGTCGCGGCGGGCTTGTTGGCCAGGATGTTCGCCGACATGACCGTCGACCCGGCGATGGTCGAGCTGGTACGAGCCCTGCGCGCGGCGGGCCTGCGGACGGCTATGTTGTCCAACAGCTGGGCCAACGACTACCCGCTCGACCTCGTCGCGGACATCTTCGACGTGTCGGTGATCTCCGCCGAAGTCGGGCTGGCCAAGCCCGATCCGGCGATCTACCAGCTGCTGTTGGAAAGGCTCGCGCTGCCGGCCGAGACGGTCGCCTTCATCGACGACATCGAGCACAACGTGGAGGCCGCTCAAGAGGTCGGCATCGTCTCGGTCGTACACACCGACGCGGCCACCACCCGCCAGTGGTTCGCGGCCCGGGTCCCGCAGCTGGAAGCCCAACCCTGACAGTGGCACGATGACGAACCGTGACGGACACATACAGCGGTGAAGTAAGCGTCGGCAGCCCGGCCCAGACCCGGCAGCTGACCCACCTGGAGATCAGCAAGGTCTCGGTCGGCCCGATGGACAACAACGCGTATCTGCTGAAATGCCGGCAGACCGGCGACACCCTGCTGGTGGACGCGGCCAACGACGCCGACACACTGATCGCGCTGCTGGCGAAGCGTACGAACGGGGAGCTCGGCACGGTCTTCACCACGCATCAGCACGGGGACCACTGGCAGGCGATCGGCGCCGTGGTGGCCGCCACCGGCGCCACCACCGCGGCCGGTCGGCCGGACGCCGAAGGGCTGCCGGTGGCGGTGGATGTGCCGCTGGACGACGGCGACGAGCTGGTCGTCGGCGACTGCACGCTGACCGCCATCCACCTGGTCGGCCACACTCCGGGATCCATCGCGTTGGCGTACGAAGATCCCCAAGGGCACACGCATGTCTTCACCGGTGACTCGCTTTTCCCTGGCGGGGTGGGAAGAACGGGCAGTCCCGAGGCTTTTCAGTCGCTTTTGCATGACGTACGCACCAAGATCTTCGACCGCTTCGACGACGACACCTGGGTCTACCCGGGCCATGGCAAGGACACCACCCTCGGCGTGGAGCGCCCGCACCTGGACGAGTGGGCGGCTCGCGGCTGGTAGGACACCGGAAACCTCAGGGCGACACGGACTGAACCCCTTTTGTTGCCCTGAAATACCTTGACCAAAGGTCCGTATTTGGTCAGGCTGAACGGGTAGCTCCGCATAGCGCCCATTAAAGCCTGACGAAAGCGGACAAATCATGGCCTCCTTCACTCGTCGTCAGGTGCTCGCCAGCGGGCTGGTCAGCGCGATGGCCGGCTTCGGTTCGCTGTCGGCCTCGGCCCGCAGCGCGCTGGCCAGCGTCGCCCGGCCCGGATCGCGACTGTCCGACATCGAGCATGTGGTGATCCTGATGCAGGAAAACCGGTCATTCGACCATTATTTCGGCACCCTGTCAGGGGTTGCCGGCTTCGACGACCCGCTGGTGCCGCGGGACTGGCGGACCGGCCGGACCGCCTTCGAGCAGCTCGACCCGTCCGCGCAGGACGGCGCCAACGGCCTGCTGCTCCCGTGGCACCTGCCGGTCGCGACGAGTTCCGCACACTGCCTCACCGACGTGTCGCATACCTGGCAAGTGCAGCATCAGTCCATGAATGGCGGGAAAAACGACACCTGGGTGTCCAGCCATGTCACTCCGGACACCCAGATCGCCAAGGTCTCCGACCACCCGGCCGCGATCGTCAACGGCGGCGCCAGGGTGATGTCGTACTTCACCCGCGACGACCTGCCCTTCCACTACGCGCTGGCGGACACTTTCACGGTTTGCGACCGCTATTTCTGCTCGGTCATCGGGCCAACCATCCCGAACCGCCTCTACTTGATGTCCGCGTCAATCGACCCAGCCGCGACACATGGCGGGCCGGGCATCAACAACTTCAAGAACGGTTTCAGCTGGACGACCTATCCGGAGCGGCTGCAGGCGGCTGGCATCGACTGGCGCCTTTACCGAGAAGGCGACGACTTCGGCGACAACATGCTCGATCATTTCGCCGCCTACCAGGATCGCACCAGCGACCTCTTCCGGCGCGGCCGTACGGTGCTGGCCAGCGGCAAGGTGCCGAACATTCTCAGCCAGGACGTACAAAACGGCAATCTGCCCCAGGTTTCCTGGATCGTCGGCCCGTCCTGGTCCACCGAACACCCGGAATACATGCCGGCCGGCGGCGCCTATTTTCTCCAGCAGGTGCTCGAAGCGCTTACGTCAAACACGGCGGTCTGGCAGAAAACCCTGTTGATCGTGACGTACGACGAAAACGGCGGGTTCTTCGACCACGTACGAGCACCGCAGGCGCCACGGGGCACGCCGGGCGAATACCTGACGCCGGCCGCGCTGGCGACCACTCCGGAGGCGGCTGGCATCGCCGGCCCGATCGGTCTTGGACCGCGGGTGCCGACGATGCTGATCTCGCCGTTCACCCGCGGTGGCCTGGTCAGCAGTCACACGTACGACCACACCTCGGTCCTGCGGTTACTCGAAACCAGGTTTGGCGTCGAGGTGCCCAACCTGACGCACTGGCGGCGGGCCACCTGCGGCGACCTCGTCGAGGCCATCAACTTCGCCGGCACCCCGCGACCGACGCTGCCCACCCTCCCGGACACCGCCGCGCTCCTGCGGGAAGCCGTCGAGGAGTGCAAAACCCAGCCGCCGCCCCAGGTTCCGGTCGAGCAGGTCATGCCCAGGCAGGAGCACGGCTTCCGCCGCCGGCCCAGCGGCCCGATCTTCTAGAAAACGCCGCCACCAAGAAAACTAAGGCCGCGGTTGATTCCCGGCCCTACGGCACCACGGTGACCGGCCAGCGGCCGCTGCGTACCAGCCGGACCGCGATCGACCCGACCAGCCGGTGGCCAGCCTGCTCGGACGCGCCGACCACCACTGCGTCGGCACGGGTTTCGTCGGCGATCCTGGTCAGCTCGGTGTACGGGTCGCCATGCACCGATAGGAAGCGGTAGTTGAGCGTGTGCTCCCGGGAGGCCGCCTCTTCTATCTGCTTGCGCAGATCCTGCGCGACCTCCTCCAAGGTCTCCTCGACCGAGCCGGCCAGCGACGGCACCAACGCCGACATCTGCGGTGTGCTGCCGACGTACACGATGACGAGCTCGGCACCGTGCCGCCGGGCCATGCCAGCCGCGTACGCGGCCGCGTGCATCGACGAGTCCGAACCGTCCACGCCGACCAGGATCACCAGCGGGCCGTCGTTGCCCAGTTCGAAGTAGCTCATCGCCGGCTCTGCCTCCGTGTGCCCGGACCTGATCACCGCAAGTCGGTCACACCGTAAACCACCGCGGCCCGGCTCGGCGCGCCGAGATTCAGTCGGCCAACCGGAAGGCCAGCTCGGTCTCCCACTTGGACATGTCCGGCTCGATCACCGGATTCGTCTTGTACGACTCCAAGCGGCACCCCCACTTCTCGCCGGCTGGCGTGTCCTCCCGGTCCCAGCGCAGACCCCGCTCGCCACCCCACTCCAGCACCGCGCGTACGACGCTGACGAGCTGCTCGGGCGAACCAAGGTGGGTCACCGTGACGTACCGGCCCGCTGGCAGCACCCCTGGTCGTACGTCCTCGTCGCCCGGCACCTCGGTGGCGACCGGTACGCCGGCCTCGATCTCCAGGTGGCTGCTCATGTCTATGACGGTGTAGCGCAGGAACGGCGGGCCCGCCGGCGCGATGCCACGACTGGCGAGCCATCCGAAGACGGCCGGGATACGGTCGGCGATCTCACCGATGGTCCGCATCGTGACGGTGCCGCCAATGGCCACGTACGGCTGGTCGGCACAATGGATGATGCTGGGTTGGGTTGGGTTCATGTCGGGGTAGACCGGCAAGCCGACGGGAAGTCATCGGCAAACGAAGAGCAAAAACGTTACAAAAAGGACCGATTTCGCGGTTTGAGGGAACCAACCACCCCCTAGCGTCGTCACCAAACAGGGCGCGAGGAGCATGGACACCAGTCAGGTATCCTCCGCACTCAAGCAGACAACAAAGGAGTTGGGTGAGCTTGGCGAGCAGGGCCTCGCGGCAGGACGACGACCGGCCGCGCAAGACCAAGAAGTCCAAGTCGCCGCGATGGGCGCGACTGTGCCTGATCATCGGCATCGTGGTGGTGGTCCTCGCGGGCGGTGGCTGGGTGGCCGCCAACCAGGTGATCAACCACTACGCCGACGAGGTTCACAAGAGTGACATCCTCGGCGGTGTCCCGCAGAACGAGCGGGCCAGTGTGCCGCCGTCCGGCGCCCCGGTCACCGGCCCGCTGAACATCCTGATGCTCGGCTCGGACAACGCCGACGGCTCCCGGGCCAAAACCCAGGGCGTGGACGGTCAGCGGTCCGACTCGATCATCCTGTTCCACATCGACAAGTCCTTCCAGCACGTGTACGCGTTCTCCATCGAGCGCGACTCGTACGTGCGGATCCCGGCCGGCGGTTCCTGGCAGGGCGGTAAGGACAAGATCAACGCCGCGCTGCAGTACGGCGGCCCGTCGCTGACCCTCCGTACCGTCCAGGACCTCCTCGGCATCAAGATCAACTACGCCGCGGTGGTCAGTTTCTCGGCGCTGATCAAGGCGGTTGACGCGGTCGGCGGCGTGGATGTCAACGTCGACAAGACGACGTACGACAACCAGTTCAAGCGCACCTGGACCAAGGGCATCCACCACCTGACCGGTATGGACGCGGAGTATTACGTGCGCCAGCGGCACGGACTCGCAGCCGGTGACTACGACCGGATGAAGCGCCAGCAGCAGGTCATCCGGGCGCTGGTCGCCAAGGCCACCACGGGCGGCGTGCTCAGCAACCCGTACAAGCTCAACGCACTGCTGGAGACGGTCATCGGCTCGGTGACCGTGGAGACCACCACGCCGGTCAAGGACCTGGTCTTCGCGTCCCGCTCGCTTGGCCTGGGCGCGGTCACCTTCAGCACCATGCCGATGAACGGCACCATCCAGATGGGCGGCACCGACTACGAGCGGGTCAGCTCGACCGGCGTCGAGGCGCTCGGCAAGGCGATCAACAGCGACGACTTCACCGCGTATCTGAAAAAGTATCCGCCGAATGACGCGTCGCACGGCCTCTGACCGTCTTCGCAAAGCGCTCGTCGTTGTCGTGAGTCTCGTGGCTGTCCTGGCCGTCACCGGCTGTGATCCGCTGCCGGTTCGGCAGGCCAGCCATGAGACGAACGTCTTCACCCCGCCGCCCTTGCCGGCCGACGCGCGATCCCGTCCGCTGGGGCGACCTGGGCCGCTGCCGGCGGACACCGGCCCGTACAAGATCACCCTGACGCAAGGCACCTCCCAGGCACCGGTGGCGTACGACCCGTGCCGGCCGATTCACTACGTCACCAACCGTGCCAGTAAGCCGCGCAACGGTGACGCCGTGTTGCGCGAGGCGCTCGCCCGCCTCGGTGCGGCCACCGGCCTGCACTTCCACGACGACGGCGCCACCACCGAGGTGCCGGTGCCGCACCGGCCGGACTTCCAGCCCAAGCGCTACGGCAATCGGTGGGCACCGGTGCTGATCAGCTGGTCCGACCCGCAGGACCTGGCCGACCTCGATGGCCCGGTGGTCGGCATCGGCTACAGCGACTCGTACGGCGATCCCGGCCAGCGCCGCTACGTGAGCGGCACGGTCGTGTTGGACGGGCCACAAATCAACGAGTGGCTGAAACAGAGCGGCGGCCGGGCCCGGGCCCGGGCGATCATCGAGCACGAGCTCGGCCACCTCGTCGGCCTCGGGCACGTCCACGACCCGCACGAGATCATGAACCCGGACGCCTCGGTCAGCACCACCGACTACGGACCAGGCGACCTGCATGGCCTGGCACTGCTCGGCACCGGTCGCTGTTTTCGGGACGCCTGAAGGGTTTTACTGCGGACAGCGGGACTCGACCGGTCGGCCATCCAGCAGGAATGCCGACAATGCGCTGCTGACACACGGATTCGCGAGATTGACGCCGTGCCCGCCGGCGTCGATGCTGACCATCGCGGCCCGCCGCCCGAAGGCCGCCAGCGTCTGCCGGGCGCCCATGTATGACGTGAATGGATCGCGGAGGTTCTGCAGCAGCTGGATATTGCGCGGCCCGTTCGTATTCGGCCGTACGGCCGGCTCGCGCGGTGGGTAGTGCCAGAACGCGCACGGCCACACGTTGCCCGGCATTCCGTTGGTCAGCGGGAAAAGCGCCCGGTCGACCCGGACCTGGGTGGCGTAGGTAGCGGGATCTCGGGACCAGGCCACGTCCCCACAGATGACCGCGTCCTGCGCCGAGACGAGGTTGTCCGGCACGACGGTCGGCAGCGTCGTGGATGGCACGGCCGCCTTTGCCGCCGGTGCGGCCGCGAACTGCCAGACGGCGGACGCGAGTGGGTAATACCGAGGGCCGGTCAAAGAAATGTCGGTGACCGCCCGGAGGCCGTTACCGTCCAACACCCGCCCGCTCGGCGTCTTCTTCGGCGTACGGTCCAGCTGCGCGGCCAGCCGGAAATAGGTGGCTCGCACTTGGCTAGCCGTCGTACCGAAATGCAGCGTACTGTCCTGCGCGGCCAGCCATTTCGCGAAATCCGGGAAGGTCTGCTCGGCGCCGAGACCGTCCAGGTTCAGCGCCTGCTTGACGCCGCCCGGCGGATCCACGCTGTCCAGCACCATCCGATCGGTGTGGCTGCTGAACATCGTCGCGTACACCTCGCCGAGATATGTCGCGTACGAGGTGCCGTAGAAGGAAATCCTTGGTACGCCAAGGGTCTGGCGGATGTGGTCCAGGTCGCGAGCGATGTTCGCGGTGGTGAGGTAGCTCAGATAGTCGCCGGCGTTTTGGGCGCAGGTGTCGGCGATCCTGCGAGCGTCGGACAGGCTGCTCGAGATGTCCCCGTTCGGCGACGGAAAGGGGAAACCCTTCTCGGCCGCCCGGTCCGCGTCGGACAGTCCGCACTTGACCGGAGTGCTCTGGCCAACCCCGCGATCATCCAGGCCGACCAGGTCGTACGCGTCGGTCACCGCGGCCGGCAGTTGGCGGACCAGCTCGCTCGGGTGATCCAGGCCAGTGACCCCTGGGCCGCCGGGCACTGTCAGCAGATATCCCTTGCGCAGGGCGGGTTTGGCCGACTTGAGCAGCGAAATCTCGAGGTCGATTTTCGGCCCGTCCGGATGCTGGTATCCAGCGGGACCTGAATCCTCGCGCACTGCTGACGCTGATCGCGATCGACGAACTGCCCGGAGGCATCGGGCGTCTGGGGTGGACACACTCCCCACTGCGGGGTTGTCATCCCCGGCGAGGCGGCCGCCGGGGATATCGGCACGAAGCCGGCTATCAAAGTGGTCAAGACAAGGAAAATTCTCACGCACGTCCTCCATGCATTCGTGGCTCGTACGAACCACCCTCGCGCGAGGACGCGGTCCAGCGCATTCACCCCTGGACCGAAAAACCGCCTCCACCCGCGGGTGGAGGCGGCCATCAACTATGCGGTTCGCACCCGGTTGTTGACGACGACCCGCTGCACAAACCAGGTAATCGCCAGGTAAAGCGGCAGGCTCGCGAAGCCCAACCCGGCCGGCGCACCCAGTTTTTCGGCGAGCACGTCAATGCCGAGGTGAACAGCCACACCGATGACCCAGAGCGACGCGGTCAACCAGGTGCCCTGGCGCATCAACTGGTCACCATCTCGCCAGAGTTTGACGGTCAGCGCCCGCGCCAGACCAAAAGCACCGGCCAGCACCAATCCGACCAACACCAAACCGAGCCCGCCCGGCGACAGTGGATGGCCCTGCAGCACCTGCGCCGACGAATAAAGGCCGTACACCGCCACGACCAACAGGAAAATCTGGTTCGACTTCTGTTTGACCGGGCGCGCCTGCAACTGCCGGAAGACCAGGTAGGCCAACACAGCCAGCCCGATCAACACGTTGGCAACCGTCACCGACTCCCCCTCCACAACGTGACCGCGAATCGGTCCCGCGGCGCCGAGATCACAGTACGGCGATATCGGATCGACGGCACCAGCACACGGGTGGACCTTTCCGCCTCAACCCTGGGATGGAGACACCCGAATCATGTTCCACGACAGTGGCGGCAGGGAGATCTCCAGTTTCCCACCCTCCACTGTGGAGGGTGCCGCGGTCCGCGGCGCGACCCGGTTCGGATGCGCGGCGGTGTTCGTGGCCTGCGGGTCGCCGTCGCCGACGTACGTGTGATGGGCCACCGCGAGGCCCGGATATCCGCGCAGATCCACCGTCAGTGGCAGGCTTTCCCGCTGGTCCCGGTTGACTGCGAAGACCGTCACCGCGGTGCCGTCCGGCGACTCCACCGCCACGCTGTCCAGCACTGGCACCTCACCAAACCAGGCGGTCTCGTACGACGGACCGGTCGCCGCGGTCCGCAGCACGGTTCCCCGGCCGTACCGACTGGTCAGCGCGAACGGGTGGAAAATCGACTGGCGCCAGGCTGCGCCATTCGGCTCGGAGCGGATCGCACCGATCGCGTTCACCAACTGGGCGAGGCAGGCCATGCTCACTCGGTCCGCGTGCCGGAGCAGGCTGATCAGCAGGTTGCCGACCACCACCGCGTCGGTCAGGGTGTATTCGTCCTCAACCAGCCGCGGCGCGTGCGCCCAGTCGTGGCTCATCTCGGTGCCGACCTGATACCAGATGTTCCACTCGTCGAAGGAAAGATTGATCCGCTTCTTGTGTCGGCCCTTCGCCCGTACGTGATCGGCGGTGGCCACGATCGCGTCGATGAAGGTGTCCATGTCCAGCGCAGAGGCCAGAAAACTCGCCTTGTCGCCGTCTCGCTCCTGATAGTACGAATGCAGGGACACGTAGTCGACGTACTCGTAGCAGTGTTCCAGAATGGTCGCTTCCCAGCTGCCAAAGGTGGGCATCCGGGAATTGGACGAGCCGCACGCGACCAACTCCAGAGTCGGGTCCACCAACCGCATCGCCTTCGCCGTCTCGGCCGCCAACCGGCCGTATTCGTCCGCGGTCTTGTGGCCAATCTGCCAGTCGCCGTCCATTTCGTTGCCCAGGCACCACACCCTTACGTCATGGGGATCAGCGGCGCCGTTTTTCCTGCGCAGATCAGACCAGTACGTGCCGCCCGGATGGTTGCAATACTCAACCAGGGCGGCCGCCGCGTCCACGCCCCGGGTGCCGAGGTTGACCGCCAGCATCGGCGCCGAGCCGACCTGGCGGGTCCACCGACAGAACTCGTCAGTGCCAACCTCGTTGCTCTCCACCGACCGCCAGGCGAGATCCAACCGGGTGGGCCGCTGGTCCTTGGGGCCGATGCCGTCTTCCCAGCGATATCCCGAGACAAAATTGCCGCCTGGGTAACGTAAAATCGGCACCCCAAGCTCTCGGGTCAACTCGGCCACATCCTCGCGGAAGCCGTCCTGGTCCGCGGTGGGATGTCCGGGCTCGTAAATCCCGGTGTAGACACACCGGCCAAGGTGCTCGACGAAAGAGCCGTACAAGCGCGGGTCGACCTCCCCGATCCGGAAAGCCGGGTCGACCACGAGACGAGCTGATGGCACGCAAATGTCCTTTCGTTACTTGAAACCGCTGAGGCCCAGCAGTCCAGCGGTACGCGGGAGCGAGCGCCGACTGAGGTTTTCATGGCTGCCCTCGACTCTCGCCAGCCGAGCCGACTGTCGACCCGCGAACGAGCAGTTCCACTGGCAGCAGCACGCTGCCATGCACCTGCTCGCCGCGAATCCGGTCCAACAGCAACGTCATCGCGCGCCGCCCGGTCTCCCGCATGGGAATGCGCACGGTGGTCAGGGACGGCGTGACGTACGCGGCGAAAGGCATGTCGTCGCAGCCCACCACGGCGCAGTCATCCGGCACTCGTACGCCCCGCTGGTGCAACGCCGACAAAACTCCCAAGGCAATCAGGTCGTTGTGGGCGAAAACCGCGGAGATCGTCCGATCGCGCTCCAACAGTTCAAGCGTGGCCCCGAATCCACCCTCGGCGGTCCACGCGGCCTCCACGACATGGTCGGCGCGCAGGCGTACGTCCCGATCGGCCAGCCCGGCCCGAAAACCGCGCGACCGGCTCGTCACCACCCGCCGCTGCGCCGGGCCGGCCACCATCGCGACATTGTGCCGACCCAGCTCGACCAGGTGGTTCGCGACCATTCGACCGGTGCCGCCGTGGCTCGATCCGACCACCGGCACCCCGCCGCCGGGCACATGGTGAATGCTCACCGCCGGCACCTGGCCACGCAGCAGAACACCGATCTCGGCGTTCTTCTCCATTCTGGGCGCCGCGGACAGAATGCCGTCCACTCGCCTTTCCAACAGTTTCCGAACAAACCCCGGCCCATCCTCGCCCAACGCGGTGCCGATGATGACCGCGTGACCATTCCCGCGGGCCTCTTGTTCAGCGCCCACCACGAACTGTGCGAGTGCCCAGTCGTCGAGATCGTCGGCGACAATGCCAATGGAATATGTCGAACGGCCCAACAGGCCGCGCGCCACCGCATTCGGGACATAACCCAGTTCTTCCGCCGCCGCCAGGATGCGCTGCCGGGTGGCGTCGGAAACCGCGACCGGCGCGCCTTTGAGAACCTTGCTGACCGTCTGGAAACTGACGCCCGCGTGCGCCGCGACATCCTTGAGCGAGGCGTACACACCGGCCTCCTCACCACGCGGGCCACCCGTAGGCGAACGTTCGCCTACCGGGAGGATGCCATTAACAGGTGATCCAGGCAACAGGCGTACGACCGATGGCGTGGTCCACTTCAGGCCATCGGCTACTCCTTGTCGACTCCGGTGAAAACGTGGGTCGATTCACCGGAGGACGCCGGATCAACCACAGCCAGCACCTCGTCGCCGGCCTCCAGAGTGGTGTCGCTCCGGACCGGCAACAACCGGCCGTCCCTTACGACAATGCTGATCCAGACGTCCTCGCCGAGGTCCAGGTCCTGAATAGCGGTCCCGTCCGCGGCCGATCCGGCTTTCACGAAAAACCTGGTCACACCGTCGGGTTCCTCGCGCAGCCGGACGCCCAAAGACCACGGTTCTGGCTCCACCAAACGCATCGGCACTCCCGCTTTGTGCGCGAGAAACGGCACCAGTCCGCCCTGCACAATCACCGAGAACGCGACCACCACGAAAATGATGTCATAAATCTGCGTCGCCCCAGGCAGACCGGAGGCAAGCACGAACGTACCCAACAGAATGGGTACGGCGCCCTTCAACCCTGACCACAGGACGAAAATCCGTTCCCCCCAGTGCAGCTTGACCGGCAACAGCAAAATCCCCACCAGGAGCGGCCGGACCAGGAAAGCCAGCAAAACCGCCAGCACCAGCCCGATTTGCCACGCGTGCCCGTCAGGCAGTGATCGCAACGAAACAGTCAACCCCAGCACGGTGAACGCGACGATTTCTCCCAAGCTGGCAAGCGAACCGTGGAACCGCTCGATCTCCCGCTTGTACGGCGCTCGTACGTCACCGAGAATGATGCCGGCCACGAAAACCGCGAGAAATCCGGACCCGTGAGCGAAAGTCGCGACTCCATAGATCACGAAAACGCTGGCGAGCGTACGCAGTGCGTAAAGTCCCTCGCTGGGCAACGGCACCCGCCGAATGAAAAGAGACAGCCCGAAACCGCCGGCGATCCCGACCGCCGCGCCGACCACCATCTGCAGCGCGAACTCCCCCACCCCGGTCCACACCGCACCGAGGCCACTGGCGCCGCTCGCCGCCAGCAACGCCACCATCAGGGCGATGCCAACCGGGTCGTTGGCGCCGGACTCGCCTTCCAGGATCACTCCGGACCGGCCGGAAACCTCGCGGCGACCGAGCACCGAGAAAACCACGGCGGGGTCGGTCGGCGCCAACGCCGTCCCGATCAGCAGCGCTGGCACCCAATCCAGGCCGAACAGAAAATGCGCCAGCACCGCCACCGCGGCGGCCGTGACCAACGTGCCGGCGGTGCCGATCCACACGATCGCCCCAGCCGCCGACCGCAACCGACGACGGCCGATGTGCATGCCGCCGTCGAAAAGAATGACGGCCAGCGCGACCGTCACGATCCGCTGCACGGTTTCGATCGGGACGACCCGCAGCTGCGGCACCACATCCGAGGCGACCGCGGCGGCCAACAGGAACAGCGCCGGCGCCGGCACCCGCAGCCGGGTGCTCAACCGGTTCGACAACACGGCAAGCAGCATCGCGGCCGCGACCAGCCCCACCAGCACCCCGAAGGGCATCACATCCGACACGCCAAAACTCCCGTCGACCGGAACCCGGACCGCGGTCGCGATCCGGGTTCGCCGACCAGACTTCCCGGCACACCGGTGATCCACCCTACCTGGCGGTGAAGTCAGCCGCGTGATCACGAGCCCACGTCAGGAACGTACGCGCCGGCCGGCCGGCGACCTCCTGGACGGTGTTCGTGATGGGCACCGGGACCATCTGTTCGTACGCGTCGAAAAGTACGTCCACAAAGGACTCCGGGAAGTCGTCCGCCACCATCTGGGCGCGCGCCCGAGGCCGGTCGACTTCCTCCCAGCGCAGCGGCCGGCCGATCGCCTCACCAATGAGACGGACCTGGTCGGCCTGCGCCACCAGCTCAGGCCCGGTCAGGTCGTAAACCGCACCCGCGTGCCGGCCGTCGAGCAGCGCGCGTACGGCCACTGCCGCGATGTCCGCCTCGTGCAGCATCGGCATCGCGACCTGCCCGTACGCACCGCGGACGATATCGCCGGCGCGGATCTGCGGCGCCCACCAAAGCGCGTTGGCGGCGAAGGTGCTCGGCCGGATGAAGGTCCACTCCAGACCGGACCGTCGGAGCAGCTCAATCTGCTGGTCGAAGGTGCAGTCACGGACGCCGCCAGACCCCAGGAACACCACCGGCCGACCGATCGCTTCGAGCACCGCGGGCAGCGTCTCGGCGGTGTGCAGCGGCCAGACAAGAAAGACGGCCGACACGTCAGCGGCGGCCAGCGATTCGGGCTTCTCGAGGTCGCCGTACGCGGCCTCGACGCCAGCCGGGAGCGATGCATCGGGACGGCGCGTCAGAGCGCGCACCCCGACGCCTTTGGCCAGCAATTGCTTGACGACCTGACGGCCCACATTGCCGGTCGCACCGGTCACCAGGATCTCGCGCATCTCAGCCCCACAGAAGTCAGCGGTTTCGGTTCCGCCAGCATGGGATGGAACCAGCTTGTGCAACCAGCCGAAACAGCGAAGGCGACGAAATCCGCCAATCGGTACGATCGTGGGGTGGAATCTTCCATGGATGATCTCGACCGGGCGTTGGCGGACGCGCTGCGGATCAACGGTCGCGCGCCCTTCGCGCGGATCGCCGACGTGCTCGGCGTCTCGGAGCAAACCGTCGCCCGCCGCTACCGGCGACTGCGCTCGGCCGGCATCCTGCGGGTTGTCGGCGGCGTCGACGGCGCCCGGCTCGGCTATTCGTCGTGGACGATCCGGCTGCGTTGCACCCCGGACGCGGCCACCGCCATCGCCGCCGCGCTGGCCCGCCGGCCGGACACCTACTGGGTGCACATCCTGTCCGGCGGCACCGAGATCTCCTGTTTCATCCAGGCGCATACGACTGAGGAACGCGACGCTCTGTTGCTGGAAAAACTGCCGAGGACGACCCGGGTGCTCGCGATGACCGCGCACGCGATGCTGCGCGGTTATGCGGCGCCCAGCGGCTGGTCTGGCATAGCCCGACTTTCCGCCGCTCAAGTGGAAAAACTGCGGCCACCACAGCCGGAGGCGGCAACCGGGACGACTGAGCTCACGGACCCGGACCAGGCGCTGCTGGAAATCCTGGCGCGGGACGGACGAGCCGGGCACGCCGATCTCGCGGCGGCGACCGGCTGGTCGGAGTCGACCGTACGACGGCGGATCGACGGTCTTGCGCGGGCCGGCATTCTCCGCTACGAACTCGATATTTCGCCGGAAGCGCTGGGATTTCACGCCGAAGCGCGACTGTGGATGACCGTCCGACCAACCGGTCTGATCGCGGTCGCGCAGGCGATGGCCAACCACCCGTATGTGCAGTTCGCCGCCGTGACCACCGGACCGACGAACCTGATGGTGGCCTTGGCATGCCCCGACTCGGACGCCCTTTTTGACTGCGTCACCGGAGAAATCGGATCATTCGAAGATGTCCAGACACTCGAAACAGCACCGCTGATCCGTACGGTC
The DNA here is from genome assembly GCF_039530045.1 of Fodinicola feengrottensis. Classification (NCBI taxonomy): domain Bacteria; kingdom Bacillati; phylum Actinomycetota; class Actinomycetes; order Mycobacteriales; genus Fodinicola; species Fodinicola feengrottensis. The sequence continues at coordinate 145,920 of NZ_BAAANY010000036.1, read as the reverse complement.
AAACGTACGGGAGCGGTGCTGCCTCGATGAAATCGAACCTACTTGATCATCGGTCCGAGGTTCTTTGCGTGCGACTGCACGAACACCTGTCCGTTGCTGTCGCCCGTCACGTGCACGACCTCGGTGGTCCTTGACATGGTGCCGGCCGGAATCAGTGTGACGGCCGGATCCACTTTCACGTTCTTCTGCTTCAGGTGCATAGCGAAGACGTCTTGCGGAGCGTTGGACGCACTAGCGGCCGCCGCTACGTAGACATTCCTCGTACCATCGGCATTGTTCAGAATAAAGGCTATGCCGCGATCAGTGGGCAAGCTCATGATGTTTTCCTTTCCAAGTCAGCGCCGGCGACGCCGGCGGTAGGCGATGGGGCAGCGGCGACCAACGGGTCCGCGGAAGTGGCCGGCGTGCCGAACATGATCGCGCGCCAGTCGCCGCTGTAGGAATAGATGCCGCACGACGTCTGGATTCCCAGCCGAGCCGGAACCCGCGCCGCCATAATATGCGCGTTCACCTTTCCCATGTCATAGATGTCGTCCAGGTGCCGCCAGAGCGTAATGCTCAGCATCGTCCGCTGCCGCCACAGGATCACCGCTTTGCCCCCGACAAAGCCAGGAGCCTGCCGGCGCACCTGACGCTTGATGTGGATGTGCAGAACCATCAGCCGGAACAATCCACTCAGCGACGGGCACGCGAACCTGGTGATGACCACCTGACCGCGTTTGTCGCTGACTCTTTCATGATTGCTCATGCCGCTACGCTCCCAACGCGATGTAAACGGCGACTCCGACCAACGCGACTCCGGTGGTACGCCGCACGAGATGGAACCACGGTTGCCGGAAATCCCCCAACAGCGACGGCCTTCGCAGCTGGAAGAGAATGCTGCGACCGACGATCGTCAGCACCCCCACGGTGGTCATCCCGCACAAGGTCAACCAGGACGCGCTCGGAGCCAGCAGCACCAGGCCGGTCAACGCCGCCCACGTCAGCGAGGTCGATTTCTGCGTGGTGAAAAGCAGCGAAAGGTCGAAACCCCACACCACTCCCAACTTGCCCGGCGGCATGGTTTTCAAGTACTGGACAGGAACCTGACGCCAGATGTGCGGCGTCTTGGCGGCCAGGTCGGCCACCGCGAAACCCACCAGCACCACGCCAGCGGCAATCTGCCGTACCAGTGGAGGCAGCAGCCAGGAAGCCAGCGATCCCAGCCCGAAAGCCACCGTCGCCAACAAAGCCGAAGCGACCATGCCTCCGACCCACAGACCAGCCAGAAATCTCGCGCCCTGGAATTTGCTGCGCCTGAGCATAGGACCGGCGACCCCGGCCATGGATTGGCCTCAAGGGCTGAAAATCTGCAGGATCGCGGCCACGCCACCGATCACGAGCCATACGGCCACCTGAGAGTCCACCTGTCGCTTTGGGTTGGCAGGCCTACGCTGACCTAGTTGTAGTGGCAGTCCGCGGCCGAATACTGGTCACCCGACGTCTCGCAGCAAGAGCAATGCAGGAATCCACCTGGCTCAGAGCAGTACCAGATGTAGGCGGCGTGCGCGTGGCAGTAGTCGTACGTGGTGTTGGCCGGGTAGTGGGCGAGGTTGCAGCAGTTCGGGCCGTTGGGCGACGCCGGCGCGGCAGACGCGGCCTTGGGTTTGCCGCCGAAGACGCCGGCCGAGACCAGCACGCCGGTGGCGCCGATCGCGGTCAGGATGCGCCTGCGGAGCACTGGCTTCTCGATCACTCCAGGAGTTTGTTCTGGTGCGGTCATGACACTCCTTCCAGTACGGTGGAAATCCGTCCGAGCAAGGGCTCGAGCCTGCTGAACGAATACGCCTCGACCAGGACACCGTCCTGGAAGCGCAGCGCCGTCGGGCTCGTTTTGACGCCGAAATTCGTCGAAACCCAACTGCCGCCGGCGTCGACGAGATGCGGCAGATGGCCAATCGAGTGCTGGCCGACGAAATCCTCACCGACCTGCGCCACCCCGCAGGACACCACGACACCGATGTCCGCCAGCTTTTCCGGGCGGTAGTTCGCCAGTTCGTCAGCCACGCTGTTGCAAGTGCTGCAGATGGAACTCAACACCAGCACAGTCGCCGAACGGCGATGCGCGAGACCACCAAGGGCTTCCGGCCAGTCGTTCATCACCGCGCCAGCGATGAAATCACTGTGCGACGCGACGCCGGGATCGTCCGCGGGGACCGGGATTCGAGTGGACAACTCACCCACCATGGCGAAAAGCACCACTACCGCGGCCGTCAGAAGAAGCAAAGCCAGAGCACCAACAACGATCATGTGGCCGACTCCGATCTGTTAAGAACGTTCCCGGCGATCACCAGGATCTGCTTGCGATGCGAGATGAGGAGCCAGCCCGCCGACAGCACGACGGCCGTCAAGGCACTGCCAACCGCCCATGTCTGCGCGTCGAGCACTGGCCATACGACCAGGTTCGCAGCCCCAGCGGCCACCAGCGCCACGCCCATCATGATGTTGGTGAGCCCCAACGGTTTCGTGCTTTCCGCACCGAAGCAGCCGCAAGGCTCGCTGCTGCCGCGCACCATGCCGGCGACACCGAGCACCACAAAACCGGCGCCCAGCAACGCGACCAGGAACTGGCCAGGGAGCCGCGCCGGAGGGATCGCATACGTGAATGCCGCCACGAACTCCAACGCGGCCAACACCCGTACCGCGACGGGGAGCTTGGGCGGCAAGGCTGGCACCAGCTCACGCAACGCACTCGCGGTCGTCGAAGGTTTGACGATCTTTGTCGCGGCAGCCCTCAACAAGATCGTCACCAGTACCGCATTGGCGCAGATGAGCGCCAGGTCGACGAGTATTATTGGATCACCTCCAGTTTTCCGTGCGGGTCGGACGAACCACAGCCAGAAGCACCTTTTGGTGAAGACTTGAACTAAGTAAAGGCAGAAAACGTTATCTGTCAAGAGCAAACGGCCACTGTGGTCAAACTGGCAGTTGGCGAACACCGTCCCGGAGAATTCGGCCTTATCGCGAGACGACTGTCAAGAGTCAATGACCACATGAGGATCGGCTCGTGGTGGCCAGAACCGGACCGAAGTCGAAGGCGACAGACCGATCACTTTACCGATAAAATCGGTGCCGGCGACAGCCGTCGCCGTGCCCACAGTCATTGCCCACTTGGGGGTTCAGCGATCAGGCGGTCGGCCAGACCGACATTTCCGTCAACGACGTGATCTGGGCGCTTTGCCCGGTCGTTTTCAACCGGACAAACCGCGCGTTCACCGTCACTGGCAGGGAAATCTCTTCGAATGCCGACAATGCGTGCACGGTCTTGCGAGTTGTCCACCGCACGCCGTCGTCGCTGCTGTCGACGGTCAGTGCGGCTGCGGCCAAGCCGTGCGCGAAGATCGTACGGACGGGCCGCGACTCCCCCAAATCCACCCAGACAGCGGTGTCAGCTGGGCAGGACTTACCGGTGGGCGCGGGCGTCGATCCGTCCGAGCAGGGCTGGAGGGGGAAACTCGCACCGAATCGGCCGTCGGTGAGCGGACAGGGATCCAGCCGTACGGCACCGGTCCAGCCCTGCACGAAACACGCCGCGCCGCGGGAAAGTGGCGCGCCCACGCCACCATCCGTGCGGATTTGCTGGCTTTGGTGGGTAATCGCGAAGGTGGTGTCCGGCCCGTCCACGGAACTGCTGGCAGTGACTCGAAACCCGGCCCGGGTGTCTTCCAGGGCGCGGGCGTCGACCCGGTCGCCGGGCTTCGCCGGCTGGCTCCACACCTGCGCGTCGCCGTCGACGAATTCCGCCGTGTAGCCGGAAACCGGCGACGGCAGGGCGTCCCAGCGTACGGTCACCTGGCCTCCAGCAGCCGCCGCGAGGTGGCTGGGTCGCCAAAAGGTCAGAGCCGGCACCGAAAGGTCGGTGCGCTGGATCTTGAAGTCGGACACCACGCTCGGCCCGGCCACCTCGGCGCCGGCCGGAGGCAGGCTGGCGGCGAGCGAGAAGAAGCTGGCCTCGCCGAAGAAACCCTGCACGTCCGAGCCCCGCATCCGGAACCGGTAGCCGCCGTTCGCGTCCGTACGCTGCTGCTGGACCGTTTTGCAGATCGGCAGCGATTCCTTACTCAGGCAGGAAACCAGGGCGGCTCCGGCTGTCAGGCCGACGGTGAGCAGTTCCGCCGGGTCCGGTGCGCGGAACAGCCCGGCCGCAATTTTGGGCGCCGCGCTGCCATCGGGCCGGAGCAGGCCGCCGTGCAGATCGACCATCGCCTTCGGGTCGACCTTGCTGGCCGCGCAGCCCACCACACCGCTGACCAGCAAGACGGCGAGGGCGGCGGACGCCACTGTCCGAAGACTGCGCATAAAGCCGAATGGTAATCGACGAGCGCCCGTCAGCGCGGCGACATCATGGCAGCGGCCGCGGCGGCCGTGGTGTCGATCAGCCGGCGCATCGCTCGCGACGCGGCCGCTGGCCGGTGCCCCTGCACAGCCAGCAGGACGGCGCGGTGCAGCGGCAGTGTCGCGCGCACCCCGCCCGGCAGGTGCGAGGTGGTCTGCAGAGAATGCCGAAGGCCGGTCTCCAGTAGCCGGCCGAGCTGCTCGATCAGCTGATTGCCGCTCGCACGCAACAAAATCAGGTGAAAGGCAAGATCCGCGCGGACGAAGTCGTCCTCCGACTCGGGCAACGCACCAGCGTGCTCGGCCATCCCGTCGTACGCGGCCTGCAGCGCGGCTACCTCGGCCGCGCTGGCCCGCTCGGCGGCGAGGCCGGCCGCACCCGGCTCCACTACCAGCCGAAGTTCCAGCAAGTGCGCGAGAAAGTCCGGGTCGCCGGCCCGGCCGTGCCACTCGATGACTTCCCGGTCCATCAGGTTCCAGTCGGCCCGCGGCAGCACCCGAGTGCCCAGCCGCGGCCGCGGCTCGACCAGCCCCTTGGCCGCCAACGCCTTGACGGCCTCCCGCACTCCCCCTCTGCTGACCTCCAGCTGCGCGGCCAGCTCCACCTCATTCGGCAGCTGGCTGCCGCTGGTCAGCTCGCCGGACACGATGCGCAGCCCCAGCCACTCCACCACCTGGCCATGCATCGTGCGGTGCCGGCCAAGCGGGCCGCCGCGGGTCGTGCTCACCGCAAAATCATCGAATCATTCGGTGATTATGTCAAACCGTGGCTCTTGACTCTATCGACGAATCATCCAATGATTCACCCACACGCGGACCGACCAGCCCGGCCCGCACCCGGACCAGACGGGATGTGTGGTCATCCATGCACGAGACCCAACCGGCCAGTTCCTCCAGGCGTACGGCGCTGAAGCTCCTGGGCACCGGCGGTGCCGCGGCGATGCTGTTGAGCGCCTGTACGGGCGTCAACGGGAAACCGACGGCGGCATCGGGCGCCGCCGGCTCCTTCCCGGCCACGCCGAAGTGGAAGTTCGTCTTCGTCAACCACGTCACCACAAACTCGTTCTTCGTACCCACCCGGAACGGCCTCGCCGACGCGGCCGCCCTCCTGGGCCTGCCGGCACCACAATGGACTGGCTCGGAGTCCGGCAACGTCTCGGAGATGGTGAACGCCTTCGACACCGCCATCAACGGCAACGCCGACGGGATCGCGATTGCACTGACCGACAGCAATGCCTTCGTCGAGCCGACCAAACGGGCCCTCGCCAAGGGAATTCCGGTGCTGGCGTACAACGCCTCGGCGGCCAAGAACTACGTGCTGACCTATGTCGGGCAGGACCTTTACCAATCCGGATTCCTGATGGGACAACGGATCGCCCAGGATGTCAGCTCCGGCGACATCCTGGTCGGGATTTCCCAGCCGGGCGGCAACAACGTGCAACCGCGGCTCGACGGGATCACCGCGGCGCTGAAGCAGGCCGCTCCGGCCGTACGAGTGCTGTCCATCAACACCGGCGCGGAACAGGCCAACGAGCTGAACGCCATCACCGCCGCCTACACCGGACATCCGTCCGCGAAAGGCATTTATGCCGTCGATGCCGGCAGCACCGCCTCGATCGCGCAGCTGATCACCAGCAAGAACCTGCAAGGCAAGATCCATGCCGGCGGATATGACCTGCTCGCCGACACTATCAAGGGGGTCGGCGCCGGAGCGCTCGACTTCACCATCGACCAGTCCGCCTACCTACAGGGCCTGTTGCCTGTTCTTTACCTTTATCTCTACCGATTGTCCGGCACACTGGTCACTCCACCCTTCACCGACACCGGGCTGACCTTCGTCACCAAGGACAACGTCGCCGGGTACGCGTCCGCGGACAGCAGGTACGAGGGTGGCCCGAAAAATACTGTCGGAACCATGCCCAAGGCGATCCCGTTGCCGCCGGAGACGACCGTTGGCCACTAACACGCTGATTGGCAGTCTCGTACGGATCCGCGAGTTGAGCATCCTGCTCGTGACGATCGCCTGTGCCGGCTACTTCGCCTTGACCAGCACCGGTTTCACGTCCCTCGACAACGGCCACACCATCGCGCAGTACATCGCGCCTTGGGCGATCGTCGGAGCGGGCGAGGCGATGTTGTTGATCTGCGGGGAAATCGACCTCTCCGCCGGTTTCGTCTTCACCTTGGCTCCGTTCGTTCTGGTGCTGCTCAACAACAACGGTCTGCCGCTGTTCGTCGCACTGCTCGCCACTGTGGTGATCTGCGCGCTGATCGGGACGGTCAACGGCCTCATCCGTACGCTTTTCAACCTGCCGTCCTTCATCACCACCCTGGGCATGGCATTTCTCCTGCAGGGCCTGTCCTTGATCATCTCCAACGGCTCGCCGGTGCCGGCACCGGCGGACACCTGGGTGCGTACGACATTCGGTGGCGCCCGCTGGTCGGAACTGACCTGGGCGCTGGTCATCATCGCCGTCATGCAGATCGTGTTGTCGGCCAGCAGATTCGGCATCTACACGCAGGCCACCGGCTCGAATCCGGTCGGCGCCGCGGAATCGGGCATCCGTACGAGCCGGGTGAAAGTCGTCAACTTCGCCGTGACCAGCGCCCTCGCCGGGTTCGGCGGCATTCTGGAGGGCATGCGGGTGGGATCGTTCGATCCCACCAACGGTGGGTTCAACACGATGTTTTTCGGTGTGGCGGCAGCGGTTATCGGTGGTACGGCACTGCTCGGCGGGTCCGGAACGGTCGTCGGCGCCCTGCTCGGCGCGCTGTTGCTCGGCATCGTCTACGACGGTTTCAACCTCACCGGGGTGAACGCGAACGCCTTCAATGTGGTGCTGGGCGTCGCCATCCTGGTCGCGATGTTCCTGAACACCTATCTGAGCGTGCTGCGCCGGCGGGCCAGCGCCGTACGGGGGCGGACATGACCGACACGGATATGATTCGCGCCGAGCACGTACGCAAGCGGTTCGGGCCGGTGACCGCTATTCAGGACGTGAACCTGCACGTACGCAAAGGGGAAATTCTCGGGCTGATCGGCGACAACGGCGCCGGCAAGTCCACTTTGATCAAGATCCTCACCGGATATCACCAACCCGATGGCGGCCAGCTTTTCTTCGAAGGAGAGCCCATCCACCTGCGTTCGGTGGTGCATGCCCGATCTCTCGGCATCGAAACGGTGTTCCAGGACCTGGCGATGATCGACGACCTGCCGGTCTACCTGAACCTGCACCTGAACAAGGAGCTGGTGCACCGGCCGCTGCCTTTCCTGCGTCGCAAGGAAATGCGTCGCAAGGCCCGGGAAGCGCTGGACTCGATCGGGATCACCATCGGGTCGGTCACCGACCCGGTCAGCCAGCTGTCCGGCGGCCAGCGGCAGGCCATCGCGGTGGCCAGGTCGGTTTTCTCGGACGCGAAGGTCCTGCTCCTGGACGAACCGTTGGCTGCCATGGGCGCGAAAGAAGGCGGGTTGATCCTTCGACTGCTGATGCAACTCAAGGAGCGCGGCGACCTGGCCATCATTCTGATTGCCCACAACTACAGCCAGATCGTCGACGTGTGCGACCGCGTCAACCTACTCCAACACGGCACGATCACCTTTGACAAAGCGTCAAAAGACACGTCGGTCGCCGAGCTCCTGGACCTCGTCCACGCCGAATACCGCCTCTGACCTACATGTTGATCATGTGCCCGGCGAGGCCGTGGATCGCTTCCTTGACGGCTTCGCCGAGGGTCGGGTGGGCGTGTACGTTGCGGGCGACCTCGTGCACGGTGAGGTCCCACTGTTGAGCGAGGGTGAGCTCGGGCAGCAGCTCGGTCACGTCCGGTCCGACCAGGTGGGCGCCGATGATCTCGCCGTACTTGGCGTCGCTGAGAATCTTCACAAAACCGCCGGTGTCGCCGAGGCCGGGCGCTTTTCCGTTCGCGGTGAAGGGGAATTTCGCCACTTTCACGTCGAAACCCTGTTCGCGGGCCTGCGCCTCGGTCCAGCCGAAGCTGGCGATCTGCGGCTGACAGTAGGTAGCACGCGGGATCATCACGTAGTCGAGCTCCATCGTCTCGGCGTTCCCGATGGTCTCGGCCGCGATAATGCCCATTGCCTCGGCGGCATGCGCCAGCATGAGTTTCGCTGTGACGTCCCCGATCGCGAAGATGTTCGGCACGTTCGTACGACACCGGCCATCCACCTCGATGGCGCCCCGCTCGGTCAGCTGGACACCGGTGTTTTCCAGGCCGTAGCCCTTGACCCTGGGCGCGAAGCCAATCGCCTGCAGGACCTTGTCCGCCTCCAGCACCTGCTGTTTGCCATCTTTTGTGACTGTCACTCGTACGTTCGTGCCAGTGTCCTCAATGGACTCGACTCGGGTCGAGGTGAGCACGTCGATGCCGAGCCGCCGGTAACGTTTGGCCAGCTCGGTGGAAACCTCGACATCCTCCGCCGGAACCACCCGATCGAGGAATTCCACGATGGTGACCTTCACGCCGTAGTTGTGCAGCACGTACGCGAATTCCACCCCGATCGCGCCGGCGCCGGCGATGATGATGCTCTCGGGCAGCTCGGCGCTGAGAATCTGCTCCTCGTACGTGACCACCCGCTCCCCCAGCGACGTGCCCGGCAGCAGCTTGGTGGTGGCGCCGGCCGCGACGATGCAGTGCCCGAAGGTCACCGTCTCCTCGCCGCCATCGGTCAGCTTGACCCGCAAAGTCGACGCGTCGGTGAAGGTGCCCCAGCCGGACAGCTCGGTGATCTTGTTCTTCTTCATCAGGAAGTGGACGCCCTTGACCCGTCCGTCCGCGACCTGCCGGCTGCGTTTGTACGCCTGGCCGTAGTCAAAACTCACCGTGCCGTCGACGTGGATCCCGAAGGTCTTGGCCTCGTTCTGGAAAACGTACGCCAGCTCCGCGTTGCGCAGGAGCGCCTTGGACGGGATGCAGCCCACATTCAGGCACACGCCGCCCCAGTACTTCTCCTCCACCACCGCGACACTGAATCCCAGCTGCGCGGCCCGGATGGCGGCCACGTACCCACCTGGGCCAGCGCCCAGGACCACGACGTCAAAGTGTTGAGTCACGTACCAGATGATATTTCGCGGGCAGCCGCGCCGCGCACCGGCGGCAGGATGATCCGGTCACTCGGTGCGGCGAGGACGACAGCGTCACCCCAGTTTGGCGATGATCTTGGCCGCAAGGGTCTTCTCGGCTGGTAGCCGGGAGTCCGCGCCGCCGGTGAAACTCGTCCAGTTGACGTCGACCCAGATCATCCCGTGCCGGAACGACAGGATGTAGTTGTTGACGAATGCCTGATCACCAGTGCCGGTCACTGGTTTGGAGTTCGGGTCGCTGGTCGACGCCGCCTGGAAAGCGTCCGGCGTGGTCGGGTTGAGGGTGATCTGCAACGCGCCGTCGTCCGGCTCCCACCTGCATATCCCTGCTGCGGTCGCTGGTACTCGCGGTGTGGTCGCTCACCGGACGGCCGCTGATGGCGGTCACGTCGGCATCGGTGAGCAGCGTGCACGGATCCGGGAGCGTACCCATGTCCGTCGACCCGCCGGTCGCGGTCGGCGTCGCCGTTTGCGGCTGCCTCGTCCCGGACGGCGGCGCCGTCGCGGTCGGCGACGCGCCGTGCGGCGAGGCGGCTTTGTCGGTCAACAGCCCGCATCTGCTCGCCGCGAATGTGGTGATCACGACCACCATCGCGGCCTGACATGTCCTTTTAGTAGACAAAGCTCAATCCCCGTCTGTTAACGCACAAGTGTCCGTTCAGCCTGTCGGACAGTCGGACTGGCTCGCGCCGGGAGAATTCCCAGGTTTCGCCGGCCCCGAGGCCGCGGGGTATGAATGAGGACATGAATCCTCTTCGTTTCGGGCTCAAGCTGAGCCAGGGCGCCACCATCGACGAGCTGCGGGCGATCTGGCGGATCGCCGACGAGTCCGGTTTCGACCACTGCTGGAACATGGACCATTTCGCGAGCCTGTTCGACGGCGGTGAGAGCGACATCTTCGAGGCGTGGACCGCTCTCGCTGGCATGGCCGCGCTGACCACCCGGACCCGAATTGGGTGCTCGGTGACCGGCAACACCTACCGCCATCCAGGCGTGCTCGCCAAGATGGCCGTCACCGTCGACCACCTTTCCGGTGGCCGACTGGAGTTCGGCATCGGGTCGGCGTGGGCCGACGAGGAGCACACCATGCTCGGGCTGCCGTTCGGTACGGTTCGGGACCGCGCCGACTGGCTGGAGGAGTCGTTGCAGATCATCCGCTCGCTGTGGACCCAGCCGCGGACGACTTTTGCCGGCAAGCACTACCAGATCACCGAGGCCATCGCCGAGCCCAAGCCCGTCCAGCGGCCGTATCCGCCGATCTGGATCGGCGGCAGCGGCCGGAAGCGGACATTGCGGATGGCCGCCGAATACGCCGACGTGTGGAACGCCGCGGGCGGTGAGCCGGCCGAGATCGCCGAACTGTCCGGGGTGCTCGACCAGCACTGCGCCGACATCGGCCGCGACCCGGCGGACATTCGCCGGTCCGTGCAGCTGCGGGTGCCCGACGACGTGGAGACGCTGTTGTCGCAGGTCGAGGCGTACGCGAAGATCGGCGTCACAGAGCCGGTCCTGATCGTCCGGGACAATCCGATCGCCCAGGCCGAGAAGGTCGCCGAGCTACTCCCCCGGCTGCGGTCGATCGGCTGATCCACACACTCAGCGTCACGGGTCCAGAGACCGTACAAAGCACCCGTGGTCCTGCCATAGGATGCGTTGACCGCTATACGTACCCAGGAGGGCCGTGTGATCGCTGGGCAGGAGCCAACTTCGGCGCTGCTGGCCGAAATCGCCAGCACCGGCACCGATCCGCATCGCGGTGGCTACTCGCGGCATCTGTTCACCGACGCGGAGTTGAGCTTGCGGGAGTGGTTCGCCGAGGCGGCGGCCCGGCGCGGGCTGACGGTCGAGGTGGACGGCAACACGAACCTGTGGGCATGGTGGGGTGAGCCCGGAGCAAGCGCTGTCATCACCGGGAGTCACCTGGACTCAGTGCCCGGCGGCGGCGCCTTCGACGGGCCGCTCGGAGTTGCCAGCGCGCTGGCCGCCGTCGACCTGCTGAGAGCCGACAATTTCCAGCCTGGCAAGCCTTTCGCGCTGGCGGTGTTCGCCGAGGAGGAAGGCGGCCGGTTCGGCCGGGCCTGCCTCGGTTCGGCGCTCACCGCCGGCGCGGTCGACCCGGCGGATGCCTTACGGCGTACCGATCCTGACGGCGTCAGCGTGGCCGACGCGGCCCGCCGGGCCGGCTTCGATCCGGCTGCTTTCGGCCCGGATCCAGACCGGGTCGCGCGGATCGGCCAGTTCGTCGAGCTGCACGTCGAGCAGGGCCGCGGGCTCGCCGACCTGGACACCCCAGTGGCGGTCGCCTCATCCATTCTGGCCCACGGCCGGTGGCGTTTTCGGTTTACCGGCCAGGGAAACCACGCTGGTACGACACGGCTTGAGGACCGTCGCGACCCGATGCTGCCGGCCGCCGCGACGGTGTTGGCGGCAAGGCGTACGGCCGCCAAACACCAGGCCCGAGCCACCGTCGGCCGGTTGCAACCGGTGCCCGGCGGCACCAATGTCATCGCGTCCACTGTGGACATGTGGCTGGATGCCCGTGACGACCGCGAAACCGTGGTTATGAACGTGGTCGACGACATCACGGCGGCGGCCGAGGCGGCCTGCCGGGAAGAGGGGTGCCAGGTCGTGGTGACCAAGGAGTCGTTCCTCGCCGAAGTGGCTTTCGATGCCGCACTTCGGGACCGGCTGTTGGAAACTCTCGACGGCGCGCCGGTGTTGCCCACCGGCGCCGGTCACGACGCCGGCGTGTTGGCCTCGTCCGTACCGACCGCGATGGTGTTCGTACGAAATCCGACCGGCATCAGCCACGCGCCCGAGGAACACGCCGAAACCGCCGACATCGAGGCCGGCAGTCGCGCCCTCGCGGCCGTGCTGCGGGAGCTCGCCCGATGACCGCCTTCCGGCTCCGGCACGCGTGGCTGCCGGGCGGCCTCGTCGGCCCGATCGAGATCGAGGTCGATCCCAAGGGCATCATTGTGGCGATCCGTACCGGTGGCCATTTCCCGGACGCCACCCATCTGCCCGGCCTCGTGGTGCCGGGTTTCGCCAACACCCATTCGCACGCTTTCCACCGGGCGCTGCGCGGTCGCGTACACGATGCGGCCGGCACTTTCTGGACGTGGCGGGAGCGAATGTACGCGCTCGCCGACATCCTGACACCCGACCTGGTATTCCAGCTGGCGCGGGCGGTTTACGCTGAAATGCTGGCAGCCGGCTACACGTCGGTCGGCGAGTTTCACTACCTGCACCACCAACCCGGCGGCAAGCCGTACGACGACCCGTACGCGATGACCGCCGCGCTGCATCGGGCGGCCACCGAGGTCGGCATCCGGCTGACCCTGCTGGACACCTGCTACCTGAGTGCCGGGATCGGCCCGGACCGCACTCCTATCCCGCTTTCCGAGCGACAGCTCCGATTCTCCGACGGCAGCGCGGATCGGTGGGCCTGGCGCTGGCGCGAACTGCGGGAAGTCTTCCCGGACGACCGGAGTTTCCGGCTGGGCGCGGCCATTCACTCGGTCCGCGCGGTGCCCGAGAACGCCATCGACAAAATCCTGTCCACAGTGGACGCCGACACTCCGCTGCATGTCCATCTTTCTGAGCAACCAGCGGAAAACGAGGACACCCTCGCCGCGTACAACCGCACCCCGACCGGCCTGCTGGCCGACCACGGCGCGCTCAGCCCGCGGACCACGGCCGTGCACGCGACTCACCTCACCGACACCGACATCTCGACGCTGGCCGACTCCCGTACGAGCATCGCCTTCTGCCCCACCACCGAAGCTGACCTGGCCGACGGCATCGGCCAGGCCGGCCGGTTGCACGCCGCCGGCACGCCCCTGTGCATCGGCAGCGACCAGCACGCACAGATCGACCCGCTCGCCGAGATTCGCGCGCTGGAATACGGCGAACGCCTATTGTCTGGCACTTTTGCCAGCCTCGGCGAGGAAAAGTCCGGCCAGCGGGTGCATTTCAGCCCGGCCGAGCTGATTTCCTTCGGTACGGTCAACGGCCACCGCAGCCTCGGCTGGCAGGACGCCGGACAGCTCGTCGTCGGCGCGCCTTTTGACGTCGTATGCCTGCAGACCGACTCACCTCGTACCGCCGGCGCCCAGCCCGACCAGCTGGTGATGGCCGCAACGGCCAGCGACGTGCTGCTCACCGTCGTCGGCGGCCGAATCGTGGTCCGCCAAGGCCGCCACCACACCCTTGGCCGCCCCAGCGAACTCCTCACCGCCGCCATCGAATCCGCCTGGTCCGCCGCCAAATAAACCGCCCCTCTAGCTAATCGAGGAATGCCACCCTCTCCTAGAGAAGGCTTCCGGTGTTGCTGGTGGGGCTGTTTTAGTTAGCTACCCCAACGAAATTCAGCTATTCGAACAGGCGTACGATGTTCGGTATGGGTTGGACAGTGCGGTGGTCCCATGGTCAGTCGGCGGCGCCGGCTGATCTGGGAGATGACGCGCTGGTTGGGGACGTGGTGGAATGCGAGCGGATGCGGGCAATGATTGATGCCCGTCAGGTGGCGTCTTTCGCTGAGTTGGCGCGTCGCCGTGTGGTTGCCGGGCCTTCGTTGGTGAATGAGTCCATGACCGCGACGCGTGAGCGGGTGGTGAAGTGGTGTGCGGCGGATTTCGCGCCGGCTCTGCGGGTGGCGCAGGTGACCGCCCAACACCGCCTGGACACCGCGATCCAGCTCTATAGCGACTTCCCTGCCGTCTGGAAGGCATTGGCCGCCGGGGTGATCACCAGTCCCAAGGCCAGGATCTTCCTGGAGATGCTGGAGAAACTTCCCGCTGATCTCGCCGCGGAGGTCATCGATGCGACCTTGCCAGATGCGGGTGACCGTACGCCTGGGCAGCTGCGTAAAGCGATCCAGCGGGCGATCATCGCGGTCGATCCGCAGGCCGCCCAGGATCGTCACGAGGAGGCGAAGCAACAGCGGCGGGTGCAGTCGTCGCCAGCAGATGATTCGATGGCGTGGATGCGGGCCTATCTGACCGCTGATGAGTTGGCCTCGATCATGTCGATCCTGGACGCGTACGCACACTCCTGCCCAGACGACGACCCGCGATCAATGGACGTCCGCCGCGCGGACGCGCTGCTGGACCTGATCACCGGCGGCAGCCTGGGTGATATCCCGTCACCGCAACTCCCGGACAATGACCTCCCGGACAATGACACCGACAACAGCAACGGAGTCAACCAACCCGCAGCCGACGACACCGGTGTAAGCGGTGGTGGCATCGACGACTGCGGGTACGAGCCGTCCACTTCCCCAGCAACTGCAGCGGGTTCCGCTTTCCACCAGCGCCCGCGCAAGCCCGGCGTTGACCTGCGAGTAGTCGTCGGGGCCGGCACACTGCTCGGCCTAGACGACAAGCCTGCGTTTTTGGCCGGGTACGGCGCGATCCCGGCCAGCATGGCCCGCCGACTCGCCAAAGACTCCACCTGGCGGCGACTACTCACCGACCCCAGCTCCACCAAGCTCATGGAAGCCGGTCGAGCACGTTATCGACCATCGATGGCGTTGCAGGAATTCATCGAAGCCCGAGACATCACCTGCCGCTGGCCCGGCTGCCGTACCGCCGCCCAACGTTGCGACAAAGACCACTCCACCCCGTTTCCGGACGGGTGCACCTGCAAAGAAAACCTCCTCTGCCTCTGCCGTTTCCACCACCGGCTCAAAACACATTCCGACTGGAAAGTCAGACTCGACCCCGACGGCACCTACACCGTCATGAGCCCCACCGGACGCACCTACATCACCGAGCCACCACCACCCGGCGAAGACGACGCGCCTCCGACCAGAAACCGGCGACGCGGATCGATCTACCTAAACGACAAGGACGAACCACGCGTCCAGCCGCCCCCACCCGAAAAACCCGCCACCTGGCCAGCCGAACCGCCCTTCTGAAGGATTTCAGACAGAGAATCACGGCTTAGTACGCCAGAGGGCGGTGACGTCGTCCTCCGGGGGTTCGGTGACCATCTCGCCGGTGGAGCCGAACTGACGCGCCTTTCCGTGGTAGACCGGCCAACCTGGGTTTCCGGTGGTGGCGAAGCGGCTCCAAGCGGCGATCATTTCGTCGCGTACGGCCAGATTTTCCGGCGTTTGCGCGTTGATCGCGGCCAAGCCGTCGAAAATATAGGCGAGTTCGGCGCCGTGGCAGGCGCCCAGGGCCGGGCCGAAGGGTTCGGCGACGAAGAGGGCCGCGTACGCCCGGCCGCCGGCGGCGACCTGGGCCTGGGCCAGTTGGATCACCGGCACTTTGTAGATGGCGTCACTGAGGAACAGTGTTCGCAACTCGGTGAGGTCCGCTTGGGGAGCCCGCTTTCGGTACGCGGCAAGGACATCCGCCGGCCGATCGAAACCGGCGGAGGAGATCTCGGCGAGCAGGGCGGCCTCGTTGGCCGGTGCGTACGCGGGTCCCTGCATCGCCTGGAACAGTCGCATCTCGTCCCGGTTCGCGCTGACCAGCAGTGGGATGTCGACCACAGCGCGGGCGATCACCGCATCTTGCGGACGTTGCGGCATGACCTTACCGTCCAAAACGGCACCCCAGGAGCGACCACCGGGCAGGTTGCGGCGGCCGAGGTTGTTGTCGATCACGGTCGGCTGCACCGCCAGGAACCGCTCCGTCGGCACGTCCACCAGAGCGTCCACAGTGGACACTCCGAGCTTCGCCATCAGGTCCGCCGCGATGTCATTGACTGTCTCGGTGGAGAATATCCGTGAGGTGCTGCCGCTGCTCAGAATCGCCTTGCCGAAGGTGCCGGCGGCCGCGGGCATCGCGAGCAGAGCGCCGACCGAGAACGCGCCGGCGGACTGGCCGGCCACCGTGATGTTGTCCGGGTCGCCGCCGAAAGCGGCGATGGTGTCCTTCACCCAGTGCAGCGCGAGCGCCTGGTCCTGCAGGCCGAGGTTGGTGGAGCCGGCCCACTCCGGACCACCGAGGTCGGCCAGGTGCAGGAAGCCGAGCGCGCCCACCCGGTAGTTCAGCGCGACGACGACCACATCCGCCCGCCGCGCCAGCGCGGCACCATCGGTGTCGGGCGGCGACGCCGATCCCATCTCATACCCACCGCCGTAGATCCAGACGATCACCGGCCGGCTCCCGGCCACGTCCGGCGTCCACACGTTCAGATACAGACAGTCCTCACTGATCGGCACCTCTTCGGCTGCCCCGTCGGCGCCGAACGTGGCGGAGTCCAGCGCCATGCCGGCGAACCCGGCCTGCGCCGGCTTGGGCGGGAAGCGGATCGCGTCCCGTACGCCTTCCCACGGCCGCACGGGACGCGGCGGCCGCAGCCGGAGCGGCCCGACCGGCGGCTCGGCGAACGGCACTCCGGCGAACAGTGCCCCGCCAGCGGACATCGGCAACCCCCGCAGCCGGCCGTACGAGGTCTTGATGGTGTACGCGTCAGTCATACCTTGATCATTGTCGGCGACAGGCGCTCTTTCCAGTGCTGGCAGCCCAGCGTCACATCTGTGGCGGGCCTGCGCGAACGCCGAATGGCGGTGCGGGCCGGGCACCGGTACGCCCGCGGCTGGGTCTGCGGCGGCTGGACCTAGGTCGTCGAGCGTACGACCAGCTCGGTGGGCAGGATGACCTTGCGGCGGGTCTTCCCGCCGGTGATCGCGGCAACCATCAGCCGGGCGAGTTCGCGGCCCATCTGTACGGTCGGCTGCGAAACCGTGGTCAACGGCAGCCAGGCCCGCCCACTGTCCAGGTCATCGCCGAAACCAATCACCGCGACCTCGCGCGGGACGCGTTTCTTGGCCGTACGCAAAGCTTCCAGCACACCGACGGCATTGACATCGGACGCGGTCAGAATGGCGTCGAAAGGCACGTCACGGGAGATCAGCTCGGCGGTGCCGGCCCGCGCGCCTTCCTCGGTGTAGTCCGAGGAGACCACCAGAGCCGGGTCTTCCGGCAGCCCGACGGCGGCGAGTCCGCGCTGGTAGCCGGCATACCGGTCGTGGCTAGAGCGTTTTGTCGGAATTCCGGTGACGGTCGCGATTCGCCGGCGGCCATTCGCGTACAGATATTCGACAGCCCGCCGGGCACCGCCGACATTGTCCGCGTCGACATAGCAGGCACCCGGGGTGGCGAACGGTTTTCCCAGGAAAACCACTGGAACTCCGGTGTCCTGCAAGATCCGACCGAAGGAATCGCCGCGTTGCGGTGCCAACAACATCACGCCGTCCACGTGCCGGCCGCGGACGTAGTCCTCCAGCCAGGTCCGGTCGGTGGCGGACCGGGCGACCACGATGACGAAGCGGTACGGGGTGTCCGCCAGCTCGGCCGACACGCCTTCCACCATGCCAGCGAAAAACGGCTGGCCGAGCATCTGCGTCTGGTCCTCCGCGACGACCAGGCCGACGGTGTCCGAGCGGCTGGTGACGAGCTGGCGGGCGGCGAGGTTCGGCACATACCCGAGGGCGGCGATCGCCTCCCGGACATTCTTCTCGACCTCCGGGCTGACCGGCGTGGATCCCCGCACCACCCGGGAAACCGTGGACGCCGACACCCCGGCGCGGGCCGCGACCGCGTCCAACGTCGGCCGCTCCGGCTGAGACGGGCCCATTTCACCCCCAAAGATGACGCGCCGTCCCACCCCCACCACGGTCGGTCTGGCATTCGCTTCGGGTCTGACACTAGCGAACCGGCGAGCGCGGTTCGTACGGGTCCGCCGTCGCGCCGCCTACGAACGAAAGCGCAGGGGGCCCCTTCGAGTGAAAGGACCCCCTGCGAGCGTACGTACGAGCGAGGCCTAGCTGAATGCTCCCAGGCCGTGCGGCGCGCCGACCCCGGTCGGGCCGTCCCACCCGGCGACGCCGGTGCAGAGCGCCACATGCGCGCTGCAGTCGGTGGCACCGTTCTGCGCGTTGCTGCCGCCGACGATGTCGGTGATGCTGCCGGCCGGCGCCGAGTACATCGTGTTCGGACCCTCGACCGAGGACAGCGCGCCACCGCGGGTGTAAAGCGCCGCGATGAACGGCGAGGCCGCGCTCGTACCGCCGACGGTCAACCAACCGCCGCCGGTGCCACTGTCCGGTGTGTACGTGTCGTACACCGAAACTCCGGTGTACGGGTCAGCGTCCGCGGACACGTCCGAGGTGGCCCGGTGACCGGCGCAGTTCGCCGAAGCCGCCGCCGACTGGCCGACCGCGGCCGCCAGGTTCGTCGCGCACCCACTGCCCGCGCCCACGAAACTCGTGGTGCCCTGCGAGTTGGTGAACGTGCCGCCCCATGCCTTCTGCGTGAAGGTCTGACCGCCGTCGGTGGTGGTCAGCGTCGTACCGCCGGCCGAGGTCACCCATGGCAGCTGCTGCGGCCAGATCTGTGTGTTGCCGGCATATCCACCGTCACCGGAGGACGCCACCACGGCCATTCCCTTGTGGTGCAAGGCAATCGCCGGCGCGCCGGCGCCGATGTAGCTGGCCTGCAGGCCCGGCGGCAGGCCATAGCTCATGCTCACCGACTTCGCGCCGAGGGTCGCCGCCTCCTTGACCGCGGTGCCGAAGTCGTCGGCCAGCGCGCCAGGCAGCTGCAGCGTCGCCGCCTCCAGCAGCTTGAGCAGGCTCATCGGAATCTGTACGACGGTGATGTGGCAGGTCGGGCAACCCGCCGACGCCATGTCGACGTCCAGCGCGGTCTCGGTCGCGTACGATTCCTCGACCGAGGCCAGCGACGAGTCCGGGGCGAGCGCCGGGCCACCGTGGTAGTCCACGATTTTCAGGCAACCGTTGGCAACTGTGCAGGCCGAGAGGCCGTAGTAGCTGCGGTACGTGCCGAGGTCGGCCTCAAGATTCGGGTACGCCCCAACCGCCACGATCGACTCGGTGCTGGTCGGGCCGACGGTCGGAGCCGGCAGGAAATACGCCTTCGCGAGGTCTCCCGGGCCGTAGCCGGTCGGCGTCGCGGTGGTCATCGGGGTGGCCGAGCCCTTGCTGGTCGTCACCGTCAACAGGTCGCAGCCGAGGTTTACGAGCCGGCCCCGCAGCTGGGTCTGACAGTTGTGCCGGACGCCGTGCGTCGCGGCGAGATTTCCGGCTCGTACCGCCTTGGCCACCGCGGCGGCATTGGGGGTATTAGGCTGTTTTGTCGGTGCTGCGGAGGCTGGTGCCGCCGCCACCACCAACGCAGAAGCGGCCGCCGCAGCGACCACTAATCTGATGATTTTCCTGGTTCTGCCGGATTTGGACACCCGCATACCGCCACCGCCCTCGTGAAGAACAGCCGCTAATTACCGTGCAAATGGGACCAAGACCGCCGCTACTTGGCGGTAGCGGCCAGCGCAACCTAAACCCGCTTCAGAAGTCTTGACAAGACTCCTTGCCAAATTCGGTCAGAATTGCGAACTATTTCCTGATTCTCCGGTTAAGCGCAAGTTAAAGAGCGGAAAAAGTCGGTCGGCATTCAGGTACGTACAAATGCCCGCTATCCGTTCGCCGCGAATATCGAAGAGCACCAACGCCCATGGCTTGTAGCCGCCACCGGACGCCGGGACATATTGCCCGTACGCCGGCATGCCACTCGCCTCGACCGGCACGAACACCGAGCCCTTGCACGGTCCGTCGGCGCCGCCCACCCAGGCGCCCCGGATCGCCTCCCGGCCGCGCAACCACCATCGGAACGGCGGCATGGACATGGTCGCGTCTTCGTGCAACAACGCGGTGAGCGCTTCCACGTCGTACCGCTCAAAGGCGTCGACGTACCGGCCGAGAAGTTTTCGCTGCTCATCGTCCATCGGCCGGCCAGCGGCCAGCTCTCGACTGTCCATAGTGGACCGTGCGCGTTGCAACGCGCTGTTGACCGAGGCCACCGACGCGTCCAGCAGATCGGCCACTTCGTCGGCTTTCCAGCGCAACACGTCACGCAGGATGAGCACGGCGCGCTGTTTTGGCGGCAGCTGCTGCAGGGCGGCCACGAAGGCCAGCCGCACGGTCTCCCGCTGAGCCGCCAGCTCGGCGGGATCGGCGTGCGCCGCCAGCACGCGGCTCGACGGAATCGGCTGCACCCAGGCACTGTCCGGCAACGGCACCCCGATCGGCGACCCGGGCTGGCTCGGAGCGCTCAGATCCATCGGACGAGCCCGCCGCTGCACACTGCGGAGCATGTCGAAACAGACGTTCGTGGCGATCGCGTAGACCCAGGTCTTAAGCGACGCCCGGCCGCCCTGGAAGCCGTCGATGCTCTGCCACGCGCGTACGAACGCCTCCTGCACGGCGTCCTCGGCCTCGAAACCGGACCCCAGCAAGCGATAGCAGTAGCCAGTGAGCCCGATCCGGTGCTCCTCCAGCCGTACGTCCAACCCTTCGGCCACGCCCATCCCCCAACCCTACGTAATGACCTGGCCAGCACGTGGATATCGTGTACGTCATTCGCTGACATGAAGGGCACGCGGTCCTCACGACATGGCCGACGACGTAGAGAATCTCCTCCGGATGGCCGACGTGCACTGGTGGGCGCGGGGTCGCCGACGGCTGATCGCCCAGCATGCCGGCAAAATTCGCGGTCGCTACCACTGCGACGGCCACGCCCAGCCAGTCGCCCTCGACGTCGGCGCCGGGGTCGGGCAAATCACCGACGTGCTGCGCGACGGCGGCTGGAAGGCGCTCGCGGTCGAGCTGGACGCGGAAGGCGCGTCGGCGATCGGGCGCCGCGGTCACAGCGCGTTCCGTGGCGACGCCACCCGGCTGCCGCTGGCCGACGAGAGCGTCGACCTGGTGGTCAGCTCGGACGTACTCGAACACATCCCCGACCATGTCAGCGCCGCCGCCGAGCTGCTGCGGGTGCTGCGCCGCGGCGGCTTCGCGCTGGTGGCGGTGCCGGCGCATCCCGCGCTGTGGTCCGCGCACGACGTGGCCATCAACCACCAGCGCCGCTATCGCCGATCGGAGCTGATCGACCTGATGCGAGACGCTGGTTTCGCGCTGGACGACAGTCAGGTGTGGAGCTGGAACATTCTGCTCTATCCAGCCGTACGAACAGTCCGCGCGATGGGCCGTCGACGGTTGGAAGCGGCCGCGGATGCCAGTCCTGACAGTGAAAGCGACCCGAAAAGTGACCTGGCACCGGTCCATCCGATCGTCAACTGGATCCTGACCATCGTGTTGCGGATCGAGTCCGTCCTGCCGCACTGGCTCGCCGTACGACTGCCCGGCGTCTCACTGGTGGTGCTCGCCCGCCGGCCAGCCTGACTACTTTTTCGTACAGCCGCAGGAATCGCGGTGCACGAGACTCGGCGACAGGCGTTCGGTGCGGGGTGACCTGGTCGGGTCGGCCAACCGGTCCATCAGAAGTTGTACGGCGCAGGTGCCGATTTCCCTGGTGGGCTGGGCCATCACGGTCAGTCGGGGAGAAAAATCCTCCGCCCACGGGAAATCGTCGAAAGCCACCAATGCGATGTCGTCCGGCACGGTGAGACCGGCTTCGCGGATCGCCCGTACGGCACCAATAGTCATGCTGTTGTTGCCGACCACCACCGCGGTCGGCCGCTCCGGAAGGTCGAGCAACGCGTGCATCGCCTTGCAGCCGGCATGCTGTTCGGAGTCCCCATCCACCACCAGTTCGTCGGTGATCGGCAGGCCGCGCCGGGACATCCCGAGCCGGTAGCCGTGGTCCCGTTCGATCGTCGTACTCAGCCCCGGCCGGCCGCGGACGAACGCGATCCGCCGGTGCCCGTTGCTGGCCAGGTGATCGACCAGGGCGGCGACCGGCTCGGCGTTGTCCGGGCCGACCTGGTCGAACCGGTCGTCGACCATCCGGTCCACGAACACCGCGGGCACCGCGCGGTCGGCCAGGTAGCCGATGGTACGTACCGGGTCGGTGGAGGGCGCCACGATCAGGCCGTCGACCCGGCGTTGGTGCAGGGTCTGGACGACCGCGAGCTCATCCGCCGGCTCATCGTGCGAGTCCGCGAGCAGCAACGTGTAGCCGGCGCGTACGAGCGCGGCCTCGATTCCTTGCAGGACCTCGACGAGCGAGGGGTTTGAGATCGCCGAGACAACGACTCCGATAGAGCGGGTGCTTTGGGTGACCAGCGACCGGGCCACGGTGTTGTGCGTGTAGCCAGACTCGCCGATCGCCGCCAACACCGCTTCGCGGGTCTGCTCGCGGACCACTCGGGTGCCGTTGAGGACGTGCGACACCGTCGCGATGGACACACCGGCGAGCCGCGCCACCTCGGCCATCGTCACCGCTGATCCGGCACGACCGGGCCTGACCATCGATCACCTCTTCTCGACCGACTGAGTGGCGTGACGATACCACGTAAGCGCTTGCGTAAACGCTTACGTGGCCGTACGGTGCCTGCAGTGGCGTACCAAAGAGATGCCGGTCACAACCCCAGGGAGCGCCCGTGAAAATCTCCGTGCCCCATGCCCGCCGTCGGCGACCACGGTCCCCCGTCCTGCTGGCGGTCGCCGCCGCCACCGCGTTGTCGCTGCTCACCAGCTGCGCCGGCGCGGGTGAGCTGGGCGGCAGCGGCAGCACCAACCTCACCGTCGCGATCGTGGCCAACCCGCAGATGAAAGACGCTATCCAGCTCTCCAAACAGTTCACCGCCGACCACCCGGACATCAACCTCCGGTTCGTCACGCTGCCCGAAAACGAGGCCCGCGCGAAAATCACCGCATCGGTGGCCACCCAGGGCGGCGAGTACGACATCGCCATGATCAGCAATTACGAGACGCCGCAGTGGGCGCAGAACGGGTGGCTGACCAACCTCACGCCATACATGTCGGCGAGCCCGGATTACGACGCCAACGACTTCGTCCCGTCGATCCGCGACTCGGTGTCGTACCAGGGCGGCATGTACGCCGCGCCCTTCTACGGCGAGTCCTCGTTTTTGGCCTACCGCAAGGATCTCGTCGCCAAGGCCGGGCTGACCATGCCGGCCCACCCGACCTGGCCGCAGGTCGCCGCGATGGCCGCGAAACTCAATGATCCGTCCCACGGCGTCTCCGGGATCTGCCTGCGCGGCCTGCCCGGCTGGGGCGAGGTGCTGGCACCACTGGACACCGTCATCAACACGTACGGCGGCCGGTGGTTCGACCAGAAATGGAACGCCCAGCTGACCTCACCCGAGGTGAAACAGGCAGTCCAGTTTTATGTGAACACCGTGCAGAAGTACGGCGAGCCGGGCGCCGCGATCAGCGGTTTCTCCGAATGCGTCACGCAGTTCAGCCAGGGTCAGGTGGCGATGTGGTACGACGCCACCTCGATGGTCAGCACGATCGAGGACCCGGCCAACAGCAAGGTCGCCGGCAAGATCGGCTACGCGCCGGCGCCGGTCGTCAAGACACCCGCGTCGGGTTGGCTTTATACCTGGGCGCTGGGAATTCCGTCCACCTCCAAGAACAAGGAAGCGGCCTGGCAGTTCATCCAGTGGATGACGAACAAGAAATACATGACGACCGTGGGCAGCCAGCTCGGCTGGGCCCGGGTACCACCGGGAAGTCGGCTTTCCACGTACCAGATCCCGCAGTACGCGGCGATCGCCAAGCCGTACGCGGAGGCCACCCTTTCCGCGATGCGAGCGGCCGATCAGGCGCATCCCACCGCGGAACCGGTGCCCTATCAGGGAATCCAGTTCGTCCGAATACCCGAGTTCCAGGATCTGGGTACCAGGGTCAGCCAACAGATAGCCGCCGCGATCGCCGGGAACATCACCGTCGACCAGGCGCTCCAACAGTCCCAACAATACGCCGAAACCGTCGGCGAAACCTACCGCCAATAAAGGGGGACCGGAGATGACAACGCTCGCCACGCCGATGCGCCCGCTCACCCAGGTGGAGAAGAAAGCCGTCCGGCGGGAAGGCTGGTCGCGCCGGGTGCCGCTGTTGCCCGGGCTGATCTTCGCGATCATCGTCACCCAGCTTCCGTTTCTCTTCACGCTTTTCTATTCACTGCAATCCTGGAACCTGGTACGACCGGGATCCCAGCATTTCGTCGGGCTGGAAAACTACGTACGAGTCTTCACCGACAGCACCTTCCGGCAAGCCGCCCTCAACACCATCCTGATCACCGCCGGCTGTGTGATCGTGGCGATGTTGCTGGGCATCGGGCTGGCTTTGTTGCTGGACCGCGCCTTCCCGGGCCGGGCCGTGGTGCGTACGCTGCTGATCACCCCGTTCCTGATCATGCCGGTGGCCGGTGCGCTGCTCTGGAAAACCACCATGTTCGACCCGACTTTCGGCCTGGTCAATGCTGTTCTGCGACTCTTCGGCGCCGGCAGCACCGCCTGGGTGGCGCAGTTCCCGCTCACCTCGGTGATCACTTCGCTGGTCTGGCAGTGGACGCCGTTCATGATGTTGCTGGTGCTGTCCGGCTTGCAGAGCCAGCCGGCCGAGGTGTTGGAGGCCGCGTCGGTGGACGGCGCGAACCGCTGGCAGACCTTCGTGCTGGTGACGCTGCCGCATTTGCGCCGCTACATCGAGTTGGGTGTGCTGCTTGGCGCGATTTATGTCGTCAACACCTTCGACCAGATTTACATGATGACCCAGGGCGGGCCTGGCACATCCAGCACCAACCTGCCGTTTTACCTTTACCAGCGGGCATTCCTGGGCTTCGACATCGGCCAGGCCGCCGCCCTCGGAGTGGTCGTGGTGGTCGGCACGATCATCGTCGCCACCGTCGCACTGCGGGTCATTTTCAAGAGCTTCACTGCTGGGGAGGAAGCATGACCGTCCAGACCGCCCGCCACGCGGCCCTCGCTCCGCGGCCCGCGCCACGGAAATGGCGCCCCGGCTCGTCCGCGCTGACCGCGATCACCTGGATCATCGGCGTCGGGTTCTTTTTCCCGGTGCTGTGGATGGTGCTGACCGGATTCAAAAGTGAGGGCGACGCTTACACCAATCCCCCGCGGCTCTTCTTCCTACCGACCCTCGAACAATACGAGAGCGTCTTCGCTCGCGGTTTCGTACCGTACCTGCTCAATTCCGCGTACGCGACGATCGTGTCGACGCTGTTGGTGCTGGTGCTGGCCGTACCAACCGCCTATGCCGTGTCGATCCGGCCGGTGAAGAAGACGCAGGACGTGCTTTTCTTCTTCATCTCCACAAAGATGCTGCCGGTCGCCGCGGTGATCGTGCCGCTTTACGTGGTGGCCAAGCAACTCGCGATGCTCGACAACATCTGGACGCTGATCATCCTTTACACCGCGATGAACCTGCCGATCGCGGTGTGGATGATGCGCTCGTTCTTCCTGGAAGTGCCCAAAGCCATCATCGAGGCGGCCCAGGTCGATGGCGCCGGCCTGCCCCGCATCCTGACCCAGATCATGTTGCCAGTGGTCGCGCCAGGCATGGCCGCGACGGCTCTGATTTGCGTCATCTTCGCCTGGAACGAGTTCTTCTTCGCCGTCAACCTGACAGCCGCGCGGGCCGCCACTGTACCGGTCTTCCTGGTCGGCTTCATCACCAGCGAAGGCCTCTTCTGGGCCCAGCTTTCGGCCGCCGCCACACTCTCCTCACTGCCTGTCATTATCTGCGGCTGGATCGCTCAAAAACAACTCGTCCGCGGCCTCTCCATGGGCGCCGTCAAGTAAATCCGCCCTTGAGTCCGCAACGCCCCGTCACTTGCGTCCAGCGCAAGTAACGGGGCGTTGCGGCAAAAACTCCTACTTGCCGGTCAGACCGACGGTCAGGACGCTCGGGTACGGCGGGTACGGCGGGAGATAGAAGTTGGTCACCTTCGAGCCGCGCAGGAACGCGTTTTTCGCGTAGAAGAGCGGAACAATGGGCGCGTCCTGCATGACCTGCTGGTCCAGGGCACCCCACTGCGCGGCGGCCTTGGTCAGGTCGGTCTGCGAGGTCGCCGCGGCGATGGCCGCGTCCACCTGCGCGTTCGAGTACTGCGAGATGTTGAACCCGCCGTTGCCAATCTCACTGGTCCCGATCAGCGGCTGGATCGAGCCCTGCGCGCTTGGGAAGTCCGGCAGCCAGCCCGAAAGCGACAGGTCGTAGTTCGGCTTCCCCCCGGTCGAGTCAGCCTGCCAAGAGTCGTCGTCCTCCGGCTTGAGCGTGACCTTGATGCCCGCTTTCTGTAGCGAGGCCTGGATAGCCTGCGAGACGGCCACGTGCAGCGAGTCGTTCTGACTGATCAGCACCAGCGGGGCGGTCTGGTTGAATTTCGCGGTCGCCAGCAGCGCCTTCGCCTTCGCCACGTCACCGGACGCCGGCGCCTGGTAGAGATCATATTTCTGGTAGCCGCTGATGCCCGGCTCGATCAGCGTCGACGCGATGTCCCCGCCGATGACCGGGCCGCCGGCCGCGATCTGGACGGCGTTCTTGTCGATCGCGTATTCGATCGCCTTGCGTACGTTCACGTCGTTCAGCGGTGCTTTACGGGTGTTCAGCGCCAAATAGTCGAGCGCACCACTGGGTGAGACCGCCAACCGGGCCTTGACCTGCGGGTTGTTCAGCACCTTCGGAGCGAGCGCGGCCTGCAGGGTGACAAACGAAAACGCCGCCTGGTCGGCGCCCTGGTCGGCGATGATCCGCTGGTTGATGACCTCGCCGTTCAGCGCCATGTCGAGCACGATCGAGTCCGGCAACGCGGTCCGCACCGGGTCGGTCTTCTGGTCCCAATACTTGTTGCGGACCAACACGATCTTGCTGCCCTGCTGGGCGGACTGGACCTTGTACGGGCCAGAAGCCAGCGGGTGGTCCTGGTAGTGCACCACGTCCTCTTTGGACTTGGGCACCCCGGTGAACGCCGGCATGCTGACGATCCATGGCCAGTCACCGTAGGGCTTGTTCAGGTGGAAAACGATGGTGCTCGCATCCGGCGTCGCGATCGACGGCAGGTCCTGGCCGGTCAGCGGGCCCTTGTAGTTCTCACCGCCGACCAGCAAAGTCTTGTGGTACGCCAGACCCTCGGACAGCTGCGGCGCGAACGTACGCTCCACGCTGTACTTGACGTCCTGTGACGTGATTTTGCTGCCGTCCTCATAAAGGACACCCGGCTTGAGATGGTAGGTCCAGGTTTTGCCGCCATCGCTGGGCGTACCGGTGTCGGTCGCGAGGTCCGGCACCACCGTCGGCGGCTTGTTCGGGTCGGTTTTCCAGGTGGTCAGGCTGCGGATCATCAGGTGGATCGCACTGACCGCGAGGCTCTGGCTCTTCGCCGGATCCTCTTTCAATGTCGGGTTGTCGAAAAGGATGTGCAGCGTGCCGCCCGTGGTCGCGGTGCCGCCGGACCCGGGGGTCGGATTGGCGTTGCACGCGCTCGCGGTCAACGCGACCGCAGCCACCAGGGCGATCAGAACCCGGCTCTTCTTCACCGGAAACTTCCTTTCATTTGCCGGCCAGGCCGACGGTCAGGGTGTTCGGATAGGGCGGATAAAGCGGCAACTGGAAGTCAGCCACCTGGGAACCGCGTAAGTACGTGTTTTTGGCGTAATATAAGGGAACGATCGGCGCGTCCGCCATGATCTGCTGGTCCAGCGCGGCCCACTGCGAGGCGGCCCTGCTCAGATCGAGCTGCCCCACCGCCGCACCGATCGCCGCGTCCACTCGCGGGTTCGAGTATTGGGAGATGTTCCGACCGTTGTTACCGATCTCGCTGCTACCGAACAACGCTTGGATTGCCCCCTGGGCGCTGGGAAAGTCCGGCACCCAACTGGACAGCGCGAGATCGTAGACGGGTTTGCCGCTGGTCGAGTCCGCGACCTGCGAGTCGTTGTCCTCCGATTTCAGGGTGACCTTGATGCCGGCCTTGCCCAGCGACTCCTGGATAGCCTGCGCGATGGCCAGGTTCGCGGAGGCGTTGTCCGTCAACAACACCAGCGGCGTGGTCTGGGTGAACTTGGCCTGCGCCAGCAGCGCCTTGGCCTTGGCGATGTCTCCGGACGCCGGCGCCGGATACAGGTCGAATTTCTGGTAGCCGGGAATGCCCGGTTCAATCAACGTGCTGGCCAACTCGCCGCCGATCACCGGCCCGCCGGCCGCCACCTGCACGGCGTTCTTGTCGACCGCGTATTCGATGGCACGGCGTACGTCCGCATTGTCCAGCGGCGCCTTGTGGGTGTTGAGCGCGAGGTATTTCAACAGCCCACTCGGCGAAATCGCCAGTCGGGCCTTCACCTGCGGGTTGTTCAGCACCTTCGGCGCGAGCGCGGCCTGCAGATTCACGTATGAGAAAGAGGACTGGTCGATGCCCTGGTCAGCGATGATCCGCTGGTTGATGACCTGGTCGTTCAACGCCATGTCAATCACGATCGAGTCCGGCATCGCGGTCCGCACCGGGTCGGTCTTGGGGTCCCAATACTTGTTGCGAACCAGCACGAACTTGGTGCCCTGCTGCGCCGACTGGACCTTGTACGGACCAGAAGCCAGCGGGTGGTCCTGGTAGTGCACCACGTCCTCTTTGGACTTCGGCACTCCGGTGAACGCGGGCATGCTGGCGATCCACGGCCAGTCACCAAAAGGCTTGTTCAGATGGAAAACAATCGTGCTGGCGTCCGGTGTCTGGATCGACGGCAGGTCCTGACCAGTCAGCGGGCCTTTGTAGTCCTGGCCGCCCACCAGCAATGTCTTGTGATATGCCAAGCCTTCCGACAACTGCGGCGCGAACGTACGCTCCACGCTGTACTTGATGTCCTGCGTGGTGATCCGGCTGCCGTCTTCATAACGCAGCCCCGGCTTGAGATGGTACGTCCACGTACGGCCGCCATCGCTCTGCTCGCCAGTATCGGTGGCCAGATCGGCGACGACGGTTGGCGGCTTTCCCGGATCGGTTTTCCAGGTGGTGAGACCCCGGACGATCAGATGGATCGCGCTGGTCGCGAAGTTCTGGCTTTTCGCCGGGTCTTCCTTCATCGTCGGCGAGTCGTCCAGGATGTGCAGGGTGCCGCCTCTGATCGCGGCACTACCGGACCCCGCGCTCGGGTTCGCGTTGCAGGCGCTCGCGGTCAACGCGAGACCAGCGGTGAGCAGGACCAGCGATCGACGTCTCTTCATTGGCGACTTCCTTTCGGAGAAGGGATGTTCGCCCAGGCTTTGACTCGCGCTCTACTGGTCATACGTCACCCGCGGATCGAGAAAGACGTACGCGATGTCGACGACCAGGTTCGCGAGAACGATCAGAAATCCGGAGAAGACGGTGAGGCCGACCACCAACGGCAGGTCAAGTTGGTGCACCGCCTCGATCAACAACTGCCCGATGCCCTGCATGCCAAAGACCGACTCGGTGATCACCGCACCGCCGAGCAGCGATCCCAGGTCCAGCCCGAAAACGGTGATAATCGGCGCCAGCACCGAGCGGAGTCCGTGCCGGAGGACGACTCGGCGCTCGGTCAGGCCCTTGGCGCGGGCCGTGACGATGTAATCCTCCCCCAGCACTTCGAGCATCTGGTTCCGGGTCAGTCGCGTATAGACAGCGGCCGACACGAAGGCCAGTACGCACCAGGGCAGCACCAGATGCCAGGCCCATTGCAGTGGATTATCGAAAAACGGCACATATCCGCTGACCGGAACCGCGTTCAGTCCGAAACCGAAAAGCAGAATACCGAGCAACCCGACCAGGTACGTGGGCGCGGACACCCCAGCGAGCGCGCTGACCATCAACGTACGGTCCAGAACACTTCCCCTTCGTACGGCCGAAATCACCCCAGCGGCGACCCCCACCACCAGCCACAGCAGCGCGGCGCCGACCGCGATCGACGCGGTGATCGGGAAACGCTGGGCAATCAGGTCGGTGACCGGCGCACCGAGCCGGAACGAATAGCCGAAGCAGGGCGCCACGCAATGCACCAGGCCAGTGCCGGCACCGAACGTACGGCCAGCCACCAGACCCACCAGGAATTCCCAGAACTGCACGTACACCGGCAGGTCGAGATGCTCGAAATGCAGGACGTTCGCGAGCCGGTCCGGCGTACACGGCTTGCCACACGACAGCTGCGCCGGATTCGACGGCAGTACGAAGAAAATCAGGTACGTCACGGCGGTGATCAGGAGCAGCACGACGACAATGCCGAGCAGTCTGCGGATCAGGTATCGGATCACAGGCGACCGAGCCTCGGGTCGAGAGCGTCGCGAATGCCGTCGCCCAGGATGTTGAATGCCAGCACTACCAGGAAAAGCGCGCCACCGGGAAAGATCAGGAACATCGGGTCGGTCTGCACCCACTGCACCGCGTCGCTGATCGAGCGTCCCCAGTCCGGCGTCGGCGGCGGAATACCGACGCTGAGATAGGACAGCGCGGCCTCGGTGCCGATCATGCTCGGAATCAGGATCGTGGTGTAGACGATGATCGGGGTAGCCACGTTCGGCAGCAGCTCGCGGGCCATGATCCGCAGCGGCTGCGCGCCCAGCGTCCGAGCCGCGTCGATGAACTCCCGGCGGACCAGCGACAACACCTGCGCGCGTACGACCCGGCCGACCGTCGGCCAGCCGAAGAAGCCCATCACCGCGATAAGCAGCACCGGTTTGGGCAGCCAGTCCGGTGCGATCACGGTCAACGCGATCATGAAGATCAGCGCCGGGAAGCTGAACACCACGTCCATGATCCGGCCGATCAGGGTGTCCACGAAGCCGCCCGAGAGGCCGGCGACCAAGCCCGCGGCCGTACCGATCAGCACCGAGGTGGCCGCCGCGGCGACGCCGATCAGGAACGACGTTCGCGCGCCGTAAACCACGATCGCGAACATGTCCCGGCCGGTCAGCGGCTCGACCCCGAACCAGTGCTGCAAGCTCACCCCACCGAACGCACCACGCGGCGCGTTCGCCTGGACCGGGTCGAGCAGGTCGACGTGGTATGTGTACGGGTCCTGACCTTCGATCGCGGCGAGCAGCGGAGCCCCGATCGCGATCAGGAAGAACAGCACCACCACGATCGCGCCAGCCAGCGCCCAACGGTCCTGGCGCAACCGCAGCCAGGCCAGCTGCCACGGCGAACGGCCGACGACCTGGGCTCGCGGCAAGTCCCCCACCACCTCGGTCGGCGTGAGGTCCGCGCCGGTCGGCGGCATGCTCAAGTGGCTTCCCCTCGCCAGTCCACAGTGCTCTTTCGCGGCATTAGATCGCGCCAGGCAGCGCTGATCTTCCCGTTTCGGGAGCCAATTCAGAAGGACCGACACAGATCACAGTCGATTTGGTGCTTTCTGATACCTAATCGTCATATTCGCTGACCGGCTCCGGCCGCTCGCTAAAGTAGCCGGTGTGACGATCACAGAGGTTCGTGTCCATCAGGTTTCCGTCCCGCTGCACACGCCGTGGGTGACGGCCGTGCGGCGTACCGAAGTCGTCGAAAGCCTGCTGGTCGAGATCGTCGACGCGGACGGCCGGTCCGGCTGGGGCGAGGGAGTCGCGACCTGGAAGATCACCGGCGACTCGCTGCCCGGGATGGCCGCCGCCGTTGCTGGACCGCTGGCCGAGGCGGTGACCGGCCGCGATCCCGCCGACCTGGACGACCTCTGCCGCGCGGTGGGGACCGCGGTTGTCGGCAACACCGCCGCGAAAGCCGCCGTGGACTGTGCCCTGCACGACCTCGCTGCCGTACGCCTGGGCGTCCCGCTCAGCCAGCTGCTCGGCGCCGCCCCACGACTCATGCCCACCGACGTGACCCTCGCCCTTGGCCCGGTCGCCGAGATGGCCGAAGCCGCTGGTCAGCGGGTCGCCGAAGGCTTTCGCGTGCTGAAGGTGAAGGTCGGCGGTGACCCGGTCGAAGACCTGCACCGGCTGGTGGCGATCCGCAAGGCGGCCGGGCCGGGCACGGTGATCCGGCTGGACGCCAACCAGGGCTGGACGGCCCGCGAGGCGGTACGGATCGTGTCCCAACTGGAGGACGCCGACCTCGGCATCGAGCTGGTCGAGCAGCCCGTACCAGCCGGTGACCTGGACGGACTCGCCTTCGTCAGCGCCCGGGTGTCGACCCCAGTGGCCGCCGACGAGACCGTGTGGTCACCGGCCGACCTGGTGGAGATCGTCCGGCGGCGGGCCGCCGACGTGGTCAACATCAAGCTCGCCAAGTCCGGTGGGCTACGGCCGGCGCGCGGCCTGGTCGCGGTCGCGGAGGCCAGCGGGGTGCAGGTGATGGTCGGCTCGATGATGGAGAGCCACGTCGGCATCGGCGCCGCCGCCAGCCTCGCCGCGGTGACCAGGACCCCTTACGCCGTCGACCTCGACGCGGCCTGGTGGCTGAAACACTCCCCGGTGACCGGCGGCCCGTCGTACGAAGGACCGGACCTGCGGCTCGCCGCCGCGCCCGGCCTCGGGATCACTGGCCTTCGGCCATAAGGACCCGACCCGACCAACCGGCGCTGCTGCCTCAGGCCGTCCGGGAATTCACCCGCGCGCCGGCCGTCTGAGCTTCGCCAGGATTTCCAGGTGGTCGACGGCAGCGCCGGCGCCGCCGGCATCGCGGAAGGATTTCCTTATCCTGTCAGCGTTTTCCCGGTATGTCGGGTCGTCCAGAACCGCGTCGACGGCCGCTCCGATGTGCTGATCGGTGGCTCTGCCGAACCGCAGCCGCCGGCCTGCCCCGGCTCGTACGACCTGGTCGGCGACTATCGGCTGGTCGTCCCGGATCGGTGCCACGACCAGCGGAATGCCCTGATTCAACGCTTCGCAAACCGTGTTGTGACCGGCATGGCAGACCACCGCGGCTGCTCGCTCGAGCAACGCGACCTGCG
Source organism: Fodinicola feengrottensis (assembly GCF_039530045.1). Lineage (NCBI taxonomy): Bacteria > Bacillati > Actinomycetota > Actinomycetes > Mycobacteriales > Fodinicola > Fodinicola feengrottensis. The sequence continues at coordinate 112,792 of NZ_BAAANY010000036.1, read as the reverse complement.
GCACCCGGCCGCGGACGATCACGTCCGCGGAGTCGGCCGGCAGCGTACCCAACGGGTCCACGATCACGGCCTGCATGCGGTCGGCGCGCGCTTTCAAAGCGTCGAACGCGGCCGCCAGGAACCCTTGGCCGGCATCCGCGCTGACAGTGCCCAAAGTGACCAGGACCAGCGGTTTCGTCGGATCCAACAGCTGCCAGCCGAACGCGATCGGGTCCGGCCGGTCGATGATGGAAGGGCCGACGAAACGTACGTGCGGGAGCAGTTCCCCCCTTTCGATGCCGACCAGTTCGGGCGTACTGAACGCCAGCACCAAATCGCGGGAGGTGCGCGGATCCTCGCCGACGTACGGATCGCCGTGCCGGCGCTGCAGGTCGTCGAGCAGCCCAGCCAGCCACTGCGCCACCTTGGGCAGGCCAGCCAGCGGATCGAGCAGCCCGGCCGAGGTGGTCGCTGAAGTCGCCCAGGGCAACCCCTGCACGTTCGCGACCACCGCACCGGCGATCGCTTGCTGGTCAACCACCAACACGTCCGGTCCGAAATCCTCGACCGCGGCCGTCACACCGGGCACCATCGCATCGGCCAGCGGGCCGAGCACGTCCGCCCAGAGGAACTGCAGCGCGGCGAATCCTCGCAGGTCGGCCGGCCGGTTCAACGCGGACTCCGGCGGCATCGCGCAGTCGTAAACCACACCCGCGACAAACCGCTCGACGACCGCCGACGGGCCCGCCCAAGCCACCTGATGCCCGCGGCCCACCAACTCGGCGGCCACCCCAACGGTCGGGTTGATGTGGCCGGCGAAAGGTGGCACCACAAAGAGAAAACGGCTCATGCCGGGACCGGGTCGTGCTCGGAAATCCAGCGTAGCAACAATTCCCGGACCACCCGGTGGGACTGCACCAACACGGAGTGGTCCTGCCCGTCCAGGACCTCCGTCCGGCAGTACGGCAGCGCCTCGCCGAGCGCGGTCAGGTCGTCCTTCTGGAAGCCCTCACTGCCCACAATGGACAACACCGGGCAGCGGATTTCCTGCAGGGCTTCCAAATCGAGCAGCGGGCCTTGCGGCACGTCGACGGCCATCGTAGTGGTGAGCAGTCTTTTCGCGGCGGCCCTGGTCAACCGGGTGTGATGGCTGCCGAAGGTGGCCTCCAGCCAGTGAAAGAACTCCTCGCGGCGGATCTCCCGCATGATGTTTTCCAGCGTCTCGGTCATCTTGGCCGCCCACGGCTCGGTGGCCGGTTCCGCCTCGATGGAGACAATGCTCGCGACCCGTTCCGGGAAAGCCGCGGCATAGCTGAAGGCGATGGTGCCGCCGAAGCTGTTTCCAATCAGGTGAACGGGTTCGGACACTTCCAGCTCGTCAAGCAGACCTGCGAGGTCGGCCACGAAGTCCGCTACCTGGTAGCCGGACTCCGGCAACTCGCTCCGGCCATGGCCGCGCAGGTCGTACGCGATCACGTCGACGCCGGCCGCCGAGACCGGCGCGGCCAGCGTCAGGTAGAAACTCGCCAGGCTGTCAGTTCCGAGGCCGTGGATGAAGACCGCCTTGGGCGCGGGCCCCCGACCGGCATTTTTTGCCGGCATCACCTCGAAATGCATCCGGTTGCCGTTGATCACGTCGATGCCCACGCCTCAGCACTCCCCTTCGCCGGCGCCAACACAGTCAGCCACATAGTCCACCAGTTCGCCGACCCGCAACCCGATCACGTCGTCCAGGTCCTTTTCGGCGAGGAACTCAGCCAGGTTCACTCGCTCGCCATAGCGCTCCTGAATGCGTCCCGCGACCGTGACCAGGTCAATGCTTTCCAGTTCCAGCTCTTCGTGGAAGGTGGTCCGCATGGTGATCTCGACGCCGTCAAGCCCGTAGTCATCGAGGATGCCGCGAAGCATTCCGCTGATCTCCACCAGAATCTCCGCAGTGGTGATGCCGCCAACCGCAGTCATTGCCCGCTCTCCTCATCAATCGTCCACGTCACGACATACACCCGGTCCGGAAGGTCGGCCGGATTGCGAACGGTCGCCGATCGCAACCGGTGGGTCCGCGCTCGTACGGACACGACCAGCTCGTCACCGACCACCTCGGTCACCACGAAATGCCTCGGCTGGCCACCGAGGCCGGTGCCTTCCGCTTTGGCCACCGCCTCTTTCGCTGTCCAGAATCTGGCAAACCACAGCTGCGTCGGCTCCCCGGTCGCCGTCACCGAGTCGGCCAGCAATCGTTGCTCTGGCTCGGAAAGCGCGAACGCCATCGTACTGGCCGGTCGCTCGACGACTTGTTCGACGTCGATGCCGACCCGTACCGACGCGCCTGGCCGAGCCAGCGCTACCCCGACTTGCGCGCAATGTGCCAGCGAGACACTGAAGGCCGGCAAGTCGTCGCGGTGCCGGCCGGTGACGTACGGGCGACCGGACGGATCGTTGCCGACCGCGATTTCGGCTGGGAACAAGGCATCCCAGCCTTGCTCCCACAACCAGCCACGGACCGCGTCCTTGACCGCTATCCGGCCGAGCAGCCACCGGCGCTGCGATGTGGCTGGTAGCGCGGCGTATTCGGCCTGCTCGCTGGTATTCAGATACTTGCGCAGATAAAGATCCCGCGAGGCCTCTCGTGGCCACCGCTCCGGGGTGAGCATCCACCCGCCGGCCTGCGGCTCGGAGAGCAGGTTTCGCTGCGGCATCCGGTAGGCCCACTCGATGGCCAGGTGGCTGTCGAAGCGATAGTCCTGCCAGCCGCTGATTTCCGCGAAAACCCGGCCACCGCTGGTCAGCTGCGCGTCGAACTCGTACGCCCGATCCGTGATCGACCGCACCACCAGCGTGCATCCGACCTCGCTGCCGGGCGCCGGCTCGTCAGCGTAGAAGTCGATCTTCGCGATGGAGACCGGGAAAACCACTCGGCGAGTGGTCTGCGTTTCCACGATCCACAGCCCCAGCAACTGCCCGACATTGTCCAGCAGTCCACCCGGCGCGGTCGGCACGGTGAACACCGCCCGCGCATGCTTTTCGCCGACCGCCAGCAGTTCGGTGACGCCCTGATAGCGCGGCCCGTGAAACATCCAGCGTTCGGTGTAAAAACGCTCGGCGGTGATGGTCGGCACCCGCTCGGCGGCAGTAGGTGCTGGCCACGGTGGAACCGCCGGCGGATAGTGGCTACCCAGCTGGACAATTCCATGGGCGTACTCACCCAACCCGACTTCGACCCGGTCCGGCGCGGTGGGAGTGACAGCCAGCGGAACATCCACCGCCGGCGCGGCCACCAGCCAACGGTTCAGCCGTACGTCCGAAACTCCCACCGCGGTCCGGCCCGGCACCTCTTTTTCGGCAGCGTCCATCATCAACCGGACGATCGTGGTCGCCGGCACCACCGGCCGCCGGTCGATCTCGTCCGGCCAGCCCTCCCGCTGCTCGGCGAAACAGTGGTCCAGCAAATAGGGCATGGTTTCGGTGGAAACTCGCAAAGTCCTTGGTACGGCCGGTCGCGGGCTAGCGGCCCGCAACACCGCCACCGCGGTTCGCTCGGTTTCCCGCAACATCGCGTCCAACTCGGCCGCGAGCGGGAAATCGGCGGTGTAGTCGTCCAAAGTGGACCGGGTGGTGTCCCGCGATGGGACCAACCCGCGAGCCGCCGCACCGAGGCTCACCGAACCACCGGACAGGTTCAGTTTGATCGGACTTCTGGTGCGTACGGGCGGCACTATGGTTGACAGTGCGCCAAAGTCCGGCGATCCGCCCTCCACCCACACCGCGGCGGCGACCCGCCGGAGCTGGTCCAGCCCAGACCGCTGGGAAGAGTTCGCCGGCACGGTCAGATGGTCGTCGTCGCCGAGAGTGTCGTCGATCAACGAGCCGAGCTGACCGGGGCCGATCTGCACGAAAACCCGGAAGCCGGCCGCGTACATGTTCCTGATCAGCGAACGGAACCGCACCGGCTCGACCAGGTGCCGCACATAGAGCTCACGGACTTCTCTTGCCCCTACGGGAAAGACCGACGCCGTGGTGGCCGACCACACCGGCACTGCTGGTGGATGGATCACCATGTCCTGGACAAACCCGCGAAACTGGTCGAGGTAAGGCGCGAGCATCGGTGTGTGGAAACCAGACCGGAACGGCAGCACCTGGCAGATCACCCGCCGCGCGCGGAAGTCGGCGACAACCTCGGCAATCGCACCGGCGGGGCCGCAGACAATCGTCTGGTTCGGGGAGTTCTCGTGTGACACCACCACATCGGGCCACTTGACCAGCGCCTCGACGACCCGCTCATACGCACATCCAAGGACAGCGAACTCCACGCCAGGCACCCGCAGCGAATCCGGGTCGACCCGGTCCAGCATCTCGTCCGAGGCCGCCGCGCCGTACACACCCGCGGCGATCATCGCGGTCCACTCGCCGACGCTGTGCCCGGCGACGGCATCCGGCGCCATTCGCAACCGGCGGAGCACCGCATCCAGCAATCGGCCGACCCGGATCACGCTGATGCTGTGCTGACCGAGGCTGTCGCTGGTCAGATTCGCCGCTGGCAGGCCGAAATGCGCGGCGATATCCCCGACGTTGGGAGCGAATTCCGCTTCCAGACCAGGAAAGATGAAGGCCGTACGAGCCGTGGGGTCTGCCAGGAGAGGGTGTGGGCTGAACCAGATGTCGTTGCGGCCACGCCAGCCGGCCTGCCGAGCCACCACTTTCCGGGCCACCGCGAGCCGTTTCGTGGTCGGTTCGACAATCGCCAGCCGGCACCGGCCACCGGTCGGTGCGGGCAGCGCTCGTACGTTCGCGTCCGGTCGGTCCAGCGCAGCGGCCAGTGCGGCTGGGTTTTCTCCTGACAGCAACAACACCCGGTCCGGCTCGGCGACAGCGACTGGCCTGCCGGACCGCGCCGGCGAGCCTTCTTCCAGCACCACGTGAGCGTTGATGCCACCGAACCCGAAGGCGTTCACCCCGGCCCTGCGCGGCTGACCATCCACAGTGGACCACGGGCGCGCGGTTTCGATGGGCGCGAACCGCGTCCGTACGAGCTCTGGGTTCGGCTGCTCACAATGCAAAGTCGGCGGCAGGGTCTGATGGAAAAGCGCGAGAGCCGCCTTCACCAGTCCGGCCACCCCAGCCGCCGGCATGGTGTGGCCGATCATCGACTTCACCGTACCGATCACCGCCGGACCGGTTTCGGTCGGTGGTCCGAAAACCTCCCGCAGGGTCGTCAACTCGGCCTGGTCGCCGGCCCGGGTGGCGGTGCCATGTGCCTCGATCAGGCCCACCGAACCGGGCGCCAGCGGATCCAGTCCGGCGGCTCGCCAGGCCTGTCTTACGGCTCGAATCTGACCACCCGGATCCGGGCTGGAAAGGCTCGCCGCCCTGCCATCGCTGGCCACCGCGCAGCCGCGGATCACCGCGTAAACCCGGTCGCCGTCGCGCTCGGCGTCGGCCAGCCTTTTCAGCACCACCACCCCGGTGCCCTCACCGATCAGGATGCCATCGGCGCGGCTGTCGAACGGCCGGATTTGTTCGGCCGCCGACAACGCGCCGAGCTGGCTGAAAACACTCCAGAAAGTGATGTCGTGGCAGTGGTGGACCCCACCGGCCAACATCACGTCACAGCGCCCGGTCGCCAGCTCACCCATCGCCTGATCGACCGCGACCAGCGAGGAGGCGCAGGCAGCGTCCACTGTGTACGCCGGACCGCGCAAATCCAGCCGGTTCGCTACCCGCGAAGCGGCCAGGTTGGGCACCAGGCCAATGGCCCCGTCCGGATGGGTCGGGCCTATCGCATCGGTGAAAGCGGAGCGAATTTTCGCTAGCTCGCTGGCATCCAGGGCGGGCACCAGTTCGGCGAGCGTACGCACCAACTGCTGGGCGGTTTTTACTCGCTGGTCCAGCCGCGCGAGACCCGGCCCAATATACCCACCGCGGCCGAGAATAATGCCGACCCGGTCACGATCAGGCAGCTGACTTTCGCCGCCGGCGTCAGCGATCGCGGCCGCCGCGACCCGCAGCGCGATCAACTGGTCGGGCTCGGCGTCGGCCACCGACGCCGGCATAATCCCAAACTGGGTGACCTCGACCTCGGCCAACTCGTCCACAAACCCGCCACGCCGGCAAGAAAGCCTGTCTGCTGCGTTCTTTTCGCCCGGTTGGTAGAAACTCGGGTCCCAGCGGTCCGCCGGCACCTCGGTGATGGCGTCCACTCCGGCCACCAGATTCTGCCAGTAGGTCGACAGGTCCGGTGCACCGGGCAGCAGAACCGCCATTCCGACGATCGCGACGGGCGTGGCCGTTGTCATCGGCTACCAGCCCGAAGCCGTGTAGACGACTGAACGGACCGCCGGCTCGCCCCAGGCAAGTTCCCGCAGCAGGCTCAAAACGCCTTCTTCGGGGTCAATCAGGTCGATACCGCGCTGCGCGTAGTCCCGGCCGAGTTCGGCCGACACCATGCCGCCGTGCCGGCCGGCCGGCGCCCACGGTCCCCAATGAACAGTCAGCACCCGGCCGCCGGTGTGGGCGGCCCAGGCCGCACCCATCGACTCCATCGCATCATTGGCCGCCGCGTAATCAGCCTGGCCGCGGTTGCCGAGAGCGGCCGCAATACTGCCGAACGACACCAGGAATCCAGGCTGCGCCGGGCCTTCTCGCAGCGCTCGCAGCAGCGCGAGAGCACCGTCCACTTTGGTCTCGAAGACTCGGCGGAACGACTCCTGGTCTTTGTCAGCCAGCAGCCGGTCCTCGATCACACCCGCCGCGTAGATGACCCCGTCGAGCCTGCCGTATTCGGCGTGAATGTCCTTCACGATCCGCCGAATCGCGTCCTCGTCCCGTACGTCCGCGCAGTGGTAGCGAACTGTGGCGCCCTTACCCAAAAGTTCGTCCACGGTCTGGGCCACCTCACGCTCGGCAAGAATGCGCCGGGCCATCCGGTCGACCTCCGCGGCACTGCGATGACCCTGCGCGACCAATGCCGCCCGGAGGCCCGCCAGCTCGCCCGCGCCGGCGGTCGCCGCGTCTTCAGGGCCGACCGGCAACGCCGTACGTCCGATCAACTCGATCCGGCAGCCACTGGCGGCCTGCAGCGTTTCGGCAAATCTAGCGGCAATTCCGCGTGCTCCGCCGACCAGCAGGACGACCGAGTCCGGCCCCAACCCGATCGCGGCGGCCTCCGCCGCGCCCTCACCGGCAGGGCCCGCGCCCACCCCGGCCAAAGCACCGAGCGGAGCCTGGACCATTTCCCAAGCGCGCCGCTCGCCACCGTCGGCCACCACCACCGGGGCAGAGTCCGCTGCCAACAGTTCGGTGACAATGACGGTGGCGAGCAGATCAGTGGGCTGCGCCGGGTCGACCTCGACCAGCCTCGTCGTGACGTCCGGATATTCCCGCGCCACCGAACGGAAAAGTCCGCGCAAGCCGGCGTGCCGCGAGACCGCGCCGCCAGTCGTACGGGCAGTCACCGTGAGCAGCCAGCGCGGCGAACCAGCCAGCGCTTTCTTCAGCGCGGGCAGTCCCGCCGGAAGTGCCCACTCAATGCCGTCCAACGCCACCCGATCGATCTCGACGACCGGGCTGAGCAGCGGGCCAAGGTCGATAATGCCGGCGCAGCCAGCCAGGTTTTCCTGCTCCACACCCACCAACGGCTCGGCGCCACAGGCAGCCAAGGCGGTCGCGACCGCGGCCGCCAGCACGCCGTCCGTGTCACCCACGATCGCCAACCGCAGCCCATTCAACATCGACGGACTGTCCATTGTGGACGGCGAGATCCGCACGGGCTCCAGCACAAACCGCTGCGGGGGCGATCCGGCCGGCAACTCCGGTGTGGAGTGCACCTTCGGCGGCTGTTCCCTGACGCTGGGTTTGCTGCTCGTACGCACCGAAATCCACTCGACCATCGCCCGCGCGGTGCGCCGCTTGGCCAACTCATCGACATCCGCGTCGGCGAACCGCAGGTCCGGGCTGGCGAAAGTGGCCAGCAGTTCACCGGAAATCTCGGCCCGCTTGATCGAGTCGACGCTGAGGTCGGCCTCCAGGTCCACGTCCGGCTCAATCATCTCCAGCGGATAGCCGGTGCGCTCACCGATCAGCGTCAGAACCGTACCCATGACGTCCACTGTGGACGGTTCGGGAGCGGCGACCGGTGCTGGCGGGACCACAACGAGCTCGGGAGCCGCTATCGCAAGCGCGACAGGGGCAGGCGCGGCAGCCAGCACCGGCGCCTTCCCGAGGTGGCTCAGCAGCACATCCCGCTGGGCCGCGACCATTTCCCTGCTGGTCAACAGGAACTCGCGGATCAACTGCTCGGTGCCCGAGTTCTGCTGGGGCGGCACCGACTGGCTCATCGTCTTCTCCTGGATCCGTTGGGCCGGCCGAAGCCCGCCAGAAAGCGGCGCGCCATCCGCCGTGCGTACGACCTGACCGTCGACAGTCCAGCGTGGCTGGGCGGGCAGGGTGGTGCCGGTGAGCTGCCGCGCGTCCCGGCCGCGCAAAAGCCAGTCGGTACGGATCCGAACACCGGCCACCGCGAGCCGAGCCAACGCGGTCAGAAATCCGGGCAGTCCACTGCCCTTGCCCTCGATCGCGACCGTCTCATGTGGACGGTCGGCGAGAATGGCGTCAACCAGTCGGCTGAGCACTCGTCCAGGCCCCGCCTCCACGAAAATCCGGGCGCCGGCCGCGTACATCGCCTCGATCTGGGCGACGAACTTTACTGGCGCGCCGACCTGGCCGGCGAGTCCATCGGCAACCGCCGCCGCCGCGACGGGGTAGCGGTCGGCCGTACGGTTGGACCACACTTCCCTTTCCAGCGGGCGAACACGGTGTGACGCCACTTCTTCGCCGAACGTCCGCACCGCGGAGGCGATCAGCGGGCTGTGGAAAGCACACGCGACTGGGATCTTCTTTCCGGCCAGGCCGGCCGTCCGCAGGTCAACAATGGCGCGATCGACCAGCTCGGTCGGCCCGGAGATGACCACCTGCCGGGGCCCGTTGTGGTTGGCCACCACGACCTGGTCGGCCAGCCCTGCCGCGGACAGCACGTCCCGCACCTCGTCCGCGCCGGCGGCCACCGCGGCCATGGTGCCGGGATCGCTGCCAGCGGCGGAAAGTATCGCGTCAGCCCGAGCAGATGACAGAGTTAACAGCGTACGCGCGTCAAAAGCGCCGGCCGCCGACAGCGCGACGAGCTCGCCATAGCTGTGCCCGGCCAGCATGTCCGCCTCGACGCCCACCCGGGACAAAAGGTGGTGAGTGGCGAGGCCGGCAATGCCCAGCGCGGGCTGGGCGGCGCGGGTGTCCCGCAGCCGGCCTTCCTGCGCTGCCACCGCATCCGGCCCGTACGCCGTCGGCGGGAAGAGAGGTCCGGCGTGCCGTTCGTCCAGCCGGAGAAACTGCTGGATCTCCGGGAAAGCCACGAAAAGATCGGCGAGCATGCCGGGCCGCTGACTGCCCTGTCCAGGGAACAGCATAGCCAGTTTGGTAGGCCCGTCCGTCCACTGTGGACACCGGAACAAACCACGATCGGGATCACTCTCACCAGCCGCCGCGCGCCGCAAGAGCTCGGAAAGAGCATCCAGGTCAGCGGCCACGATCGCGATCCGCACCGGATCCGCCCGCCGTTGCGCCCGCTGGGACGCGGTGGCGGCGAGGTCGCGCAACCGCACTGGCGAACCTGCGGTTTCGGCCTGGCGAAGCAGATCCAGCAACCATTCGACGTCGCGGGCCGCGGCCTGATCATCGACACCGCGGAATGTGAACAGCTCCACCGGCCACTCTCGCAGCCCATGCCGAGGTGCCGGACCAGCGTCGTACCCACCCAGGACGACGTGGAAATTCGTGCCACCAAAGCCAAAGGCGCTCACGCCGGCGACCCGGTCGGCGACCGGTGCGGTCCACGGCCGCGAGCCGGCCCCGAACGCAAACGGGTTGGTGTCCGGCTGCCAGGCCGGATTCGGCGCGGTGACGTGCAAAGTCGGCGGCAACGTGCCGGTGTGCAGCGCCATCGCGGTCTTGATCAAGCCGGCCAGCCCGGCGGCGCATTTGGTGTGCCCGATCTGCGACTTCACCGACCCGATCGCACACCTGCCCGGCTGGGCTCCAGCTTCGGCGAAAACCTCGCTGAGGGTGGTCAACTCGGTACGGTCGCCGACCACCGTGCCGGTGCCATGCGCCTCCACCAGCCCGACCTGAGACGGCGAGATGCCGGCGTTTCGGTACGCCCGCTGCAAAGCTGAGCGTTGCCCTTCCGGTCGAGGTGCGGTCAGGCCCAGCGACTTTCCATCGCTGGCGCTGCCCACGCCTTTGATGACCGCGTAAATCCGGTCGCCGTCCCGTTCGGCATCAGCGAGCCGCTTCAGCGCGACACAGCCAACTCCTTCACCGAGCGCGATCCCGTCGCCGGTCTCGTCGAACGTACGACACCGGCCAGTCGGAGAAAGCGCCTGGACAGAGGAAAACATCAGGTAATCGTTGATGCCGTTGTGCAGATCCGCGCCACCACACAACACCAGATCACTGGTTCCGCTGACCAGTTCCTTACAGGCCACGTCGACGGCGGCCAGCGAAGACGCGCAGGCCGCGTCGACCGTGTAGTTGGCGCCACCCAGGTCCAGCCGGTTCGCGATCCGACCGGCGATCACATTGGCCAGCGAGCCCGGAAAGGAATCCTCGGTCAATCGGGGCAACTGATCGTCGAGGCCGTCCGGCACCTTGCCGAAATAGCTGGGCAGCACCGTACGCAGGACCATCGCGTTGGACAGGTCACTTCCGGCCTCAGCACCGAAAACCACGCTCGTACGCGACCGATCCCAGCCACTGTCGGCATAGCCGGCGTCCGCCAGCGCCTGGTCCGCTACCTGCAGGGCGAGCAGCTGCACGGGTTCGATGCTGGCCAGCGCGGTCGGCGGAATACCATAGCGCAGCGGATCGAACGGAATCCGGGGTAGGAAGCCACCCCATTTCGATGGGGTGCGCTCACCTGGGGCGTGCCCGCCCGGCGGCTCGTGATAAAGCGACGAATCCCAACGCTGCGCCGGAACCTCGGTCACCGAGTCGACGCCACCGACCACATTGGACCAGAACGCGGACAGGTCCTGCGCCCCAGGGAAAACGCAGGCCATCCCGACGATCGCCACATCCAGCGGCGCCGGCGCCGGCGCTTCCACGGGCTCGATGCCGAGGCGGTCTCGCAGCTCACGCACACGTTCTTCAAGGAAGTCAACGGCATCGACGGTGACCGACTGGTGCAGCCGCTCGATTGTCGTGACGTCCGACCGTAAAACGGCGACCTGGCCGGCCATGAAGAGGCCGTCCGCCAGCTGTTCGGGCTCGTCGACAGTCACCAGATCCGGTCCGTCGCGCCGAAGTCCCTTGCTGGCTACCCGCAGTCGGCCGACATTGAGCCGCTCCAGCTCGGTCCACGCGTCCCGGTCTGGCACTCCGCTGTCCCGCAGTTCGGCCCGTACGCTGGCAAACTCGGCGGTGAACGGGCTGGCGACGCAGCGGGTCACATGACCGGGGGCGGTCTCCAGCAGGTCGGTACGATGCGCGGCCAGCACCTGGCGCTGGAAAACCTGGCCCACCGCGCCGTCGGTCACTGCCTCCGAGGTGAAAAGGTATGCGCTGCCCATGAGTACGCCGATCCCGGCACCGCGGGCGGCCAGCGGTGCCGCCGCCGCCGCGACCATCGCGGCAGACCGGGCGTCGTGAATGCCGCCGGCGAAATAGATCCGCAGAGCGGCGCCGAGGTCCACGTCCGCGGAGCGCTCCTGGAGGTATTCCAGCAACACGCCGATCTGGGCTTCCCAGAGCGGAAAACTGGCCCGCGGGCCGACGTGCCCGCCGCATTCGGCGCCTTCGAAGACGAACTTTCGGGACCCTGCGTCCAAGAACTGCCGCAGCAGGCCCGGCGACGGCACATGCAGGAATGCTTGGATGCCGGCCGCTTCCAATGCCTGCGCCTGCCCCGGCCGGCCGCCGGCCACGATGACGGCCGATGGCCGCAACTCGTGGATGACTTCCCACTGAGCCCTACGCACCTCTTCCGGCGCGAAACCCAGCACCCCGACACCCCAGGGCCGGTCGCCGACGACCTGCTTCGTCTCGGTCAGCAGAGCCCGACTCTGGTCCGGCCCGCTGAGCGCCAACGCGACAAACGGCAGCGCGCCATGATGGGCCACCGAGGCGGCAAAACTGGCCTGGTCGGAAACGCGGGTCATCGGACCCTGCGCGATCGGCAGCGCCGTACCCACCGCCCGACCCAGCACCGAATCGGGCCGCAACGCCCGCGCACCAATGGAATTCTCTTCCAGTGCCTCGAAAATTGCCGCCCGGATCGCTCGTACGGCCCGAGCCGTGCTGCCATACCGGCGGGCGAAGACCTGCGCCAAAAAGCCGTCCTGGCCGATCGGCAGAGCGCGTCCGGGCCCGCCGCGGGGCGCCATCATCCGCCGCCCGTCTACCAGGACGGACTCCGATCCGTCCGTACCGTGAAGAAGCGATCGCACATCGTCGGGCAGCTCCGATTCCGGCATCAGCGCAAGCTGGTTTTCCAGTACGACGCCGGCCGCCCCGCCCACCACCGCGGCCACCGCTGTCCGCGGCCCGATCCCACCGGCCACCCACACTGGGCAGGTGATCCGCGGATCGGCCAGAAGCTGTTGCAGCAGAACGAAAGAGCTGAGCTCGCCGACCTCACCGCCGGCTTCGTTGCCGCGGGCGATGACGCCGTACGCGCCGGCGGCCACCGCGACAAGGGCCTCATCGAGGTGGGTGACCTCCACCAGAACAGTGCGGTGTTCGACAACGTCGGCAATCGACCATGGCGCATTCCGGCCCAGCACCACGGTGTCCACTGCGGACAGTGCAGTGTCTGCAAGAATTACTTCGAAACCGATGTCACAGCCGGCGGCGACCCGGACGCCGAAGGCACCGGTCACCGTTTTCGCTGCCATCGCAAGGGCATTGCGAGCGACCGAGGCAGTGCTACCAAGATCGAGAATGCCGAGGCCACCGGCCCGACAGACGGCCGCGACCAGGGTGGCGTCCGACTCGCCGCACGGACTGATCCCGAGCGTGAGCAGCCGGCCAGCCACATCCAGGGCCACCGATTCCAATGCCACCGTGCCTCCATTGGCCGAGCAGGCGTGATGAGCCCATCCACGAACCGGGTCGGCGCGTACGGCGGACAGGGCATCGCTTTCCCGACACCGGCCACCTGAATGGACTAGAGGCAGCAAACTATCCCAAGAACGAACGATGGGACAAGCGCCGGGCATTGTGACGTATTCCGACTTTGCGAATCTCCTCCCGAAAATCGACGGACAGCGATGACACGTTCACACACAGCCTCGGTTATTCGGTCAGGAAACCACTCCGATCGATCCGAAACAAGGTGTTCACCAAAAGGTCGCCACGGTCTGCTAATTTCTTCTGTCCTGACTGTCACTGGGGAAACAGGAGGGCGGTTTCACTCGTCAGCGGCAGTCCGGTAAGGTCACCTCCGGCCGCGCCCATTCCTGGTCAGCGTCATTTTCTCTTTCGTTGCAAGCAATCCACATTTCACCCGGAGCACACCGGGTGTCTTGTTGTTTTCCTTAGTCCGGCGAACCGAAAACACTCACTCTCGTCACAACTCCTTGCTGACCAAATTAGTATGTGATACATAATAAGAGTGTCGACACCACCAGCTGCGCAAACCCTGGCCGCGATCCACGCTTGGACCCGACTGGACCAGGCATTCGCCGGTCTGAACCGCGAGTTGCAACGTCACCACCAGGTAACCGGTGCCCAGTTGGCCATTCTTCGCATGCTCGACGAGTGGGGCGAAGCGTTGTCGCTGCAGGAAATGCGGGACCGACTGGTCATGCACCCAGCCACTCTCGGGCAGTTGGTCGACCGACTGGCCAGCCGCGAGTGGGTGGCATTGGCCGCCGATCCGGACGATCGACGGCGCCGGATCGTACGGCTGACCACAAAAGGGCGCCGACTGATCAGGAATGCACCACTGGCCGGCCCGATCCGCCTGCGATATGCGAAAGCCGATCCAGCAAGACTCCAAAGGCTGGCGGCCGCATTCGAGGACGCCATCGTCCTCTTCGGACTGGAGAACTACCAGCCAGATCGAACTTCACAAAAAGGATAAAAGCCATGAATTCCGCAATTCGCGTACTCGGCGTCGACAACATTCTCTTCGCGGTCGCCAATCTCGACGACGCCATCGAGTTCTACGCCGATCGCCTCGGCCTGCCACTCGTCTTCCGGCTCGACGAACCGGGCATCGCACTGTTCAAGCTCGGCCCGGAAGCCCCCGGCCTTCTGCTGCGTCGCGGCACCGTCGCCTCCCCCGCACCCTCAACCGCTGCCAGGCTCTGGCTCGAGGTGCCAGACGCCCGCGAAGCCGCCGAGACTCTCCGTACTCGCGGCGTCGAGCCACTGTCCGACCCGTTCTCGGTCGCCACCGGCTGGATCGTCGAGGTCGCCGACGCGGCCGGCAACATCATCGGTTTCACCGACTACACCGCCAACCCATCCCTCGGCCGGACCGCAGGACACTAGATCTCGATCACCGCTGAGGTATCGACGATCACACGTCCTCCGGCCCGAACCCGAGGATCTCTTCCCGCTCCTGCTTCGTTATGGACTTGCCGCGGACCTCGGGCGGGATCTGCGGCCAGATCTCCTCCTCCAGGACACGCATCATCCGCTCATGCCGCTGCTTACGAACATCAGGTTGACGCAGTCGCTCCAAGCGTTCGCGGAGTGCTGCCCTCACCGCGGCGGTCTTGGTCTCGCCGGTGAGTGTTGCCAGTTCGGCCGCCAGTTGCTCGGCTTCCGGATCTTTGATGTTCATTGCCATGGTAGGTGGCTACCCCAAATGGTGTAATTGCCGTCACGGGAGCGGCCGTACGGTCAGCGGCCGGCGCCGGCCCGGTCCATTTGCCGGACTTCCTTCTTGAGCTCGGAAATCTCGTCCCGGAGCCGGGCTGCCAGCTCGAACTGCAGCTCTCGGGCGGCGGCCAGCATCTGGTCGTTGAGCTGGTGGATCAGGTCGGCCAGCTCGGCACGGGCCATTCCCTCGGTCTTCACCGGCCCGGCACCGCCCTTGGATGACAGGCCTGGCACGGGAGCCTTACCGCGGGACTGCTGGCGGCCGGAACCGCCGATCAGCTCGCCTTCGGTGTCCTCGGCCTCGGCATAGATCACGTCCAGGATGTCGACGATCTTCTTGCGCAGCGGGGTCGGGTCGACGCCGTTCGCCTTGTTGTACGCGACTTGCTTCGCTCGCCGACGGTTGGTCTCATCAATCGCCTTCTCCATCGACGGCGTGATGTTGTCCGCGTACATATGCACCTGGCCGGACACGTTTCGAGCGGCCCGCCCGATGGTCTGGATCAGTGAGGTGCCCGAGCGCAGGAAGCCTTCCTTGTCGGCGTCCAGAATGGACACCAGCGAGACCTCCGGCAGGTCGAGACCCTCGCGCAACAGGTTGATGCCGACGAGCACGTCGAAAGTGCCCTTGCGCAGCTCGCGCAGCAACTCGATCCGGCGCAGCGTGTCGACCTCGGAATGCAGATATCGCACCTTGATGTCGAGCTCCAGCAGATAGTCGGTGAGGTCCTCCGACATCTTCTTGGTGAGCGTGGTGACCAGAACTCGCTCGTTCCGGTCTGCCCGGAGCCGGATCTGCTCGACCAGGTCGTCGATCTGGCCCTTGGTCGGCTTGACGATCACCTCCGGGTCGACCAGCCCGGTCGGCCGGATCACCTGCTCGACGACGTCGTTCTTGGTCCGGCCCAGCTCATACTTTCCCGGGGTAGCTGACAAATAGAGAGTCTGGCCAATCCGGTCCAGGAACTCCTCCCACTTCAGCGGCCGGTTGTCCATCGCCGACGGCAGCCGGAACCCGTGCTCCACCAGGGTCCGCTTGCGGGACATGTCACCCTCATACATGCTGCCGATCTGCGGCACCGTCACGTGCGACTCGTCAATGACCAGCAGGAAATCCTCCGGGAAGAAGTCCAGCAGGCAGTGCGGTGCGGTGCCGGCCGCGCGGTCGTCGATGTGCCGCGAGTAGTTCTCGATGCCGGAGCAGAAGCCGACCTGACGCATCATCTCGATGTCATAGGTCGTACGCATCCGCAGCCGCTGCGCCTCCAGCAGCTTGTTCTGCCGGTCCATCTCGGCGAGCCGCTCCTCCAGCTCCGCCTCGATGCCACGGATCGCCCGCTCCATCCGCTCCGGACCGGCGACGTAGTGGGTGGCCGGGAAGACCATCACCGCGTCGCTCTCGTTGATCACCTCGCCGGTCAACGGATGCAGGTAATACAGCCGCTCGATCTCGTCGCCGAACATCTCGATCCGGACCGCGAGTTCCTCGTACGCGGGGAAGACCTCGACGGTGTCGCCGCGGACCCGGAAAGTGCCGCGCTGGAAGGCGACGTCATTGCGCGTGTACTGCACGTCGACGAACTGGCGGAGCAGCTTGTCCCGGTCAATCTCGTCGCCGACATTCAGCCGCACGCACCGGTCCAGGTATTCCTGCGGGGTGCCCAACCCGTAGATGCAGGACACCGACGCGACCACGATGGTGTCCCGGCGAGTGAGCAGGCTGCGGGTGGTGGAGTGCCGGAGCCGCTCGACCTCGTCGTTGACCGACGAGTCCTTCTCGATGTAGGTGTCGGTCTGCGGCACATAGGCCTCGGGCTGGTAATAGTCATAGTACGAAACGAAATACTCGACCGCATTGTGCGGGAACAGCTCGCGGAACTCGTTCGCCAACTGGGCGGCCAGCGTCTTGTTCGGCGCCATCACCAGGGTCGGCCGCTGCAGTTCCTCGACCACCCAGGCGGTGGTCGCGGACTTGCCGGTGCCGGTCGCGCCGAGCAGCACGACGTTGCTCTGGTCGGCGCGGATCCGCGCGCAGATCTCCTTGATCGCGGCCGGCTGGTCACCGGACGGCTGGTAGTCGCTGACCACCTCGAACTTGCCCTCACGGCGGATGATGTCGAGCTTGGGCCTCATACCCACAACGGTACGCCGGACGTATGACAGTCCCGTACGGCCGACCGGGCTTGTACAGCTCTGCAACGGCGTTGCAACCTCTCCCACCGGGCGCGGTTGCCTCTCCGAAAGCGCAGATGCGGCAGCTGTGCCCTGTTGTGAGCTGCTTATGCGGTGCTTCGATGTGACCTGGACCGCAATAGCGAAAGCCGTTATCCGGCCGAGGAGGTCGATCATGACACTGGCGTTCGACGAACCGCGCATCCAGGAAGTCGTGGGTGCACTGAGCCGCAAGATGCTGATCAACGGAGAATGGGTGGACGCGGCGTCGGGCAAGACGTTCGACTCCATCAACCCGGCTACCGAAGAAGTCCTCGCGTCCGTCGCGCATGGTGAGGCCGAAGACGCCGACCGGGCCGTACGGGCCGCTCGCGAGGCCTTCGAAGAGGGCTCCCCGTGGCGCAAGATGCCGCACGGCCAGCGCGGCAAGGTCCTGCACAAGCTGGGCGACCTGATCCTTGAGCACCTCGAGGAGTTCGCGCTGCTCGAGTCGCTCGACAACGGCAAGCCGTACGCGGTGGCCAAGGCCGCCGACGTACCGCTGGCCGCCGACCTGTTCCACTACATGTCCGGCTGGACCACCAAGATCGAAGGCAACACGATCCCGGTCTCCGCGTGGGACCCGGACGCGTACTTGGCATTCACCCTGCGCGAGCCCACTGGCGTCGCCGCTCAGATCATTCCGTGGAACTTCCCGCTGCTGATGGCCGCGTGGAAGGTCGGACCCGCGCTGGCCGCCGGCTGCACGGTCGTCCTCAAGCCGGCCGAGCAAACGCCACTTTCGGCTCTGTTACTGGGCGAACTCGCGATGCGGGCGGGCGTACCGGCGGGCGTCTTCAACATCGTCACCGGTTTCGGCGACGCCGGCGCCGCGCTCGCGTCGCACCCCGACGTGGACAAGGTGGCCTTCACCGGGTCGACCGAGGTCGGCCGGGAGATCGTCAAAGCAGCCGCTGGCAACCTCAAGAAGGTCACCCTGGAGCTCGGCGGCAAGTCGCCGAACGTGGTGTACGCGGACGCCGACGTCGACAAGGCGATCGCCGGCTCGGCCCACGCGATCTTCTTCAACCAGGGCGAATGCTGCGTGGCCGGCTCCCGGCTCTATGTCGAGGAGTCGATCTACGACCAGGTCGTCGAGGGCGTCGCGGAGCAGGCCCGAACCATCCAGGTCGGCAACGGGCTCGACCCGAACACGACGATGGGGCCGCTGGTGTCGCAGGAGCAGTTCGATCGGGTGACCGGATACATCGGCTCTGGTAAGGACGACGGCGCCGGCGTCATCGGCGGCGATCGGGTCGGCGACCGGGGCTACTTCGTCGCGCCGACCATCCTGACCGGCACCAAGGAGGATATGAAGGCCGTCCAGGAGGAGATCTTCGGCCCGGTCGTGGCGGCCGCGCCGTTCAACGCCGAGAAGGACATCCTGCCGGTCGCGAACAACACCAACTACGGCCTCGGCGCCGGCGTCTTCACCCGCGACATCTCCAAGGCCTTCCGGACCGCCCGCCGGCTGCGCGCCGGCACGGTGTGGGTGAACACGTGGAACGTCTTCGACGCCACGCTGCCGTTCGGCGGCTACAAGGAGTCCGGGTGGGGCCGCGAGATGGGCCACGCGGTCTTCAACAACTACATGGAGACCAAGACGGTCATCACTGACCTGAGCTGACTCACAGCAGTACGAGGCCGGCGCCACCATTCGCGGTGACGCCGGCCCCGCTGTGCCCTTTCGACCACTTGAGCAATTGCTTAAAGTTGCTATCCTCCATCTTGAGCGATCGCTTAAATCCTCGGGAGGTGGCAGTTGAGCAGGCTTTATGTGGAGACGACGATCCGATGTGACGCAGAAGAGCTCTGGCAGTTGACCCAGCAGCCACGCCAGCATCAACGCTGGGACCTGCGGTTCACCGAGATCGACTACCTGGCCCGGCCGGACCCAGCGGAACCGCAGCGGTTCCGGTACGCCGTACGGGTGCTGCCTGGCGTGGTCATCGCTGGGACTGGCGTCACCGCGGGTGAACGTACGAGGGCCGACGGCGCCCGTACGTCCGCGTTGCGGTTCGACTCCGGACATCCACTCTCACTGATCCGGTCGGGCGCCGGCTACTGGCGTTATGTGCCCACTCCGGACGGCGTTCGGTTCATCACCGGCTACGACTACGAACCCGGTTGGGGCCGGCTCGGCCGGCTCGCCGACCGACTGTTCCGCCCGTTGATGGGCTGGGGAACGGCCTGGTCATTCGATCGGCTCCGGCTGTGGCTGGAGCACGGGACGCCACCGGAACGGTCGTTGCGCCACGGACTTATGGACGCCGGTCTTCGGATCTTTCTGTGCGTTGGCGTGTGGTGGCTTCTGCCGCCCTATCTGGCGGCGGCGATCGTCGCCGCCGCACTGCTGATCCCGCCGCTGCCGTCCAGCCCGGCGGCCCGGCGCTGCCAGCGCCGTCCGCCCGACCGGCAGTCCGCCAGCGTACCGGCCATCGCATCCACCCTGGAGCCCTGACATGTCTTCCATCTTCCAACGTGCCCTCGGCGCCGACTTCGATCGCCTGCACCCGCAACTGCGGCGCCGGTTCGGCTTCTCGTCCGGGCAGGCCTGTGTTGGCACCGGCGTGATGGACAAGATCTGGAGCGGCGGCGGCTTCACCAAGCCGTTCCTCGCCCTCGGCGCCAAGCGGCACATCCTGCTGCCGGCCACCGGGCAGGACGTGCCTTTCACCATCCAGAACTACGCCTACCGCGACTCGTACGGCCGGGAAACGCTGACGTTCGTACGCACCTTCGATTTCGACCAGCCGCGCCGCTGGGACGCGACGATGGTCTACAGCCCGCGCCGCGGCACGATCGTCGACTACCTCGGCACCCACCAGCACGTGGCGGTGGACCTGCGCGCGTCCGTCGACGACGCGGGCGGCCTGATCATCCGATCCGGCGCGCAGCGCTGGCACCAGGGTCCGCTCACCTTGGGGATTCCGCTGCTGGTCAGCGGCATCGCGACGGTACGGGAGTCGTTCGACGACGACCTCGGCCGGTTCCGGATCTCGGTCACGGTGGCCAACCGTCGGTTCGGCCCGTTGTTCGGCTATCACGGGACCTTTGCCGCGACCTACACCGAAGGCGCCGACGTACCCGCGTCCGTACGACCGAACCGCGAAGTCGCCCGAGCGTGACGAGATGTCGTCTGGCCCGCACGCCTGCCCCGCCGGTTGCCCGGCAGGCCGTTACGTCCCGGCTTGGGACGACACAGACTGGGATGCCCGCTGGAGTGCGTCCATGAGGACAGCCGCGGGCCACACAGGGGGTGCGGAATGAGCGAGTACGGTCCGCCAGGCGGTTTCGTCGACCCGTACGAGGAAGCCCCAGGCTATCCGCCGAACCCGAACTCGGCGGTCCCGTACACCGGCGGCCCGCCCACCTACGGCCAACCGAACTCCGCTGTCCCCTACAGCGGTGGTCCACCGCCTTACGGGCAGCCTGACCCGAACTCCTATGCTGGCGGGCCGTACGGGCAGCCGACCGACCCGGGCGTCCCGCCGGCGTACGGCAACCCGCCCGAGCCGTCGAAGAAGAAGGGCCTGTCCGGGCTCGCCATCACCGGGATCGTGATCGGTGCCGTGGTGCTGCTGGTGTTGTGCGGCGGTGTCGTCACCTTCGTTGGCGGCTTCGCGTTCCTGCGGCCGGCGACCCCCACCGCCGCCGCCGCGCCGACCCCGACCGCCGCGCCGAGCGACAGTCCCAGCCCGGCCGATTCGCCTACCCCGGCGCCATCGGACTCCCCCAGCGACCAGCCCAGCGCCACCCCGACCGGTGAGGGTGACGGCCTGACGGTGCCGATCGGCCAGTGCGTGAAGGTTCGCAAGGTGGCCGCGGACAACAGCTTCGTCGACCAGACCGACTGCTCCAGCGCGGGCGCTCTGAAAGTGATGGCCCGCTTCACCGGCACCACCGACGTGACCAAATGCCAGGGCAGCGGCTCCAACGCCAGCTATGCGTTCACGAGCAAGGTCGACGACTCCGACAGCTACGTCCTCTGCCTTCAGACTCAATAACACACGCGCCTTAAGCAGACCAGCCCGTACGGGCAGCCCATTCCTCGGCTTTTGGCAGCGCCTGGTCAAACCACGGCTCTTTCGCCTCGGCATATCCGGCATAGTCCGGAAAATCCGCGGCGAGCGCGAGTTTGTGTCGCTCGTACGCTCCGCGCGCGTCCGCATCGGCGCGCAGCCAATCGCGAAAAAGCAAGGCATAGCGCCAATTCGGCCAGCCGACCACCCGGACATGCAGGTTGACCTGACGGCCCGGATCGGCGTTGTTGTGGTAGCGCTTGGCCCAACGTGCCGGATCGGGCTCGATCGGCTTCGGCTCGTCTGAGCGGATCCGTTGAACAGCTGGAAAACCAGCGTCCGCGAAAGTGTTCGCGGCGGCGTCTGCGTCAGCGATCGCCCGTACTGACACCTGGAGGTCGAGGATGTCCTTGGCGGCCAGTCCCGGCACCGAGGTGGAACCGATGTGGTCAACGCGCACGGCTGTCTCCCCCAGCGCCGCCCGCAGTTTTCCCAGAACCCGCTCTGCCTGGGCGGGCCAGGTCGGATCCGACGGCACGATCTCGGCCTGCCCGGACCTGGTCGCGGGTCGCCGGGCGCGCAGGTTTTCCTGGTACGGCAGCAGCCGATCGTCCCACAGTTGATTGACGGCGTTTTCCAGTGTCCGCAGCGATCCGCCGTTGTCGAGCCACACGTCCGCGGCGGCCCGGCGCTGCTCGTCGGTGGCCTGCGCATCGATCCGGGCCCGCGCCTGCTCGGCCGGCATGGCGCGATCTCGCCGCAACCGGTCGACCCGTACGTCCTCGTCCGCGTGCACCACGACGACGAGGTGGTAGGAGGGGCCGAGACCGTTCTCCACCAGCAGCGGCACGTCGTGCACCACCATCGCGTCCTCGCCGGCCTGCCGCATCCGCTCGTACGTCCGGGCGCCGACCAGCGGGTGGACGATCGCGTTCAGCGTCTGCCGGGCCGTGGGATCGGCGAAGACGACGGCAGCGAGCGCTGGCCGGTCGAGCGCGCCCTCGGCGGTCAGCACGTCCGGCCCGAACGCCTCCACGACCGCGGCGAGGCCGGAGGTGCCCGGCTCGACCACCTCGCGGGCGAGCCGGTCCGCGTCGATCACCACCGCGCCGCGGGCCGCCAACCGAGCCGACACCGACGATTTGCCGGCGCCGATGCCGCCGGTGAGCCCGATCCGAAGCATCGAAGGAGTGTCGCAGACGGTGATCACCGGTTTCCGGCCGGCGCTCCGGCTCTTAACACTCCGGGGCGTGTGATCATGGAGTGGCACGTGTGACGAGTGGGCGATTTGCCGGATTTGTCGATGATTGTTGCGCAGAGTGTCCGACAATCCCGCCGTCACCGTGGCTTCCGATGCGAGTTACGCACCGTTACCGCCCTCTCCGAGACAGCATTTATGCAGGTGACACGCCGCGCGCCTCCCGTACGCACAGCCTGGGCCGGCTTATCGTCACAGACGTCCAGATCGTGACCAGGAGGCTCGGATGAATGCGCAGCGTGTCGGCCGGCACCGGCTTGGCCAGCCTGGCCTGCGCTACTGCCGCGAGATCCCGGAGGTCCTTGCCCGGCTCGAACCGACCACGTCCCGAAACCAGCACGCGACCGAGCCCGCCCGATGGCGGATCCGGCCGGCGCTCGTTTTCGGGGTAGCCGCGGCGGCCAGCGCCGCGGTGGTCGGCGGATGGCTGGCCACCGGATCCACCGCCCTCGCAGACATTCTCGGGCGGTAGCACAGCACAGGTCGCATGTCGACCAGACCGACTCCGCGTCGACGGAGCCGGTCGTGGAGTCGCGTACGCCATTGCTTCGATGTTGGTCAAATGTGACAGATCGCCGTCCAAGTCATGACAATTGCGCCTGTTATGGCGAATGTCCCCGCGTGAAGGTATTCAACGGCCGGCGCACTGGTAGCCCGTCAGCGGGCCGGGTTGAGGCGCTGCGAACCGATAACGGACAGCAGCTGGAGTTTCTGGTAGCCGTCGGTGCCTGGTGAAGCGGTGAAGACCAGCAGCGCCTGATCACGGCCCTCGGTGAACAGGACCTGGCAGTCGAGTTCGATCATGCCGAGCTCCGGATGAATGATCCGTTTGTGCCGCTCGGAACGAAACGCGACCTCGTGCTGCTCCCACAGCTCGGCGAACTCACGACTGTCCGTACGCAGCCGGTCGACCAGCTCGACAACGCGGTCGTCCGGGCCGCGGCTGAGCGCCGACCGCAGGTTGGCCACCACGAACCGGCTGTGGTTGGCGTGGTCGGACGACGGAAAGCTCAGCCGCTCGGTGGGATCGGTGAACCAGCGATAGGCGCCGCTGCGCGCCAGCCCGGTGAACCGAAGCCGGTCGCCAAGAAGGGCCACCGCCAGCCGGTTCTGCGCGAGTGTCTCGGCCAGGTCGGAGATGACGGCGGCGGGCGTGTCGTCAAGCCGGTCGAGTACGCGCATCAGTGCCGGGCTGACGTGGTCGCTGCGTCGTGCCCGGGCGGGGGTGCCATGCCCGGCCAGCCGGAACAGGTGGTCGCGCTCGTCCACGGTCAGTCGCAGGCCGCGGGCCAACGCGGTCAGCATCTGCTCGGACGGCCGCGGACCGCGCTGCTGGTCCAGCCGGCAGTAGTAGTCGGTGGACATGCCGGTCAGTCCGGCGACCTCCTCGCGACGCAGCCCGGCCGTGCGCCTGCGCGGCCCTTTGGGCAGCCCGACATCCTCGGGTTGCAACGCCTCCCGGCGATGTCGGAGAAAGTCGGCCAACTGCGGTCTGTCCACGTCGTCCATTATTCGACAGGACCGTACCGTCAACCAGGGACCACCAATCCGTGCCTTGCGGCACGATCGGAGAACAGCGCGAGCGTTGGCCGAACGCGAGGTCGTACGAGCGAAAACCGGCTATGGCGGCGACTGGACACCTGCTCATATGGACGCTGTGCTTCGGACCGGAACGGCTCGCCGCGGCCTCTGGCTGGACACCTCCGCGCAGTCGCCCGCCGAGACCGTCGACGCGATCGTCGCGGGTATGGGCGAGGCCCTGGTGACCTGACGTCCCATGTTCGGCAAGATGAGGATCATGCGCTGGACAGACGGACTGGCCGACCTCGCGGCCACCAGACTCTCCCCCTCGGTCTACCAGTATTTCCGCCGCGGTGCGTCCGGCGAGCGGACCGCGGCGGAGGCCGTGGACGCTTGGGACCAGCTGCGCTTGCGGCCGCACATGTTGCGGAACGTCTCAGCGGTTTCGACCGCGACGACCGTGCTCGGCACTGAGATTCGTACGCCCATCCTGGTCTCGCCTTCGACCTTGCAGGTCATGTGCGACCCCTGCGGTGAGGCGGCGACCGCGACCGGAGTGGGCGCCGCCGGCTCGCTGATGTGCGTCACCAGCAACACCGGAGTGCCGTTCGCGAAGGTCGGCGAGACCGGCACGCCATGGTGGGTGCAGGCGTATTTGCTGCGTGATCGCGGGCTGTGCCGGGACATGCTGGTACGCGCCCGGGAGGCCGGCGCGCGGGCGGTGGTGCTGACCGCCGACGTGCCTGTGGTCGGGACGCCACCGCCGACCGAGATTCCGGATGTCTGGGGCGTCGTACCGGCCGGCAGCACGATGGCGAACTGGGGCTCCCATTCTCCGGACCGCGCCGACGACCTGAGCCTCGACGACCTCGGATGGCTACGCGAGGTCAGCGGGTTGCCGGTGGTCCTGAAGGGCGTGCTGCGCGGCGACGATGCCCGGGACGCGGTCTCGGCCGGCGCGTCCGCGATCATGGTGTCCAACCACGGCGGCCGGCAGCTGGACGGCGCGGTCTCGACCGCGTACGCGCTGCCCGAGGTGGCGAATGCCGTGAGCGGAACGGACGCCGAGGTCTACGTCGACGGCGGCATCCGCCGCGGCGAGCACGTGCTTTCCGCGCTCGCACTGGGCGCTCGGGCCGTCTTCGTCGGCCGACCGGTCCTCTATGCCCTCGCGGTCGACGGCGCCGCCGGCGTCCAGCGGCTGCTCACCGACCTCACCGCCGAGCTGGCACACGCGCTCGCGCTGGCCGGCTCCGCGTCGCCCGCTGATGTCCCGGGCGACCTCGTCGTACGGCCGCCAGTCTGACGGTTTCGCGGCCCACTCGAAAAATGCCGCCCCCGAATCGAGGGTTCTCGGCGCGTACGACAGTTTCGCGGCGCACCTACTGGATCCTCGAGTGCGGAACAAAATCCCACACTCGACACCGGGAGCGGGCCAAAGTCCCACAGTCAACATCCCGACCCCCACCGGGGTCAGTTACCTACATTCTTACGAGCCGAAACTGTCAGACCCGGCGCGAAGACTCGATTCGGGGGCGGCATTTTTGGGGGTAGCAATAAGCGGTGGAGTGCGGGGCACTGCTGCACTAGTGTCACCGCCATGGGAGTAACCACTTTCGGCGTGACCGCGTTCATGCGGCTGCGCGTGCGGTGAGGCCGGCGACGCCCTGATCCCCTGACGGGTCAGTGAAGTACGTCGTCGGTTGCCACGCTTAGCCAGCGGCTGAGCGTGGCTTTCGTCATTTCCCCAGACGTACTCACTGGAGGACACTCCCATGTCCCATGGCATACATTTCCTGACCGACAAACGAGTTGTTCACGCCATGCTGCGATCAGCCCGGCCGGCGGCGGGCGACCTGATCGTGGAATTCGGCCCGGGGCAGGGCGCGCTCACTGCGCCTCTTTCCCGTACCGGTGCGCGGATTCTCGCGATCGAGCGAGATCCGGCCTTCGTCCGCCGGCTGGAACGCCGGTTCGCCGGTCAGGTGCGGGTCGTGCACGCAGACCTGCGGGACGTGCCGCTGCCCAGGCGCCCGTACGCGGTAGTTGCGAACGTCCCCTTTGCCGTGTCGACTGCACTCGTACGGCGACTGTTGCACCCGACCAGCCCGATGACCGGCGCCGACCTGCTGGTCGAGTGGGGCTTCGCGGTCCGGCTGGCCCGGAGCTGCCCGCGCACCGCCGAGGAGGCCGGCTGGGCCGCGTCGTACGCGATCAGGGTGGCGGCCCGCGTACCAGCGGCGAGCTTCTCCCCCGCACCCCGCGTCGACGCCGCCCATCTCGTCATTCGGCGTACGACCACACTGTCCAGACCGGTCCGTGACCTGATCCGTCGGGGTTTCGCCGAGCCCCGGCTGCCGATCGCGGCGGCCGTCGGTGAGATCCACCCACGCAGACGCGCGCATCGGCTACTGACCTCGACCGGCATCGACCCGCCGACCCCGATCTCCACCCTGACCGCGCCGCAATGGAACCGCCTCGCCACCGCCCTCACCGTCAACTCCTGAGTTGCCGAACAAAAACAAACCAGGCCCCGACCGGCGAGCGGTCGGGGCCTGGTTCGTTAGCTGACTACTAGTTGCCGCCGGAGAGCTTGGCGCGCAGGGCCGCCAGCGCCTCGTCGGTGGCCAGCGTCCCGCCGGTGGAGGCGTCGGTGTCCGAAGAGTACGAGGACGGGGCGCTGCCGCCGCCGCCACCCGTGCCGCCGGTGGCACTGGCCTCCGCGTCGGCCTTCTGGGCCGCCGCGATCTGCTTCTGGTGCGCGTCGAACCGGGACTGGGCCTCGGCGTACTGCCGCTCCCACTCCTCCCGCTGCTTGTCGAAGCCGTCGAGCCAGTCGTTGGTCTCGGGGTCGAAGCCCTCGGGGTAGATGTAGTTGCCCGAGTCGTCGTACTGAGCGGCCATGCCGTACTGCGCCGGGTCGAACTCGGCCGGCTCGACCGTTCCGCCCTCGTTGGCCTGCTTCAGCGACAGCGAGATCCGGCGGCGCTCCAGGTCGATGTCGATGACCTTGACCAGGATCTCGTCGCCCACGTTGACGACCTGCTCCGGGATCTCCACGTGCCGCTCGGCCAGCTCGGAGATGTGCACCAGGCCCTCGATGCCCTCGTCGACACGGACGAACGCGCCGAACGGCACCAGCTTGGTGACCCGACCCGGCACGACCTGGGCGATCGCGTGAGTACGGGCGAACTGGCGCCACGGGTCTTCCTGGGTCGCCTTGAGCGACAGCGACACGCGCTCCCGATCCAGATCGACGTCCAGAACCTCGACCTCGACCTCCTGGCCGACCTCGACGACCTCGGACGGGTGGTCGATGTGCTTCCAGGACAGCTCCGAGACGTGCACGAGACCGTCGACACCGCCCAGGTCCACGAACGCACCGAAGTTGACGATGCTGGAGACGACACCCTTGCGGACCTGGCCCTTGGCGAGCTTGTTGAGGAACTCGCTGCGCACCTCGGACTGGGTCTGCTCCAGCCACTGGCGGCGGGACAGCACCACGTTGTTGCGGTTCTTGTCCAGCTCGATGATCTTGGCCTCGAGCTCACGGCCGACATACGGCTGGAGGTCGCGGACCCGACGCATCTCGACCAGCGACGCGGGCAGGAAGCCGCGCAGCCCGATGTCCAGGATCAGGCCGCCCTTGACGACCTCGATGACCGTACCGGTGACCACACCGTCGGCTTCCTTGATCTGCTCGATCGTGCCCCAGGCGCGCTCGTACTGCGCGCGCTTCTTGGACAGGATCAGTCGACCTTCCTTGTCCTCCTTCTGGAGAACCAGGGCTTCGACGTGGTCGCCAACGGAGACAACCTCGGACGGGTCGACATCGTGCTTGATCGACAGCTCGCGGGACGGGATGACGCCCTCGGTCTTGTAACCGATGTCCAGCAGCACCTCGTCCCGGTCGACCTTGACGATCGTGCCTTCGACGATGTCTCCGTCGTTGAAATACTTGATTGTCTCGTCGATGGCGGCGAGGAACGCCTCCTCCGACCCGATGTCGTTGACCGCTACCTGCGGAGTCTTCGGGGGTGCCTGGGTGCTGCTCGTCATCTGGGGGGTTGCTCCGGTGGGTGGTTTATGGAATTGGTCCATTGCCGCGAACTCTTCCGGCGGAACGGGCAGCGAACGGGGGGAACTTTCCGGATCCGCCCCACCGTTTGACCGGTGGGAGCGATGCCGGGCTGTCCCTCTAGAAACGCGGACGAACCGACGAACGCGGACCTGCTCCCTGCTGAGGCACACAGAATCCACGGCGCACGCTCGAGCGTACCGCGCCCCTGGTTGACAGGTCCAACGTCCCCCGGCACTATCTTCACAGCTCAGGCGGTGGGTTCGCATTCAGTGCGATTCCCCCAGAATCCCACCGAAAACGCCGGGCGACACTCCCATCTGAGGGCGCCCGTACGATCGGCGCATGCCCGCCACCGACCCACACGTCTCGGCCACCGTACGGCTCGGCACGGTCGGGGTGGCCCACAAACCCGTCTCGGCGGCCGAGAGCATCGCCGCCAACCGGCTGTGGTGGGACGCGGACGCGGACGACTACGTGGCCGAGCACGGCGATTTCCTCGGCGAGGCCAGCTTCGTCTGGTGCCCGGAGGGCGTGACCGAGGCCGACGCCCAGCTGCTGGGCGCGGTCGCCGGTCGCCGGGTGTTGGAGGTCGGCTGCGGTACGGCCCCGTGTTCACGCTGGCTGACCACGCAGGGGGCGTACGCGGTCGGCACCGACCTGTCCGCCGGCATGCTGCGGCACGCCCGCGTCAGCGCCGACGCGACCGGTGTTCGCCCGCCGCTGGTGCAGGCCACCGCGACCGCGCTCCCGTTCGCCGCCGCGAGTTTCGACCTGGCCTGCTCGGCGTTCGGCGCGGTGCCGTTCGTGGCTGACTCGGACCGGCTGATGGCCGAGGTGTTCCGGGTGCTGCGACCGGGCGGCCGGTGGGTTTTCTCGGTCACCCATCCGATGCGGTGGATCTTCCCCGACGACCCGGGCGAGGACGGCCTGGTCGCGCAGAGCTCGTATTTCGACCGCACGCCGTACGTGGAGATCGACGAGCGGGGCTCGGCCACGTACGCCGAACACCACCGCACGCTCGGCGACCGGATCCGGGAAATCGTCGGCGCGGGGTTCACTCTCACCGACTTGCTGGAGCCGGAATGGCCGGACGGGCACGCCCGGCTGTGGGGACAGTGGAGCCCGCTGCGCGGCAAGATCTTTCCCGGCACCGCGATTTTCGTCTGCGACAAACCCGTTTGAGGTCAGTGGTTTCGGGGTAAGTGTGCTGGGAGTCTGTCTCGCCCCAGAAACTCATAGTTTGGGTATTTGTTCGGTAGTCATACCCGGTACCTCACGGATTGTTTGCCTCGTCCGCCGAACGCAGAGTGGGCTCCGACCACCATGGGTTCAACCGGACAAAGGGAGACACCTATGCGGATACCCCGCATCGCCGCCGCCGCTGGTGTGGCCATCGTCGCCACCGCGGCGCTGGCCGGCATCACCGCCCCGGCCGACGCCACCGCACCGCCGGCCGCGATGGTGCAGGCGCTGCAACGCGACCTCGGCCTCAGCCAGCCGCAGGCGATCGCCCGGATGGCCAACCAGGCCACCGCGGCCACCCTCGGGCAGCGACTGACCCACCAGCTTGGCGACAGCTTCGCCGGCTCGTACTTCGACGCCACCAGCAACCGGCTCGTCGTGCTGGCGACCACCGCGGCCGGCCTCAGCCAGGCTCGTACGGCCGGCGCCGACGCGAAACTGGCCAAGCGTTCGGAAAAGCAGCTGTCGACCACGGTCGCCAAGCTCAACGCGGCCCGCGCGAAGGCGTCCAAGTCGATCGCGACCTGGGGTGAGGACACTGTCGGCAACACCGTGACGATGACTGTCCTCAATGGCGCCACCGCACAGGCACGCAGCTTCATCGCGGCCGCCGGCGTCGACAACTCCACGGTCAAGATCGTCGAGCGGGCCCAGCAGCCACGCACCTTCGCGGACGTACGCGGCGGCGACGCGTACTTCATCGCCGACCAGGCCCGCTGCTCGATCGGCTTCTCCGTACAGGGCGGCTTCGTCTCGGCCGGCCACTGCGCGGCCATCGGCAGCGACCTGAAGGCCGCCGACCAGAGCACCGCGCTGGGCACCTTCAGCGCCCACCAGTTCCCCGGCCACGACTACTCGCTGGCGAAGGTCACGTCCGCCTGGACCCCGAAACCTCTGGTGGTCAACGACAGCGGCACGCTCACGGTGGCCGGTTCCACCGAGGCAGAGATCGGCGCGGCGGTCTGCAAGTCCGGCTCCACCACCCAGTGGACCTGCGGCACGTTGAGCGCGAAGGACCAGTCGGTGCAGTACGAAGAAGGCACCGTGACCGGCATGCTGCAGACGGACGTGCACTCCGAGCCTGGCGACTCCGGCGGCTCGCTGGTGGCCGGCACCCAGGCCCAGGGCATCCTGTCCGGCGGCGACAGCACTACCACGTATTTCCAGCCCATCAACCCGGCACTGCAGGCCCTCGGCGCCACCCTCGTCACCGGCTGACGACTCTCCACCCAGAAAGGGCACCGCGCTCCCTGCCGAGCGCGGTGCCCTTTTCCGGGTACAGGTTGGCTCGATCAGAGCTGACTCGGCAGTTCGAACAGCGGGAAATGGTCGGTGTCCAGAAAGGACGTGATTGCACAGATCCGGTCGGCGCGCAAGGTGAGTACGTTGATCGACCATGGACGATGCGGCCCGTCGGCGTCCTCGCCCAGGTAGCAGGCGACGGCGGGTTGACCGTTCGCGCTCGTGAGCACAGATCGCCAGCTGGGGCACCTGGTCAGCGGCACCTCGACCGCGAAGTCGGTGACCGCCGCGATGCCCGCGTACCAGTGCGGCAAGGGTGGCATGGACCAGGTGACGTCCTCGGTGAGTAGAGCGATCAACGCGTCGGCGTCGCCGCGTTGCAGGGCGGTGGCGAAGCCGGCGGCGAGCTCCCGCGCCTTCGCGTTGCCGACTGCCCATCCTTGCACTGCCGGTCCGTCCGCCGCCGGCATCCGCTGTCGGGCCCTCGCGAGTGCGGAGTTCACCGCGGTGGTGGACGTGTCCATCATGGTGGCGATCTCGGCGGCGGAGAATCCGAGCACCTCGAACAGCAGCAGCGCCGCCCGCTGGTTGCCGGACAGGTGCTGCAACGCGGCCACGAAAGCCAGCTCGACGGCTTCGCGCCGCTCGTGACCGGCGTCTGGGTACGGGCTGAGCCAGCTGACCTCGGTCAGCGGCCTGGAGTCCAGAACCGCGCGCTTGCTGGACGGGCCGAGGTCCATCGGCAACGCCCGCCGCCCACGGGACTTCACCAGATCCAGGCACGTACGGGTCGACACCGTGTAGAGCCATCCACGCAGCGAGCTTCGCCCTTCAAAACGGGCCAACCCACGCCACGCCCGCAGCAACGCGTCCTGCAAGGCGTCGTCGGCATCGTGGATCGACCCCAGCATCCGATAGCAGTGTGCCCGCAGTTCCCCGCGCAACGGCGCGATCAGCCGGTCGAAGGCCGCGCCGTCCCCGCCCTGTGCGAGTGCCAGATCGTCCACTGCACCAATATTGCCCACGACCGACGATTCTGCCGTACGCCGGCAGTCACCTCCTCCAAACCCGAACCAACAGGAGCGAGTGCACATGCCGAACACCCTCTGGTCCCTGGTCCACGCCGAGCGCGCGGCCCTCGCGGCCGATCTGGCGAGTCTCACCGACGAGCTGTGGATGACCCCGTCCCTGTGCGACGGCCTGTCCGTACGCGACGTGCTCGCGCATCTGAGCTCGTCGGCGCGGCTCAACGCGGTGCACTGGCTGGCCGGCGTCATCAAGTGCCGCTTCGACTTCGACAAGCAGGTGTCCATGCGGTTGGCCGAACAACTCGGCGACAGCCCGACCGAGACCCTCCAGCGGTTCCGCGACGTGGTCGACAGCACCACCAAACCACCGCTGCCGATCATGGCGGTGCTGGGCGAATCCGTCGTCCACGCCGAGGACATCCGCCGCCCGTTGGGCATCCGGCGGGCGTACCCGATCGAGATGCTCACCCGGCTCGCCGACTACTACCAGGGCTCTGACCAGGTCGTACTCGCCAAAGGGCGGATCGTGGGGCTGCGCTTGACCGCGACCGACGGTTCCTTCGCGACCGGCGTCGGCGCGCAGATCAGCGGCCCCACGATCGCGCTGATCATGGCCATGACCGGACGCAAGGCATTCTGTGCCGATCTCGACGGCGACGGTGTCGACCTTCTCGCGAGTCGCTGCTGAGGTTACGATGTGGACATGCATCGTTCGTCATGCCTGAGCTGGTGGCGCTCCTCCTAGGAGCGGCCACCTCTCACCCATGACAAAGGGCCGTTCGGACGAACGGCCCTTTCGCGTTTCCCGGAGCGGCTCGAGTCGTCCTGACGGCCACCAACCCGAGGAGACACTCATGACCACCACCCTTCAGACACTCGGTTTGTCAGCCGCCCAGGTACGCAGCGCGAAGCTCGAAGAGCTGATCAGCCAGGACCCGACACAGTTCCGGGTGCTGACCGGCGACCGGCCCACCGGGCGGCTGCATCTGGGCCACTACTTCGGCACCCTCCACAACCGCGTACGCCTACAGAACCTCGGCGTGGACTTGTTCGTCCTGATCGCCGACTACCAGGTGCTCACCGATCGCGACATCGCCGACAACCTGGCCGAGCACGTCGAGGATCTGACGCTGGACTACCTCGCCATCGGCGTCGACCCGGCACGCAGCACGATCTTCACGCACAGCGCCGTACCGGCCCTCAACCAGCTGCTGCTGCCGTTCCTCAGCCTGGTCTCGGTCGCCGAACTCAACCGCAATCCCACCGTCAAGGACGAGATCGCCCACTCTCGACAGGCCGCTGTCAGCGGGCTGATGTTCACGTACCCAGCGCATCAGGCCGCCGACATCCTGTTCTGCAAGGCCAACCTGGTCCCAGTCGGGCAGGACCAACTCCCCCACCTCGAGCTGACCCGCACCATCGCCCGGCGCTTCAACGACCGGTACGGCACGGTGTTCCCACAGCCCGACGCGCTGCTGTCCAACGCACCGCTGCTGCTGGGTACGGACGGCACCAAAATGAGCAAGAGCCGGGGAAACTCGATCGCGCTGGCCGCCACTGCCGACGAGACCGCCCGGCTGCTCAAGGGGGCCAAGACCGACTCCGAGCGGCACATCGCATACGACCCGATCGCGCGCCCCGAAGTCGCCTCACTCCTGTTGCTGGCAGCGCTATGCCAGCAACAGGAATCAGGCCAACAACGCACCCCCGAACGGGTGGCCGCCGAGATCGGCGCGGCCGGCGCGGCCGCGCTGAAAAAGACGGTCACCGAGTCAGTCAACGAATACCTTGCTCCCATCCGGGCCCGCCGAGCCGAGTACGCAAAGGATCGGGCTCAGCTCCACCAGATCCTGAGGACAGGCAACGAGCGAGCCATCGACATAGCCAACGCGACCCTCGCACAGGTGCGTACGGCGATGAAGGGCGCGTACTGAGGGAGCTGTGACGTGGTCGTCGTGGCGAGCCTCACCCGCGTTCGGAGTTGCCCGGCGTACCCGCTGGGCATAAATTTGCACTGGCCGGTCAGTTCAAATATCTCGCGGAGGATCGATGAAGATCGAAGCGGACGCGGTGGGCGTACGCACCAAACGCGGCACTGCGCTCGCGCCGGTCTCCCTGACGCTCGGCGACGGCGACCTGGTCGCGCTCACCGGGCCGGCCGGCAGCGGTCACACCGTGCTGAGCCTGGTGCTCGCCGGCCGGCTGCGGCCCACCCAGGGGCAGGTCCGGCTGGACGGCAGCACCGATCAGCGCGAGCTCGCCAAAGCGGTCCGGATCGTCAGCGATGCCGCGCCTTTCGGACCCGACGGCGCCCTGCCGTTCAGTGTCACGGTGGCCGAGGCGCTGCAGCTCAGCGGCCTTCCGGCGAACCGCGCGGCGGTCCGCGGGTGGCTGGTCGGCAGCGGCCTGAGCGACTACCGGAACGCACGGACCGACGCGGTGCCGGCCGGCCAACGTACGGCCCTGCTGACCCGCATCGCCGCCCAGTGCCCAGGCGTGAAAGCGGTCGTCATCGACGCCCCGAACGGCCTCGGCAAAGGTGCCGACGCCGAGCAGTGCTGGGCGGCGCTGCGCGACATCACCGAGGCCGGCACGGCCATCGCCGTGCACTGCCACGACGGCGACGCCGGCCGGCTGCCGCTCGCCCCCGACTCATATATCTCACTCGTCACCGCCGACGTGTCAGCGCCGGTAGAAGCCGAAGGACAGGCCTGATGCGTACGCTCCGCCTCGCCGGCACCGAACTGCGCCGGTTCACCACCGGCAAGCTGCCCAAGCTCGCGCTCGCCGCGGTGCTCATGCTGCCGCTGCTCTATGGAGCGCTCTACCTCTACGCCTTCTGGGATCCGTACGGCCGGCTGCCCAACGCCCCGGCGGCGCTGGTGGTGAACGACCGCGGTGTCACCACCGACGGCAAATACAGTAACGCCGGCCGCGACCTCGGCAAGACGCTGGCCAATTCCAAAGCCGCGTTCGGCTGGAAGACGACCACCGCCGCCGACGCCGCCAAGGGTGTCGCCGATGGCAGCTACTACCTCTCCCTGACCATCCCGGCCGACTTCTCGTCCCGGCTGGCGTCGCCGTCCACCAGCGACCCTGAGCAGGCGCAGCTGGACGTGACCACCAACGACGCGAACAACTACCTCGCCGGCACCATCGGCAAGCAGGTCTTCTCCGAGGTCCGGCAGGCGGTCGCCAGCCAGGCCGGCGCCAAGTACGCCGACGCCATGCTGATCGGCTTCACCCAGCTGCACTCCTCCACGCTGCAGGCCGCGGACGGCAGCTCGCAGCTGGCCGGCGGCGCGGACCAGCTGACCGCCGGGCTCAGCCAGCTGGCGACCGGCGCGGGGACTTTGCAAAGCGGCACCGGACAGCTGTCCGGTGGGCTACACCAACTCGACAGCTCTACCAGCGGTTTGCCCGCCGCCACCCAAAAGCTCGCCGCCGGCTCGGCTCAGGTGGCCAGTGGCGACAAGAAGATCGCGGCGCTGGGCAACCAGGCCAACACCGCGCTCAGCACCGCCGTCAGTACGTTGAAATCGGACCGTACGGCGGTCGAACAGCGCCTTCGCCAGCAAGGCCTGACGGACAGCCAGATCGCGCAGGTGATGGCCGAGTACGACCGGGCCACCGGACGGCTTGCGACTGCCTCGACCGTGGTCGCCGGCAAGGCCGCCCAACTGAACCAGCTGGCCTCCGGTGCCAGCCAGGTCGCGGCCGGCAACGCCCAACTGGCCGCCGCCGCTCCCGCACTGCACAACGGCATCCATAAGGCGGCCACTGGCGCCGACCAGCTCGACAGCGGAGCCGGCCAGCTCTCCAGCGGCATCCAGCAGGCGCGGACCGGCGCCACCAAGCTCGCCACCGGAGCGCACACGCTCGCCAGCAAGCTCAGCTCCGGCGCGGCACAGATCCCGCATCCGGACGCGAGCACCCGCGGCCGTACGGCCACCACCATGGGCGACCCAGTGGCGGTGCAGACGGTCGCGAACAACAAGGTGCCTAACTACGGCACCGGTTTTGCCCCGTACTTCCTGCCGCTCGCCCTCTGGGTCGGCGCGGTGGTGCTTTACATGCTGCTGCGGCCACTGTCCGAGCGCGCCCTGGCCGCGCGTGCGCCGGCACTGTCCACCGCACTCGCCGGCTGGCTGCCGGCCGCGATTATC
The DNA here is from genome assembly GCF_039530045.1 of Fodinicola feengrottensis. NCBI lineage: Bacteria > Bacillati > Actinomycetota > Actinomycetes > Mycobacteriales > Fodinicola > Fodinicola feengrottensis. The sequence continues at coordinate 77,168 of NZ_BAAANY010000036.1, read as the reverse complement.
GGTGCCCTGCAAGGACTTCTGTTGATCGCCGTGGTGGCTTTCGGCCTCGGGTTGCACATCGGGAATCCGGTCGGCATGGTCGCCTTCCTGGTGCTGACCGCGCTTGTTTTCACCGCCTTGGTGCAGATGTTCCTGGCCTGCTTCGGTACACCGGGCCGGCTGCTCGGCCTGGTGGCGCTGATGATCCAGCTGGTCAGCGCGGGCGGCACGTATCCGTGGGAGACGACTCCCCCGGTCCTGCGGTTCCTGCATCCGCTGCTGCCGATGTCGTATGTCGTCACGGCCCTGCGGCACCTGATCGCCGGCGACGGCGGTGGCGACATTGTCCGAAGCACGTTGGTGCTGCTCGCCTTCGGCGTCGGGGCGCTCGGCATCACCACGTACGCTGCCTGGCGCAAACGGACCTGGTCGCTGTCCCGGCTGCACCCGGAACTCGTGATATGAGCAGGGTGCCGCGGTCGCGGCCCGGACAGTCCAAAGAGGACGGTCGCAATGCCCGCGCGGGTGCGACGAAAGTCCGGATTTTCCAGGCCACGCTGGAACTCATCGCCGAGCGCGGCGCGGTGGAGATGTCCATCGACGACGTGGCGGCGGCCGCGGGAGTCGCCAAGGGCACGGTTTTCTACAACTTCGGCAGCAAATCCGGGCTGATCGAGGCGCTGCTGACGTACGGCGTCGATGGGCTTACCGAAGCGATGTCGGCGGCCAGGCAGGGCAAGGACCCGCTCGACGCGATGACCGCGATGGTCGGCGTGGTACTGGAGTTCGTGGACACCCACCACGGCTACGGCCAGCTGCTGGTCGCCGAGATGTGGCTAACCAAACGGCAGTGGGACGAGACACTCAGGCTCGTCCGCGAACGGGTGATCGGCCTGCTCGCCGACGGCTTGGACTCGGCCGTACGAGCCGGTGTCGCGTCCCCCGACCTGCGTGACACCGGCCTCGCCGCCAGCGCCCTCTTCGGCTCCGCCCTGGTCGTCGCCCTCGACAACCGGCTGTCCCGTACGCCCCGGCCTATCGCGGAGGTACGGGACGAGTTGCTCGCGCTGATCCGTGCCCGCGCCAGCCACTGACCCGTCCTACGGGACCGGATGGAAGTCGTACGGCAGGTCGTCGTAGACGTAGTAGATGCAGTCGGCACCCCGGGCGCACTGACCCCAGTGCACTGTTTTTCCAGGGTAGTAAAGGAAGTCCCCGGCACCCAGCCGATACGTCCGGCCGGTGTCCAGGTGGTAGATCATCGTGCCGCTGACCCCGACCACGTGCTCAGGGCTGGTGTGCCAATGTTTGGTGAAAACCGTGCCCGCCTTCAGCCGGAACATCGACTCACTGCCGCCGGTCACCGGATTCGTCCGCGACGGCAGCTGCGTACAACCCGCAAGCCCCTCACACGGCATCCAGTGCTCATGCCGGGCACTGTGAAACACCACAGGATCCCCTTGCGGACCCGTTGCGGCCGCGGCGGCGGTGCCACCGAGCAGCACCAACGAAAACACGGCCACCACGAGCCGTACGAACACCTTGCCCATGCCACTACCCTTCGCTCGATCCATTCGGACCGCAGTCCGATTACTCTCGCGAGATTACCGGACTCCAGTCCGAATGGATAGCTCCGGGCAGACGACGGCAACGCCCCGCTGCTTGGTGTGAAGCGCGAGGCGTTGCGGGCGGAACGGGAAGTCAGAGGTCACGTACAGGGAGGTCGTCTGACTCCAGGGCTAGCGCGGTGAGACCGGTGTCGGAGCCGGTCTCGTGTTCCTCACCGGCCTCGAAAAACACGGCCTGACCAGCCTCGATAGCGACCCGGGCGCCGTCGTCGCCAGACGTCCAGCCACGACCGGCGATGATGACTAGTAGCTGGGGCTGAGTCGCCGCGTGCCGGCCGATCAGGCCGCCGGCCTGCACCCGCAAGGTGGTGACGGAATACGTCGTACGTACCAGTCCGAGGGCGGTAACGCCGACGCTGTCGAAGCGATCGACCTGCCGACCCTGTGCGGCCGGCAGGTCCAGGAAGCGCATTTAGTGACCAGCCTCGTGCCAGTCGCAGCCGACGCCAACGGACACGTCCAGCGGGACGGACAGCTGGTACGCGGCGCCCATCTCGCGACGGGCCAGCTCCTCGACCGCGTCCCGCTCCCCTGGCGCGACCTCGAAAACCAGCTCGTCGTGCACCTGGAGCAGCAGCCGGGAACGCAGGCCCGAGGTAGTCAGGGCGGCGTCGACGCCGAGCATCGCGACCTTGATGATGTCCGCCGCCGAGCCCTGGATCGGCGCGTTCAGCGCCATCCGCTCGGCCATCTCGCGGCGCTGCCGGTTGTCGCTGGTCAGGTCCGGCAAATACCGCCGGCGCCCGAGCACGGTCTCGGTGTAGCCCTCGCGACCGGCCTGCAGCACCAGCGAGCGAAGGTAGTCGCGGACGCCACCAAAGCGCTCGAAATAGCCGTCCATCAGGCCGCGGGCTTCCTCGACCGAGATGCTCAGCTGCTGGCACAGCCCGTACGCGGACAGCCCATATGCGAGGCCGTAGTTCATCGCCTTGATCTTGGCCCGCTGCTCGGTGTTGACCGACTCCGGCTGCACCGCGAACACGGTGGCGGCGGTCGCCGCGTGGAAGTCGAAGCCGGAGTTGAACGCCTCGATCAGCGCCTCGTCCTCGGACAGGTGCGCCATGATCCGCATCTCGATCTGGCTGTAGTCCGCGGTCAGCAGGGTCTCGTAGTTCTTGCCCACGACGAAGGCGCGGCGGATCAGCCGGCCCTCGTCGGTCCGGATCGGGATGTTCTGCAGGTTCGGGTCGGTGGACGAGAGCCGGCCGGTGGCGGCGATCATCTGGTTGTACGTGGTGTGGATGCGGCCGTCGTCCGAGACTGTCTTGATCAGACCGTCCACAGTGGACTTCAGCCGGGCCACGTCCCGGTGCCGCAGCAGGTGCTCCAGCAGCGGATGCTGGGTCTGGCCGTACAAACTCGCCAACGCGTCCGCGTCGGTGGTGTAGCCGGTCTTGATCCGCTTGGTCTTGGGCAGCTGCAACTCGTCGAAAAGGATGCCCTGCAGTTGCTTAGGCGATCCCAGGTTGAACTCGCGGCCCAGCACGCCATACGCGTTCTCGGCGGCCTCTTTCACCCCGCCAGCGAACTGCGACTGCAGCTCGGCCAAGTATTCACTGTCGGCGGCGATGCCGGCCTGCTCCATCCGGGCCAGGACAGCGACCAGCGGCAGTTCGACGTCCGCGAGCAGGGCCGTGCCGCCGCTCGCCTCCAGCTCGCCACGCAGTGCGGCGGAGAGGTCGACGGTGGCGGCGGCGCGCAGCATCAGCGCCTCGGCCGCGTTGTCGCTTTCGGTGTCGTCGAAGGACAGTTGCCCGTCGTCCGGCTCCTCGGACCGCAGCTCCCGGTGCAGCTGGCGCAAAACCAGGTCGGCCAGGTCGTACGTGCGCTGATCTGGTCTTACGAGATAAGCGGCCAGCGCGGTGTCCGAAGCGATGCCGTCCACCTTCAGGCCGCGCGAGGCGAGCGCCAGCAGCGGCCCCTTGGCATCGTGCAGCACCTTCGGCTTGGCCGGGTCGGCCAGCCACGAGGCCAGCACCTGCTCGTCCTCCAGGTCCAAGGCGGCCGGGTCGATCCAGGCCGCGTGCCCAGCGGTGCCATCGGTCACACCAGTCACAGTGGACAGCGCGATGGCCGTCACCTCACCGGCGCCGCGGGCCCAGCTGCCGCCAACCGCCACGCCGATCGGCTCCGAGCCTTCCGCGTACGTCTGGAGCCAACCGGCCAGCTCCCCCGGGCCCGGGCGGACCATCTCCAGGTCAAAACCGGACTCGGCTTCGGGCTTGGCGGTCTCGACCGTCGCATACAGCCGGTCCCGGAGCACTCGGAACTCCAGCGCGTCGAAGACCTGGTGCACGGCATCCCGGTCCCAGGTCTTGCGGGCCAGGTCAGCGACCGAGAGCGGCAGCGGCAGGTCGCGCAGCAGGCCGTTGAGCTGCCGGTTCCGGATCACCTCGGCGAGGTGCTCGCGCAGCGCCTCACCCTTCTTGCCCTTGATCTCGTCGGCGTGCTGGATGACGCCGTCAAGGTCGCCATATTGCTGGATCCACTTGGACGCGAAGCCCGGCCCGACGCCCGGCACGCCCGGCAGGTTGTCGCTGGTCTCCCCGACGATGGCGGCCAGGTCCGGATAGCGCTGCGGCGACACGCCATATTTCTCGGTGACGGCCGTCGGCGTCATCCGAGCCAGATCGGACACGCCCTTGCGCGGGTAGAGCACCGTGACGTTCTCGGTGACCAGCTGGAAGGCGTCCCGGTCGCCGGAACAGACGAGCACCTGCATGCCTTCGGCCTCGGCCTGGGTGACCAGGGTGGCGAGGATGTCGTCGGCCTCGTAGTTCTCCTTCGTCACGTACGGAATCTTGAGCGCGTCCAGGATCTCCTGGATCAGGCTGACCTGGCCCTTGAAGTCGGCCGGGCTCTCCGAACGGTTCGCCTTGTATTCCGCATACTGCTCGGTGCGGAACGACTTGCGGGCCAGGTCGAACGCCACCCCGAGGTGGGTGGGCTGCTCGTCCCGCAGCACGTTGATCAGCATCGAGGTGAAGCCGTAGACAGCGTTGGTCACCTGGCCGGTGGTGGTGGAGAAATTCTCCACCGGCAACGCGAAGAAGGCCCGGTATGCCAACGAGTGCCCGTCCAGAAGCAGCAGGCGGGGCGGGTTAGATCCATCACGGGAAGGCTGGTCGCTCACCATCGAGAGCCTAGTCTTCGGCTACGACAGTGAGCTCCGTGGGCACTGCCTCGGCGGCCTTCGAGCAGCTCGTGAGCACATCCAGGGAGATCAGTTTGACCAGCACCGAATCCACCGGCCTCACCGAGCGGCTCACGGTCGACCTCACCGACCCGGCGGCCCAGCAGGCCGTACTGGAGGTCATCAACGCGCACCTCGGCGAACTGCCGAGCCGGATGGGCATCCGCTTCACCGAGATCGGTCCGGATCGGCTGGTCGCCACCATGCCGGTGGAGGGCAACCGGCAACCGCTCGGTCTGCTGCACGGCGGCGCTTCGTGCGTTTTCGCCGAGACCCTGGGCTCCACCGCCGCCGCCATCCACGGCCAGCGGCGCGGCCGGGTCGCGGTCGGTGTCGACATCAACGCCACCCACCACAGGGCGGCCCGCTCGGGCACTGTCACGGGCGTCTGTACGCCGTTGTACGAGGGCGGCAGCGTCACCACCTACGCGGTGGCCATCAGCGACGAGTCCGGCCGGCTGGTCTGCTCGGCCAGACTGACCTGCCAGCTGATCAAGTCGTCTTTCGCCAGCTCAGCCGAATAACTAGGCGACGCCCGCGTCGGGTTCGCGGTGTTCGCCGACCTTGAAGTCGATCGTCATCTCGGGGACCGCGAGATTGCGCCGCAGCAAGGACAAGGAAGCCACCCGATGGATGGCCAGCGGGACGAATCCGAGCCGCGCGAAGAACCGATTGCCCTCGCGGGAGGCCGGCACCACGCCGGCGACCACATGTTCGGCGCCGATCTGCTCGGCGAAGGCGGCGGCGGCGCCAATCAGGCTGCGGCCGGCGCCCTGGCCCCGGCGGTGCCGCTCGACCACCACGTGCGACAGGCGGGCGGCCGGCAGGTCGTGCAACGGGCCCGTACGATCCTCGGCCAGCACGCCCATACCGGCGGGGTCCCCAGCGTCGTCCTCGACGATGACCACGTGCCGGTCCGGATCCCGCAGCAGCGCCTCGTACCGGCTGCGGTGCGCCGGCAGTGGCCGGCCGACCGCCGCTCGGCTCAGCGGCCGGCGGGCGATCGCCACGTCGGACGCGATGGCGGCGAAACGGAGGACAATCTCCAAGTCAGCGACGCCAGCGCGGCGAATCCTGAACCGCTGAACCAACGGGACCCCCTAGCACCCACACCCCGGGATTGATTCCCCGAGACATGCCTCGATCGAACGATGGGTCCCCCGACCGGCTCCCACCGTAGCGCTGACCACCAGCCCCGCAAACCACCGGGAGGAAACGTCCCGCCGCATCACCAAAATACGGTGTTGCGGGACCTTGCCCGACTTGTCGGCCGGCATGTCCGCGCAGCGTACTCGCCATCTGGTCAGACGGTCACCGCGACCCGCCATCGCCCTACGGCTGCTCGGCGAGTCCCTTAAGAACCGCCGCCGCGACCGTACGCATCGAGGTGCGCCGGTTCATCGCGGCCCGCTGGATCCACCGGAACGCCTCTGGCTCGGTCATCCCGTGCTCGTCCATCAGGACGCCCTTGGCCCGCTCGACCACCTTGCGGGTCTCCAGCCGCTGGGTGAGGTCGGAGACCTCGGCCTCCAGCGTGACGATCTCGGCGAACCGGGCGGTGGCCATGTCGATGGCCGGCAACAGGTCCTTCTTCTGGAAGGGCTTCACCAAATACGCCATCGCGCCGGCCGTACGAGCCCGCTCGACCAGGTCGCGCTGGCTGAAGGCGGTCAGGATGACCACTGGCGCTATCCGGGCGCCGGCGATCCGCTCGGCCGCCGCGATGCCGTCCAGAACCGGCATCTTCACGTCCAGGATCACCAGGTCCGGCCGCAACTGCTCGGCCTGCTGAACCGCCTGCTCGCCGTCTCCGACGGCGCCGACGACCTCGAACCCTTCCTCGGTGAGCATCTCGGAAAGATCCAGGCGAATCAGCGCTTCATCCTCCGCGATCAACACACGGCGTGGGGAAGCGTCGGTCACGGTGACTCCTAGACAGCTGGGACGGGCAGAGCTTGAAGGCTCAACGATACGAAACCCGCTGAGCGGGACCCGCCGGGCCTTCCCGGACACCCTAGTCGTTCGGACCCGCAGCCTATCGGGATAGTCTGTGCGTCGGTCAGGCCCCCGTAGCCCAACGGCAGAGGCAACGGATTCAAAACCCGTCCAGTGTGCGTTCGAATCGCACCGGGGGCACCAGTCAGAGGCCCTGTTTGTCGCATAGAGCGCGTGTCACTCTCCAGCGGCGCGGCCAGCATTACCCGCTCCAGTAGAGACCGCTCCACGGCGCCGCACCTGTCGAGTGCGGAACAAAACCCCGCACTCGACAAAAAGCCAGGCGAAACAAAGCCGAGCCCAGCTCCCGGGAGTTACGCGTCGGGGCCCGTTGCGAGGTCAAATACCTAGAAGTACTATGCATCATGCTGCTAGGTACGGAGGTGAGGTTTGGTGAAAGTCACGAAGGATCTGGTCGCCGCCTCGGCGACGCCCATGGTGCTGGGGATCCTCGCCGAGGGCGAGAGCTACGGCTACGCCATTCTCCGGCGAATCAACGAGCTTTCCGGTGGCGAGCTGGATTGGACCGAAGGGCTGCTCTACCCGCTGCTGCACCGGCTGGAACGCCTCGGGTACGTGGAGGCGAGTTGGCAGGCGGCGAAGGGCGAGCGGCGACGCAAGTACTACCGCATCACCGACCAGGGCCGGACTGAGCTGGCCGAGCAGCGCCGGCAGTGGGACACGGTCGTGGACGCGCTCAAGAAACTCGGTCAGGGCCTCGCCGATCGCGGGGCTATGACGGTGATCCCGCTGGAGGGCAAGGCGTGACAGTGCACGAAAGCCAGGAAGAGGAGTTGGCGGCGCAGTTCGCCCAGTGGCGGCAATACGTACAGCGCCGTCCCGAACTGCAGAAGTCCGACGCCGACGAACTGGAAGACCACCTCCGCGGTTGCGTCGACGAACTTGTGGTGGCCGGTCTGAGCGCCGACGAGGCGTTTCTGGTCGCGGTCAAGCGAATGGGCAGCCTGGACGAGCTGTCCCGTGAGTTCGCCCGGGAGCATTCCGAACGGCTGTGGAAGCAGCTGGTGCTCACTGGCGAGACTGACGGCATCGGCGGCTCAGTGCCGGACAAGCGCGCTCGGTGGGACCTGTGGGTGATGATCGGCTGTGCGGTGGGCGCGGCGATCTCGATCAAGGTGCCCGAGCTGTTCGGGGTCGCGTGGGAACAGAGCACCCCGTTCTACGCGGCGAACTTCAGCCTGTTCGGGCTGCCCTGGCTGGCCGCCTACCTCGGCTGGCGGCGTCAGATCCGGGGGCCGCTGATCGGGATCCCGGTGGCACTGTTCGCGCTCGGAGCGGTGGCTGCCAACGCGTACCATCCGACCGGCAGCTCCCAGATGGTGGTCATCACCAGCATCCACCTCCCCATCGCCCTGTGGTTCGTGGTGGGTCTGGCGTACGTGGCGCGGGACTGGCGCTCGTCGCGTCGAAGGATGGACTTCATCCGCTTCACCGGCGAATGGTTCGTCTACCTGGTGCTCATCGCCCTCGGCGGCGGGGTGCTCGTCGCATTCATGTTCGGCACCTTCAACGCCATCGGGGTCAACCCGGAGACGTTTGTCATCCGGTGGCTGATTCCCTGCGGCGTCATGGGCGCGATCATCGTGGCCGGCTGGCTCGTCGAGGCCAAACAAAGCGTGGTCGAGAACATCGCCCCGGTGCTCACCCGGTTGTTCACTCCGCTGTTCACCGCGGTCCTGCTCGCATTTCTCATCGCCGTCGTCTGGTCCAGCGCCGGTATCGACGTGGAGCGCCAAGCGCTGATCCTGTTCGACCTGCTGCTGGTCGTGGTGCTGGGACTGCTGCTCTACTCGATCTCAGCCCGCGATCCGCTGGCCCCGCCCGGCCTGTTCGACAAGCTGCAACTCGCCCTGGTGGTCAGCGCACTGGCCATCGACGTGCTGGTGCTCTTCGAGATCACCGGGCGTATCAGCGGGTACGGGACGACCCCGAACCGAGCGGTGGCGCTCGGCGAGAACGTCATTCTGCTGGTGAACCTCGCCTGGTCGGCCTGGCTGCTGCTCGCGTTCGCCCTCCGGCGTACGCGGTTCGCGAAACTCGAACGCTGGCAGACCGGCTACCTGCCTGTTTACGCCGCGTGGGCATGGGTCGTGGTCCTTGCCTTCCCACCATTGTTCAACTACGCCTGACGCACACTGGCGTTGGTGTCGTAGCGCCTGTCTCAATAATCGGTGGGATCAGAATTGGGGCAGGCCTTACGATAGCGGGTATGCGGAGTCGGGCTGGCCATGTCGCCTGGCAGCTTTTCGGCGAGAAGCCAGAGATTCTGCTGCTGCATGGGATGACCGACTCGGCCGCGTGCTGGGACCCGTTGATCCCGTTCTTCACCTCGTACGGCGGCGTGCTCGCGACCGACGCGCGCGGGCACGGCCGATCCGGGCTGCCCGCGGAACCCGTCAGCGAGGCCGTGCTAGCGGCAGACGCGGCCATGGTGCTGGATGACCTCGCAGCCGGCCCCGTGCTGGTCGTCGGGCACTCGATGGGGGCGACGACGGCCGCACAGCTGGGCCGGATCCGCCCGGACCTGGTCAGTGCGGCCGTTCTCGAGGATCCTCCAGTGTTCGGCCGCGAGCTGTTGCCGGCGGGTTGCCCGGTGCCGGACTGGCTGACTGACCTGCGCGCGCTCGACCCACAGGACACTCTCGATCGGGGTCGCGCGGACAACCCCCGCTGGTCAGCCGACGAATTTCCGCCGTGGGCAACGTCAAAGCATGAGATCAACCCGGATTTTTTCAGCAGCCTGACCAAGCCGGTCCCTCCTCTGACCGAGGTCCTCGCCGCGGTGAGCTGCCCGATTTTGTTGCTGCACGGGGACACCGAACGCGGCAGCCTGGTCAGCCCGGAGTTCGGCGCCGCATGCGAACGTACGGCCGGCGGTCCACTCACGCCCGTACACATCGGCGGAGTCGGGCACAGCATTCGCCGGGAAGCACGCGACCACTACCGTGCGGTCGTTGGTGACTTCCTGACGGGGCGCGCCGGTGACCGACAGCGTGAGAATCCCGTCGAGTAGGTCCGGCCACGCGGGACGGACCATCGCCTGGCCAATCCCGTGCAACACCCGCAGCCGCGCGCCAGGGATTTCGCTGGCGAGCGCTTCGGCGTTGCCAACTGGGAAGAAGGGATCCTCGGCGCCGTGCATGACCAGCGTGGGTGCGGTGACCTGGCTGAGTCGTTCGCGCCACCGGGGCGTGCAGTCCAACGCCGCGAAGGCCGTGGCCAGGTGATTCGACCGTTGGACAGCGGGATCCGGACTGACCCGATCGAAGATCCGCGCGGCATTCTCGCGTACGTCAGCGGGCACGAAGCCGCGCGTCCCGGCCAGCAGCTTCCCGACCTGAACCGCACCTTCGATCACGGATGTCCGGTCCGACCAGTCCGGTTCTGACGCGGACATGAAATGCGCCATGATCGCGGGCGCGTGCTCGGGCAGGTCCGGATCGTTAGGCCCAGGCGCGGTCGGACGGGTCGAGATCAGTGTCAGGGTGGCGACCTTGTCGGGATAGTCCAGGGCCAGCAGTTGAGCGATCCAGCCCCGCCGCGAGCCGCTCACAGAACTCGTCCGGCCAGGTCAGCATCGAGTTGCCGATCAGCAGCACCGGCGGGTCCGCGGGATCGCCAAATCTCTCGACATATCTCATCGGTTGCACCTCCTCTCCTCCCTCGCTAGACGCGGGGAGGCCGCCAAACTCATCGCCTTTCGCGCGGTTCCACGAAGGACGGCAGGTTGGACGTCTCAGGGCTTGGCGTCGAGGTCGTCGGAGCGGCCGGCGGTGAGCCGCGACCACTGCGAGGTCGGGCGGCCGTCGACGCGGAGGTTGGCGCTGTCGACCGGCCACTGCTGGGGCCAGCCATTCGGCGAGTCTTCCCATGTTTCCTGACGTCCATAGACGGTGAGGTCCATAAGCGCGTAGTTGTTGTCCATCGCCTCCACGCCACGGCCGGTCGTCCAGTACGTCTCGAAAACACGGTCACCGTCGCGTACGTAGCAGACCACGTGGAACATGCCGACCTGGCGCCCGGCGAGCAGGTCCTTGGCCGAGTCCTGCGCCGAATACCACGGCATGGTCCAGCCCATGAAGTCCCGATAGCGGCGGCTTTGCTCGTACGGGCCCTGGCACAGGACCGCGTACGTGATGTCCCGCGACTGGAGGTAGGCCAGCTCGGTGACCTGGTTGGTATAGAAAGTGCAGCCTTCGCACTGCTCGGCGGCGCCGTGGTCGTGATGCCACATGAAGTAGTACGCAATGAGCTGCCGGCGGCCTTCGAACGCGTCGAGCAGCGTGACCGAACCATCCGGCCCCGTCAACCTGAGCGTCGCGTCGACTTCGACCATCGGCAGCCGCCGACGGGCCGCGGCGATCGCGGAACCTTCCCGGGTGTGCGCCTTCTCCCGTTCTCGCAGGGTGTCGAGTTCGCCCTGGAAGGTGGCCCGCTCGACAACGTTGGGCAGGCTCGGGCTGGCTGACTCAGCCATGACTGTCTCCTCTGTTTTGATTGCCTTTTCGTCCCACTGACGAAGTACCCGATGAGAAATCGACATACCTGAGAGAAACTTTGTCAGAGCTCTCGAAGGCGGCGGGTCAGGTAGCGGCGCTCGGCCTCGGTCGGCGCCAGGTCGAGGGCCTGCTCGTACGCGAGCCTCGCCTCGGCCACCCGGCCGGCGCGGCGCAGCAGATCGGCCCGGGTGGCCGGCAGCAGGTGATATCCGTCCAGACGGCCGGCCGCCGCCAACTCGTCAACCAGCGCGAGGCCAGCGGGAATGCCGTCGGACATGGCGACCGCGACGGCGCGGTTGAGCTCGACGACCGCCGACGGCGCGAGGCGCGCCAGCTCCGCGTACAGGGCGGCGATTTGCGGCCAGTCGGTGGTCGCGGTGTCCGGTGCCGTCGCGTGGCAGGCGGCGATCGCGGCCTGCAGCTGATACGGCCCGGGGCGGCGCAGGGCCAACGCCTCGTCAAGGACGGCGACGCCTTCGGTGATCAACGCCTGGTCCCACCTGGACCGGTCCTGGAGTTCCAGCGGGACCAGCTCGCCGTCGTCCGTACGCGTCGCACGCCGGGCTTCGTGCAACAGCATCAGCGCCAGCAAACCCCGTGGCTCGGGTTCGGTGGGCATCAACCGGGCCAGGACGCCGGCGAGGTAGATCGCCTCGGCGGTCAACGCGCGACGGCTGTCCTGCTCGTCATAACCTTCGTTGAAGATCAGGTAGAGCACCGCGAGGACCGCGCCCAGCCGCTGCCCCAGCAGCTCGGCGGGCGGGACGCGGTAGGGAATGCCCGCCTCGGCGATCTTGCGCTTGGCGCGTACCAGCCGTTGCGCCATCGTCGGTTCGGCGGTCAGGAACGCCTTGGCGATCTCGGCCGTGCTGAGGCCCGCGAGCGTACGAAGCGTGAGCGCGACCCTGGCCTCGAACGGCAGCGCCGGGTGACAGCAGGTGAAGATCAGCCGCAGCCGCTCGTCCGGGATCTCCTGCACCGACGACTCTTGCGGCTCGCGGGCCAGCATAGCGAGCTCACGCAGCTTCGTACGACCGGCGGTGTCGCGCCGGAGCCGGTCGATCGCACGATGACGCGCGGTGGTGGTCAGCCACGCGCCCGGACGGTTCGGAATGCCGTCGCGCTGCCAGGTCACGAGCGCGGCCGCGAAGGCATCCTGGGCGCAGTCCTCGGCGAGGTCCCAGTCCCGGGTCTGGCCGATCAAGGTGGCGACCAATTGGCCCCACACGTCCCGGTAGGCCGCGTCGACCGCTGCTCTTACGGCGTCGGGCCTGGTCATTCCCAGACCGGGCGGACCTCAATGCCGCCCCACCGCGCGTAGGGATGGCCGGCGGCGATGGCGATCGCCTCGTCCAGATCGGCGCAGTCCAGCACCACGAAGCCGCCGACGAAGTCCTTCGTCTCGGCGAACGGCCCGTCCGAGACCAGCGTCTCGCCATTGCGGACCTGGACCGTCGTCGCGTCGACCACCGGCCGTAACCGCGCGCCGAACACCTTGGCGCCGCGCCGCTCCAGGTCCGCCTCCCACGCCTGGTGCACGGGGTCGGCGTCGAGTTCCTCGTTGCTCGGTGAGGCGGACTCGTCATCGCAGATCAGCAACACGTACTTCATAGGCCCGAGTCTGGCACGCCGGTGCGACGACTTTTCGCGCTCTCAGCCGTGCCGCGAGCTCAGCGGGCAGATCGGTGTCGCCCCGGTGTGGTGCCGATGATGCTGGTGAAGGCCGTGATGAAGCCGCTGGGGTTCGCCCATCCGCAGGCATGCGCGACGTACGTGGTGTCGTGGCCGTCGCCGAGCAACACGAGGGCGTGATAGATGCGTAATTGGGTGCGCCACTCATAGAAAGTCATGCCGAGTTCGTCGTGGAAGAGCCGGCTGAGCGTACGGCCGCTGGCCCCGACGCGCTGCCCGAGCTCGGCCAGCGAGGTGGTGTTCGCGGGCTCCTCGTACAGCAGTTGGGCTATCGCCCGCAGCCGGTCGTCGTGTGGTTCCGGCAGCTGTAATGGCTGCTCATCCGCTTGGTGAAGCTCGTCCACGAGGACCCGGCGAAGACGAGCCTGGGCGGCGCGGTCCCAGGCCTGTGCCGCGCCTTCGTAGTTGCGTGGGCCGGTGAGGGTGAGCAGGATTTCGCGGGCCAGGTCAGAGGCCGTGAACACGGCCGGATGGGCTGGTACGAGCCGGGTCAGCGACGGCGGCAGGAACTGGATCCGCATATCGGTCTCACCGTGGGCTCGGTGGTAGTGCGTGAACCCAGCGGGGATCCAGGCGGCTCGATTGGCCGGCACGATCGAGGTGCCGCGTTCGGTGTGCACCGACAGGACACCGCGAGCCGCGTAGACAAGGTGGCCACGCGGGTGCGAATGTGCTGAACTCGTGCCGCCCGATGACCACAGATGCAAACCGCCCGACGCCCACAACTGGGACATCCGAGGTTGGCGGCCGATGGGCATAAGTTGGCATTCTATCGGTGGCAGGCCGCACTGCTCATTAGCGACAGTGGACGCATGCTCAATAGCCAACAGACGATGCGTGCGGCGGTTTGCGTCAGGGCCGGTGGCCCAGAAGTGCTGGAGATTCGGGAGGTGCCTCTACCAGCGGTCCGGGACGGCTGGAGCCTGGTACGGGTTGAGGGCGCCGGCCTGAACCGGTCCGAGCTGCGGACCCGTCAGGGCCACTCCCCCAGCGTGATTTTCCCGCGTGTGCTGGGAATCGAGTGTGTGGGAACCGTGGCGGCCTCGACCGACCCCAGCTTGCCGGAGGGGACCACTGTCGCGGCCGTCATGGGCGAGATGGGCCGGGAATTCGACGGTGGCTACGCGGAATACGCGTTGTTGCCGAATGCGCTGCTGATGCCGATCACGACCACCTTGCCTTGGGAGATCCTGGCCGCACTGCCCGAGACGTACCTGACCGCGCAGGGCTCGTTGGACGCGTTGGGTGTCATGCCGGGTGACCGGCGGCGGTTGCTGATTCGTGGGGGGACCTCGTCAGTCGGGATGGCGGCCGCGTCGATCGCGTCCGGCTACGGCCTGGAAACCGCCGCCACGACTCGGCGGCAAAGCAAAGCCGACGCGGTGAAGACGGCTGGCGTCGACCACGTACTCGTCGACGATGGTAAATCGCTCGCGGCGAGCCTGCGCACGATCTGGCCCGACGGTCCGGACTTGGTGCTGGACCTGGTCGGTGCGCGTACGGCCGTGGACTCGCTGCGGTTGGTCCGTCGCGGCGGGACGGTGTGCGTCGCCGGCTCGCTCAGCGGCTGGCTGATCCCGGACTTCGAGCCGATCGCGATGATCCCGTACGGAACCAAACTCACGTCATTCCACAGCGACAACTTCAAGGGCAGCGTGGGCACGACCGTGTTGCAGCGGGTCGTACGCGAGGTCGAGGGTGGCGTCTACCGGCCCAACGTCGACCGCGTCTTTGACCTGGACGACATCGTCAAAGCCCACCAATATATGGAAAACAACGAAGCCACCGGAAAGCTTGTCGTCTTGCCTTAGGACAGGTCGGCGACGGTGAGTTCGATGAGCTGGGCAGACGTGGGGCTCGGGTGGTTGGCCAGGCGGGCGGCCTGTCGTTCGATGGCCTGCTCGAACAACGTACGAGCGTCGCGGGCGTTGCCGAGGGTGCCGGCGTCCTGCTCGCGGTGGAACCGCTGGGTGATCGCGGCGAGCGCCTCGTCGGACCATTGGTAGTGATGGTTTTTCGCTTGCAGCTCGATGATTTTCGCGAGGTCGTCGGCGTTGTACGCGGGGAATTCGATGGTGCGGGAGAATCGGGATCGCAGGCCCGGGTTGATGTCCATGAACTCGGTCATTTCGGTGGTGTAGCCGGCGACGATCACAACGAGGTCGTCGCGATGGTTCTCCATCAGGCGGACCAGCTCGTCGATGGCTTCCAGGCCGAGGTCGGAGTTGGCACCGAACGTACGGGCCAGCGTGTACGCCTCGTCGATGAACAGCACGCCACCCAGCGCCGACTCCACCACGGCCTTGGTTTTCAGGGCGGTGGCGCCAAGATACTGGCCAACGAGGTCACTGCGGCCGGCCTCGATGACCTCACCGGTGGCCAGTGCGCCGAGCGCGGCGAGCAGCCGGCCGTACAAGCGGGCGACGGTGGTCTTGCCGGTGCCGGCTGGGCCGGAGAACACCAGGTGCCGGCTGAGCGGCGGCACCGGCAGACCGACGGCCTCCCGTTGCTTCGCGTTGCGGACCAGGTTGATCTGGGTACGGACCTGCGCCTTCACCGGCTCCAGCCCGACCAGCTGGGTCAACTCGGCCAGCCCGTCCAGCTCGTCCATGTTGTCGAGCATGGCACTCGGCGCCGGCCGCACCCTGTCCACAGTGGACGGTCGTACGTCCGCACCAGCGCCGGCCGGCACCTGAATCTGGTCGGGCGCGGTCTCGACCGGTTCCTCGATGCGGACCTGCCGGCTGCGCAGCACCGGCTCGTCGGCATTGCCGGCCACCCGGCAACGCAGCAGCCGGCCGGTGCAGCCGGCGTCGACCCGCAGGCCCTCCGCCGAGCCATCGACGAACTCGCTGTCCAGCACCTCCAGCCGTGCACTGTCGGTGGCCTGCAAACCGGCGCCGCCGCTGGACCGTACGCTCAGCCGTTGCGCGGTCAGCAGTGCCTCGTCGGACACGAACACCCCGCTGCGCGCGGTCCCGGTCACCGTGCAGTCGCTTACGGTCAGCTTGCCTGAACCACCGGCGACCAACCCGAGCACGCCTCGCTCCACGGTGCTGTGCCGCACGGACAGCCGGGCGCCGGAGTCCACGGCCATGGCGGCGACCTGCGCGTCAGCCACCGTGGCATCTCGTACGACCACCTGGCTGCCCTCATCCGTGGCGGCTATGCCGCCCGCGCATCGCCGCACCGTGCCGCCGACGAACGTCACCTGGCCACCGCCCTCGACCCCGACACCGGCCTCGACCACGTCGGTGACGGTCAGCCCGGTGAAGGTTCCGGTCCCGCCGTTGACCATCGCACCCGCGGTGGCGCCGTCGACACGCGTGTTGGTGGCGGCGACGGTGCCGGTTGGCTTAACCGTGATCCCAGTCGCCCCGGCCTGGCTGATCGCTGAGTCCTCGATCGTTACCACGCCCATCGTCTCGGCATAGACCCCATGGTTGCCCGGCCGGTCGATGGTGGTTCGTCGCAACGTGATCCGCCCGCCGGTGCGTACCAGCGCGCCCTCCTCGGCCCCTTCCGAGATCGCGCAGTCGACGATCGACAGGTTGGCCCGATCGGTGGAAATCGTGCTGGGATAACGACATTTACGGATCGTGCTGTCGGACAGGGTCACCTGCGCCTGCGCTTCGGCCCACACGCCGTTCTGCCCGCAGCCGTCGATCGTCGTACGCTCTACAGCCACCGTGGCGTGCTTGATCCACATGCCGACGGTGCTGACCGCGGAGATCGTGGTGTCCAGGATCCGTACGTTCGCGCCGTCCATCGCCGCGAACCCGCCGTAGGCGGCTTGGGTGAGGACGCACCGCTCGACTACGCCCGTTGTGTTCTCGCCGTAGGTCACCCGAGCGCCCGAGACGTGGCAATCCCGCAGGTCCATCGACGACCCCGACCGCGCCGACGCCAGGTTGACGACTTCGGTCTCGGCATCGGGGTCCTTGCTGGCCGGGGCCTCGTCGCGGCGCAGCTTGACGTGGTCGAGCGCGAGCGTCCCCGCCGACACCAGGACCGTCGGCAGGTTCTTGATGGCCGCTCCGGCGATGGTGATCCCGGTGACCCGTACCGACCCCAGGACCTCCACGGCCGTCCCAGCCGTCCACGCCAGCTCCACCGGACCTTCGCCGGCGGACACCAGCTCCACCTGCCCCCGCAGCTTCACGGCCTCGCGATAGGTGCCCGGCCCGATCACCACCCGGATCGGCCGCGACCGCGCGGAGCCGGCCGTCAGCGCCTCGCCAATGGACGCGAAATGCCCCGTCCGTCCGGAACCCGGCGCCTCGACTGTCACGACGTACGTGTTCTCGGAAGACTGCCCGTCCCGGCCATCGCTCGACATCCCCACCCGCCCATCATGCACAACCGTCGGCGAGCGCGAGCGCTCCGGGACAAGGCCCGCCGGGAGCGGGTTCAGCTCAACAACAGGGCCGCGTCCCAGCCGGTACGGGGCATCTCACCGGTCGCGTACGAGTGCAGTGCGAGCGCCACCCCGGCGACGCCGTCGAGGAAGCCGGGCCGCTCCGCGTACCAAGTGCCTTCGGTCTGGTAGTAGCGGAAACCGAACGCGCTGTCCGGTGCGTACGCGTCCAGCACCCGCTCGGCGACGACATCGACGGTCCCGATGGCCATCCGACGCGCGATGTGGAGCAGCCCGGCCCAGCCGTGGCAGAGGCCGGGATTGTCGATCGTCTCGTCGTTCGCCGTGGCCAGCGAGCCGCGCAGGGCGGCCGCCGCCTCAGCTCGCCAATCGGCCCGGTCCAGCGCGATGCCGGCCAGGTCCAGCGCCCAGCCGACTCCGGCGGCCCCATAGCACCAGGCGTCGCGGCGACGGCTCCAACTGGGCTGTCCACGGTGGTCGTCCAGGGTCACCCACAACGGCCAGTACGGGCCGTTGTCATCGGTTCTCCGCCATCGGTCAAGCAACGCCACGATGTGGGCGATCGCCGCGTCCTGTCCCTCGATCCGGATGCCGGCGAGCCAGCAGAGCGCGAGCAGCGCCAGCGGGCCGGGCACCCCGTGAGCGAGGCCGACGTTGAGACAGTCCCGCGAGCCGCTCGCGCCCCACCAAGCGGGCACCTGCACGCCGTCCACCCGTACGTCCCCGGCAACCGCGATCGCGACCAGGCATCGCAGGACTTCGGTCAGCGTCGCGTCGGCGAGGTCGCTGGCATCGCGGCGAGCCAGCAGGTAGCGGCCGAGACCAGTGATGCCACTAAGCACGTCGTAAAGGGTGTCGTCGCCGATCGGCTGGCCGGCTCGTACGGTCGCGAGACCCTGCCGGGCGAGGTGTGTGGCGGACCGGCAGAGGTGCCGGTCGAGCTGTTCCAGCAGCTCCGAATAGCCGCCATAGGCGCAGGCCGCTGCCTGCCCTACGAAGGCGACTGCGGCCGCACCGCTGAACAGTCTCGACCGGCCGCCGAGCGCGGTGCCGGCCGCCGCGGTCAGGTGGGCGTGGGCGGCGGCACGCCACCTCGGGTCGGCCGCCGCGAGTTCGGCGAACAGCAGGCCAACGCCGGGATAGCCGTCGCCGAGCGTCTCCGGCCGCCAGATCGGAACCGTCAGCGGTCCCGCCTCAAGCACGTTGCCGGGCGCATCGGTGACCGCGGCCACCGTGGCCGGATCGGCCAGCCGGGCCGCGAGGTCCGCGACCACCTGAGTGGCCCGCTGACGGATGTCGTCACCCTGATTCATCGCGCTCCACGGCATGGAACGACTCCAGTGTCTCCAACAGGTGCCGCGCGGCCGGCCCGGTCTCGCCCACTCGCACCGGCTGATTCGCCAGCAACTGAGCCATCTCCGACCCCGCCTCAAAGCGGGTGACGTGACCGTTGGCGGCACACAGATCGCCGGCGACGACGATCTCTGCCGTACGGCGAACCACTGCGGTGTCGGGCAGGGCACGCCGCTCGTCCGGCGGCGGCACCGGCCGCAAGCCACCTGCCGTCCGGATCCGTAGCGAGCGATCGACCGCCCGCTCGGCCAGCCCATCGGCGGCGAAGTCGCGGAAATATGCCAGCGCTTGCTCAAACGCCGGCGGAAGCGAACCATCCACGGTCCCCAACAACGGGCTTGACGAGCGCGGATACTGCCCGAACGACCGGCCCGGGTCGGCGAGCAGTGCCGGATCGACACTCAGCAAAAGGTCGTCCAGGTCGTACGCGGCCCGGTGGCCTTCCCGCGGCACGCCCACGTTGACGCTGGTGGCCGGCTCGTCGCCGGCGCTTTCGCCAACGTGGTAGAAGCTGGACGGCCAGTAGAGTAGCTCGCCGGGTCCGATCTCGACCGCGAACGACTCGGCCTTGTACGGCTCGTAGTCCAGCACCGTACTCACCGGATCGGACCAGGGCCGGCTCGGCCAGAACCGCATCCGCTTGCGTCCGGCCAGGCCAAACATGAAGGTGGCGAAACGGTCCTTGTGCACGCCGACCGGGCTGTGTTCGTACGTGCCGTGGAACAGCGTCGTGATAGCGCCGCTCAGCGGGATCCCGACCCGCTCCCACAGGCCCGCGTAGAAGTCGCGCTCGCGTGCCCACTGCGGATAGGCCATGCCGTGGAAGCCGTGCAGGATGAGCGCATAGCGGCGGCCACCCAGACGCTCGGCCAGCCGCTTTTGGTAGCCGGCGAGGGAGCCGTCGTCCGGTTCGGGAAGGAAGTCGCCGGCCACCACCTGTTGCCGGCGCTCGACGGTGAACTGCGCGTTCGGCGGGAGGACGCCCGGCCGCTCGGACCGACCAGCCACGGTCGCCGCTTGGAAGACCTCGTTCTCCTGGAACGGCGGCCGCGGTACGTGCCGGACCAGGACCGGACGGCGATCCCAGCAGTCGCGTACGAAGACGTCCCAGTCCAGGGTTTCCATGACGAACAGCTCAGACACCACGCGCCTCCAGCTCGACGACGTAGAGGCGATGCAACGCGCGCAGCAGCGTGATCACCCTGGCGGACTGATCCCCCGCACCGATCGCCGCGCACAGCTCGCCGACCCGCACCGGGCGACCGAGCGGCAGCTCGGCCAGAATCCGGTCAGTGACCGCGCCGGCCAGCGGCAAGCCGTACCCGTTCACCGCCCACACTGTCCGGTCGGGCGGGTCCGGCACCGGTAGCACTTCGGCGGTCCGCCGGATCCAGTCACTCGCGGTGAGCTCGACTGGCCATCGTGGCGCCGGCACCGGCTCCAGGCCCGCGGCCGAGCGCCGCTTCCCAAGCTGTACGCGCAGCGCCCTCGTCAGTTCAGGAGCCTGGACCTGCTCGCCGAGCTGCTGGGCGATGGCGGCGATCGGCTCCGCGACTGTCCCGGCTGAAATCGGCAGGTAGGGCACCTCGTCGCCGTCGCGTTGCGCCTGCATCGTCTCGGCCAGAAGGTCTTTGACAGCACCGAAAGCAAGGCGAGGGTCGGTTGGTACGCGCAGCCGCAACAGCATGCAGCGATCAGCGTATGTGTCCGCGTACGAGTGCGTGCCCGGCCAATAGGCGAGCTGTCCCGCCGGTACGGTCAAGGTCGGCTGGGGGCCGGCCGTGCCGTCCTGGAGCGCGACCCGCAAAGTCCCGTGCAGCACCCAGGTCAACACGTCGTGAGTGGGTTCGCCCGCGAGCCCGCCACGGTCGGTGATCCGGTCACCGACCGCGAGCTCCGAGACCACCGGCAGACTCGGCCAGCCGACCTCCCGCCACAGTCTGGCGAGCCAGTCCCGGACCACCGACCACAGGGCGAAATCGGTCATCAACGGCTGCTCGACGGTCAGCAGGCAACCCTGGCCGAGGTCGGTTTCCAGCCGGTCGAAATAGCCGTCGAGCGTCCGGTCATGCTCACCTGGCAGCAGCCCGCCAGGCGCTCGAATCACCCCGTCGTCGGCCCGGAACCGTACGTCCGGCAGCGCCTGATACCGAGTGCCAGCGCGAAAAGGCGCGCTTGCGGCGACCATCGCGCGGTAGCCGGCGGCGAGATCCACCGGCGCCGGATCCGGCAGCACCGCTGGCGCCCGCCCCCACTGCTGGGCGACTTCCCGCCAGCCGGTCATGTCGGCTCGGTTCCCGTCAGCGGGAAGCGTTCCCGCAGTTCATTCGCGTATTCGTGTAGGGGCACCAAGCCCATCGCCCTCCTGCGCTCATCAACCTGCTCGGGATCCTCCAGTGGGCAAGGCACCAACTCACCGTCCACCCGGTCGAACTTGGTGCCGTAGACCTGCGGCCGCCCTTCGGCCAGCCGGACGGAATCCGTCACGTACGCGATCTCCCGGCGAGGGAAGTCGCCGGCGTCGGCCGCCACCGTCATCAGCTCCAAGGCCCGCCGCTGCAGCGGGAGGTCGTCCTCCAGATGCTGGACCAGCCGGCTGGCCGCCTTGGTCGCGGCGAGGCCCACCATCGACTGCCCCGGCCAGCCGTACTGGTCAAAGACCTCCCCCAGCCACCTCGCACCGCTGCCGACCAGCGCCGTCAGCCGGCGATGCGACGACTCGTCGGTGAACCCACCGCGCGCCCATGGCACCCGCAGGCGGGCATCGACGCGGTCCATCCGCAGCAGCCGGCGCCGGATCTCGACGCCGGCCGGCAGCGGGTCCGGAACTGGCTCGGCGTCGATCGGATCGATGGCTACCCGGGCTTTGGACTCATCCCAGCGATACGTGATCCGGCGGCCAACCTGTGGCCAGTCGAAGCTGACCTCACCCTCTTCCGGACCATGCAGACGCACGCGTACGCCGAGTTCATCGTCGGTGAAAGCATGGTCGGGAATGTCGTCGAAGACGTGCTCCACCGCGTCCCGCAGCGCCGGGCCGAGGGTGGCCAAGGTCAGCCGGGCAGCGACGTCGGCGAGCGGTCGCGGGGTCACCGGTGGCACCGGCTCCGGATTCGGCACCGGCCGCGGCTGAAAAGCTGCGAGCGACGGGTCCAGGCTGCACAGCGGGCCGCCCAGGACCGATCGGAAGAAGTACGGCACGTCGCCGCGGTCGAGCTGTTCCCGCTCGGCCGCGTCGAAGACCACCGCCGGGTCGACCGGGTCGCCGTTGAGGGCGCCGACGTAAATCGAGGTGGCCCGGCGGACCACTCGTGCGTACCCGTCGGCGCCGTCCCGCTCGACCTGCCCGAGGAGGTCGTCGCGATGCCGGCAAATGAGCGTCCAGGTGTCGAACATTCCCCGCAACAGGGCCGAAACGTACGGGCCATAACCGATCCGCCCAGTGGTGTCGCCGACCACCGACCGGGTAACTGTCCGAGTGACCGAGCGGCTTCGGGTTCCCAACGACAACACGCCGTCCTCGCCGGCCGTCCAGCACACCGGCTGGGCGTCGACATCGCACCAGCGGGCCTCGTTCTCCAGTCCCACGTGGTGCGTCATCGAGGTGGTTGGCGCGTACACCAGCGTGGTGTGAGCCAGTCGCTTCGCGTCGGCGAAAAAGACCTCGAGGTCGACCGGATACAGCATTGGCTCGTCGTCCGCGCGCGCACCGGCCAGCACATTGCTGCCGTGCAAATCGGTGATGCCAAAGGCAAAACAGGCCGCGGCCAGCGCGCCGGCGCGACGCCAGAACGGACCCGCCTGAGCAGGCGTCAGCTGGGTACCAGACAGCACGTGCTGGCCCTGGCGACGCAGGATCCCCCACTCCGGCGGCCGTTCCACCCATTCCTGCCAGGAGTAGCCATGCCGATCCGGGCCGCTTCCCCGCCAGCTGGACAGCACCGGCAGCCGTACGTCCCCAGACACCGGTGGCAGCTCGTTGAGCCGCGCGAAAATCGCGTTTTCGTTGAGGAACAACAGCTCGCCGGACGCCGGCCGGGGTTTGTACGCGATCCGGCCGCCGCCCGCGAGATCCACCCGCAGCACCCGCTGCCCGCCGTTGTGCGTTTCCTCGTCGTGCGCCCACAAATGGGTGACCGGCCCGCGCAGATCGGCTCTGTCCGGCCAGCCGGTCCGCAGGTCCCGGCGCAGCCGGTCGAGGAACACGTCCAGGAGCCCCAAAAACTGGGCACACCGGCGCCCCACCACAGCCGTAAGGTCCGGGATATCGGCGGCGCAGGCGACGAAGGCCTCCCGTACGAACGCCCCGAAGAGGTCGGCGTTCGTGCTGGTCAGCAGGTCGGATGCGAGAATGTCGGAATACTCTGGGATGGTCGCCTCGCACCAGGCCTGCAGTCGTTCGAGAGCGGCTGTCAGGGGGTCAAACCGCGGCTGGGCGAACGTACGACGCAGGGCCCGAGCGTCCGCCGCACCGCCGAGGTGACGCTCGATCGCGAGGGTGCCCTCCGGGCCCGCGCTCACCACTTGCGGGAACATCGCACCGGCCTCGCCGGCCTGTACCGCGGCCAGCAGCCGGCTCACCGCCGACGGCGGCTCAGGTCCATCCAACGGGCCAGGGTCGCTTATCTCCCAGTGAAACTCAACCATCGCCTCGACGCACCGCGGCCCTTTCGGTAGTCATCACAGCGGCGGTTGACGGCCGACGGACCGCCAACCGCCACTGCCGGAATCGGCGAACAGACCGATCGCCAGATCGCATTCGACGGACATTTTCATTACAAGTCCGGCGAAATCACTGTCCGGCGGCAGGCCTGGACTACGAGCAGTAAATTCCGGCGCAGGTGCAGTCGAAACAGTTGCCGCCGCCGGTGCCCAAGTGGGTCGTGCTGGCGGTGGTCTCGTCCAGCGCCGGGATCTCCAGCTCCAGGTCACCGATCACCAGATCGAATTCGGCAGTTGCTTTTTCGTTGACGGGTGCGGTCATCATGGTTCTCCTTCTGTGATGGACAGGGGCGCGGCAAATAGTGCCTCCCCGGCTCGGTTATCACAAGGGGGTTTCGCGAAAATCTTGCTACTAACCAAAGGAAAGAGCGACCACTGCGGACAAAGTCGGCGACCCGGAGCCCGATTTACCGGAATTATTTAATCTGTCATATCGCCGCGCGCGACACCGCTCCGACACCTGCCGGTGAATCCAGTTACGCGGTCTCCGCCGATGGCGTCACCCGGAACCCGGTCGCGACGCCACCGACCGGCCGGTGATCCGGCTCGTTGAGCACGTCAGCGGCGGCGCGTAGGAAGGCTTCGGTTTTCGGGCTGGTTCGGCTACCCAACCAAACCAGCGGGTCCGCTGTCGCCGCCAGGCTGAGCCAGTCCGGACCACTGCGCTCGCCCACCTGGAAAGCAAACCGAGGATCCCTGACCAGGACATCGCGTTCGGACATCGACTCCCCAGCCAGCCGGAACAACAATGAAGGCTAGCCTAACCTACTGACAAATGTCAGGGAGCGTCGCCGAGCCGGACGCGGGTCGCCTTGGGCAGGCCGGCGGCCACCCGCCAGTACGAGTGCTCGACCATCTCCAGGACCTCGTCGGCCGGGACGCTGCCATCCAGGGCCACGGTGTTCCAGTGCCGCTTGTTCAGGTGATAGCCGGGCGTCACCGCGTCATACTGTTCGCGCAAATGCAGGGCGAGGTCTGGGTCACATTTGAGCGAGACCCTCGGCGGGTCGTTTTCCGGCGAGAGGATCACGAAGACCTTGCCGACCACTTTGTAGACGTCCGTGCCGAAGCCGAACGGATTCTCCTCGGTGGTCTCGGCGAACTCGAGGGCGAAAGCCGCGATCTTCGCCGGCGTCAATGCCTGGGCCTTGGGTGCCACTGTCCGTGCTCCTCCCGCCTGGTTGGTACGGGAGACAGTCTGTCAGCACTGCCGGCCACAGGCACCCAGCTCGTACGGTCCGAGGTCGGTCGCCGGGCCGGCGACCCGCGGTCTGCCGGCGAGATCGGTCGGCGAGGTGTTGCCGGGCACACCCCGGTCCAGCACCGCGAGCCGGGCGATATACGCCCGGTAGGAGGTGAAATCCGAGGTCCGGAAAGCCGCGTACGGGCCGCGGGTCTGCTGGAAGGCGGCGTCGCGCGGCACGATGGAGGTGTCCAGCATTTCCAGGTTGTTCAGGAACTTCTCGTTGGTCGTCTTGCCAATCCGCTCGTACGTGAAAGCGTCGGACTTCGCCCGTACCAGAATGTTGTTTATTATCGTGGTGTCGGTGTTCGCGAGCCCGGTGTCCTGTTCCTCCAGGCTCACCACCTGGTATTGGAAACCGCTGAGCACCAGGTTGTTCTCGATCCGGACACCTTTGAGGCTACCCAGGTTGATACCCTGACTGTCGTACGTTTCGCAGATATTGTCGCGAAAGACGATGCCACTGATCTCGTACGTCTTCGCCGTGTCGTTCTGGGCGATCAGGCACTGCCGGGACACCCGCACGCAGATATTGGCCTCGATCACCGTACCGGAGAATTTCCTGCCGGTGTCGTACGTCTGGAAGCAGTCCGTGTGCGGGGTGTCGCCGGTGCTGTCCGGCTTGCTTTTGAACTGGTTGATGTCGTGGATGTAGTTGTTCCGGATCGTGTGCGCGCCAAGGAACCGCACGCCGTCCACGTCCAGATCGTTGACCCGGTCGGCGTGCAGGTCGTAGACGTTGTTCCAGGTGATCTGCGCGCCGGCCCCCGCGCCGACAAAGAGCCCGTAGTTCTGCAGATTCGTCACGGTGTTACGCGACACCGTCGACCGATGGCACGGATCGCAGCGGATCCCGTAGGCCAACTGCCGCCCGTTGACCAGGTTGTGCACGATTTTCTGGTCGCTGCCGGCGAAATCGATGCCGGCTTCCGGGTTCAGGTAGGCTGCCCCGACAACGGTGAAACCGTCCAGTGTCGTACCAGCGCCGGTGACGACGGCGTTCTTGATTTTGGCGACCCCGTTGGATCGGACCGTCACCTTCGACCGGTTCAGGTGCACGGTCTGGCCGCTGTAGTCGCCGGCTTTCACGCATACCACCGCCCCGGCCGCGGCTTTGCCGATGGCGGCGTCGATCGACTGGCCGGCGGTCACCGTCGACTGGCAGTCAGTCGACTGCGGGTTGCCGCGACCGTCCGTCCCGTACGGCGGCAGGGCGGCGGCAGCTTGGCGTACGAACGAGGCGGCCGGCCACTGCCCGAACAATCCCAACGCCGCCGCCACGACCAGGCCGATAAGGCCGCGACCGACTCTGCTACCAACCCCCGGCGATGTCATCCGCGCAGGGTACGAAACGGTCTCGGGACCAGTCCCGGCCACACTCGACACTTCCGGCGTACGGGTAGCCGACTTTGGTCTGATGTGGCCGGGATTATCGCCACGTTACTGTAACCAGAACACCTGGCTTGGCTGACAAATGTCATGGAAACTGAAGGACAGACACATATATGAAGAAGAAGACGGTCACGCTGGCCGCCGGCGCCACCGCACTCGCCGCCGCGGCCGGCGCGGTCTGGTGGTTCACCGACACGGCCCCTTATCCGTACGACAAACGCCGACTGCTGGATCTCCCACTGCCCTTCCTGCGCGCCGCTGACATCGACCGCGCGCTCGACCCGGCCGACGGCGAGCGGATGCTGGAGATCGGGCCCGGGACCGGCCTGCAGTCCCTGCACGTGGCGCCTCAACTGGGTTGCCAAGGCCGGTTGGACATCGTCGACATCCAACAAAAAATGCTGGATCACGTGCAAAAACGCGCTGCCGACGCGGAAATCTCCACGATTCACGGTACCCGTGCCGACGCCACCTGCATGCCTTTCGACGCCGGCACGTTCGACGCCGTTTACCTGGTCACCACACTCGGCGAAATCGGTGCGCCGCGGGAATCCCTGACCGAGTTCCACCGGGTGCTGCGACCGGGGGGCCGGCTGGTGGTCGGCGAGTTCTTCGATCGGCACTGGATTCCGTTCGGTCGTTTGCGCTCGTACGCCGACGACTGCGGTTTCCAGCTACAGGAGCGACACGGACCGACTGTTGCATACCTGGCGACTTTCGTTCGTTCGTAGTCGTCTGTTACCGGTTCTATCGGACAGCCCAGTCCGGCACAATGCTCGAAAGTCAGTAATTCTCTTGACACATGTCATCTCGACACGCCCTTTCCCGAGGTTAATCGCATATTTCGGTGGAAACTCTTGACCACGCGGGCCAGGCAGCGTGTAATCCGAGATCGGTCGGGAGAAATGGCGGGGAGCAACGAACATGGGCGTCGGGATGACCTTCGAGTTGTCCACCTTGGCGACGCAATTGCTGGCTGAGATCGCAGCCGATCCAGCCGGCGTTGTCTCGCCGTCGGTTTATGAGACTGGCCGCATCCTGGATTTGGCACCCTGGTTGCCTGACTGCTCCCGGCGGTTGGCCTTCCTCGCGGCCGAACAGAATGCGGACGGCAGCTGGGGCGGGCCCGGTGGCTATGGCATTGTGCCGACCTTGAGCGCCGTCGACGCGCTGCTCGCGGTGGTGAGTTCTGGCCGTACGACAGGAATGTCGACAACGCACCTGCAACGCCTCACCAAGGCCGCGTCCCGCGGGCTTTGGGCATTAGTCGGTTTGCTTGGCCCGGATGGACCAGCGGCCGCGGACATGATCGCCACCGAGCTGATCGTGCCGGCGCTGGTCGAGGCGCTCAACGCCCGGTTGTCGGCGCTGGCCGCAGAACCAGTAGCCGGGCTCGAGCCTTATGCCGGCACGGTGTTGCCGCTGCCAGTCGGCACCGATCCCGGGCTGCTGGACAAGCTCCGGGCGAACCCGGCGGCGGCCGGCAGCAAACTCCGGCACACCCTGGAGGTGTTGGGCGGAGCCGCCGGGTTGGCCAATGTCCAGCCAGCGAACGCAAACCTGGGCTGCTCCCCCGCTGCCACCGCGGCCTGGCTGAACGCCTCGCCAGGTGCGCAGACCGACGCTTTGGCATATCTTCTGGACGCCGTACGGCGCGGAGATGGCCCGGTTGCCGGGGTGACGCCGATCACGATGTTCGAGCACGCGTGGTCGGTGAGCGCGTTGTTGGGTGCCGGGATTCAAGTGCCGGTCCCCGACGATATTCGAAAGCGTATGACGGCAGCCCTTACCCGGGAAGGAGTGGCGGTAGGGGCCGGGCTCCTTTGCGACGCGGACACCACCGCGACGACGCTGACAGCCCTGGCCACGTTGGGAGACGCACGCCGGCCCGACGTGTTGCTGCGTTTCGACACCGGCGAGCATTTCCAGTGCTGGCAGGGCGAACGCAACCCATCAATCAGTGCCAATGGACATGTCCTGCATGCGATCGCTGGGTATCTGGGACGTGGATCCGAGGGCGACCCCCTTCGCCCCGTCGCCGACCGGCTGGCGAACTGGCTGGTTGACCAGCAGCAGGCCGATGGTTCCTGGCTGGACAAATGGCATGCGTCGCCTTATTACGCCACTGCTGTCTGCGTACGGGCGGTGAAATCTGCCGACCGGGACGAGCCGATCCGCCGCGCCAGCCGCTGGGTCCTGGATACTCAGCGAGACGATGGGTCGTGGGGAGTATGGGGCGGCACGGCCGAGGAAACGGCCTATGCCGTCCAAATCCTGGCCGCTGGCCGGGCCGCCGGGGTGCTCACCGAGCCGGCCATCGACCGCGGCGCGATCTTTTTGCGCGACCAGCTCGCGAGAATTGTTTCGTCAAGTGCCGTTCATCCGCCGTTGTGGCACGACAAGGATCTGTACGCGCCGCGTCGAGTCATCACCGCGGAAGTGCTCGCCGCACTGCGATGGGCGAACAGCCAGTGATGCCGCCCGAGCTGCCCGACGCGCGGGTCGCGGGACAGATCTCTGGACGCGCTTTCCAGGCGCATCGGCGGCTGGGGCCGTGGTTGGCCCAACACGCCAGTTGGATCAATGACGGCTATGTCGCGCCGGTCACCAGCGCATACGCGTACGCCGCACCATGGCTCACCAGCGACGAGATGGACCTCGCCCTGCGTTTCGAACTGTGGGTTTTCGGCACCGACGAGCTGGTGGACAGCAGAGCACAGACGCGGTCCGAAGTGGACACTCTGGTCTCGCGATGGGTGACTGTCGCCCACGGAGCCGAACCAGAACCAACCGATCTTCCCAGTGTCGCACTGGCGGATATCCTCGCGAGGTTGCGGACGAGTCCACTTTGGACTGTCTTTGGAGAGCGCTGGCGTGACCTTTTCGAGAATACGTACCAAGGTATGGTCCAGGAGTGGGCAGGTGCCGAGCGGCTCGCGACCACCGGCCACGGACCGAAGATGGCCGAGTATGTCGCGAATTCGGACAGCTGCGGCTTTCGCCTGATCCGGGTAACGGACTGGTTGGCTGGTGGTGACCACGCCGCCGTGGATCACGCGAACCGGCTGTTGACCGCTGCCTGGCATGCCGAAATCGCCTCGCGGCTCACCAATGACCTCGCCAGCCATCAGCGAGAAGCAGACCAGACAGACCTGAACGCGGTGAAACTCGGGGCAACAGCAGCCCAGATCGGTAAATACATCGAGGACGCGACCGCGCGATGCGACGACTTGCTCGGGCCACTCGTGACCGCCCAAGTCCGCCCCGCGCTCTGGCTGCAGCGAATTCTGCGCTTCGGCAACGGCTTCTATCAGCATGCGGATTTCCGGCCGTGAGCACGCATCTCGGCGCCGAATTCGACGAGACCATCGCGCACGGGCCCGATCCATATGAGTTCTATGCGCGCGCTCGGGTCGAACAGCCGGTCTTCTACAGCCATCGCTTCGACCTCTGGTTCATCACCCGCCATGACCATGTCGTACGAGTGCTGCTCGACCCAACCGGCTTCTCCTCAGAAGACCGTTCCATAAAGCCAAAACGATGGCCACCGCGGGTCGCCGCGGTGATGGCCTCCAAGCGGCACGCCAAGCATCTCGGCAACACCGACCCGCCGGCCCATACTCGCCTGCGGCAGGTGCTGAACCAGGCATTCCTGCCGACGGTGGTCGCCGGCTACGCGCCACTCATTCGCGAGGTCGCGGACGATCTTTTGGACCGCCTGGCCGGTCCTGAGGTGGACCTGCTGAACGAATATTGCTATCCGCTTCCCTTGATAGTGATCCTGAGAGTTATCGGCGTGCCGCTGGATGACCTGGATCGTTGTATGCGGTGGTGTCGCGACAAGTCCACATTGGACTTCGCGGCCGAGACGCTGAACGAGGACGAGCAGCTGCGAGCCGCTGAATCCTCGGTGGCTTTCGTCGACTACTGCGACAACCTTGTCCGCCAGCGACAACACGCGCCGCTCGACGACCTGATCAGCCGCCTGCTCAAAACGCGAGTGAAAGGCCATCCCCCGCTGAGCGGACCGGAAGTCGCGGACCTGCTGCCGTTGCTGATCTTCGCGGGTCACGAGACGACGGCGAACTTGCTGGGGAACCTCCTGTGGCAGTTGCTCTCGACCGGCCACTGGGACCGGCTGGTCACTGATCCTGACCTCTTGGAAGCGGCCGTCGAGGAGGGTTTGCGGTACGATACGCCGGCCCTGGGTTTCGTCCGGCGGGCCTTACAGGACACCACGATCGCGCACGTACGGATTCCAGCTGGATCCAGGGTGTTCCTGTTGTTCGGTTCGGCGAACCGAGACCCGGCACGCTGGAGCGAACCCGAGCGCTTCGGTTTTCCCCGGGACCGGGCCAGCGGGCACCTGGCGCTCGGACAGGGAATTCATTTCTGCGTCGGCGCGCCGCTGGCTCGACTGGAAACGCGCATCGGATTGGACCGGCTGCTGAGGCGACAACCAACGTTACGGCTGACCGATCCGGTCACTGAGCCCGAGCGCCGCGTCCACCTCGTTCTGCGTACGCTTCGCCGCCTGCCAGCGCACTGGGATCAGAAACTCAGCCGTCTGAACGGCGGCGGTGCAGCGTGAATTTCTCGAAGACCGACAGCTCACCCCTGGGTTTGTTCACGTTGTAGTACGTGACATGCATCGACGTGGTGTCGCCGGGCCGCCGGCCGGGATCGACGGTGAAGGCCGCGAAGCCGTACGGGTGCTCGATATCTCGTACGGCGCTCCACACCGCCTTTTCCTTGACGTAGGTGGCGGTTCGCTTGCCAGTGCCCGGATCGGCCGTCGCGGAAACCGCGGTGAGCACCTTTCCGGTGCCGTCGGCGAAGAATTTTCCGTTGGTTGTGCCGGAAACTCCGCCTCCGCCGAGAATCATGTGGACCGTGCCGTGAGTCGAGTCGATCACGTCGGTGGCCGCGGACACCGGATTCGGGGTGAGCGTCTCGCTGCCGGCCACCACTCCTCGTACGGCCAGCGACCGCTCGTAGTCGTGTTCGTGCCCGCAGAGCACCAAATCCACGCCATATTGGTCGAACAGCGGCCCATATTTCTGCCGCAGCCCGAGGTCGGCGCCGTTCGCGTCGGACGTGCTGATCATCACCTGGTGCATGGCCACCACGACCCAGTCGATGTCCCGCGACGATCGGGCGGCGGCGAGCTCACGCCGCAGCCAGCCGAGCTGGCGGCCGCCGGAATAGCCGCTGATATAGACATCTCCGCCGTCCTGCAGGCAGTTGTCGTCGTTTTGCAACACAATCACCCGCACGGACCCGACGGTGAAGGCGTACCAGAGCCCAGCCAGCTCGGCGTCCGTCTCGGTCGAGGGAACTTTGAAGTACGCCTGAAAGGCGTCCAGACCGATCGGACCGTTCGCTTTCTCGATCTCGTGGTTGCCGGCCGCCGGCATCCACGGCCGGAAGCGAGCCGAGCGGGTGTTGTTGGTGAAGAAGTTGTTCCACGTCCGCACCCGGTCGACGTCCAGGTTCGCGTAGCAGAGATCTCCGTTGAGCAGGTGGAAAAGCGGCGCGACGGTCTCGATGCCGGTGACGATGTCCTTGGTGGCCGGCGTCGAGTTCGCGTCCAGCCCGGCGGTGCCGTTGGCCAACCAGGTCACCTGCGGCGCGGACTGGTCGCCAAAGCTGGTGAAGGTGAAGGGCGCC
This sequence comes from Fodinicola feengrottensis, assembly GCF_039530045.1. Classification (NCBI taxonomy): domain Bacteria; kingdom Bacillati; phylum Actinomycetota; class Actinomycetes; order Mycobacteriales; genus Fodinicola; species Fodinicola feengrottensis. The sequence continues at coordinate 45,403 of NZ_BAAANY010000036.1, read as the reverse complement.
CGGCCGGCCGGCGCGGTCCGGAACGTACCGGCGTCTGGCGTCGCGCCGTCGTGTTGCACGGCGTAGATGTAGTCGGTGCCGGGCCGCAGCCGGTCCAGCTCGGCATGGTGGATCCAGACCGTACGCCCCGAAGTCCCGTCGACGTACGTACGCGTGTCCGCCTGCGCCACGCAGCCGAAACCGCCGTCGAGCGTGCCATAGACCACTCGCGGTCGCCGGACCGAGCCCTCGGTGATCCACGACGCCACCATCTGCCGGGCCGGGTTCGCACCGAAGGTCAGGTGCAGGCCCTGCACGGGCGTCGCGCCGTTGCCGACGCTGGGCACGAAGGCCGGGCTGGCGCTCGCCGGGGTGGCGCCGAGCAACGGCGCCGCGGCCGCGCCCGTACCGACCGCCCCAAGCAGCCCCAACGCGCCGCGTCGGGTGACGGTTTGCTTGCTGGCCTCGGGCATCGCCGCTCCTCAAAGCTCGGTTGTCGAGGTGAACCTAGAAGCGGCGAGCGACGTGCTTATGAACGGCCTCTGACCAGCGCATGAAGCATGTTCACCTCGGTGACGAAAGGGATTTACCTCGTCAAGCTGCCCGAACCACCCCGACTCGTACGGGCGAGGCCGCCGGCCGTACGGGCATCGGCGACAATCGGCGGGTGAACACCGAGATCAGCATCGCGCCAGAGGTGACCGCGCAGTATCCCGCCTATCGCGCGACTGTCGTGCTGGCGCACGGCCTGCGCAACGGCCCGAGCGGCCCGGAGACCGTCGACTACCTCGCGGACGCGGTCGCCACCGCAGTCAAGACCCTCGACGGACGCAAGCCCGGCGAACACCCACAACTCGCTGCCTGGCGGCGGATTTACCAGTCTTTTGGGGTAAAACCGAGCCGCTTCTACTGTTCCGCCGAGGCGCTCGCGCGGCGCGCGCAGAGCGGCCAGGTGCCGTCCATCAACGAGCTCGTCGATCTGTACAACGCGGTTAGCCTGCGGCATCTGCTGCCGGCCGGCGGCGAGGACGCCGGTGCGCTGCAGGGTGAGCTGGTGCTGCGGTTCGCCACCGGCGACGAGCCCTGCGACATCCCGGAACGGCCGGACGGACCGACCGCGCCGGCCATCGGCGAGCCGGTCTGGGCCGACGACGCGGGCGTGACGTGCCGGCGGTGGAACTGGCGGCAGGGCCGGCGGACGGCGTTGACCGACCAGACGACCGACGCCTTCTTTCTGCTCGACGCGGCCGACGAGTCATCGTACGAGCCACTCGCCGACGCCACCGCCGAGCTGACCGACCTCCTCACTCGACGGCCCGGCGCGACAGTCACCACTCGCTCGTTCTCTAACGTTTAGATCGACAGCTAAACATGAGGTAAGCTCGACGGACTATGAGTGACTGGATAACCGTCCCGGGCGAGACGGCCTCGGTCGCGCTCGCCCTGGTGAACTCGCTGCATGCCGGCCCGAACGGCGACATCGACCACCTGGCGAGCCCCGAGGCCGCCGCCTCCTGGCTGCGGTCTCGTGGCCTCCTGCAGAGCGACACGGTCCTCAGGGAAGTGTCCTCACTCGCCCAGCTGCGTGCTGCCGTACGGGAACTTTTCCTCGCTTTCTTGGAAGAACGCGATGCAGATCCCGCCGCGGTCGACACCGTCAACGAAGCGGCGGCGGCGACCCCGGGAGCTTCTTCGGTCGCCTGGCCGCCGACCGGGCCGGTACGCACCTGGTCGACCATTCGGCCCGGCACGCTCGCCGAAGCGCTTGCCGCCATCGCCGGCGACGCTATTGACGTGCTGTGCACGGAACGAGCCGCCACCATCCGCGTCTGCGAAGCACACGGCTGCGTACGCGTCTTCTTCCGCGAGCACGCCCGCCGCCGCTGGTGTTCCACCACCTGCGGCGATCGAGTCCGAGCCGCCCGGCACTATCGATCCTCACACTCCTAATGGATATCTACTCAGTTATCCGTTAGACTTCGAGGGTCGATGACGGCTTTCGAGAGGACACCCCGTGACACACCAGGTTCATCACCGGTACGTGACCGTGCAGGGTCACCAGATCTTCTACCGTGAGGCCGGCCCTCGGGACGCGCCCACGATCGTGCTGCTGCACGGGTTCCCGAGCAGCTCTTTCATGTATCGCAACCTGATTCCCCAGCTGGCCGACCGCTATCACGTGGTGGCGCCGGACTACCCCGGCTACGGCTGGTCGGACGCACCGAAGCCGAGCGAATTCACGTACGACTTCGAGTCGGTCACCGCCGTGATGGTCGACTTCCTGGCCGCCCTGAAACTTGAGAGTTTTGCCCTCTATATTCAGGATTTCGGCGCCCCGGTGGGCCTACGGATCGCCTCCCGCCAGCCAGCGCGGGTCACCGCGATCATCACCCAGAACGGCAACGCCTACGTCGACGGCCTGGCGCCCGAATTCCTGGCGTTCCTACAGTCCGACGACCGCGACAGCCAGGAAGTCTTCGCCCGCTCGCAACTCACCCTCGACGCCACCAAATGGCAGTATCTAACGGGCGTACCAGATCCGACCCTCGTCGACCCAGACGCCTTCCTGCACGACCAAACTCTGCTGGATCGACCCGGAAACGACGCCATCCAGGTCGCGATGCTCACTGACTATCCCCACAATCTCCCCATCTACCCGGAGATTCACCGCTATTTCCGGGAAAGCCAGGTGCCATTGCTCGCCGTCTGGGGCGCCAACGACCCGATCTTCATCGCCGCCGGCGCAACGGCGTACCAAAAGGACCTCCCCAACGCCGAAATACACCTCCTCGACAGCGGCCATTTCGCGCTTGAGACTCACGCCGACACCATCGCCGCTTACGCCCTGGATTTCCTTGACCGGGCCCTAAAAGGCTAGGTTCAACCAGCAACCTCTGGGGTATCCTCGCGAGGTTAGTGATACACGGTCACAAGGTCGTCGCCAAACAAGACGGCCATCCGCAAAATATCGAGGAGACTCTCGAGAGTCTCGGCAGACTCCGGATCATCGGGGTCATCAAGATCCGCCGCCTCCAGCCGGGCCGCCGTGTCGGCGACCTCAATCCCCGTCAGCCAGCCAAAAGTCGGCTGGTACGACCATTGCATCCCGGCCAGTGGGCGGTCGAGCAGGTGGCCGGCGGGTCCGGCCCCGATGATCCCGGCGAGCGCGGTCGCGACGAACTGATCGCGGAACCACTCGCCGCCGGCCGAGCTGTGGGTGATCGAGTCAATTGGCCGGCCCAGCACGCGCAACACGTCGTACGTGCGCTGGGCTCGGTCGTCGGCTGACGCATCGATGCCGGCCAGCCGCGCGGTCAGCTCCGCTAATGGAACCGCGAAAAAGGCCAGCGTGTAGCTCATGCGCCTACCCTGTCATGGCGCCCGGCCGCGGGCTCGGCCACCGCTTGGCGCGGACCGGTCAGGCCGACCGCGGCCAGCCCCGCGGCGACCAGCGCGCTCGCCGCCATCACCACGGCGACAACGACAAAGGACGAGGTGGCCGTGTACGTCGTGGTGAAGACGGCCACGCCGAACACGCCGCCCACCCGGACGATCGTGTTGAAGAGGCCGCTCACGTCGGCCGCGTAGCGGGTGTCGACCGTGTCGGTGAGGACGGCGATCGTGCCGGCGAACGTGCCGCCGTAGCCCAACCCGGCAATGCCCAGCACCAGCGCGAGCACCCAGCTGCTCGGTTGTCCGTACGCCGCCAGCAGGGCGACCACCGCGAAGCCGGCGGCGACCAGCAGGGTGCCGGCGAGCCCAGCCAGTTGCCGATGCCGTGGGCTGAACCGGCCGAGCAGCGGGCCGGCAACCCCGAAAGCGGCGACCCACGGCACCATCACCAGGCCGGATTCGGCGGCCGACGCACCCCGGCCCTGCTGCAGGTAAATCGCCACCACCAGCAGGATCCCGAAGTAGATCGCCCCGGTCACCGCGGCCGCCGCCAGCGTCCAACTGATGGACCGGCGACCGAGCAGCTCCAACCGGACCAGCGCAGCGGCGCCACGCCTGGCCGTCCGCCGTTCCACCACCACGAAAAACGCGAACGCCGGCACCGCGGCGAGCAGGCAGCCGTACGTCCACCCTGGCCAGCCCTCCCCCGGCCCCAGCACCAGCGGAAACACCAGCAGGCCGAGCGCGACCGTCAGCAGCGCGGCGCCTGGATAGTCCAGCCGACCGGCGGCCGTGGTGGAACGACCGACCGGAAGGGTGCGGCACAGCGCGAAAAGCGCGATGCCCAGCGGCACGTTGAGCAGGAACACCGGTCGCCACGACGTGCCGAACAGGTTCGCCGACACGATCAGGCCACCCAGCACCTGGCCGATGACCGCGCTGCCGGCCAGCACGATCGTGTACGCGCCCAACGCGCGAGTACGCTGCCGGCCCGTACTCATCACCTGGATCCCGGTCAGCACCTGCGCCACCAGCAGCGCGGCACCGGCACCCTGCACCACCCTGGCCACGATCAACAGCCACGGGCCGGTGGCGAGCCCGCAGGCAAGCGACGCCAGCACGAAGACCGCGAGGCCCACCCGGTAGACGCGACCGAAACCGTACAGCCCACCCAGCCGAGCGCAGAAGACCAGCAGCACGGCGAAAGCCAGCGTGTACGCGGACACGATCAGCTCGACCTCGCCGGCGCTCGCGGCCAGCCCGGACCGGATCGCCGGCGTCGCGGTGTTCACCACCGCGATGTCCACATTGGACAGGAACATGCCGCCCAACAGGACGGCGATGGGCACTGAACGGGACTTCGTAGACAACTCCATACGTACTGATCGTGCCCGCGTTCCCCCTCGATATCTGGCGGCGAACAGACGTCGCGTTTAGCCCAACAGACCTTGCTCCTATGGGGGAACATGGTGATCACTTGAAGGGCAGCTGTATCGCAAAAGGGCTACAAAGAGGGGCTCTGGCAGGTAGTACGGAGAGAAGCACCTTCCAGCGCTTGAGGAGACCGATGATGGCGGCGACCACCGCGGTTCCACCGGTGACTGCGGCACCCCAGCGGCCAACCCCGAAGCCGGCTCGGATGGGGTGGTCCACGCCGGTCACGTTGACGGTGTTGGCGCTGGCAGCGGTGGTGCTCAGCCTGCTGACCGGCGCGGTGAACCTGACCGGCGTCCAGAACCGTTCGACGGCGCTGGACCAGCTGACCACCAGCAGCGGCCCGCTGAGTTCGGCCGCGCAGAACCTCTTCCGGGCACTGTCGGACGCGGACGCGACCGCGACCGGCGCGTTCCTGTCCGGCGGGCTGGAGCCGGCGGCTACCCGGCAGCGGTACGAGCTGGACATCGCGCAGGCCAGCCGGGCGCTGGCCACCGCGGTGGCGGCCCGGGATCCGGCCGACCTCGCCAGCCCGGATCATCCGTTGGTCATCCTGTCGACCCAGCTGCCGGTGTACACGGGCCTGGTGGAGACCGCACGGACCGACAACCGGCAGGGCCTGCCGCTCGGCGCCGCCTACCAGCGGGAAGCGTCGAACCTGATGCGTACGCAGCTGCTGCCGGCCGCGCAGCGGCTCTACCAGAGCGAAGCGGCGCAGCTCACCGCCGACCAGGACCAGGCCGGCGCCTGGCCGGTCCTGGAGGTTCTCCTGGGCCTGCTGCTGCTGGCGCTGCTTTATTTCGCCCAGCGCTACCTGCTGAGGCGTACGAACCGGGTCTTCAACGCCGGCCTGCTGGTCGCGACCGGCGCGGCGGCGCTGTCCCTGCTCTGGGTTCTCGGGTCGGCGGTGATCGCCATCGAAACGGTTTCCGCCAGCCGCCATCAGGGATCCGCCCAGGCGGACGCGTTGTCGCAGGTCAGGGTGTCGATTCTGAAAGCTCGGGCGGACGAGACGCTGACCCTGGTGGCCCGCGGGGCTGGGCAGGCGTACGAGTCGGATTACGTGCGGCTGACAAAAACGCTCGCCGACGACCGTGGGCTGCTCGGCTCGGCCCGGACGGCCGCGACCGACGATCGCGTACGGTCCGACCTCGCGGCCGCCATGACCGATGCGGCGACCTGGCTGAAGGTACATAAGAAGATCCGGACCGCGGATGACTCAGGCGACTACACGACCGCGGTCGGGCTGACCATCGGCTCCGGGACGGACAGCGCGGCGACTGCTTTCGACCGGCTGGACGGCGAGCTGGGCGACGCGATCGTACGCACCAGGGGCAGCTTCGGCGCAGAGGTCTCGGACGGCCAGGGCGCGATGAGCGGCGTCGCGGTCGGCGCCAGCCTGCTCGCCCTGATCGCTGCCGCCGGGTCCGCCTATGGCAGCTGGCAACGGCTCAAGGAGTACCGATGAGCACCCGTTCGGGCAGGTTCGCCCTGATAGTGGCCCTCGCGCTGGTGGCGTTGGCCGGCTGTGCCGGCCAACCGCCCATCAACACGCAGGTGAAGGCGACCGTTCCGCTGCCGGGCGGTGCGCAGGTGGTGACCTCGCCGCCGAAGCCGGAGAACACGTCCTGTGGCGACCCGACCGCGAGCCTGCGGCCAGCCAGCTCGCAGCCGGCGCCCGGGCAGATGCCGGCCGGTACAACCATGCAGCGGATCGCACAGCGCGGCAAATTGATCGTTGGCGTCGACCAGAACACGTACAAAGTGGGCTATCGCGATCCCGCTACCGGCACCATCGAGGGCTTCGACATCGACATGGCCCACGATGTCGCGAAGGCGATCTTCGGGGACCCCAACCGCATCCAACTGCGCGCGCTCACCTCCGCACAACGGCTCACGGCGCTGGTCAACGGTGATGTCGACATGGTCGTACGGACGATGTCGATCACCTGCGACCGAGAGCTCCAGGTCGCTTTCTCGTCTGTCTACTACGTGGCCAACCAGCGGGTCCTGGCCAAGAAAAACTCCGGGATCACCTCGATGGCGAGCCTCGCCGGCAAGAAGGTCTGCGCGACCAGTGGGTCGACCTCGTTGCCGGCCATCCTCAACGCCCCCTCCAAGCCGACCGCGGTGGCGGTCACCGACTGGACCGACTGCCTGGTGATGCTGCAGCAGGACCAGGTCGACGCGGTGTCCACCGACGACACGATCCTGGCCGGCATGGCCGCGCAGGACCGCTACACCCAGCTGGTCGGGCCGCCGATCTCGGCCGAGCCGTATGGCATCGCCATCCCGAAGCAGAACACCGACATGGTCCGGTTCGTCAACGGCGTGCTGGACCAGATCCGCTCGAACGGCTCGTGGACCGCGTCGTACGACAAGTGGCTGGCGGGCCTGCTCGGCCCGGCGCCGGCTCCCCCGCAACCCCGCTACCGGGACTGACGGGAGCGAACGGGGATGACGAGACCGGGGATGACCCGTGAGCAGCTGGACCGGGCGCTCAAGGCACAGACGGACGAGAACGCCCGACTGGCCGGCGCGCTGTTGGAGATGGACACCCATCCCGGCCATCAGTTGCTCAAGGATGCCGTCCTGACCGGTGTGACCCTGACCCGCTGGACGCAGGCCAAGCAGGACATGTCGGTGTTGTGGGCGCAGTTCAGCGTCCATCGCCGGCTGGTCGAGCAGGCCCAGCAGGTCCGCGACCGGCGGTCCCGGCCGACGCCGGCCGAGGTTGGCGAGCTGAGCGCGCTGCTCACCGGCCCGGTGGTCGAACTGGACGCGGAGCGGATGCCAATCGACCGGCGTGGCGCGACCGTGCCGGCCGCGGTGACCGACCGGATCAGCCTGCCGGTGCTGCTGGAGCGGATGATCGCCACCTACCGGCAGATCACCCAGCTGCTCACCGCGGTCGATACGGCCTGGTTCCGGATCGCCGCACAACTCGACCCGCTGGAATCGCAGCTGCTCGCCTCCGGGAAGCTCGCGGTGTCTCTCAACGCCAACCGCAACAGGGTTGAGCGGATCGCCACCGAGCTGACCTCCGTCCGCGAGGCCGTGCTGGCCGACCCGCTGGGCACCTCGTTCGACGAGCTGACCAGGCTCGCCGGGGACCTCGCGGCGGTACGAGCCGAGCTGCAGGAGCTGGCGGCCGTACGGGACAGCTTCCAGGCTCGGCTCGACCAGCTGGCCTCGCGGCTGGCGGATCTCGCGACCGCTCAGCAGGTGGCCGCGCAGACCGCCGCGCTGGTACGAGAGAAGATCGCGGACCCCGGGCTGTCACCGTTGCCGGACCAGGCGACCGCTCTTGCGGAGCGGCTCGACGATCTGCGTGCCTCCGGGCATACCGGTCGCTGGCAGCAGCTGGCTGGCACGGCCGCGGAGCTGGAGACGGACTTGCAAGCCGCAGCCGTGGCCGTACGCACTAGTACGAATGCGTACAACGGACTTATGGACCGCAGGGCCGAACTGCGCGGCCGGCTCGACGCGTACCAGGCCAAGGCCCGGCAGGTCGGCTACGCCGAGGACCTGGACCTCACCGCATTGCATCGAACCGCTCACGACCTGCTGTTCACGGCGCCCTGTGACCTGGCGGCGGCCACCGTGGCGGTCAACCGCTACCGGCAGGCGATCACCGAGCGGACCAGCGCTACCTCGCTGTTGACGACCGGTCGGGCGGTAGACGGGAAGGAGTCACCATGACGGCCTGTGTCCAGCCTGGCTGCGACGGCGGCACCCTCGACGAGGACGGCTTCTGCGACAGCTGCGGGCTCGAAGCTGAAGCCATCAGCGCCTCTGCTGTGTCGACCAGAACGGCCGCGACCACGAGCAGTGGTACGGCCGCGTGGACGCCGTCGACCTCGACGGTCTCCACCGTGTCGACCAGCAGCTCGAGCAGCCGGCGGACCAGCGGTCGGACGGCCAGCCGCGGGCTGCTCGGCGCCGGCCTGGTCGAGGTGCCGCGGGTGCCGGCCCGCGACCCGGCGACCGCCGTGATGGCCAACCCGCAGGTGCCGGAGAACAAGCGTTATTGCAGCAAGTGCGGCATCAAGGTGGGGCGCGGCAAGGACGGGAAGCCAGGCCGTGAGGAGGGTTTCTGCCCGGACTGCGGCAACCACTTCTCGTTCACCCCGAAGCTGTCCGCCGGCGACCTGGTCCGCGACCAGTACGAGGTGCTCGGCTGCCTCGCGCACGGCGGGCTCGGCTGGATCTACCTGGCCAGGGACCACGCGGTCGCGGACCGCTGGGTGGTGCTGAAGGGCCTGCTGGACAGCGGTGACGAGGACGCGATGGCGGCCGCGATGGCCGAACGCGGCTTCCTCGCCGAGGTCGAGCACCCGAGCATCGTGCCGATCCACAACTTCGTGAACCACCGGCATCCGGGTGCTGAATCCGAGGTCGGCTACATCGTCATGGAATACATCGGCGGCACGTCGGTGAAGGACCTGATCAAGGCGAACCGGCTGGCCGGCGACCCGAGCGCCTGCCTGCCGCCGGAGCAGGCCATCGCGTACGCGCTGGAGATGCTGCCCGCGCTCGGCTTCCTGCACAGCACGGGTCTGCTTTTCTGCGATTTCAAGCCGGACAACATGATCCAGACCGAGGAGCAGCTGAAACTGATCGACCTCGGCGCGGTCCGGCACGCGGATGACCACAAGTCGGCGATCTACGGCACCGTCGGCTACCAGGCGCCGGAGATCGGCGAGGCATGGCCGTCGGTCTCCTCCGACCTCTACACAGTCGGTCGCAGCCTCGCGGTGATGAGCTTCCCGTTCGACTTCCAGATCGCCTACCGGCACTCCCTGCCGACGCCGGCCGAGGTGCCGCTGCTGGCCGAGTTCGAGTCGTACTATCGCTTCCTGCTGCGCTCAACGGCGAAGGATCCCGCTCGCCGGTTCGGAGACGCCGAACAGATGCGCGAGCAGCTGACCGGGGTGCTACGCGAGGTGCTCGCGACCAAGGACGGCCAGCCGCGGCCCGGCGCCTCGAAGGAGTTCACCCCGGAACGGCTGGCCTTCGGGGTACCCGGCTCGCTCGGCCAGCTGCCGGATCTGACCGAGGTCGCGGCCGTCCTGCCGGTGCCGCTGGCCGACTCCGACGACTCTGGCATCGCGTACTTGGCCACGGTCACCACCACAGACCCGAAAGAGCTGGTCACCCAGCTGTCCACGGCCGAGGTGGAGGGCGTCGAGGTCCGGCTGCGGCTCGCCCGCGCGTATCTGGATCTCGGCGAGACCGGCAGCGCCGCCAAGGTGCTGGACAAGCTGCTGACCATCATCGAGCCGGACGACTGGCGGCTGGACTGGTATCGCGGGCTCGTCGCGCTGGCCAACGGCCTGCCGAAAGACGCGCAGCAGCGCTTCACCGCTGTCTACGACATGTTGCCGGGCGAGGCGGCGCCCAAACTCGCGGTCGCGGTGTCCGCCGCCGCGACCGGGGACGCGCGGACCGCCGAGCGCTACTACCGGATCGTCTGGCGGACGGATCGCTCGTACGTCAGCGCCGCCTTCGGCCTCGCCCGCGCGCTGCTCGCGACCGGCGACCGGATCGAGGCGGTGGACGTGCTGAACTCGGTGCCGCACACCTCCAGCCACTATCTGGTCGCCCAGCTGTCGGCGATCCGCGCTCGTACCGGCACCCCGCGGCCGACCGACCTGACCGAGCCGGACCTGGTCACCGCCGGCACCCAGCTGGCCGCCCTGAAACTGGACGCCGAGCGGACCGCGCAGGCCACCCGCGAGCTGCTGGAAGTCGCGCTCAGTTGGGTGCGTACGCAACCCAACGGCACCGCGAGAGGCGTGATTTTAGGGCACCGGCTGGTCGAGCCGGACCTGCGCGTCGGCCTGGAGAGCTGCTATCGGACGCTGGCTCGCCAGGCCGGCAATCGGACCGACCGGATCGCTCTGGTGGACCTCGCGAACGCGATCCGGCCAAGGACGTGGACGTGATGGCCGCGATGAGCTGCCCGAACTGCGGCCAACCCGTCGAGCCAGCGCAGCGGTTCTGCGAGGAGTGCGGCGAAAGCCAGCTGCTGCGCCGGACCCCGGTCGGCGGCCCAGTCGGCCTCGCCAGCGCCTGCCGGAGCTGCGGCGACGCCTCCTTCGGACCCGATGGCTTCTGCGAGAACTGCGGCCACGGCCGGCCGGCCGGGCGGGACCGGATGGAGTGCGACCTCGGCCCAGTGGCCGGCGTCAGCGACCGGGGCCGACGGCGGGCCCGCAACGAGGACTCGATGGCCTTCGGCGCGGTCGGTCGTACCGGCCAGACCCGGGCCGTGGTCGCGGTGGTGTGCGACGGGGTGGCGTCCTCGGAGCGCGCCGACGAGGCGTCCCAAGCGGCCGTCGATGCCGCCACGGACGTGCTTTTGTTGGCACTTATGGAGAACGACGACTTCAGTCATAGCGACGCGGTGGACGCGACCGGCGACGCGGTGACGGCCACCTTCGAAGCGGTGGACGCGCTTGTACGCGCACACGAGGCGCCCTCGTGCACGTACGTGTCCGCGGTCGTCACCGCGAGCGAGGTGACGGTCGGCTGGCTGGGCGACAGTCGCGCGTACTGGATCGGCGACGACCTGACCGAACAGCAGCTGACGGTCGACGACACCGTCGTATCGCTGCTGGTGGCGGCGGGGGTGAGTGCCGAGCAGGCGATGGCCGACCCGAACGCACACGCGTTGGCGCGCTGGGTGGGCGCCGACGCCGAGGACCGCCAGCCGCAGGTGCGTACGTTCCAGCCGGACGGTCCGGGCGCGGTGGTGCTGTGCAGCGACGGGCTGTGGAACTACCGGCCAGCACTGGACGGGCTGGCGACGGCCGTACGCGCCGGACCCGGCACCGCCGGCACCCGGCCGGCGGCCGAGACCGCGCAGGCGTTGACCGCCCTCGCGCTGGAGTCCGGCGGCCACGACAACGTCACCGTTGTCGTCGTACCAGTCCCCATCACAGACCTTGGGAGTCCACAAGCATGACCGCGCAGTTCCAGCTGGCCGTCTTCCAGAACGAGTACCTGCCCGAAGGCGCCGCCGAGGTCAACGCGATCGTCACGGTCAGCGCGACTGGCGGCGCTGGTGGCCCGTCGACGGCCCAGGCCGGACCGGCGGCCGAAGTGATCATCATGGACTGCTCCGGCTCGATGGAGATGCCCCGCCGGAAGCTGGAGGAGGCCAAACGGGCCACCTCGGTGGCGATCGACACGCTCCGCGACGGGGTCCAGTTCGCGGTGGTCAACGGCATGGACATCGCTCAGATGATCTATCCGCGGCACCCTCGGATGGTGACGGCCGACGACCGTACCCGCGCCGAGGCCAAGAGCGCGCTCGCGGGCGTACGCGCCGACGGCGGCACCGCGATCGGCGAGTGGCTGCTGCTGGCCGATCGACTGTTCGCCGACCAGCCGGCGTCCATCAAGCACGCCATCCTGCTCACCGACGGCCGCAACGAACACGAGGCGCCGCAGAAGCTGGACACGATCCTGCGCCAGGTGGCCGGCAAGTATGTGGTCGACTGCCGCGGGGTCGGCACCGACTGGGAGGTCGCCGAGCTGCGCAAGATCTCCAACCGGATGCTCGGCAGCGTCGACATCATCGCCGAGCCGGCCGGGCTGGCCGCCGACTTCCGGTCGATGACCGCCGCCGCGATGGGCAAGGAGGTCGCCGACGTGGCGCTGCGGCTGTGGACCCCGCAGGGCGCGACCGTGAAGTACGTGAAGCAGGTCGAGCCGTCGCTGCTGGACCTCACCGACCGGCGGGTCGAGTCGGTACCGCGCAGCGGCGACTATCCGACGGCGTCCTGGGGCACCGAAAGCCGCGACTACCACGTCTGCGTCCAGGTCAGTCCGGCCCGGGTCGGCGACCGGATGCTGGCCGGCCGGGTCAGCCTGGTCCTGCCGGACGGCGAGATCCTGGGGAAAGCGCAGGTCATCGCCACCTGGACGGATGACAGCGCGCTGTCCACCCGGATCAACCCGCAGGTCGCGCACTACACCGGGCAGGCCGAGCTGGCGTCCGCGATCCAGGAGGGGCTGGCCGCCCGCAAGGCCGGCGACGTGGAGACCGCCACGGCCAAGCTCGGCCGGGCGGTCGCGCTGGCCACCGAGACCGGCCACGAGGACACCGCCAAGCTGCTCGCGAAGGTGGTCGACATCGATGACCCGGTGACCGGGACCGTACGGCTCAAACGCCAGGTCGAGACGGTCGACGAGATGACACTGGACACCCGCTCGACGGTCACCAAGCGGGTCGGGAAGCCGGGACCCAGCTGATGCCCACCTGCCCGGCTGGCCACCAAAGCGCCGAAGACGACTTCTGTGACGTCTGCGGTCTCGCGATCGTCTCCCCGGACGCCGCCGCCACCGAGGCCATGTCGACCGAGGTCGGGCCCAACGGCCAGCCGTGCCGGTCCTGTGGAGCGCCGCTCGCCGGCCGGTTCTGCGAGGCCTGTGGCGCCGACTCGCTCGCCACTGCTGCGTCACCCGCCACTGCCTCGCCCACTGGTCCCCCACCAACAGTTGCCTCCGCTACCCGTACGGCTCCGCTGCCGATGCCGTTGCCGACCATCGACCTCGCCGTCTCGGCGGCGAGCGAGTGGACCGCGGTGATCAGCGCGGACCGCGCCTACTTCGACGTCGTACAAGCCGCCGAGGGCCCGGACGCCGCCGCGGTGGCCTTCCCGGCGTACTGCCCGGAGCGGTCTTTTCCTTTGCGGAGCAAGGAAATCAGCATCGGCCGGCGGAGCACTTCGCGGGGCATCGCGCCCGACATCGACCTGACTGGCCCACCAGAGGACCCGGGCGTCTCCCGCCTGCACGCCGCCCTACTCGCCCAACCCGGCGGCGGCTGGGCCGTCGTCGATGTCGGCTCGGCGAACGGCACGACCCTCAACGACGACCCCACCGCCCTGTCCCCCAACGTCCCACGCCCAGTCGCCGCCGGAGACCGCATCCACGTCGGCGCCTGGACCACCATCACCCTGCGTACGACCTGACCGCGAGGGGTTACCTGGGATTTTGCGGGGTGAGGCCAGCGGCGTTGAACTGGCCGAGATCCATGGTGCGTGGAACCTTGAAGCCGGTTCCCCTGCAGGCGTTGGAAGACACCGAGCAACGCAGGATGGTGTCATCCGGGTTGGACGGCGGGTTGCCGATCCCCAACACCGTGTCGGAGTCCTCCCAGGCGAAGCTCAGGGTCTGGAACCGGTACGGGACTCGCATCTTGGGCCCCGCGACGAGATGGTCACCCTCGACCGTCGCGGCCCGGATCACGTTGGTCAGCAGGTCGGTGACCACAATCGACTTCCCGCCCGGTGCCACCGAAATGATCGGACCAACGCCTGGGTTGACCTGGAAGTCGCAGCTCTGGCCGGACATCGCGAAGTCACGAGCCGGGTCGACGAACCCAACGCAAACCCGGCCCTTCGGATCCATCGTGTAGCCGAGCAACCGGTCACCGTCAGCGGCGCCCTGCACGATCCCGACCCCGTGCTGGCTCACCTTGCCGTTCCACGGCCCGGCCGCGAAATCCCACAGGCCGACCTGCGGCAGGCCGCTGGGTGGCACGCTTCCGAGCACGACCGAGTCCCGATACCAGCCGAGCACGTGGCTTTCCGGCGGCCCGACCTCCGACTCGGATCGTACGAGCGAAGTGGTGCCGATCAGTTTCCTGGTCCTCACCTGGTAAACCTGCACGAGGTTGCCGGCCGTACCAGCCTGGGTAACAGCCACTCGCTCGCCGTCCGGCGACGCGACCACGCTCAGGTTGGCGGTGTGCGCTCCCTCGACCAGGCTGCTGACCACCCCGGCCGGCGACACCAGCACCGCCGCCACCGAACTGTTGGCGACCCATCCTCCGGCCACCGGCGTGATGACCCAGGCCCCGCCAGTCAGGCCCGACCGCGGCAGCGCGACGGTTTTGCCTCCAGGCAAAGACAACTTGTCCTTTTGGACGCTCACCACCTTGGGCGGTCCGGTCGGCACCGCACCGGTCGCCGGTACGACGGACGAGTGGTCACGGAAAGATCCGAGCCCGACCGCCCCACCGAGCAAACCGGTGACGACGACCACCACGCCGGCGACCATGGCCCAGCGGCGAGTACGGCGTACCCGCTGGCCGCGCCGGACGATCTCCTCGCCGCCGACAGGTGGGCCGTCAACCCGTACACCCTGTTCCCGCATCGTCCTGCGCAACAGTGTTTCCACGTCGTTCGTCATCAGAACACCTCTCCCGCCACCATGACGTCGCCGCTGATGCCCATCAGGGCCCGAAGCCTGGTCAGTCCGCGTGATGCCATGCTTTTCACGCCGCCCACCGAAATGCCCATGGCCGCCGCGGTCTCCCGCTCGGTCAGGTCCTCGTAGTAGCGCAGCACCAGCACCGTGCGTTGTCGCGCTGGCAATGCCTGTAAGTGCCGCCACATCGCGAGCTGGTCCTCGCGGGCACCGATCTGGTCGGCTCCGGGCACTTCCGGCAGCCGGTCCGTCGGTCGCTCCGAGAAGGACCGCAGTCGCCACCACGACGTGGCGGTGTTGGCCAGCACGCGCCGGACGTAGGCGGTGGCGGCCGCCGGATCCCGGAGCTGGCCCCAGCGCAGGTAGGTCTTCGTCAACGCCGTCTGCAGCAGATCCTCGGCTCGGCTCTGGTCTCCTACCAGCAGATACGCGGTCCGCAGCAAGCTCGCCGAACGATCCGAGACGAACGCCACGAAGCCTTGGTCATCGCCGTCCACAGTCATACTCGGGCGCCTTTCCAATGAGGTAAGCACGCCGAGAGGACGCCTCATCCGGACGAGAAGGTTGCTGCCGAAGTATCGTCAGCCCAAACGGGCAGCGCCTATCAGCCCGCAGCGCTTTGCTGGATGACGCTGCCGGTGGAGCCGTCGACGGTGATGGTGTCGCCGGTTTTGATGGCGTGGGTGGCGTCCGGGACGCCGACGACCGCGGGGATCCCGTACTCGCGGGCGACCATCGCGCCATGCGAGTTCGCGCCGCCCATCTCCATCACCAGACCGCCGGCGGTCAGGAATAACGGCGTCCAGCCCGGGTCAGTGGACGGTGCGACCAGGATCTCGCCGGGTTCCAGGTGGGCGCCGGTCGGGTCGAGCACCACCCGCGCGACGCCGGTGACCGTACCGGACGACGCCGGGGTGCCGCCGAGTGCGCCTTCGGGCAGGTCGTCCCGGCTGGTGGTCACCTCCGGCTCGGCGCCATCGGACAGCAGCAGCCGAGGCAGCTTCCGGCGCCGGACCTCCCGCTCGTACGCCTCCCGGCGCTCGGCGACCAGCGGCTGGTACGCCTGCCCGGCGATCGCCTTCTCGACCTCACCGAAATCCAGGAAGAACACGTCGTCGGCGTCGTCCAGCAGCTGCCGCGCCACCAGCTCGCGACCAATCACCGCGAGGTGCTCGCGCGCCATGCCGAGCGCGGTGACCAGCAGGAACTTCGGCGACTCGCGGATGCCGATCAGCTCCCGGGACCGCCGGAGGCCGAACTCAACCAGCCGGGCCCGCAGCCGGCCGTGGCTCCGCGCGTACGCGACCAGCTGCTCGATCGCGTCCTGCGCCTCGACGGCACCGCGGGCGAATTGGGCGTCCGGCGCCAGCCGCTCGTCATCGAGCCGCAGGTAGTTGGCCAGCACGCCAAGAATGTGGGTCGGGTCGTCGGACCAGCGCGGCATGCCCAGATCGATCTCGGCGATCGCCCGCCGGCCGTACTTTTCCAGGAATGCGGCCAGTCCACGCTGGGTCGTGGCCGTGAGCGAGCCAGCCTTGTAGCGCTTCGCGAGGTCAGCCGCCGAGGTGTCCGCCAGCTCGGCGGCTGCCTCCGCGTCCGTGCGGATCCGCGACGCCAGCCGCCAGAGGCTCAGGTCCATCTCGGTGGTCACGTTGTACGGCATCGCACGCAGCACGGCCCGCCGCAGGTCCTGGTCAGCGTCCGGGATCAGCCGGCCGGCGAGCACGTACGCGAGCGTTCCGGCGGCCATCGTCGGCATCACGCTGGGGATGATGCGGGACGTCCGGTTGTTCAGGATCCACTCGGCGGCCCGCAGGTGGCCGGCCGCGTCGGAGGGCTGCCCGACCCCCTCGTGCAGGCTCTTTTCGAGGTTCCGTACGTACTCTCGAGCCGCCGCGGGGCGAGCGAACGCGCGCCCGATCTGCTGAGGCGCGCCGAACCGCACGCCCACGCGTACGACCGCGGAGAGCACCGGCCGCCGCGACTTGTGGATGACCGACAGTCGCGGCTCGTCGAAGAGCGACCGCATGATCGCCGACGAGCGAGCCTCCATCACGTCCAGCATTCGCGGCATGATGTCGCGGCCGATCTTGCTGCGAATGATCGCGGTCGCGTCGACGAACAGCCGCCCGCCGGCCTCTTTCAGGATCGGCGGGCCCTGCCGAGCGTCGGCCACCGGGTGGTGCAGCAGGTCCGCGACGCCTGAACCGAGCAGCCGGAAAGCCGCCAGGCCCATCGGCGTGAACGGGCGGAACATGCCCTGCGCGACGTTGACGTTGAGGTACGCCCGGAGCTCGTCCGGGCTGTCCGGCGCGTCCGTCGGCAGCGGGTAGAGGGTGGTGATCGGCCGCGCCTGGGTCAGCCACAGCCGGCCACCCGGCTCGATCGCCCACTCGATGTCCTGCGGCCGCCCGTAGTGCTTCTCGACCTGGTCACCCAGCGCCGCCAGATCCTCGATCTGGGCGTCGGTCAGGCAGGCGGTCTCCGAACCATCCGGCAGGTTGACCGTCTCCGTACCGCCGTCCGGCAATGATCGGATCAGGGTCCGCTTGTCCCCCAGCCGGCGCTCCTTGATGACACCCGTACGGGTGTCGACGACGAAATGGTCCGGGTTCACCGAACCGGAGACCACCGACTCGCCGAGCCCGGGGCTGGCGTCGAGCACGGCCTCACGTCGGCGCCCGGTGAGTGGGTTCGCGGTCAGCAGCACACCGGCGATCTCCGCGTCCACCATTCGCTGTACGACCACGGCGAGCTGCACCAACCGGTGGTCGATGTCGTTGCTGGACCGGTAGGCGACGGCTCGATCCGTCCACAGCGAGGCCCAGCACCGGCGCACCGCGTCGACCACCGCGTCGGCGCCGATGATGTGCAGGTAGGTGTCCTGTTGGCCGGCGAAACTCGCATACGGCAGGTCTTCGGCGGTGGCCGACGAGCGTACGGCCACCGGCACGTCAGCGCCGAGCTGCCCGTACGCGGCCCGGATCTCCGCTTCGACGTCGTCGGGGACGGGAGTCTCGAGCAGGATTTTCCGTGCATTCGCCGGAAGTTGCGGGTCGTCGTAGTCGAGCTGCCGCGGCGACACTCTCGCGTACGCCTCGGTGGTCACCGTGAAACCGCCCGGCACCGGGAGCCCCGCCTGGGTCATCTCGCCGAGGTTCGCCGCCTTGCCGCCGACCTCCGCCAGCATGGTCGCATCGGTGTCCTTCAACGCCCGTACCAGCGGCTTCGCGGTGCCTGCCGGGTTGCCGATATGCGCCATTTGTGCGGTCATGATGTCCTACGCCTCCCCTGATGGCCGGCCCACAGACTTCCGACCCCGTCTGTCAAGGTACGGGCAAACGAACAATAAATCAACACGTGATGAATTATTGTCAGTCGTCGGCGGTGAGGCGGTAACCGCGTTTGACCACGGTTTGGACGAGGCGCGGGTCGCCGATGGTGGCTCGGAGGCGGGATATCGCGCTGTCGACGGCGTGCGGTTTGTGGCGGCCGCCGGGGAGAGCGCGCAGGAGTTCGGCTCGGCTGACGACGTGTCCGGGTCGGCGGATCAGGACACGAAGGAGGGCGACCGCGGCCGGTGGCATCTCCCTCGGCTCGCCGTCGACCAGCACCGCCCGGCCGCGGACGGCGAGCGTACGGCCGGAAACCGCGAGTTGGGGTGCGCGGGAACACAAGTACGCGCCGAGAGTGCGGATCAGGCTGTCCAGGTGGGGCGCGCTGACCGGTACGTCCCAGCCGATGGCGCGTACGTCCTCGGCCAGCGGTTCCAGGCAGGCGACGACGACCTCGGGTGAGAGCGCGGCGTGGAGTTCGGCGGCGAGGCCGCGCCGGGCGGCTCGATTGGTGAGGCGTTGGGCAGCGCCTGCGCCGGTCAGGACCAGGGCGTCCAGGCGGCGGCAGGTGACGAGATCGAGCAGCCGGTCAGCGGCCACCCGGCCGGGGCCGGCGACGCTGGCCGCGAAGACCTCGGCACCGGCGTCACACAGCGCGGTGACCAGCACCTCGTGATCGGCCTCGGCGGCGACGCCAAGGGCGAAACCAGTCAGCGGTACGGATTCGACCATCGAAAGGCCGACTTACCTTGAGCCGGTGTGCATCTGTCCCGAATTCGACATGTAGTTACCGTGCAACCAACCGGTTGAGCCGCCGTCACCGCGGTGTTTCCGGATCGTGAAAAATACTTCACGTCCGGAAACCCGGTCACAACTGGTGGATGGTGTCCACCCAGGGCCGCACGGTCTCGAAAAGCCGGCAGACGGCCAGCACCAGGTCGTCGGAGTGCCGCGGCCCGACCACCTGCAGGCCAACCGGCAGGCCCTCGCTGGTGAAGCCGGCCGGCACGCTCGCGGCCGGTTGCTGGGTCATGTTGAACGGGTACGTGAAAGGCGTCCAGCTCGGCCACTCCAGATGGTCGCTGTCCGGCGGGACATCGTGGCCGGCGGCGAAGGGCAGGATCGGGATCGTCGGGGTCAACAGCAGGTCGTAGCGCTGGTGGAACTCCCCCATCGCGATGCCCAGCTGCGTACGCACCGCGGTGGCGTTCAGGTAGTCGCCGGCCGACCGCTTCTGCCCGCGCTGCCACAGCGCGGCGAGCCCCGGGTCCAGCACACTCGGGTCTTCCAGCTCGAGCCCGTCCAGCGCGTACGCGGCACCCGTACTCCAGAGCACCTCGAAAGCGTCCGCTGGATCGGCGAACCCGGGATCGACCAGCTCGACCCGCAGGCCAGCGTCGGCGAGCGCCTCGACGGCCTCCCGGACGATCAGGTCGACCTGCGGGTCCACATCGACATAACCCAAGTTCGGGCTGTACGCCACCACCAGGCCGCGCACGTCTCGGCGGACCGCCTCGCGGTACGAACCGGCGGGCGGCGGCGGTGAGGTCGGGTCCCGGTGGTCGGGTTGCGCGAGCACGTCCAGCAGCAATGCCAGGTCGTCGACCGAGACCGCCATCGGGCCGGAGTGCGAGAGCGGCCCGAACGCGCTGGCCGGGTAGACCGGCACCCGGCCATGCGTCGGCTTGAGGCCAGCGATGCCGCAGAAGGACGCCGGGATCCGGATCGACCCGCCGCCGTCCGTACCGACCGACAGCGCGCCCATCCCGGTGGCCACCGCGACCGCGCTGCCGCCACTGGAGCCGCCGGCGGTCAGCTCGCGGTTCCACGGGTTGCGGGTGACGCCGGACAGCGGACTGTCGGTGACGCCCTTCCAGCCCAGCTCGGGCGTGGTGGTCTTGCCCAGCACGACAGCGCCGTGCTCGCGCAACCGGGCGGACACCGGCGCGTCGACGGTCCACTCCTGCTCCGGGTCGATGGCGCGCGATCCCTTGACCGTCGGCATCCCGGCGGTGAGGAACATGTCCTTGATCGACACCGGTACGCCGTCCAGCATCCCGATCGGGTTGCCCTGCTCCCACCGCTGCGCCGACTCCTCGGCGGCCGCCATCGCGCCCTCGGCGTCCACGAGAACGTACGCGTTGAGTTCCCGGTCATATTTCTCGATCCGGTCCAATGCCTGCCGGGTCGCCTCCACTGGCGAGCGTTCGCCGGCCGAGTACGCGGCCACCCACTCGGTCGCGGTCAGCCGGGTCTCATCGGCAGCCATCGATCCTCCTCATCGCGCTGGCACGTAACCCAGCTGTTTGTCGACGACGTTACGCAACGGCATTCCGGCTTGCCACTTGCCGAAGTTGTCGACGAAAAGCTCGGCAAGCGCGGGCAGCCAGCCGACGAAGTCTCCCGACATATGGGGTGAAATAAGAACATTTGGCAGGCTCCACAGTGGATGACGTACCGGCAGCGGCTCGATCTCGAACACGTCGAGCGCGGCACCGGCGATGACTTTTCCTTGCAGTGCCTCGACAAGATCGTCGGTGACCACCAGCCCGCCGCGACCAACGTTGATAAATCGGGCGGTCGGCTTCATCGCGCCGAAGGCGGCCTTGTCGAACATCCCGGCGGTAGCGTCCGTCAGCGGCGCCACCGCGACCACGAAGTCCGCCTCCCCCAGGCATTTATGCAGGTCAGAAGATGCTTGTACGGCAACGAAATCCGGGTCAGCGACGCGGGCCGTACGGCCGACACCGGTCACCTGGAGACCGGCGGCGGCCAGCAGCCGGGCGATGGCCCGGCCGATCGGGCCGGTGCCGACCACCACCGCGCGCCGGCCGGCGATCCGCTCGGTTTCCCGGTGATACCAGCGTTTCTCCCGCTGCGCGGTCAGGGTCGTACGGAAATCCTTGGCGAACGCCAACACACAGCCCAGCACGTACTCCGCGATCGCGCCATCGAAGATGCCCGACGAGTTGGTCAGTAGCACGTCACTTTGCCGCATCGCCGGGAAAAGCACGTTGTCCACGCCGGTGCTGGCGATGTGCAGCCAGCCCAGCCGGTCCGCGGCCGCGAAAGCCGGCTCCACCGCTCTGGACAGGAAATCCCAGACCAGCAGGCAATCGGCTCCCCGCAGTGCGGCCGGCAGACCGGCGGCGTCGGCGTAGCGCACCTCGGCCGCGGCTTCGACGGCCGCCATCAGGGGCGGACGGTCGTCCGCACAGAGGACAGCGAGCACCGGAATATCACCCGTTCGGACCACATTGACACGCTAGGTTCGGTTCGTATGATTGTCAACAATCCGCGGGGCGCCCCGGAGTCGCCGTTGACCGGGAGGTGAACCGTGGATTTCACGATGTTCGAAGGCCCATTGGCGCAACGGGGCATCGGCATCATCGCGCCCTTCGACCTCGCCCTGGAGCGGGAGCTGTGGCGGTGGGTGCCGGTCGAGGTCTCGCTGCATCTGGCCCGTACGCCGTACGAGCCGGTGCCGGTCAGCATGGAGATGGCTCAGCTGGTAAGCGACGTACGCCACCTGGCCGCCGCCACCCGGGACGTGCTGCACGTCGAGCCCGAAGTGGTCGCCTATCTGTGTTCCTCGGGCAGCTTCGTGAACGGGGTAGCCGCCGAATCCGGGCTCTGCAAAGTGATTCGGGATTCCGGCGCACCCGACGCGGTCACCACGTCCGGCGCTCTCGCCGAGGTGCTGAAAACGTTCGGACTGACCAAAATCTCGGTGGTCACGCCGTACTATGCCGACCTGACGGCGAAACTGCACGAATTCCTCGGCGAGCTGAACGTGGAGACCGTCGCCAGCGAGCATCTCGGGCTGGGCGGCGGCATCTGGAAGGTCAGCTACCGCACGGTCGCCGAGCACATGCTGCGAGCGGACCGTCCGGACGCCGAGGCGATTTTCGTCAGCTGCACGAACCTGCCCACGTACGACCTGATCGAGCCGCTGGAGACGATGCTCGGCAAGCCCGTCTTCACCGCCAACCAGCTGACGATGTGGGCCTGCCTGCGGCGGATGCAGCTGCCGGTGGTCGGGCCCGGGCAGTGGCTGCGGGAGATCGATTGACCGGTTCAAGTAGGATTGTTGACAATATGTACCAGCTCTCGGAGGTGCCTCGGTGACCACGCTCGGCTTTCTCTACCCGGGGCACGCCGCCGAAGACGACTACCCCACCGCGCAGAAGATGCTCGGCGGCGGTCACACGCTGCGGGTCGAGCACACGTACGGCGAGGACCTGCACGCCATCGAAGAGCTGCTCGATCTCGGGAATCCGAGCCGGTTGGCCGAGGGCGCTGGCCGCTTGGCCGCGTACTCCCCCGCCGCGGTCATCTGGGCTTGTACGAGCGGAAGTTTCGTCTACGGCTGGGAAGGCGCCACCGAACAGGCGGCGAAACTGGCCGAGGCGGCCGGAGTGCCGGCGTCGAGCACGTCTTTCGCCTTCGTACGAGCGACCCAGGCGATCGGTGCGCGAAAAGTCGCGGTGGCCGCGAGCTATCCGAAGCCAGTCGCCGACCGGTTCGTGGATTTCCTCGCCGCCGCCGGGATCGAGGTCGTCCGGATGTCCAGCCACGGCATCCAGACCGCGGCCGAGGTCGGCACGCTGCCGGTCGACGCGGTGCTGGAGCTGGCCGCTGGCAACGACCATCCGGACGCGGACGCGGTGCTGGTGCCGGACACCGCGATGCGTACGGTCGCCCTCGTCGACACGATCGAGAAGCGAATCGGCAAGCCGGTGCTGACGGCCAACCAGGTGACCATCTGGGAAGCCCTGCGACTGTCCGGAGAACCCTTGGTCCACAGTGGACTGGGAACACTGTTCCGGGCGGCCGCGAGCGCGGGGCAGGGCCGATGACCGCGGAGGGCTTACTGCCGGTCAGCCGGGAGTCCACCGCCGAGATCATCGCGAGGCAGTTGCGTACGGCCATCATGAACGGCGCGATCGCGCCGGGCACCCAACTGGGCGAGGCCGAGCTGGCCGGGCAGTTCCAGGTCAGCCGGGGGCCGCTGCGGGAAGCGATGCAGCGGCTGGTCCAGGAAGGCTTGCTGCGCAGCGAAAGACACCGTGGCCTGTTCGTCATCGACCTCGAACCCGCGGACGTCTATGACATTTACGTCGCTCGTACGGCCGTGGAGCGGGCCGCCGCCGTACGCATCATGCGCGGCGACTACCGCGCCGCGGCGGATTCCCTGGAAAAAGCCCAGGAACTGTTGCGGTATGCCGCCCAGGTCAACGACCCGGCCGCGGCCAGCGACGCCGACCTGCGGTTCCACGAGTCGCTGGTGCTGGCCGCCGGCAGCCACCGACTGGCCCGGATGGCCCGTACCTTGTTGGTGGAGACCCGGATGTGTCTTTCCGCGCTGCAGCGGACATATCGCGGTGTCGAAGAACGCGCCGACGAGCACGGGAAGCTGATCGACGCGATTCGCAGTGGCGACGAGGAACTCGTACTTTCGTTGCTGGACGCCCATATGGAGGACGCGATCGAGCGGCTGGTCCCGGGCAGCAGCCTGCGCTCGGGAGTGGGGCCCAAAACCGGGGTGGACACCGCGGTCATCGGCCCGGGCGTCAACGGCTACGTCAGCCTTTTCCAGACGCTTGCCGATGAGGCCCGGGCCCAGACTCCAGCGATCAAGCCAAAACGCGCCGCCCGCCGGGCGCGCTAGCCGATCCAGTCGGTGGTCAGCATCGACCGGGAGATGGCCGTGTTGGTGACCGCCAGCAATCGGGACATCAGCGGCGCGGTCAGCAGGAACAGCACGCCAATGGTGGTCTCCAGGATCAGATCCGCCCGGTACGATGAGCCGAGGCCGAGCAGGTACGCGAGAGTGTGGCCGTCAGTGGGCAGGCTCCATCCCCACAGGAAGTACAAAGTGCCGCCGACACCGGCCACCCACCAGGTGACGGCGAGCACAAAAGCGATCGTCGCCGGGATGAAGGCGAAGACACCGTAGAGGAAGTCCCGCCAACTCTGGGCCTCGGCCAGCGGAGTCAGCAGCCGCTTCAGGCCGCTCCGGTCTTCCAGGCTCCGGTACGCCGGCCGCACGCTCGGCCGTCCTCGTACGGCGCCCACCCAATGCCGCTCGATGTCCGCGAACCGGCGAGCCACGTACAGCGCCAGCACCAGGATGGGGAAGCCGATCCCGATCACCAGGGTGCCCAGTCCCACCGAGAACAGCGTGACGAGAAGCACGAACCGGATCACGGCCACCACAAAACCGCCCAGGCTGTACGCGGTGTCCGTGCCCACCTGGCGGGGAAACGGGCGCTTCTGCATTGCCATCGTGCTGCTCACGGTGCTGCGGCCTCTCGGTCAGGGTCTTCTGCGCTTAGGTCCGTGAGCAAACCGTACAAACGCGCGAGCGCTCACCGCGTCCCTCCAAGGTGCTTGGTTGGGCATCCCGCCCAGGTATCGGTCCAGAGGAGGCCGCCCGCGCCGACCGCCGACGGGCCGACCGCCCGGGATGACACGATGTGGGACGACAAACGGGTCACCCGAAAGGATGGCAATGGCCGACATCGAGTACACGACCGCCGATGGCGTCGGGACGATCACGCTGAACCGGCCAGCGCGCAAGAACGCTTTCACCATGGAAATGATCGACGCGTGGGCCGGTTTTCTGGTTGATGCACGGACAAATCCGGACGTACGGGTAGTCCTGCTGACCGGCGCCGGTGACGCGTTTTGCTCCGGCGTCGACCTGGACGACTTCGCCACCGGCGATTCCTCCGCGCTGGCACGCAAAAACGTCCTCGCGGAGCGGATCCATCGAGTCGCGTACGCCTTGGAGGATCTGGACAAACCGGTGATCGCGGCGGTCAACGGGGTGGCGGTAGGCGCCGGCATGGACATGGCGCTGATGTGCGACCTGCGCCTCGCGGCCACCTCGGCGCGGTTTTCCGAGGGTTACATCCGGGTCGGGCTGGTGCCCGGCGACGGCGGCTGTTTCTTCCTGCCGCGGCTGATCGGCAGCGCCCGCGCCCTGGAACTGTTGTGGACGGGCGATTTCGTCGGCGCCCAGGAGGCGCTGGAGATCGGCATGGTCAACCATGTCTACCCGGACGCCGAATTCGCCGGCCGCGCGGTCAATTTCGCGCAACGGATCGCCGCCGCTCCCCCGGTGAACGTACGAATGATCAAACGCGCGGTCTATCAGTCCGCGCGTACGGACATGCGTACGGCATTGGATCTTATTTCCTCGCATATGGCGGTGGTGCAGAGCACCGAAGACTCGGCCGAGGCACTGACCGCCTTCCGGGAGCGCCGCGACGGCGTCTACCACGGTCGCTGATTCTTCTTGCGGACGCGACGAAACAGCGGCCCGAGAGCCGCTGTTTCGTTGCGTACGAGCTATTTCAGCGGCGGCACCGGCGGGCTCGTCCAGTGCACCCCGTCGGTCGACACCGAATCAGTTGCCCCAGTGCCACCGACGTAACCGCGAACAAGGAGGCCGTTCACCGTCTTACCGAAGAAGTTGACGGGACCGTTTGGCGCCACCGGGGTGAAAGTGCGGCCGTTGTCGCGAGTGATCACCACGTTGTCCCGATTTCCAATGTCGTTGTTTCCGGTCCCCACGATGCTGCCGTCGTCCAAAGGCCAAGCGCTGAATGGCAGTCCGTGCGACTGAGGGTCCTCGTTCCACGTCCTGCCGCCATCGTCAGTGACCAGGGTCACGCCCTGCCCCAGTCCAGACTTTTGCGGCACCGGCCGAATCGTACTGATAGCGGCGTGGCGTCCATCGAGGCTGGTGATCGAGGTGCCAACCGATCCTTCGGACGACTTCAGTACGTGTGTTGTCCACGTCCGGCCCTGATCGTGGCTGACAGCGAGCCCGTTTCCCCCAGCGGTCGGCGTGTACGTACACCAGATGGTCCCATCACGCGACGCTTCCACACTGCCTACACCCGTCCCCGGGGCGATAGCTAAGACGTGCCAGACGCCGGTGGCCGGATCGACGGCGGTCAACTGGAATCCGTCCATGCGCTTTTGCATCATGGCCAAAGTCCATCCGCGCGGAACACTGTTGATGTCGTCGCCGACGATGGTTGGTGGCAGCCCTTTGGGCACTCCGCTAAGAGGGTGTCCACCCACGATCCGCCGCCAACTCTGGCCGCCGTCCTGGGTGAGGTAGCCACCGACCGTCAGGGCGGTGGCACTCAGAAAGACCAGGAAGTCGTTCGTCGAGACCACCGGATCCGGTCCCCAGACATTCTTGGGAGCCTGGTCCGCGGCCGCATTGGCGTCCGCTGGCAGCGCGTACGCCCGCCAATGCCCACCACCGTCGGTCGTACGGGCCAGCGCGTACTTCCCTGGCGAAGCGACGACCAGCGCGTACGTCAGTTTCGTGTCGATCGGGTATATCCGGCCCACTTTCATGCTGGCGGTCAGCGGCACCACCTTGGCGGGTGTACCAGTGGCCGGTGCTTTGGCCGGCGGCACCCGGTCAGATCTC
The DNA here is from genome assembly GCF_039530045.1 of Fodinicola feengrottensis. NCBI lineage: Bacteria > Bacillati > Actinomycetota > Actinomycetes > Mycobacteriales > Fodinicola > Fodinicola feengrottensis. Next base: position 18,580 of record NZ_BAAANY010000036.1, on the reverse strand, counting down.
GCGGTGGACACCGCGAACGACGTTCCAGTAATCAGCACAGCCAAGGCGACGACGCTCGCCACGATGCCCACGTTGCGTACTCGCCGGCGGTGGCCACCGGCCCGGTGGATCGCGTCGAGGTCGGGCGTGTACGCACCGCTCTCGACTTTGTCCCGCAGGTCTTGAAAAAACGAGGTAGTCATCAGATCTCTCCGATCGCCGGAACCGGGCCATCAGCGGACATCATGGCCACGAAACTGGACCGGTCCGAACCGAGCAGCTGGCCGAGCGCGGTCCGGCCGCGGTGCAGCCGGGACTTGACGGTTCCGGTGGAGGCGCCGATGGTCTGGGCGATCTGTTCCACCGACAGGTCCGCCAGATAGTGCAGCGCGATCACCTCGCGATATCGCGGCTGCAACTGGCGAATCGCGTCGTAGACAACGAGCCGATCCGGCGACATTTCCGGCACCACCGGTGGCCGCGGCTCGTTCTGGCGCATCAACTGCCGGAGCCGAACCTTGCGGCGCCATCGGTTCAACGCCACATTGCGCGCGACCGTACGCAACCATGCCTCCGGGCTGTCCGCCTCCAGCACCTTCCGACTGTTGGCCACCGCTCGTACGAACGCCTCCTGCACCACATCCTCGGCCTCGGCCGTGTCCCCGGTCAGGGCGAACATGTTCATCACCAAGCGCGGATGAGTGGCTCGGAAGATCTCATCCAGCCGTTCACGCGCTGTCGCGGGTCTGTCCTGCACGCCCCGTCCTCCCAGCTGATTGCCGTCTTGACAATCACATGACAAACAAGCCACCGAATCCGGTTCCCGGCAATGCCGCCGGCCCAAAAGGGATTCCTCAACGGGCAGCCGACTGGCTATCGTGTTCCGGTGCGTACGACCGAACGGCTGCGGCTGGAACCGATCACCAGTGACCACGCCGGCGATCTTTGGACCGTGCACCAAGATCCGGCGGTGGCCCACTGGTATGGCCAGTGGACGTTGGACATGGCTCGTCGCGAAGCGTCCCTTTATGGCGCCGCATGGGCGTCCGGAAGCGTCCACAAATGGCTGGCGTACGAGCGAATCTCCGGCAAGGTGGTGGGCCGCGGCGGCCTCTCGTGGAAACACGTCGACGGCGAGCGCCGGTTGGAGACCGGCTGGGCGTTACGCGGTGATTTCTGGGGGCGCGGCTATGCCAGTGAGATCGGCCGGGAAAGTCTGGCGTACGGGTTCACCTTGCCCGCCGCCGACCAGATCGTGGCTTTCACCGAAAAGGAAAACATCCGCTCCCAGGCGGTGATGGCGCGGATCGGCATGCACCACCTCCGGGACATTGTCCATCGCGGCAGTCCTTTCGTGCTTTATGCGATTGACAGGCCTGTGATCATCTAACGGTGGACAGTCGAGGTTCTGACAGGAGATTCGTGCGAAAACCCGTCACCGCGATCGATGTCGACGACGCCGTCCAGCTGGCGATCGCGGCCTTCCGGCAAGCTTCGCCGGACGCTTGGGAGGGCAACGCGGGCACACTGGAGTGGGGCTGCTGGGAAACCGTCGAACATCTCGCCGACGACTTGTTCGCGTACGCGGCGCAGCTTGGCCCGAGGACCCCGTCGCTGGAGCGCGAGGTGCCGTTCGCCTGGATCCGGCAGCGGCCAGCAGGACCCGCGAACGTCGTTTTCGTCGACCGTTCCGCTGGCCCTTCTGGACTGTTCGAGGTTTTGGAGGCCTGCGCCGCGCTGCTGGTGGCGATGGTGCGTACGACCTCGCCGGAGGTTCGCTCCAGGCACATTTTCGGCGCCGCGGACCCGGAAGGTTTCGCCGCGATGGGCGTTGTGGAGACTTTGGTGCATACGTACGACATCGCGGCCGGTCTTGGGGTGCCGTGGGACCCACCGGCCGACCTCTGCGATCGAGTGCTGGCGCGGCTCTTCCCGGACGCGCCGGCCGGCGGTGACCGGTGGCAGGTCCTGCTCTGGACCACCGGGCGAGTGGAACTGCCAGGTCGGCCAAAGCTGACAGAATGGCGCTGGTACGGGACCCCGCGTGCGGACTGAAATCCCGACTGACAGCAGGAGGCCGGTGGAAGCCCGTCGTCGGGATGGATGACGGCGGGTATCACCCAGGCACCCATCCACAAGATCGCTGACCGACGGTGCGGTAGCTGTTCGCTGGGTGGCGGCGAAGAGGGTCGGTGATTATTACCGGCCTGGGTAGAAAACAAACGGTCGAGTATCGGGCCAGAGCGCGCGCTTTGAAATAGAAGTTCTCCACAAGGCATTTCAGGGTGGTCCGTTTCTTATCCACAGAAACGAAATCAGCTTCCCGACTGGTGAGGCGCTACATTTCCAGGACCAGTTTGCGGTGGGGCGAGTGGGCTTGCAGCTCCCACGCTTCGGCGATCTCGGCCAACGGCAGTGACTCCCATTCGACGACCAGACGGCCGGCGGCGGCATGGGCAGCGAGTTGACGGTAGGCCTCGCGTTTGATTTCCCACGGAATAGCGTAAATCGTGTAGCCGAGAATGCTCGTCGAGGATTTACGTACTATTCCACCGGCGATGGGGACGGTTTCGCCGGCGGCCGATCCCAGCTGCACCAGCCGGGCGTTTTCAGCCGTGCAGGCCAGCGCGGCCTGAGCGGGCAGCCCCCACAGCGGATCGATGATCACATCGTAGCCAGCCGGTGCGGCGGCGCCCAGTCTAGCGACCAGGTCGTCGCCGTCGAGGGCGACGACGGTGTCTGCGGCCGTACGCACCGAAGGGCTGAGCGTGCCGGTGTCCCGAGCTGCGGCGACGACCTTCCAAGCGCCGAGCAGGCGCGCGATCTGGACGGCGAAAGCACCGACCGCACCGCTGGCGCCCAGGACGAGCACGGTTTCGCCTTTCCGCAGCGCGGCCCGGCGGGCCAGGGCATCCCAGGCAGCCAGGCCGGCGACGCCGAGAGTGGCGGCGACCGCGTTCTCGAGACCGTCCGGCAATGCGACCAAGTGGTCGCTGTCCACCGCAGTCAACTCGGCGAAAGCGCCACCCCGCTGGCCTGTCTCATACCAATAGCGAACGCCGTTCGCCTCGCCGACGCCTTCGGCCCCGGCCACGTAAGGCGGTTCAGGAGCACCGAAGTAGTACGTGCCGGAGGCCATTTTCAGGTCGACCGGGTTGACCGCGGCCGCCCGGTTGCGAATCAACGTCTGGCCGGGCAGCGGTTTCGGATCAGGCCACTCGCCCACCTGGGGCGGCCGGCCGAAGGCGGGAATGATCGCGGCGCGCATGAGTCTCCGAACGACGTGGTCAACCGATGGACGCAGAAGAGAATACCGGCCCGGTAGCTTTACGGCCGCCCGAAATGCGGATCGGTGGCCAGCACCTCGCGGGCCTGCGCGTCCGGCAGCCGGTCGAACCAACCAGCCACCAGCTGCTTGCGAAGTTCCTCAGGAACCGCACCGAAAAGCCGAAGCCGGGCCATTCCGCCGTCCGGGAAGACATCCATCCGGACCTCGCTGACCACGTCGGTCGCGGCCAGCCGGAAGCGGTGCCGGGTGTCCGGCTGCAGGCGCGTACGAGGCAGCAACTCCACCCACGAACCGCCGATCAGTCCGCGCAGGGTGCCGAATCCAGGTGCGTTTCCCTTGAAATGCGAGGTGTCCAGCTCCGCCAACCGGATCACCCCCGGAGCCGCCAGCCTTATGCTCACCCAGTCGTTGCCGTCGTCCCGCCGCCGGGAGGTCTCCCAGCCCTCGCCCATCACCCGGGCCAGCCCCGGCAGCAGCAGGTTTTGCGGCGAACCGTAGAACATGTTGCTACAGCCGGTCACCCGACCGCCGTTTTCCAGGGCCGCCAGGTCCACAGAGGACAGATCGAGCAGCCGCGGGTCCGGCACCGGCTCACCGTGCACCCGGAACCGCGCCACTCCCCCATCCGGATAGATCGACAGGCGTACATGCGTGTAGCGAAGCGAATCCTCGATCGCGAAGAAGTTCGCCGAGTCGCCGGTGAGTGCCTTGGCCGGCAATAACGGTTGCCAGTCCGCGGATTCCAGTTCCAGCGGGGACGGATATCCTTCGACACCGCATGCCTCGACAGATGCGGAAGGCGGGAAGTTTCCGGTGAAGAAAGAAGTGTCGATGATGACGCCGCGGACCACGCCGGGCACTCCGAGCCGGACCACCGCGTGGTCATGACCCTCGGTGCGGCGGCGGCGAGTCTCCCAGCCGTCGTAGACCTGGCCCTTGGCGCCAAAAGTGTACCGATTGAACACCGGAGCCTCGGATCTGATGAGATTCTCGCGCTCGGCGAAGAACTCGTCATTGGCTGAGACGACACTGCCGCCGAGCGCTCGCGAGGCCAGGTCGGGAAGCCGCAGCCACTGCGGATCGGTCATCGTTCTCCTCTGGACAACAGTCTTCCGCTAGGATTCTCGCCGCTGACGCGGTGACCTCGCAACCACGTCTGCCGGACCACTCCGGCCAGTGCCCGGCCCTGGTACGCCGAGACCGGATTCCGGTGATACAACCGGTTGGGATCCACGACGTACGCGTCATCCGGTGCGAACACACAGAAATCCGCGTCTCGTCCGACCGCGATCCCGCCCTTGCCGGCGAGGCCGGCCACTTGTGAAGGGCCGGCGGCCATCCATCGTACGACGTCCGTGAGGGTGAAGCCGCGAACCCGTGCCTGCGTCCACACCGCCGACAATCCCAACTGGAGGCCGGAAATACCGCCCCAGGCTACACCGAAGTCCCCGTGTTCCAAATCCTTGAGATCAGGTGTGGACGGCGAATGATCGCTCACCACGCAGTCAATGATTCCGTCGGCGAGCCCCCGCCACAGCAACTCCCGGTTGGCCGCGTCGCGAATCGGCGGGCAGCATTTGTACGGTGTGGCTCCATCCGGAATTTCCTCGGCGCAGAACGTCAGATAGTGCGGGCAGGTCTCCGCGGTGATCCGCACGCCATCCGCCTTCGCGGCGGCAATCAGGGCCAGCGCCGACGCACTGGCCAAATGCAGCACGTGTACGCGTGCGCCGGTCCGACGGGCCGCCGCTATCACCCCGGAAATCGCCAGATCCTCGGCGTTGGCTGGCCTGGAAGCGAGGAAATCCCGGTAGTGGACGCCGGTCGGCGGTGGCGCGGCGTCGATCGTCGCGCGGTCCTCGGCATGAACGATCATCAGCGCGTCCGGCCCGCTCAGTTCCGTCATCGCCAAGGCGAATTGAGCTGGCGACAGCGCGGGGAACTCGTCCACGCCTGAGTGGAGCAGGAAACTCTTGAAACCGAAGACGCCGGCCTCATGCAGTGGCAGCAAGTTCCCGAGGCTGGCTGGCACCGCGCCACCCCAGAAACCCACATCCACATGAATCCGGTCGGCGGCCGTCCTTTGCTTCACTAGCAGCGAAGGAACGTCGATGGTCGGCGGAATGCTGTTCAGCGGCATGTCGACGATCGTGGTCACGCCGCCGGCCGCGGCGGCCCGAGTCGCGGTGCCGAACCCTTCCCAGGACTCGCGGCCCGGATCGTTGACGTGCACATGACTGTCCACCAACCCCGGCAACAACACCTCGTCATCGGCGAGCTCGATCGTCGTTTCGGCGTACGAACCATTATCCAACGAGACGATCACACCATCTTTTACCCCGACACCACACGAAATCTGCTCAGCGCCGACCACGGCACGGCCACGGATCACCAGGTCAAGGTCAGGCATGCGCGAAAGCGAGATGCTCGGGTCGTACCGGGATTCGGGTCAGCGCCACGCCGGTGGCGGCCCGGATCGCCGCGACAATCGCCGGCGTCGACGAAATCGTCGGCGCTTCCCCGACCCCGCGCAGGCCGTAGGGCGCATGCGGATCAGCTAATTCCAGGACGTCCACTTTCATCGGCGGCATATCCAGGATGGTAGGGATCAGATAGTCGGTGAACGACGGATTGAGGAGCTTTCCACCCGCGAGTTGGATTTCCTCCATCACCGCGAGCCCGAGCCCCTGCGCGGATCCGCCGTGGATCTGGCCAAGCAACGCGGTCGGATTCATGATCTTGCCGACATCCTGCGCACAGGCCAGCTCGACAACCTTCACCAGTCCCAACTCGGTGTCCACGTCGACGACCGCCCGGTGGGCCGCGAAAGAATACTGGACGTGCGCGAAACCCTGACCGGTCCTCGGGTGGATCGGCTGGGTCGGCCGGTGCCGCCACTGCACCTCCTTTTCCAGTGTCCGATCCCCTACCAGTTCCACCAGGTCGACCAGCCCGCCGCGACGCGCCGACACAACTTTCCCACCAGAGATGGACAGATCATTGAGCTCACTGCCGAACCGCTTGCGTACCAGCGAAAACAGGTCATCGCGCAGCTGCTGACAGGCGGCCTGGACGGCACCGCCGGTGACATAACTCTGCCGCGAAGCCGAGCTCGACCCGGCGCTGCCGATGCTGGTGTCGGCCGGCTCGATCACTACCCGCTCGATGCCCAACTCGGTACGCGCGATCTGCCCCTGCAGCGTGACAAGTCCCTGCCCGACCTCGGCGGCGGCCGTGTGCACCGAGACCACCGGCTCACCGGCGGTGATCCGCAGCCGTACCCGCGCGGTCGAATAATCGTCAAAACCCTCGGAAAAACCGACGTTCTTGATCCCGATGCCATAACCGACCCCGCGCACCACCGACTCGCCGTGCGTGGTGTTGGCATAGCCGCCCGGCATCGAGCCGGGGCCGACCGAGACCGCGGGCAGCGGCCGATCGCGTACCAGCTCCAGCAGGCGGGCGACCGGCGCCGGCGCGTCGATTCGCTGTCCGGTAGGCAAAACCGAGCCCTCCGAGACGGCATTGCGGATGCGGAGTTCGACCGGGTCCAGGCCAAGTTCGGCCGCCAGCTTGTCCATCTGCGTCTCGTACGCGAAACACGCCTGCACAGCACCAAAACCGCGCATCGCGCCGCACGGCGGGTTGTTCGTGTACATCCCATACGCGTCCATCACCACATTGGGCACCTCGTACGGGCCGACACCAAGCGTCGCCGCGTTACCGGTCACCGCCGATGTGGTCGCCGCATACGCACCGCCGTCCAGCACGATCCGCGCCTTGACGTAGACCAGCGTTCCGTCCAGCTCAGCGCCGTGCTCGTAATGCATCACCGCCGGATGCCGGTGGACGTGCCCGAAAAACGACTCCTCGCGGGTGTAGACCATCTTCACCGGGCGTCCGGTGTGCAGAGCCAGCATGCACGCGTGGATCTGGATCGACAGGTCTTCGCGGCCGCCAAAAGCGCCCCCGACACCGGCCAGCGAGAGCCGCACTTTCTCCGTAGGCAGGCCAAGAGCCTCGGTCACCTGCCGCTGGTCGACGTGCAGCCACTGGGTGGCGATGTAGAGGTCGACCCCACCATCCTCGGCCGGCACCGCCAATCCGGACTCCGGGCCCAAAAAGGCCTGGTCCTGCATGCCGACCTCATAGTCGCCGGATACCACAACCGGGGCGGTCGCGGATGAGTCACCAAACCGGACCGGGACGTGCCGGACGATATTTCTCGGCGCATGCTCGTGAAGTTGCGCCGAGCCAGGTTCCATCGCCTTCACCGCGTCGTCGATGGGTGTCAGAACCTCGTATTCGACCGCGATGGCCTTGGCGGCGCGGCGAGCTGTTTCCGGGTGATCAGCGGCTACTACGGCCACCGCTTCGCCTTGGTAGCGAACGATATCCTCGGCCAGCACCGGCTGGTCCTGATGTTCCTGCCCGTACCGATTGGGGCCGGGCACATCACTGTGGATGAGGACCGCGTGCACTCCGGGAATCGCGAGTGCGCCGGCGATCTCGATCGAGGTGATTCGCGCGTACGGATGCGGGCTGCGCAATGTCGCGCCCCAGAGCATGTCGTCCGCGAAAAGGTCCGAGGAATAGGCGAATTCACCGCGCACTTTCGGCACGCCGTCCGGCCGCAGCGGACTTTCTCCTACCCCGCCGGCAATTCGTACGTCCGGGGCTGTTCTGGTCATCGCGCGGCCAATTGTTGGCTGGCGGTCCGCAGCTCGACCGCGAGCGCGTGCTCGTCCATTCCGCGTACCTTGCCGTCAGTCACCACCGGCTCCCCACCCACCAGCAACAATGCCAGCGGTGGCACCGGCCCGAGCACCATGGCGGCCACTGGATCGGTCATTCCGGCGTGCTCGAAGCCATCCAGCCGCCAGAGCGCGAGATCGGCGAGCTTGCCCGGTTCGATCGAGCCGATTTCTTTCTCCCGGCCAAGACAACGCGCGCCGCCCATCGTCCCCAGCCGCAACACATCCCGTACGGTCATGGCGTACGGGCCGCCGCGCTGCCTGGCGAGATAAAGCGCCTGCCGCAGCTCGTGAACGAGCCCGCCATCTTCTTGCGAGGCGGCCCCATCGACCCCCAGCCCCACTGGCGCGCCGGCAGTCGTGAGGTCCCGTACGCGGGCTGTTCCGGCGCCGAGCCGCGAGTTGGAATTCGGGCAGTGCGCGACGCCGGTGCCGGTCGCCGCCAGCCTTTGTACGGCCACGTCGGAAAGATGGATGCCGTGCGCCAGCCAGGTGTCGTCACCGAGCCACCCCAACCGCTCGGCGTATTCGGCTGGAGTGCAGCCGAACTCGGCCCGGCACTGCTGTTCCTCCTCGACCGTCTCGGCCAGGTGGGTGTGCATCCGGACGCCCATTTCACGGGCGATTTCGGCGGCACCGCGCATCAACTCGGCGCTCACCGAGAACGGTGAGCACGGTCCGACCGCTACCCGCACCATCGCGTCCGGGCTCGGGTCGTGGTATTTCGCGATGGCGTCAGCGGTTCCGGCCAGCGCCGCGTCGGTCTTCTCGACCAGGTTGTCCGGCGGCAGCCCACCCTCGGCGGCGCCGCGGTCCATCGAGCCGCGGACAGCGTGCAACCGAATGCCGACCCGTTCACCGGCACCGATCAGCGCGCCAAAGACATCGCCGCCACCGGACGGAAAAACATAGTGATGGTCGGCCGCGGTCGTGCAGCCGGTCTGGGCCAGTCGGGTGAGGCCGGCGGTCGCGGCGGTGTGCACGATATCCGCGTCCAAGCCCGCCCAAATGGGGTAGAGCTCGGTCAGCCAGTCGAAAAGGATCGAGTTCTGCGCGTACCCACGGGTCGCCCACTGGTAAAGATGGTGATGGGTGTTGACCAGGCCGGGCGTCAAAAGGCAACCGGTGCCATCGACGTACTCGCCATCCAGGCCTTTGGGCGCCCGTCCTGAAGCGACGGACTGGATGCGGCCGTCGGCGATGACCACGTGACCGGTTGGGTGCTCGGTGCCTGCGGAGTCCACAGTGGACACCGCGGCGCCGTCGATGATGAGAGTCATGACTTCCTCGCCGCCGCTTGTACGGCCTCGATGATCTTTTCGTAGCCCGTGCAGCGGCACAGGTTGCCGGCCAACGCCTCGCGAATCTGCGCTTCGGAGGGATCGGCCACCCGGGTCAGCAGGTCGTCAGCGGCGACCAACAGGCCGGGCGTACAGAATCCACATTGGACGGCGCCGGCGTCCAAGAACGCTTTCTGCAACGGATGCAAGGCATCCCCGCGGGCCATGCCCTCCACGGTGCCGACCTCGGCGCCCTCCGCCTGGCCGGCCGCGACCAGGCAGGAACACACTGGACGGCCATTGAGCTGGACCGTACAGGAGCCGCATTCGCCCTGCTCGCAAGCACCTTTCGCGGCTGGATACCCGAGCCGCTCGCGGAGCAGGAAAAGCAGGCTCTCGGTCTCGCCGACATTGTCGGCCGCATGCGAGCGGCCGTTGACACTCAGATTTACGCGCATTGCCTGGTTTCTTTCTGGTAGTCCAACCACGTCCAGCCCAGCGTCCGGCGGGCCAGCACGCCAAGAGCGTGCCGCCGGTACGCGGCGGTCGACCGCACGTCGTCGATCGGCGCGGCCGCCGACGCGACCAGCTCCCCGAATTCCCGTACGACCGCGTGCGGCAGCGGCCGGCCCGGATCCAGCCACCGACCGGAAAGCTCGTCTTCCAGGAACCGCTCGGCTTCCGGTGCGCGCCGGGGCGTCGGCGCGGCCGAGCCGAGACCGGTCCCCACCCGTTTGGCGGCCGGATCCAGTTCCAGCGCGAAAGAACACACCGCGATCACCATCGCGTTACGCGTCCCGACCTTGGCGAACTGCTGCGGTCCCGGCGCCGCCGCCAGCTCGATCGCGGTCACCAGCTCGTCCGGCGCGAGTGCAGTCTTTTTCAGCCCGACAAAATAGTCGTCGATCGGAATGTTTCGCACGCCTCGCACGGACTGCACTCGTACGACGGCGCGGCCGGCGAGCAGCGGCGGATGCGCGTCGCCGGCCGGGGACGCGGTGCCGAGGTTGCCGCCGACGGTGCCGCGGTTGCGGATCTGCGGCGAGCCGACCGTACGGCTGGCCATCGCGAGCCCCGGCAACGCATCGGCCAGCTCCGCGATGATTCGCGCGTACGGCACGGTGCCGCCGATCAGGTAGCGGTCATCTTCCCGCCACCACTGGGAAAGTTCTGGCACGTCGGTCAGGTCGAGGACGTCCCGGGCGGGCAGCCGGCCGAAGTTCGCCGCCACCATCACGTCGGTGCCACCGGCCAACGGCAGCACTTTCGGGTTGTCGGCCTTGATGGCCAGCGCCTCAGCCAGGCTGGGCGGGCGATGAAATCGCACTGGTGTCTCCTGTTATTTCCCGCTCCGGTTCGCGACCGCGACCGGACGGCAGATGGTTGAAGAGCAGATTGAGCAGCACGGCGACCACGCAGCCGGCGCTGATGCCGGAGCCGGCGATCACCTGGAACCAGCCCGGAAACTGCTGGTAGAGCGTCGGTACGACGGTCGGCGCCAGGCCGACGCCGAGCGATATCGCGACCAACAAGAGGTTATTGCCGGTCAACGAGGCCTTGGCCAGCATTTTGATGCCGTACGCGGCAACCGTGCCGAACATGACGACGCCGGCCCCGCCGAGCACCGGCGCCGGAATGGCCGCGACGGTCTCGCCGAGCGGCCGGATCAGCCCCAACAGCACCAGAAACCCGCCGCCGACTGCCACCACGTATCGACTGCGAACGCGGGTCAAGCCGACCAGGCCGACATTCTGCGCGAACGCCGTGTACGGGAAGGTGTTGAAAATCCCACCGAGCACAGTGGACAGTCCGTCCGCGCGCAGCCCATCAGCGAGCACCCGGCGATCGACCGGTTTCCGGGCGATCTCTCCCACCGCGAGAATGTCGCCGGTCGTCTCGGTCATCGTCACCAGCATCACGACCAGCATGGACAGGATCGCGGCCAGCTGAAAGGTCGGCAGCCCGAAGTGAAACGGCGTGCTCACCCCGAAAAGCCCGACTTCGGACACCGACGAGAAATTCGTGAAGCCGAGAGGGATGCCCACCACGGCACCGATCACAATGCCCAGCAGGACCGCGATCCGGCTCCAGAACCCCGGCGCGAACCGCTGAATCAGCAGGATCAGCACCAGAACTCCGAGGGCCAGCGCCAGATTCGCCGGTTTGCCGAATCCGGGCGTGCCCTGCCCACCGGCCGCCCAGTTGGCCGCGACCGGCAGCAGCGACAGGCCGATGATCGTGATCACCGTTCCGGTCACCAGCGGCGGGAAGAATCTCAGCAGCCGACCGAAAAGCGGCGCCAACAGGATCATGCCCACACCCGACACGATCACAGCGCCGTAAACCGCCCTGATCCCGCCTCCGGTCGTACCAATCAGCACCATTGGGGTAACCGCGGCGAAAGTGCAGCCCTGCATCAACGGCAACCGCACCCCGAACCGCCACACGCCGATGCACTGGATCAGCGTGGCTATTCCGGAGATCAGCAGGTCCGCGCTGATCAGGTACGCCAAATCGGCGCTCGACAGGTGCAGCGCGCTGCCGACGATCAAGGGGACAGCGACGGCGCCGGCGTACATCGCCAGCACGTGCTGCAAACCCAGCGACAGCAGCTTGCCGGCCGGTGGCACCTCGTCAACCGGATGGGTCATGCGTCGTCCCTGGTCACGGTGGCCTGAATCAGGCCGTACGGGCGATCTGTGGCATGGAAGACTACGCCAGGATTGTCGAGCCCGAAGGGGCTGAGGTCGACCGGGATGTGATGCTTGTTCGGCAACTCCAACCGAATCTCGGCCACTTCCTCGCGCTCCTCGAGTACCCGCCGACCCATCGCGTAAAGGGTCTGCTGCAACGAAAGACTGTGCACTTCGGCGAAGGTTTCCAGCAGCAGCCGCAAAGTCTCCGCGTGCGAAACGGCCCAGTCAGACCCGGCCCGGTGCCGCCACCGGGCGGTCACCGCGGTCGCCAGCACCCGGTCCTTGGTCTCGGCCAGGGTCGTGTACGGATCCTTGGGATAGCCCCAGAACTCCGATCCGGTGGTGTTCAGCACGACCAGGTCCGTGATGCCGGACGAAACCGACAACGTCCCGTCGTACGTGACGCTGGCCGTACGAGTGCCCGCCGCGCGTACGAACGAATGATGGGCCGGCGCGCCGCCCACCGTCATCCGATCCCAGCCGTACGACTCGATGTCCACTGTGGCCGATCGGATCGCCGGCTGGCTTTCCACGAAATGCCGGGCCAGCCGGGCGGCGAAGTCCTCCGGCTCGCCGACGCCGTCCCTGGCGAAGGCGAAAACGGTGTTCTTCTGTGAATCGGTTGGCAGCACATCGGTGTTGTCGCCAGTCAGGTGGGTCGCCGCCAGATCACCTGAAAGCGCTGTGGTGACATTGAAATCGACGATCCGATGCTGTGGCGCGGCCCGATCGACGAAAACCAGCCGCGTTTCCGCCTTGCCGTACGAGTTGTCCCCCAGAACGATGCCCATGTTTTTCCTTACGAGCCGCGATAGGTGGTGTACGAATACGGCCCAAGCAGGAGTGGAACGTGGAGATGACCGCTCGGGTCGGCCACTCGGAAGGTCACCGACGCCTCCGGATAGAAGGCGTCCGGCCCAAGATAGCCGCCAGTGTCGAAGACCAGCCGATAGATCCCCGGCTCCACCTCAAAATCCCACCGGATCCGGCCGTCGTCGTTGGTCCTCGCCTCAGCCACCGCGGCTCCCGACTCTTTTTCGAGTCGTACGGCCACATTCGCCGCCGGGCGGCCGGTCGCGGTGTCCAGAATGTGGGTCGAAATGCTCACAGGATCCGCTCCAACCTGATCCGGACGATCTTGGCCAACTCCGCTCGGGTCACCGCGGCCTCGGTTTCGTCGTCGTTTTCCAGCCGGCCCCGCAGCGCGGTGAGGATCTCGGCGGCGCTCAACCCGGTGGCGCAGATCAGGAAGACCCGGTCGAAACGCCTCTCGTACGCGACGTTGCCGTCGCCCAGCTCGGCGGCGACCCGCTGGTCGTCGGTCGCCGCCGCCGACTGCTCCTGCCGAGACCACCTCGCCTCCGCACCGGACCCAGCGGCACGCTGGCCGATCCGCGGGTGCGCCGCCAGCGCGAGCTCGATCTCGGCCCAGCCGACACTGGCGAGGATCTCGTCGGAAGCGGTCAACACCTCGTTCACTGACGCGTACGGTCGCCGACTGACTACTGTGTGTATCCATAGCGGCGCGGCGCAGCAACTCCGCAACTGCTCTTCGGCGGCATCGGCGGGCAGTGCGTTGAACGTGGCCAGCGAAGCGCTGGCCGCGGCTTGCTGCATTTACTCCCGCTCTCGGTAGGCGTACCAGTTAGTAAAGCCGCTGGCAGGACCGGCAGCCAGTCACCAAAAGCACCAAATGAGCGGCGCCCGAGGGCACTGTTCTTGTAGATTTCTCCAATCATGCGACTCGCTGCCCTGTTGGACGTACCCGACCTGCGGTTGCGGTTACTCACCGCAACCGACGGGCTGGAGCGGGAGGTCCGCCGCACCATCACCACCGACCTGCTGGACCCGGGCCGGTTCCTGTCCGGCGGTGAGCTGGTGCTGACTGGGCTGATGTGGTGGCAGGGGCCGGCGGACATCGAGCGGTTCCTCGCCACCCTCGCGCGGTCCGGGGTCGCCGGCCTGGTGGTGGGTTCGGCGGGCCTCGACTCGCTGCCCGCGGACCTGCTGCCGGCCTGCGCGCGACATGGCGTGCCGCTCTTCGAAATCCCGGCCGACCTGTCGTTCTCGGTCATCACCGAATACGTCGTTCTGGCGCTCGCGGCCGAACGCCGGTTGCCTTTCCCGGCGGCCACCGCCGACCTGGCGACGGTCCTCGCGGCGGTGTCGGCCGAGCTGGCCGCCGGTTGCTGGGTGTTGGCGCCGACCGGCCGGATGATCGCCGGCACCGGACGGGCGCCGGCGCTCGCCCGCCGGCAGGTGCTGGCCCGCCGCTACCTGTCCGCCGACCAGTTGCCCACCGCCGTGCACGGTCCCGGCATCGCCACTCACACCCTGCTTCCCGCGCAGGTCGGCGACCACCGGCTGGCCGGCTGGTTCGTCGCGGTCGAGGGCGACGGCGAACGCTGGTCGGCGGATCAGCGGCTGCTGACCGACCGGCTCGTCGAGCTCGTACGGGCGGAATGGACCGCTTGGCGGGCCGCTCCGGACCCGTCTGGGGCGTCCGACGACACTGTGTTCATCCTGGCCGCGACGATGCTCAACGGTTGGCCAGACGGCGCCGTCGACGTACTCGCCGAGCTTGGCGCGCACCTCGGCGCGATGCCGCCCAGCGTCACAGTGAACGACGGCATCGCGTACGTGTCCGTGCCGACCGGCGGCCGTACGCTCGCGCAGGCCGGCGGTGAGATCACCGAAGCCGTACGGGTGCTGGAGCCGGGGCTCGGTGCGGCCCGGCTGGCGGTGGGCGTGTCTTCACCGGTCGGCTGGCCGGCGGTCCGGTCAGGCACCACCGAAGCCGCGGACGCCTGCCGCCTCGCGGCCCACCGGCCGGGGCCGGCCGCGGTCGCCGTCGGCACAGACCTGACCTCGCACCAGTTGCTCAGGACGGCTATGCCGGAGGAACTGCGAACGATGTTCCGGACCCGGCTGCTCGGGCCGGTTTACACGTACGACAAAGAACACCGCTCCTCGCTGGTCGAGACGCTGAGAGTTTTCCTTGAATGCGCGGGCTCCTGGAACCAGGCAGCAGAGCGTTTGCACGTACACGTCAACACTTTGCGCTATCGACTCCGCCGGGTCGAGGAACTGACCGGCCGCGACCTGATGTCCTTCCCCGACCGGGTGGACTTCTATTTGGCCCTGACCCTTTAAGACTCGAACGCCGTCAAGGTGGCTTTCATCCATTCCAGGAACTCGTCCACGTCCTGCTCGTCGTAGCCCCGCCGCCCTCGCGGAGGCTTTTGGAAGGCCGCGCGCTGGATGTCGGCGGGCGACACGGAGGCCCCGCTGACACAGCGCTCCGAGACCCAGTCCAGGAAACCGTCGACCTCGTCCTCGGCATAGCCCCGCTTTCCCAGCGGCGGCTTGCGAAAGGTTGCTTCCGCTATTAACGCGGCGAACTGCTTCGGCGTGGCCGGGAGGTCTTGGTGATCCGAACCGCTGCCCCCGTGTATGGCGCTGGCGATCTCGCGGGCCCGGACCACGTCGGCCGTCGGAATGGGCTGGTCGTCGTACGCCGGGCCGGCCAGGGCGAAAAGGTCCTCCGCCAACTGGCGTCGATCCGCGCCGGCCCAGCCAAAGGTCGCCGGATCGTACGCGCAAACGGCGAGGCAGAAGCGCTCCACGAGAGCAGCGCCGGGTGACAGCCCTTGCTGCGCCAGGTGCCCGTTGACGATCTCCAGCCAGGTCGGCCCGTACGTGGCCGCCAAATACCGTTCGAGCTTCGGACCCATCACAGCGGTGACTTCGCGTACGATCTGTACGATTTCGGTGGCGTTCGCCAGCATTTTCTTCCCCCGTCTTGACTTAGACCAGACCATTATGGGCCGGTAAGGCAAGGCGGGGGCGCTGATCAGCTAGACGACGTCGAAACAATCACCGAGACTGGAGTGCTGTCACGGCGGCCTGCATCCAGTCCAGGAACTCATCTACTTCCTGCTCGGCGTAGCCCCGCCGTCCAAGCTGCGGTTTGGAGAAGGAGACGTTCTGGATCTCGGCGGGCAACACGAAGACGCCCGTGAGGCACCGATTCGACACCCAGTTCAGAAAAGTGTCGACGTCTCCCTCGTCGTACCCTCGCATTCCCTGCGCCGGACCGCGAAAAGCCGCCTTATCTATCATCGCGGCGAACTGATCCGGGGTAGCAGGCAGTTGCGGGTAGCACGGTTGGTCATTCCGAGAGAAGGAACCGGCGATCTCACGGGCGCGGACGACCTCGACCATCGCGATCGACTGGTCTTCGTACGCAGGACCGGACATCAGGAAGAGATCCACCGCCTGCTGGCGTAAATTCCCATCGGCCCAGCCCTGGGTCGCTGGTTCATGGCCGAAAACGGCCAGACAGAAACGCTCCACGAGAGCTCCGCCGGGCGGCAGCCCCTGCTCCCCGAGATGCGCGTTGACGCGAGTCAGCCAACTCGGTCCGTACGTGGCCACCAGATGCGCTTCGAGCCGCGGGGCCATTCCGGCGGTGACTTCCCGTACGATCTGCACGATTTCTGCGGCATTGGGCTGCATTTCTTCCCCCGTCCTGGAACAAACCATTGTCGGCCAGCCAACCGAGGGAGGGCATGGTGTCCCGGGCAGATCACCTTGCCCGACTGGGCAAATCCAGGTAGCCGGTGATGATTTCGGTGACCTCTTGGGGTTTTTCGAACAGTACGCCGTGGGACGCGTCGATCTCCCGGACCTCGACATGAGGCCGAGTCGCCACCAACGCGGCCAGGTCGCGGCGCAGGCCGGCCCGGAAGGCGACCATCAGCGGCTCCAGGTCCGGCGGCACCTCGGGCAGGCTGCGGGTGGCCACCACCAACAAGACCGGCACTTCGACCTCGGCGAAAACCGGCAGGCTGTCGGACTGGACGCTGCCCCGAAGCGCTTGGGTGGTCGCCAAATCAGGCCGAAGGTACGTTGCGCCGTCGCGGCGGGCGAGGCCGCGGCGGGCGACAACCTCCCAACGATCTGGATCCGTTCCGCACTGCACGGCGACCGCGCGGCGAGCCGCCAGCATCGCCTCGACCTGCTCGTCACTGAAAGGCACTGCCATCGCGGCCATCTGTGCATCGAACTGTGCGTCGAGGCGCGCCATGTCCTCGCACAGCTTTTCCAACGGAACCCCGGCCGCAGCGGCGTCAAGGTTTTCCGGGCTGGTGACTGGTGATCGGTGACCGTCGAGGTTCACCACCGCAGGGCAGTCCGGGTGCTGGCGGGCCCATCGGGCGGCCAATCCACCGCCGAGCGAGTGACCCACGACAGCTGGCTGACGCAGATCGAGTTCTTCAACCACGGCCTCCAAATCCGCGATGACCGCGGCCCAGCTCCACGGCCCGTCACCGGACTCGCCATGCCCACGCAAATCCACGGCCACCGCGTGGTGATCGGCCGCCAGCAACGGACCCACGACATCCCACGACGCCAGGTTGCCGCCGGCACCATGCAGCAGCAGGATCGCTTGCCCTGACCCGCCGTAGTCGCGTACGGCAATCGGCACTTCGCCAGATTTCACTACGAGGTCAAGCATTTTCCGCTCCTTTGGACGTACGGCTGACCGATCGATCACGGACCGAGGAAGTGGTGACGCCGCCGTCCGGGTGCGGCCGCAACTTGCCGCGCGCCAACAGGTCATGCACGCCCTGTCGGGTGATGCCCAGCATCGCGCCCGCCTGGGCGTAGGTGACCCGCTCTCGCGCCGGATGGCCCATCCGCCGCAACACCACCCGCCCGAACGGCGACGCCCACCAGGCCGGCGGCGGATCGAAGACCTCGTCGCTCGGATAAAGCGCGGCCAACAGCCTCGCTGCGGCACTGTTGACCAGCCGCTCATCCCGGCCGAGCAGTTGCACGGCCCACATTTCGGCATCCATCCGGACTCGTTGTCGCAACGCCTCCACGACTTCGTCGTCCTGCAGCAACACCACCAACGGATCGAGCAGCCGTACGGTCACCCGCTCGACGAGGTCGTCCACCAACTCCACGTGCATCCGTGTCGTACTCACGGCCGCTACCCTAGCCGCTACTTGACATGATCTGTCAAGTAGCGCGCCAACCAAGCGACTCCTTTGTCGAATCGTGATTGCGCATTATTCATGGAGTTGTTGATGGAGTTTTTGGGGCTGTTTTAGTTAGCAACCCCAACGAAAAGTCGGTGTTCGAACAGGTGTACGATGGGTGTTGTGAGTTACCAGCTGCAGTGGTCCGTCCAGGATGTGCCCGTGGTGGCGGATCTGGACGAGGACGCGCTGGTGGGTGTCGCGGTGGAGTGGGAGCGGATCCGTGCTTTTGTGGATGCGCAGCAGCAGGCGTCGTTTGCGGAGTTGGTGCGGCGGCGGGTGGCCGCGGCGACGCCGTTGCCGATTGACCAGGCTCCGACTTATTCAGGCGCTGTCATGGAAGCCCAGGCCCGGGCCGCGAAATGGTGCGCGTCCGAATTCGCGCCGGCACTGCGGTTGGCTGAGATCACCGCTCAGCATCGGGTCCAGGACGCGGTCCTGCTCCTGGACCGGTATCCGGCGGTCTGGCAGGGAGCCTGTCACGATTTCTGTGTAAGCCGGAGGTGATTGGCTTACTTGTCTTATTATATCA
>NZ_BAAANY010000035.1:0-1482 GCF_039530045.1 Fodinicola feengrottensis | reverse complement strand
CCTTCCGACCAACCAACAGGCCAGTCGATCTTGGTACACCTCCGGCTTACACACTTGGCATGACACGCCCGACCGGCGAGGTCGAGGCCAGGCTGATCGCACTGGGATGCTCTGCACCTCCGGCGGGCAGGTCGCGATGGACGCTGCGACTGTTGGAAAAGCAGGTCGCACTGATGGACGACATGCCGGATCTGGACCATTCGACTATCGGGAAGGTTTTTAAAAAACGGCGCTTCGTCCTCATCTGAAGAAATGCTGGACCATCCCCGCCACAGCAAATGGCGAGTTCGTCGCACGGATGGAGGACGTCCTCGACGTCTACGTTCGCCCCTACGATCCTGGCGTTCCGGTGGTCTGCATGGACGAGAAGCCCTACCAACTCCGCGTCAACGCACGCCGACAACGAACCCGCCTGGACTGGGCCGAGGAAGTCGACCAACTACTGACCTGCGACTATCCCGACGCGAAGAAAGTCGTGCTGGTCATGGACAACCTCAACACCCACACCATCGGCTCACTATATGAGAGGTTCGAGCCCACCAAAGCCCACAAACTGGCCGCCCGCCTAGAAATCCACCACACCCCTAAACACGGCTCCTGGCTCTACATCGCCGAGATCGAACTCGCCGCGCCTACCCGCCAGCGCCTCGACCGCCGCATCGCCGACCTCGACATCCTCAACGACGAACTCGCGGCCTGGCAACAAACCACCAACCACGACCAACGCCAGGTCAACTGGCACTTCACCACCAGCGACGCACCGAACCCGCCTCCGCCACCTATACCCCGAACTTTAGCGGCGACACTCTACTAGTCAGTTGATTGTCGAGTTTCCGATGGTGCTGGTGGGGCTGTTTTAGTTAGCAACCCCAACGAAAAACCGGTGTTCGAACAGGTGTACGATGGGTGTTATGAGTTACCAGCTGCATTGGTCCGTCCAGGATGTGCCCGTGGTGGCGGATCTGGACGAGGACGCGCTGGTGGGTGTCGCGGTGGAGTGGGAGCGGATCCGTGCTTTTGTGGATGCGCAGCAGCAGGCGTCGTTTGCGGAGTTGGTGCGGCGGCGGGTGGCCGCGGCGACGCCGTTGCCGATTGACCAGGCTCCGACTTATTCAGGCGCTGTCATGGAGGCGCAGGCCCGGGCCGCGAAATGGTGCGCGTCCGAATTCGCGCCGGCACTGCGGTTGGCTGAGATCACCGCTCAGCATCGGGTCCAGGACGCGGTTCTGCTCCTGGACCGGTATCCGGCGGTCTGGCAGGCGCTCTCGGACGGGATCATTACGAACCCGAAAGCCCGCATTTTTGTTGAGTCTCTCGCCAACCTTGACCCCGAACTGGCGGCGAAGGTGGTCGAGAAGACGTTGCCGGACGCCGGTGACTACACACCTGGCCAGCTCCGCAAGAAGATCCAGCGTGCGTGTATCACGGTGGACCCGCAGGCCGCGGAAGAACGTCACGAGCAGGCCAAGCAAGAACGGCGCG
>NZ_BAAANY010000034.1:0-17676 GCF_039530045.1 Fodinicola feengrottensis | reverse complement strand
GCTGCGAGCGATGGTGTCGATGATGCGGTAGATCGCTTCCGCTGATTCGGCGGGCAGGAAAGCGCCCAGCAGCGCCATCCCGTCTTCGCAGGGCTGCTTTTCCACCCGTCGTTCGGAGACCAGTTTCTTGCGGCGGGCTTCGGCAGCGGCTGGGTCGATTTTGATGACCTCCCGGCGGGCCCTGTCCCGGATCGATCGAGGCGTCTTGGAATCGGCGCCGGGTAGCACTTTCTCTTCGACTTTCCGAGCGTCTTCAGGTGAGAGGTGGCCGACCTGGTCCGCGAACGTGAATGCTTTGCGCAAGTCAAGGTGACCGTGGGACATCCCGGCCATGGTGCCGGGGAGTTCGTGGACGAGTTGGTACGCCAAGTTCAGTCGCTTTTGAGCAGCGGGCACGCTCCAGGTTAGTGATGCGGCGATTTCACCGGCCGCGTATTTGGAGAATGGTGCGCCTACGGCTGGGCGGGCGTTGGTGAAGCGGTCCATGAACCGCATCTGCATCGCCTGCGTATACGAAATCACCTTATCCAAGGTTTCGATCGCGGCGAGCGCGGTGTCCGCGTCGGCTCGGCCGTACCGGTCGAGTTCTTCCAGCATTTGCAGGGGGACCCAGCTGGGTGGCATGGTGCGCCACGGCTGCTTGTTGGGGTCGGTGAATTCCGGTCGCCTTCGTTTTTTGCTCATGACCCAATTTTACTGGTTGCCACTGACAGTCGGGGTGCCAGTTTTCGTTTCTGTGGATAAGAAACGGACCACTTAACCCCTGTGGAAAACTCTTGTTTCGAGGCGCGCTGCGGGGTTCTGCTCTTACGCCCGCCACGGCGCAAGCGAGCCGGCGGGCGCCTTTGGGGGAGAAGGGAGTGCCGTTGTAGGCGTACGCGACACCGGGCGGGCGCCGCTGTTGCGTTGGGACACTGACCGCTCATCCCGCCGACCGTCCTCGGCGGGTCGGGGTTTGGCCAGCGGACTCAGAATTTCACTGAGCAGGGTGCCGGTCTCGCCGCCGAAATTCCAACGGAAATTGGTATTCCGGGCGAATCGTTGCGGCGCATTTACCCAAGACAGCCATGCTATAGCTGCGCGCTCGACGGCGGGCCGGGACGAGAAACACTGCCGCTGATCGCGACCAGGCTGTTTTTCGGTTGATGCCGAATAGCCCCATCGCTCGTCCTTCCCGACAGTGCTCATGGCTTATCTCAACGAGACACAGAGCGCGCGCGTTCAGCTCGGTGAGTCATTTTCGTCGACGCTGATGAGGGGATTGGCGGGCTCGGTCGCCGGGGAATGGGCTCGACGCGTCGGTGACAATGGTGGATGTGAACGGAGCATCTACCAGCAGCGAGCTCGCAGAGTGGTCGGTGGCGCCCGAGCCGGTGGCCGGCCCGGACGCTACCGACCTGCTGCGCTTGTACTTCACCGAGCTGATCGTGCGTTACAGCCGGCGTACGGCCACCGAGGCGGAGATCGACGAGGCGCTCGCCGACGAGCCGAGTGCGGATCTGGTGCCACCGACCGGGCTGTTTCTGGTGGCCAGGTACCGGAATCAGCCCGTTGGCTGTGTGGGGCTCAAGGTGCTCACACCACAAATCACAGAGCTCAAGCGGGTGTTCATCCGCGAGCCGTACCGTGGCCTCGGCGGCGGCTCCCGCGTGCTCGACGCCATTGAGCAGGCCGCGCGAGCGTTGGGGGCGACCGCGATGCGCCTGGATGTCCGTGCCGATCTGGTCGAGGCGCGGCGGCTGTACGCGAGGAACGGCTACGTCGAGATCGCGCCGTACTCGGACGCACGGTATGCCGACCACTGGCTGGAGAAACAACTCCGCCATCCCACCTCACAGGCAGACCACTAGCGTCCTGCGCCGGGTGATCAAGGGGCGGCTCGCTCGCCGAAAATGTGACCGGCGCCATGAACCGTACGTGCCGCCCATCCGTCTGCCAGGTCAGACCATCTCGGACCTGGGGAGACGCGGTGCCCAATGGGAGCGCGCTGGCGATCTGTCACGACGGACGGGTCATCGTCGTCCCAAGTGGTGCTTTTGTGGTCAAGGACCCGGTTTCGACGCCGGTCGACCAATCGGAGTTGCTCGCCGCGCTGACCGCGCACCCGCTGCCGGGAATTGCCGTCGTACGTCCGGGCCCAGAGGCGGAGCGGTCGGCGGTCCTG
Source organism: Fodinicola feengrottensis (assembly GCF_039530045.1). Lineage (NCBI taxonomy): Bacteria > Bacillati > Actinomycetota > Actinomycetes > Mycobacteriales > Fodinicola > Fodinicola feengrottensis. The sequence goes on along the minus strand of NZ_BAAANY010000034.1, from coordinate 15,512 downwards.
CGGCGCTACCTCGCTGGCCTGGATTCCCGGGTCCGCGACTACCTCGCCGTCGTGCCGCCGGCCAAGGTCCTTGCGGACGCCGATGCGGACGCATTGGCCGAGCTCGGGGACTTTTACGACCTCGCGCTGTTGGTGCCCGGTGAGGTCATGCCCAGGCTTGCCCACTCGGTACGAGCCGTGCCGCTGGACCAGCGGGGCGGGCAGACCACTTCGCAACGGCCGGCCTGGGTGCGGCTGCAGACCCGCGCCCAGGCGGTGTCGCGGCTGGCGTTGGATGACGCGATCGATCGCGTCGCCCGCGGTGACGCGCCGTCGTTTCAGCGGCTGGCCGACTGGACCGAGCGGGTCGCGGCGATCGGTGACAGCTTCCAGATCGGGCCCGGCGTGGGCAGCAGGTCGATGGCGGTCGAGGCGGCCGACGCGCTCACCGCGTACGTGGCCCGATATGGGACGCCCGAGATGCTGCAGCGGCTGCCCCAGGTGTCCTCTTTCCGGCAACTCGCGGCCACCTTCGGCGGGTTGACCTCGACCGGTCCGGCCGCTGTCTTCGAGGCTTTGCAGGCAAAATCTGGGTCAGCGGCGCTGCTGTCATTCCGGCTCGGCGGCTCAGGGCCGGCCCGGGTGGCGTGGGTGTTCGCCGGCGATGTTGAGCATCCCGGGTTGTTTTGGCAGGAGCCCAGGGCCGACTCGCCGCCGACCCTGGTCCCGGTCGATCCGGCGGCTGACGAATGGCTCAAGGCGACGCTCGCCGACCCCCACACGCGGGTGACAGTGGTTGGCAACGCGGAGCCGGACCCGCTGGTGTCGCTGTCACCCGCGCCGGGCCGTACGAGCGCGCTGTCGCCGAACGAGGTCGCGGAGCTGTTCCCGTGGCTGGCCGAGCTGACGTCCGACGGGCCGGAGCGCACGCGTACGGCGATCACCATCGACGAGCGGCTGGCCGTGAGTTCCTGGGACAGCGTGGACGGTCCCTGGCACACCGCGGACGGCGGCGCGGAGCTCCCGGCAGCGTCGGTACGCAGCTGGGTCTTCCGACCGCCCGTGGGCAGCGTCCACCAGGTGCTCGAAGCGATGAGGCGGGCGCCGGTGGGCTCGCGAGGCGTGTTGCTGAGCCGCGCTGGTGCCTCCTGGCGGCCGGTCAACGTGGTACGAGCCGACAACGGCCCGGCGATGCTGAGCGAGCTGGCGCAGAGCCCGGATGAGCTGCGGTTCCTGCCCTTCACCGCGGGCATCCCGGACATCGCCGCGGCCGAGGACGGCGAGCCGGCGCCGCTGATCGACGAGCTGTCGCCGGACCAGCGCGTACGGCTGATGGCGCTGGTCACACGGGACAGCGGTGCGCTGACCGTGGTGCGGGCTCTGGCCGAGACTGACGCTGGCCCGAGTTCGGGTACGGCCGCCGACGGCCGGCTCGCGGAGGCGCTGGTCGACCTACCGGTGGCACCCAGCCGTCCGGCGGGTACGAACCTCGCCGTGCCTCGCCCGGGCACCGAACCGACCGACGCGACGCCTGTCGTCGAGGACCGTGTAGCCGAAAACCGTGTAGCCGAGGACCGTGTCCCCGAGGACCGTGTCGCCGAAAACCCAGTCACCGAAAACCCTGTCGCCGAAGACCCAGTCGCGCTGCTGGACGCGGCGATCGCGGCGGCGCGAGGCAGCCTGGACGCCGGTGTGAGCGGCGAGGAGGAGGAGCGGCTGAGAGCGATCGACGCGCTGCTCACCGAGACCTTGGGTCCGCTCCTTCGGGAACTCACCGACGACCTTGAACGACGTACGACGGCCGCGTTGGAAGCCGGCGAGCAGGTCATTCTGCGCCGAGAACACCTGGCGGAGGTGACGAGAGAACATACCCAAGCAGGGGCGCGGTTCGCCGCGATCGGCAGGACGCTCGGCGCGCTGCGAAGCCGCATCGGCGAAGCCGAGCGGCTGCTCAGCGAGCTGCAGGCCGTACGCGCACAGCGGGCCGAGACGCTGGCGGCGGCCGACAACGACTACCAGCAGGCCAGGAAGGCGGCAAAGCCCTCCCCAACCAGGGTGGCCGAGCTCAGCGGCGTACGCACCGATGCTCGGCGCGAGCTGACCGCACAGGACGGCCGCGTCGCGAGTCAGCGGGACGGGGTGGAGGCGCTCAACAGCGAACTCGCCGAGGTGCAGCGACAGGCGCTCGCGGTCAAGACCCGGCGAACCGAGCTGGCGGCTGAGCAGCGAACCGCCACCGCCGCGTTGGCCGGTGCCGAGCGCGAGCGCGATGGCGCGGTCGATGCGCGTCGGATCGCCCAGACCCGGGTGGCCACTGGGCGGGCGAGGATCGGCCCGTTCACGGCGCGGGCCGCCGCTCTCGCCGACCTCTGGCTGATGGACGCGCGGATCCGAGCGGCCCGGGTCGAACTCGTACGGGCCGGCGAGACCACCGGGACCGCCGAAGCGGATCGGGCGCGGCTGCGGATGCAGGGGATGCGCGACCGTGGCATCGCCGAAGCGACCAACGAGGACCTCGCGCACCTCAGGTACCTCGATCGGCTGGCGGCCGCGCTCAACGGCGAGGACATCGAAGCCGACGAGAGGCCGATCCGCGAGCGAGTCCTGCGGGTGGCGCGCACCAGCGGCCGCCCGCTGACTGATGACGACATCGACGCGATCGTCACCAGTGAGCAGGCGCATGCCACCCTGCATCGCCTGAGCGAACTGCTGGCCAAGCACCGGCCGGCGGCCGTGGAACAGCGGGAGAAGGCGCTGACGCGGCTCACCGGATCGGCGCACACACGTACGGTTTTCGTCGCTGCCATCCCCGCCGACATCTTCGAGCGGGAGCGGTTCAGCGCCCTGACCGAGGCCGCGGAATGGGACGCCGGCGCGGACGCGGTGGTGAAGGGGTTGGATCAGCCGTACGAGCCGTGGTTCGCCCGGGAGCTGCACGTCCTTGGCGACGGCTTCGTCAAGGAGATCCGGGAGCTGCCCGAACAGACCCGAACGGACTTGTTCACCGGCCTGGACGCGGTCTTCACCCCACGTCGGCAGGGACCGACCACGCTGACCAAGCCGCCGGCCGGGCTCGAACCCTTCCTGGCCAGGCTGAAGGGCCTGCTGGGCGGTACGGACCGGCGGGGGTGGGAGAAGCTCGTCGGGATCGGCGAGACGGCCGACATCGGCGGCCGGTTCGTCCGGGTCCACGCCCGGCCCGGTGCGATGCGGTTCAGCCCGCCGGCCGGTGGCGTCGACCCGGAGGCCACCGTCACCAGGCCGCGGTACGGCGACACCACGTACGCGCGAGTGCGCAGCGGCAAGAGCGAGTGGAGCGGCGACGCCCTGCTGACCGCGGTGTGGGCGGCCAGCAACGAGATCTTCAACCGGATCGTCGGGCCGATCGTCCGGCTGTCCGTGGGCGGCGGCCGGACCTGGCGCGAGTCGGTCGCCCAGGAGCGCCAGTCGGGCACCAGGATCCTCGCGAACGACATGCACGACTACGCAGCCGACATGGACATCGTGGTCGAGATCGACGGCCGGGAGGTGCGGACGTACCCGCTGCCCGGCCACGCGGTGGTGGCGCTTCCCCAGCTGTTTTCCGGCGCGGTGGAGGCGCGCGACAGCGCGACCGCGGGGACGGCGACCAACGTGACGAACCCGGCCGCGCTGCAGTACGAGGACTACGTCGTCAACGCCAGTGACTTCACCGGGTTCCTGGCGTCCCTGCGCCGCGGCCTGCGCGACAAGCTCAGGCTGACCGAGGCCCAGGCGGCCAAGGTAGTGCACGAGTTCCGGGCCGAGATGCTCAACGAGAACCGGGTCAAGGACCGCCAGCAGTGGTGGACCACCAATGCCTGGTCGTCGCCGCTGGTCGACGTGTCCATCGGCGAGCACGGACGGTTCAAGGGACATCTGACGGGCGGCGGAGCGATCTCCGAGCTGCGCCGGATCGCCCCCACCAAGCCCGGCATCATCCGCAACGACATCGCTGGCACCCGGACCCGCCGAGCCGGTCGCGGCCTGAGCTCCCGGGCCGGCTTTCGGGCCGGCGTCGAGCTGCCGGTGCACCAGCCGCAGTACGTGGTGATGCCACGGTTCGACGTGCTCAGTTTCGCCAGCTCGGTGGCGGACGACCGGGCGGTCTCCGCGCAGTCGCAGACCAAGATCGCGACCATGCGCAAGCAGGAGCTGGTGCGCTACCGGGTCACCGTCGACGTGACCATGCGGCTGCACTCCAGCCGGGGCACGCTGACCGTGACCAGTCCGGTCACCACTGAGTTCGCGATACCCGCCGGGCGGGCGGCGGCATTCCAGGCGCGGGCCGTCGCCGACCCGACGCTGGGGCGCGTGGTGGCCTTTCCGAGCCTGCCCAAGGTCCGGTCGCGGTGGAATCCGAAGCGCTGGTACGGCTCGGTCCGCAGCCCACGTAGCCGGCTCGGCTCGCTGCTACGCGCGCCGTTCGCGACGAAACCGCCACACCCCTTCCGGGTAAGTGCGGGACGGGTGTCGACGGACCTGCGGGTGCTCGCGCGGCAAGGCCCGATCGAGCTCTCCGCGACCCGCCCAGCGGGGGCCGCCGGGACCGATCCGTACTTGCCGGCCGGCTGGGAATGGGCCCGCGAGCATCCAAACGTCACGGTTCGTACGGAGGGCGATTTCAGCCATCGGACCGGGCAGTCAACGACCACGCGGTTCCGCTACCACCTCGACGCGACCGGCCACGTCGAGGGCGCGTACCGGCTCGGCCGGCCGCTCAGGGTGGACTCGGACAGGGCTGGCTCGGACAGGGCTGGCTCGGACAGGGCTGGCTCGGACAGGGCTGGCTCGGACAGGGCTGGCTCGGACAGGGCTGGCTCGGACAGGGCTGGCTCGGACAGGGCTGGTTCGCGGACCGATGCGCCCGAGGCGTTCGGCCGGGGGCCGATCGAGTGGATCGCAGCTGCGGTCCGTCGGCGTGGCAGTGCCAGCCAGCGGCCGCAGACTCCGACGCCGTTCGCCGCGCGCGGGATGAGCGGCCTCGGCGACCTGATGGTGAAGGCCGCGTACGGTCCGATCGAGGTCGCCATCGACGGCGCTGTCCTGCCGCCGCACCTGGCGTCGCTGAACCGGATGCGCAACGTGCGGGTCCGCCCGCTGGGCGTCGAGACGTACGAGCCAGGCGCCCGTACGGACGCGTCGTTCCGCTACGTCCTCGACCCGTTGGGGCAGGTGCTCGGCGCCGTCCCGATGGGCCCTGTCCAGCAACGGGCCGACGGCGTACGAATGCGAGCGCTGGGCACGTACGTTCCGAACCCGGCCTCCTATCGTCTCGCTCCGGTGACAGCGCCGCCGGCCAGCGTCCCAGCCAGGGTTTCCGGACCCACCCGGGAGCCAGCGGAACTGGCCTCTAAGAGCGGCCTCGGCCCAGGCGTGATCAAGGAGATGCCCGGCGCCCAGCTCATCCTGCCCGCGGTGATGAACCTGCTGCAGAAGGCGATCCAGACGCGCGGTCTGACGCTGTCGGCGGAGGAACAGCAACAACGCGGTCTTGAGCTGGCGGTGAAATACGGCATCCCGGGCCTGCGTGGGCACCAGCGCACCCTGTACGACGGCAGCATCCTGGACGTGTACGAACTGGGCGGCCACACCTTCCGTACGAACGTGTCGGCCCAGCTGGGCGAGTTGCTGGAGCTTGGCACCGACACCGATGTCACGCTCGACCTGCAGAGCAAGGGCATGGCCGGGTACACCGCCGACCAGGGCCGGTCGTGGAACACCGGGTTCGGGCTGGAGGTGGCCGTCCGGGCGATGTTTGGTGACCACGCCGGAATCCACGCCTCGGTGCTGGCCCTGGCCTACCAGCTGCGGCGAAAACGCCAGATCGCGCTGGACCTGGCCTTCAAGGAGTACCGGCGGCGCAAGACCAGCGGAGAAGTGCGGCTGTTCACCCACGCCACCGCGTACGACGTGATCATGACGGTCACCGGGCCGGACGGTCGGGTCTCGGAAGTGGCACACCTGGTTTATGCCGGAGAGGACTTCGTCGCACCCGTACTGGTGGCGCTTGAGGACCTCGAACCCGAAGCCGCTTCGGCCGATCCTGACGAGATCACGCCGGTGGCGCTGTCGACGACGCCGGAACCGGTGCCGCCCGAGCTGGCCGGGTTCTCGGCGGTGACCGCGGCCGAGGCGGACGAGATCCGCGCCTGGTTGGGCGGATCGACCGCCGGCGGGTCGCGCGTACGCGGCTTTGACGAGGGCATCAACGGCGTGTACGTCTGGTTGCAGCAGGTGAAGGTGCTGGCCGGTTACGCCAACAACCTCGCCGCCAACATTCGCCGTCACGTCACGGCGGGCGAAGCCCCGCACGCCGACCTGGCGAACATCCTTGAGGCGACCGCGCGGACAGCCGGGTCCAGGCAGTTCATGGACGCCGACCTGGCCGACACCCTGACGCCGGACTTCCTGGAGCCGCACGCCGAGGAGGCGCTGACCAGCACCGGCTACCTGATCCGGCTCGGCGAGATCGACGGCTGGACACACGCGCTGCGAGTGCACATCGTGCCGGTCAACCCGCGGTTCGTCCGGGCCGTCGAGGGCGCCGCGCACGAGCAGTACACCGAGTCGGACAACCGGATCGTCCAGTCCGCCAGTACCGCGCACCAGGTGCCGGTGGAGTTCGGTGCGAGCGTGCTGGTCGCGGTCCCCAGTCCCGGCGACGGCGCGCCGCCGGACGCGCACCAGGCCGGGCAGGTCTCGACGACGTCCGGCAACTACCTGTCCGGCGGAGTCGCGTACGAACAGTCCACCGAGTGGGCCCGCGACCGGTCGGAGCTGACCGGCGGCCTGGTGCTCAACCTCGCCAGCTACTCCGGCCGGAGTTTCCGGCACCGGATGGACGCGGTCTACGTCCTCACGTACGTGCGCTATCGGCAAGGCGAACTGCTGCCCCCGATCCAGGCCATGGTCAAGATCCACAACGGCATGCAGACCTCGACTCCGGAGCCGCTGGTCGGCGAATACGGCCTGCCGCTGCCCGCGAGTGCGCGGCCGCGACCACAGCCGGTGCCGTTCCAGCAGGTGCCGGTCCACCGGGAGGTGGCGTTCGCCGCGTCGGCGATCGAGAAGCTCGACGCCCGCGAGGTCCTGCCAGCGCTCAAGCGCGGCCTGACCGGGCTGAAAGTCGACCTTGCGGACCCGGATCTCACCGGTGCGGTCGAGGCGGTGTTCCGTACCGACGCGATCCGCCCCAACTACGGCACGGCTCGCCGGGACGGGCTGTTTCAGCTCATCAGCCTGCCGGCTCGCGGTGCGTTGGCCGCCCGCTACGTGCTCGTACGGGTGACGGCGACCGACGGGCCGCTGTCGTACGAGAAGCCGCGTCCGGATGCGAAGTCCACGGTTGGCGGCCAGGACTTCACGCAGCACCGAGAGGGCAAGGCCCGGGAGCGCGGCCACGGGCTGCACGCGCACGCCGACGGCCGCGGTACGGCCCCGGACGGCACCCGAGTGGTGGTGGGGACAGCGGCCGGCGTCGAGGCCAAACAGACCACCGAACAGCTGGAGACCACGACCGCGCGCGACATCCGCCGCGCCACCACGACCGAGTCCGACAGCCAGCAGTTCCGCGCCAGCGTCAGCTTCCGGATCGAGATCTTCGAGACCACTCGCCTGATGGAGGCGATCGACGGGCCGTGGCGGCTGCTCAAGTCGGGCGTACGCGTCATGGACTCGCTCGCCGACGGCCGCGGGCGTGCGCAGTGGCAGCGCTGGTTCGACCCGACGCCACGCTCGGCCTGGAGTCACACCGTACGAGGCTCGGTCCGGCTCCTGGTCCCGACGCACCTGACCACCCGGCCGGGCCGGCAGCGTACCGACCTGCCCCGCGGGCCTGGTGACTCGATTGGCCACACGCCGTCGTTGCCGCCGCCGACGATCGGGATTCATCCGGGCATCCGGCCGCCGGACCCGGGTGTCGCCGGCCGGTTCAGCCGCGAGGTCGCGGAGCGGATCCAGGTGCTGGACTCGTTCGGCTTCGGCGACTTCGCCGGCTGGCTGCCGGCCACCACCCAGCGCGGTGCGGCCCGTTACGACCGTTCCCGGCCGCCGTCCGTCCCCGGTTATGAGCCGATGTCGCTGGCCGCGCTGGCGATCCAGCTGCGGTTCAACCAGTCCAACGTCAAGACCTCCGCGCCGACGCTGCTGCGCGGTGGGCGGCTGTCGTTCGGCACGAACACTTTCCACGTCCAACTGATCCTGACCAAAGGGCGGTGGCTGGCCCGCGGCGACTACGACGCGCTCGCCTTCCCCGAGCACAGCTCGGAGCCCGAGCACAAGCACGAGTCGTCGAGCGGCTGGCAGGCGCAGCCGCTACTGGTGGAGCTTGGCCAGGGCACCGGTGACGATCGGCTAACCGGCGGCGGCCTGTTCTCGATTGGCCGCGAGCGCGCTCGCGGCGGCGAGAACTCAGCCGCCGACTACGTCGAGGAGAACGAGCTCGTCAAAGGCGCCAACGACTATTACTGGTTTGACGTCACGCTTTACGGCGCCGTCGAGGGTGGCCGGAACCATCTGCGGGTCGACCTGCCGTTCGGCCTGATCGGCCTCGTCCCGGCGTCGAAAACCGCGGCGTACCGCACCACGTACCCGGGCATCCTGGACGCGCCGCGACCGGACCTACTGGCCCAGGACACCGCGCCGACCGGCTTGCTGCAGGACCCGACACAGTCGCTGGACGTGATCGCGCGGGCGCGACGGCTGCTCAGCGCGGAGCTGAGCCGACCAGGTGCGAGAACGGGCTCGTCGGACCAGCGGTTGCGGGACTGGACCGAGCTGGTGGAGCCGCCGGCTGGACGGTCGGCACCGGGCGGCTTGGCGGACTGCCTGGTGCGGGCGTACGGAGCGTTCGTGGCGCGGCACGGCCGGCTCACCAACGCGATCGTCGACGCCAGCGTGCTGGAGCACCCGACGCTGGACAGCCTGCTCGCGGTGTTGGGCGGCACCTTGACCCAGCTATCGGACCCCGACCGGTTCTGGGATGAGATGGAGGCGGCGGACCACAACGGATACATGGCGCTCGTGTACGCCACGCCGGCCGGTGCGAAGCAGCCGCACGTCTTCTGGATGGCGAACCTCCCCAGTGGCATCAGGTGGCTCGACAGTCAGCGGCGCGGGTTACTCGACCGGCCCGCCGTACGCGGCAGCACCAGGCAGTATCTGACCGGGAAGCTCACCGACCAACACACCGCGTTGCTGCGAGCGCCCGGCACCAAGGTCCTGCTACTGGACCAGAACGGCCGCCTCGTCGACTGGGCGAAGCCGCGGCTGGTGCGTACCACCGAGGCTGGGACGGACCTGCCGGTGATCGCCCGGCGCCCGGGCCGAATGCCGGCGCCGGACCGGACTCTCCACGATGTGTCCGTCCCGGCACCGGCTGGCACCCACTGGGAGGGCCAGTTGCTGCCCCTTGGCACGTTCAGCGGCTCGGCGCGGCGACAACTCGACCTGGTGAAGGCGCGGATCGCCGGTGTCCGGCGGCCGGTGATCGCGGTGTACGCGCCAGGTGCAGCCGGTGAGAGCACGATGGCCGATCTCCGCGACGTGCTGCTCGCGTACGCCCGCCTCGGCGTCCATCCGGTGGTCCTGCCAATGGCGCTTCCCGGCGCCCAGGACGGCGTGTTCGAGCAGCTCCGGGGCGAATTCAAGCCGGTGGTGATCCGCCGCTCGACCGGCGGGGCGGGAAGCCTGGGCAACGTGATGGAGCTGGTCGCGCCGGACGGGACCGTCAGCCGAGGGGAGCAGGGCCTGACGGACGACCTGTTCAGCCGGGCCGACGACGTGCCGGGTGCGGCGACCGGCCACCTGCTGCCGGCCGCGGCGGCCGGCTGGCTGCTGGCCCGGCTGTGGAGCCCGGAGCAGTTCGCTTTCCTTGCCACGTACGGAGATGAGCTGCGCACGCCGGACACCCGGGCGGCGCTGCTGAGAACGCTGCCCGAGACCGAGGCCCGGTCGTATCTGGCGCTGTTGGACCTGCCGGATCCCTGGGTTGGGGTGTTGGCACTGCGTACGTGGCACGACCGGCACGACCTGCTGGCCAGCCGCCCGGCGGAACTGCTCGCAAGCGGTGTCGCGGAGGCGCTGAGCCCGCTGCCGGCAGCGTTGGCCGGGCCGCTGCTTACCCTCACTGACCTGGTGAAACGCTACAGTCAGGGCCGGGGGTACGCGGGTCCGCCGGCCATCGACCTCGCGCACATCCAGGACCTGCGGGTCGAACGGGTGGCGGAGCTGGGATGGGGCGACCAGGTGCCGGAGACGTTCGTGGCCGGCTTCCTCAGCGAGTCGCTGTCGCTGAGGCAGCGCGAACCCTGGATCAATGAGCTCGTCCGGGTGATGGACGTACGGCCGCCGGCCGGGCCGATCCGCGGCCTCACCCCGCACGAGGTGGCGACGCTGGTGGGCAGTGTCGCGGACGAGGACGCCGAGGCGCTGGGCATGGTGTTCGCCGCGGTTGCCGAGGCGGTGAGCCTGTCGCCGGACGAGGCGAGCCAGGTTGCCGCGGAGATCACCGAGTTCGCGAAACCGAGCGCGGACAGCGCCTTTGGTGCCGCGGTCGAGGCGATCGCGTCATGCGGGGTGTCTCCGGCCGTGCGGGCCGCCCTGGTGCCGCCGCTGTTCTACCTCCGGAACCGGCTGAAGGCGTACGGCCAACAGGTCCACAGCGACCTGGTCGAGCACACGATGCTCGCCATGCTCAAGTGTTGACGAGGAGCAGTCATGACCCTGCCGATCACTTCCCGATCGCTGGCGGAGCTGTGCGCCGACGGCCGGATCGTTCCGCTGCCCGGTGGCGGCGTCTGGATCAACTCCCGCTACCGGGGCACGCTGGACGCCGATCCGTTCCTCGACGAGGTCCTGTCGCTGTCGCGCTCACCCGGCGGCACACCGCTGGTGTTCGAGCTGGACGATCTCGGCGCGAAGCTGATCGCGAAGCAGCTGGGGCGTACTCCGCCCGAAGCCCTGGACGTGATGGTCCAGCGCCCGCTCGGGATGGCCGCCGGCATGGACGCGTACGCGCTGGGTGAGGTGGCCGACCGGTTCGGTATCCCGGTCGAGATCCCCCATGAGCAGTTGCTGCCGTCCGGGCCGGGCCGCGAGCTGGACCAGATCCAGCACCGGCTGGTGACCCTGCCACAGCGAGACCCGCTCACCAACGAGACCAAGGTCTGGGTGCGCGTGGTGCCGGCGGTCGGCCATCCGGCGCAGGCGTACGAAAACGCCTCCGACGGCGTCGTACGGGCACAGGCCGGCGTTCGCTACCCGATCTCCCACCGGATCGTTTACCGGCCCGACGGGAGTGTGCAGCTCGGTTGGTCGGGCGGGCTGGTGGATGGCTGGTACGGCCCGGCGATGGCGCGGTTCGGCCGTCCGCTGGACGACGTGGATATCGCTGCCGCGACCGCGAGTCCAGCGGTCGACCTGCCTGGATACGGCGAGCTGATGCGCCGGATGGAGAGTGCGCCGGGCAACCGCCAGGCCTTTGTCGAGGTCACCGACAGCAGCGGTGACGTCTCGGTCTTCCTGGCCCACCGCGACCCGTTGCACGTCGCCTTTCTGGATCTCGGCTGGTCCCGGGCGGCCCGCTTTCCGGCCGGGGACGTACGGATCCGTCTCATCGGGCTACCCGGCACGATGTCGCTGGCTGAGCGGCTCGACCGGATCCGGGAGGCGCGCCCGCCGGCGGAGCTGCTGGCGGCACCCATCGTCTGGCCGCGCGGCGCGACGCTCGTCGGGCCCGACGTACCGACTCCGGTGGTGGTGCTCGGCGATGCCGACAAGGTGCTCCAGGACCTGGTGGAGCAGTTGGCGGGGTGGGCCGAGGCGATCGGCCAGCCGATCGTGGTCGCCGGCCACGGCCGTACCCCGCGGCCGGTCCCGGGCGGGCAGGTGCGCGCGCTACGGTCGCTGCTCTCGCAGTTCGGCTTCCGGTGGAAGGTGCCGGTCGTCCTGACCTTTGGCGCGGTCGACGACAACCGGCCGGAAACGGCGCGGCTGTACGGCGCGCTGGACGACTTCCACGTGTCGTTGGTGCATCGGGTGCCGGCCGGGTTCGACTACCGCTGGACCGTACGCCCGGGTTCGACAGCCGACGGCCAGCCGCCGGGTTCCGCGCAGCTTGCCCTGCCCTTGCTGGTCTTCGCCGCGGGGAAGGATCGCCGGCCTGCCTCCGCGTCGACGACCGAGGCGGCGACTTTCGTCAGTACGTCGCTGACCACCCTGCTGGGTGGTCTGGGCGGCCCGGTGAAGCAGCTCGCGCCCTGGGTCCACCAGATAGCCAACCGCGACCCTGAGGCCGCCGCCCACAGCGCCGCGCTCCAGCTGGTCGCCGGCGGTCACCAGGACATCCTTTCGAAAGTTCTGGCCGGGAATCCTCGCGAGAGGATCTTCGAGTCGCTCGCTGGCCTCGGTGGCGACACCCCGGTCGACCATCAGCGTGGCGTCCAGACCCTGCTGCCGCTGCTGAGTCAGCTCGCCGGCGGCTTCGACCTGAAGGACCTGGCGAGTCAGGCCGCGCTCACGGCGCTCAACGACCTGCTGGGCGGGACGAAGGACCACGCGCAGATCCTGAAGGAGCTCTCGGACTCCAAGGACTACCTGACTGACCAGGCGAGGGTCGATCTCGTCCGACTGATCCAGAACCTCGCCAGCAAGATGCCCAAGGAGGACCTCAAGAAGTACGAGGTCGCGACGCAGCTGATCCTCACCTGCTGACCCGTCGACGCCTGGACTGCGGGGCTCTTGTTATTGAAGCGGCAGGAATGAGTCCTTGTCGGCCTTGGTGTAGATCTGAACCGCGTCGTTCAGGCGCGCGGCGTAGTTTCCGGTCATATGGATGGCGTCCGCGATGGAGAGCAGCGCGCTGTCCAGGCCGGCGATCATTTTCGGGGTCTGTTTTGCCAGCTCAGGCAGGGGGGACGTGGTGTCGGTCGTCGGGCCGGACTGGATCGAGTTGATCGAGTTGTGGGTTTCGGTGTGACCAGCCGAGGTCGCGCTTGACTGTTGGAAGACCCAGCCCTTTTCCAGGTTGGTCGTGTCCTTGAGGTTCTTGTAGGTCGCCGCGGCCTGGTCGATGGAACTCTTCAGTGCCAGCTCCGCGTCGCGCAGGGTCTGGACGGTGACCGCGAACTTCGGCACATCCGGCGGCTTCTGGCCGCCGTTGCCCGGATCCGACTCTTTGATATCGCCGGTCGCGGACGGCGCGAACCAGCTGTCGACGACAGTGACCTCGGGCGGGGTGGGGTTCGCGCCGACCGCCCCGTCGTCCTTCGCTTCCGGGGGCTTCTCCCGCGGCATCGGTCCAGACGTGAAGTGGTTGAACGGGTCGCCGCCGCCTACCGAATCGGACATCTCGCGTCTCCTCGCTCTCCCCGTACGACCACGCTGAGCTGCTCTTTCGTCGGCTCGCTCAGGTTGGCGCGCCGGTCCGCGCGCCGGGTCGGCCCGCGCGCCTTGGTGGCGGTCATGGTCGTGTAACGAGCGTCGGACCGGGTCGGTTCACCGATCTCGCCATGAACCGGGGGAGTCGCCCTATCGCCCGAACTGGGCACTGCCGCGTACCCAGTCGGCTCTGCAAGTCTGCAGCTGTATGTGCCGGTTCCGGCGCGGCCGGATCTGAGTGAGGTGGTCGGTTTATGACGGGGCAGCCAGCGCGACAGGTGACCCAGTCTGACGGCTCGCTGGTGGACTATGACGCCTCCGGCCACGCGATCCGGCAGAGCTGGCCGGACGGTCGGATGACGACCTTCCAGTACCGTGGCGACGACTACGTCGCCACGACCGGCGACGACCATGTGCTGTACGACAGCAGTGGTCACGAGATCAAGCAGTGGCAGGGCAACCACGAGTCGTCGGCGACGTTCTATCACCGGCTTGCGAATGGTCATTATTCGCTGACCGATCCCGACGGGACTGTTACTGAACGTACGACCGATGGTCATTTGGTTCAGCAGATTTCGCATGGTCAGGTCACGAATTTTCAGTATCGCGGTGACAACTATGTCGCCACGACCGGCGATGACCATGTGTTGTTTGATGGTAGTGGTCATGAAGTCAAGCAGTGGCAAGGAAGCGATGAGTCGTCGGCGGCGGCTTATCATTCGCTTGGCAATGGTGATTACACGCTGACCGATCCGGACGGCACGGTTACCGAGCGGACGACGGACGGTCATTTGGTTCAGCAGATTTCGCATGGTCAGGTCACGAATTTTCAGTATCGCGGTGACGGTTATGTGGCGACCACTGGCGATGATCATGTGTTGTTTGATGGTGGTGGTCATGAGGTCAAGCAGTGGCAGGGAAACGACGAATCGTCCGCGGCGGCCTATCACTCGCTTGGCAATGGTGATTACACGCTGACCGATCCGGACGGGACTGTTACCGAGCGGACGACTGACGGTCATTTGGTTCAGCAGACGTCGCATGGTCAGGTCACGAATTTTCAGTATCGCGGCGACAATTACGTCGCCACGACCGGCGATGACCATGCTCTGTTTGACAGTGCTGGTCATGAGGTTAAGCAGTGGCAAGGGAACGACGAATCATCGGCGGCGGCCTACCATTCGCTCGGCAATGGTGACTACACGCTGACCGATCCGGACGGTACGGTCACTGAACGGACGACTGACGGTCATTTGGTTCAGCAGACGTCGCATGGTCAGGTCACGAATTTTCAGTATCGCGGTGACAACTATGTCGCCACGACCGGCGATGACCATGTGTTGTTTGATGGTAGTGGTCATGAAGTCAAGCAGTGGCAAGGAAGCGACGAGTCGTCCGCAGCGGCCTACCATTCGCTCGGAAATGGCGATTACACGCTGACCGATTCCGACGGTACGGTCACCGAACGCACGACGGACGGTCACCTCGTTCAGCAGACGTCGCATGGTCAGGTCACGAATTTTCAGTATCGCGGTGACAACTATGTGGCGACCACTGGCGACGACCATGTGTTGTTTGACGGTAGTGGTCATGAGGTCAAGCAGTGGCAGGGAAACGACGAGTCGTCTGCGGCGGCTTATCATTCGCTTGGCAATGGTGATTACACGCTGACCGATCCCGACGGGACTGTTACCGAGCGGACGACGGACGGTCATTTGGTTCAGCAGACGTCGCATGGTCAGGTCACGAATTTTCAGTATCGCGGTGATAATTATGTGGCGACCACTGGTGATGATCATGTGTTGTTTGATGGTGGTGGTCATGAGGTCAAGCAGTGGCAGGGAAACGACGAGTCGTCTGCGGCGGCTTATCACTCGCTTGGCAATGGTGATTACACGCTGACCGATCCGGACGGGACTGCTACCGAGCGGACGATTGACGGTCATCTGGTTCAGCAGATTTCGCATGGTCAGGTCACGAATTTTCAGTATCGCGGTGACAACTATGTCGCCACGACCGGCGATGACCATGTTCTGTTTGACAGTGCTGGTCATGAGGTCAAGCAGTGGCAAGGTAACGACGAATCGTCGGCGGCGGCCTATCATTCGCTTGGCAATGGTGATTACACGCTGACC
>NZ_BAAANY010000033.1:0-32860 GCF_039530045.1 Fodinicola feengrottensis | reverse complement strand
GAGAGGTGACTTCGTCGCCGGCGGCCATGACATTAATTCTACCGCCGGCGCCGACAATATGGCCGCGTACGGGTGATCAGGAATTGGATACTTTCACAATAATCCCAACGAAACATAGAGCGCGCGCGTTCAACGCCGACGGGCGAGAACGTTGGTGCAGCGACACGCTTAAGCCAACCCGATGTCCACCGTCGCGGCGATGGACGGGTCGACGTTTTTCACCAGGCTTTGTACGTTGATGGCCGCCAATCCGCCAGCTGCCGCCGACCAGCCAGCCGTACGACGTTTCGCGAGTCTCGGCATCACCCCGGGCGGCAAGCCCACGACCGAGGCCGCGGTCCTGGACAACGCGGTGAAGGCGGCCAAGCAGCGGATCGCGGCCTATCGGGATCCACGGGCTCGTACCGTCGACGGCTGAGTCTACAGCCTCGACTGGGGGATGTACAGCACCAACTACCCACTGCGCGGATACATCTCGCGATTCGGACTAGCTGGCGCGGTCGAGTTTCCCGTCCTGTATCACGAGAAGTCGGTCCGCGTGCCGGGTGAGCCGGCGGTCGTGGGTGATCATGATGACTGTGCGGTTCTTCGCGATCATCCGGATCGGCTCCAGGAACCGGTCGGCGGCGACCGCGTCCAGGCTTGCGGTGGGTTCGTCCAGGACCAGCACGGGAGTGTCGCGCAGGAGCGCACGGGCGAGGCCGACGCGCTGGCGTTGGCCGCCGGAGAGTCGGCTGCCGCGCTCACCGGCGACCGTGTCGTAGCCGTCCGACAACGCGGTGATGAAGGAATGCGCGCCCGCCGCGGCGGCGGCCCGTACGACGTCCTCGTCTCTCGCCTGTGGCCGGGCGTAGCGGATGTTTTCCCTGATCGTGGCATGGAAAACCACGGTTTCCTGGGGAACCAGGGTGATGTTCTCGCGGAGCGAGGCGAGCGTCAGCGCTCGGATGTCGACGCCGTCCAACCGGATCTCGCCACGATCCGGATCGTAGAATCGCAGCAACAGCTTGGCGATGGTGGATTTCCCGGCCCCGCTCGACCCGGTGATCATCACCAGTTCCCGTGGGTTGGCCACGAAAGTAAGGCTGTCAGCGGCCGGCTGCTCGGCGCCTGGATAGTGGAAGGTCACGTCGGTGACCTCGACGACCCCGCGAGCCCGCGGCGCCGCGATCGCCAGCGGCGCGTCCACGACCGCTGGCTCGATCGCCAGCAAATCGGTGAGTCGCGCCGAACCGGCGGTGGCCTCGCTGATGGCGAGGTTCAGCTGGCCGAGCTGTTGAATGGGCGGGTAGAGAAATCCCAGGTAGGCGACGAAAGCGAGCAGTCCGCCAAGGGTGAGCCGGCCGGCCGCGATCTCCCAGACGCCCAGGCCGATGATGCCCAGGATGCAGGCCACTTCGACCAGGTCGACCAGCGGTCCATAGGCGGCGGTGGCTCTGCTCTGGCTGAGTTTGGCCCGCATCCAAGCCAAACCATGCCGGTGCAGCCGGTCGGACTCAGCGTTTTGTTGGTTGTACGCTTGGACCATCGCAACGCTTGCCAGTCCCTCCTGCACCGCGGCCGCGATGTCGCCGTTGCTGGCCCGCTCGTCCACTGAGGCGCGCTGCAGTCGACCGGAGAAATATCGCGCGGCCAGCAGGAACAGCGGTGCCACCGCGAAAACCACCAATGCGAGTTCCCAGCGGATAAGGAGCGCGGCGGCCGCGAACAGCAAAGCTGAGGCGGCAGCAGTGGAGAATTCGACGGCGCCGGAGACCACCAGCTGTTCGACCGCCGCGATGTCGGACGACAGTCGGCTCACCAGGTCGCCGATCTTGCTGCCAGCGAAGAAATCCGGCGAGAGCCTTTGCAGGTGCGCGAAAACCGCGTCTCGCAGCCTGAGCAGGAATCGTTCGGCTACTTTCGCGGTCACCATGGAGGCGAAATACGAGGTCATTCCGCCGATCGCGGTGACACCCAGCCAACCCGCTGCCGGCCACCAGAATCCGCCGAGCTTTCCGGTCGCCAACGCGTTGTCGGTGATTTCCGCGAACATCACCACCGCGACCAGCTCACCGGCCGCGCCGCCCAGCGTCAGCGCGGCCGCCACGAAAAGCCGGCCGCGGTCGGGGCGCGCGTACGGCCAGAACCGTCGCAGCAACGGCCGGACCGCGGCACTGGGCGAGTTGGCCATCTGACTTTCCTTTGGTGGAAACGAAAAGCCGGGGCGGGCTAATGAATGCCCGCCCCGGCTCAGGGATTTTCTCGTTGCTACTTGTGGATGGGCTTGCGCGGCGCGGGCTTGCGCGGCTGCGGCCGGCGGCACACTGGTTTGCGCGGGGTGACCCTGGTGAATGCCATTTTCTTCACCTCCTTTTGTTGATCTGACACTTCGAAAGCTATCCGAGATAGTTGGCCGCGTCGATGAAATCCGGCTGTGCAGACAATAAGGAATTCTGGGCGTTCGCTGTATGTTGTGGTGCACAGCGGTCGGCTGTTGAACACACAGCTGACACCCAGCATAAGAGCGCAGTTTATGTGCGCGAGCGGGGAATTTTCTCGACCCGCATGAATGCGGGGAGGAAGCGAGCGGCCCACCCACCCGGCAGAAGCGGTGGGCCGCTGCTTGCAAACCTGCCCGGCGGTCAAGGCGTCGAAACACCTCGACCGGCCCCTGCCGAATGACTGGTGACAGGTCGCGCTCGCAGGTCGGGGGGGTGCCAGCGAGCGCTGGAGCAAACCGTACATTGTTGCGAAGCGTTTAGCAACTTAACGTCGTACGGTATATTTGGTATAGACCAGGAGTCCCGCCGAGGAAGGTTTCCGTGTGGCCACCCAGGCAGAACGCTCCGCCGCGAGCCGTCAACGGCTCCTCGCCGCGGCGCTCACGCTGCTGGCCGAAAAGGGAGTCCAGGCCACCTCCGTCGCCGAGATCGGCGCCCGCGCCGGCATGAGCCGCGCCGCCGTGAATTTCCACTTCGGATCCAAGGACGCGTTGCTGGCCGCCGTCGTCGGCAAGGTCATCGAAGAGTGGGAGCAAGCGGTTCTGCTGCCCGAACTGGCCGCCGCCGCGGACTTCGCCACCGCCATGGAGGCTGCGCTGCTGGCGCACCGCAAAATGGTCATGGAAGGCACCGTCGCCTACCGCGTCTATTACGTCCTGCTGCTCGAGTCTCTGGGCCCGTCCCCGCACCTTCGCTCCGAATTCGTCCGGCTCCGCCGCAAATTCCGCGACGCCTTCGTCGAAGGCATGCGGCGCTCCGGTGTCACCGAAGACACCGGCGTCGACCTTGAAGGCATGGCCGCCTGGTTTGTCGGCGCCCTGCGCGGCATCGCCCAGCAATACCTCCTGGAACCCGACGCCATAGACCTCAACGCCGCCCACGCCGAACTGGCAAGTGCTGTCCGCGCCAGGGTTGAGGCGGCACTGCAGCCGTAGGCTCGCTTTTGCGAATGTAACGAACAGGCAGCTGTTTCGTTGCATTCGTTGACAATGCCTCGATTCGACTCAGTCTGTGCCGGACAGGCCGGCCATGATGGCCTGGGCGACCGGGGACGTGTCTGTTCCGTCGAGGGTGAATCCGCTGCGTACGTGCACAGCTGGTTGGGCCATCATCCGGGGTGTCGTGCCACGGTGTGGCCAGGTGGCGGTGTGGACGACGAAAGGGTGGCAGAGATACACGTCGCCGGCTCTGCCGGTGGCGTGCGCGGTGCGCCGGCAGAGGATCGACGGCCGCCACTTGCTCTCGACTTCCTCGCTGGTGACGCCAGTTTCTCCATAAGGCGCGAGAATTCGCGCGATGTGCTGGTGCGAACCGGTCACCAGCCGGGTCGGCGCGTCGTCGTCTCCCACGTCGGAGAAAAGGAACAGCGCAAGCAGACCCCTGGCCCTGGACCGTACGTTCACCCGGTAACCGTCGGGACTGTCCCAGCTGCCCTCGATGTGGTAGCCGGCGTTGCCGCGGTCCTCCGACGGGAACCGGACCGGCACCGAGCCGCCGACCCCTTTCCGGCGCGTCCATCGGCCCGGGCCGATCAACTCGTCGTACGCGGCGGACAACGCCGGCGACGCGGCGGCCGCTGCGAACGGCTCCGCCTCCGGGCAGTCGACGCTGACGCATGAGCGGGTCCAAGTCGTCTGGTCGTCTTCCTGAATCCCTTGCGCAGCAAGGGATTCCCAGATCAAGTCCCGACATTCCCGAGCCGTGGTGGGGTCGAACGTGGCACGCACCACGACATAGCCGTCCCGTACGAAACCGTCCAGATCCACACCCGGATCCTGTCACCGCAACGGCTTCACGTCACTTGAATTCAGGGCTGGGGAGAAGGGGCAGAAGGTGGCCAGCCGTTGACTGTGTGGACGCTGCCGTCCTGGCCCACCAGTCGGCTCGGCAGCCGCCGGTCGCGCAGCCATGGCAGCGCCCCCGAACCACGTACCAAAGCGCAGGTGGAGGCCACGTTCGCGGTCAGGCAGCTGGCGGCCACCACGGATGCGCTTCGCCACCCCGCGGCGGCCGGCTGGCCGGTCCGCCGGTCGATGATGTGGTGCGGCAGCCGGCCGTCGCGGACCCACTGCCGGCTCCGGGTGCTGGAGGTCGCCATCGCCGCACCGGCCGGCACTCGTACCGTACAAGCCGGGTCGTCTTCCTGGTCCTGCACCAAAACCTGCCAACCGCCCGGGTGCGAGCCGGCGGTGGCGATATCGCCGCCGAGGCTGACCAGAGCGCCGACCCCGCAGCGATCGGCCACCAGCCGGGCGCACCGGTCGGCGGCCACCGCTGTGGCGGTCGCGCCGAGGTCCAGCACGACGCCGGCCGGCACGGTCAGGTGCCCGCCGGCCAGCCGGACCCGCCGCCAGCCGGGAGCCGGTTGGACGATGACGTGTACGGCTGTGCCGCCGTCGGTCAGCAGGTCGAAATCCCGGTCGTGGCCGAGTTGGTTGAGCGCCGAGCCAACCGTGGGGGACACGTCCCCGTCGGTCTGCCGGGCCGCGTCCAACGCGGCCGCGACGAACTCCGACAGCAGTGGGCTGACCGGCACCGGCCGGCCGTCGCGATGGGCGCGCATCAGCTCGGAATCGGCCCGGAACCGGCTGCACGCCCGATCAATCGCGGCCAGCTCGGCCGTCACGATCGCGCGGGCTTTGGGCAGCACAGCAGGATCCGAGACGACCAGGCGCGCGGTCGGGCTCCAGGCCATGCCGGCCGTCCTCCCGTCCTGGGTGGTGACTGTCTCCAGAGTCCATGCGCCGGCTGTGCGTCACCTGTGCGACCAATAGCTCCCACCTGTGGGTGTTCCGGTCACAGCGGACGCCTATTCGGGACACAGGCCGCATACAGTCACCGCCGTCAATCTGGGCCTTCCCGCGCCAGAAATCGAAAGAGGCATTCCGATGACAGTCACCGCAGATCAACCGCGGGTCCGGCAGGACGTGGATCCGCCGCCCGTACGCCGATTTTTGTTGGGCCCGGAGGGGCAATCGGCATGGGTACGCCCGTCCGTGCTGGTCCTGTTGGTCGGAACGGCGTTCCTCTATATGTGGAATCTCGCGGCTTCGGGCTATGCGAACACTTTCTACGCCGCCGCTGTCCAAGCCGGCACACAAAGTTGGAAGGCCTTGCTTTTCGGCTCGCTGGACGCCGGCAACTCCATCACCGTCGACAAGCCGCCGGCCGCGCTCTGGCTCGACGCGCTTTCCGGCCGGGTCTTCGGATTTTCCAGCTGGAGCATGCTGATTCCGCAGGCACTGTGCGGAGTGGCCGCGGTCGCGCTGCTTTATGCCGCCGTACGCCGGTGGTCCGGTCCAGTCGCCGGCCTGATCGCCGGCGCCGCACTGGCGTTGACCCCGGTCGCGGTCTTGATGTTCCGCTTCAACAATCCGGACGCGCTGCTGACCCTGCTGATGGTGGCCGCTGCCTACTGTGTCGTACGGGCTCTGGAAAAGGTGTCCAGCCGGGCCGCGATGCTGTGGCTGATGGTGGCCGGTGCCGCGATCGGCTTCGGGTTCCTTACCAAGATGATGCAGGCTTTCCTCGTACTGCCGGCGTTTGTGTTGGTCTATCTGGTGGTTTCCAGGTTCTCGTGGCCACGCAGGTTGCTGCATTTGCTGGCCGCCGGCGGGACGCTGCTGGTGTCCGCCGGCTGGTTCGTCGCACTGGTCGAGCTCTGGCCGGCGGCCTCTCGCCCGTACATCGGCGGCTCGACCAACAACAGCCTTTTGGAGCTGGCGCTGGGATACAACGGCCTCGGCCGGATTTTCGGGCAGGGCGGTGGCGCCGGTGGCTTCGGCGGCGGTGGTGGAGCAGGCGGTGGGGGTGGCGGTTTTGGTGGTGCCACTGGCATTACCCGGCTGTTCTCGGACTCTTTCGGCAGTGAGATCTCGTGGCTGTTGCCGGCCGCTTTGATCGGCATGGTTACTGTGCTGTGGGTTGGCCGGCGTGCGCCGCGCACTGATCGGACCAGGGCCGCAGTGCTGCTCTGGGGCGGCTGGCTGCTGGTCACCGGGCTGGTTTTCAGCTACATGAGTGGGATTATCCACCCGTACTACACAGTCGCGTTGGCGCCGGCGATCGGTGCGCTCATCGGCATCAGTTCGGTCACTTTGTGGCGCTCTCGTACCGAAATCGCGCCGCGGGTGGCGCTTGCCGCCATGGTCGCGGTTACTGGCATCTGGGCGTACGACCTGCTGGGCCGCGACTCTTCCTGGCTGCCGGCGCTGCGCTGGATCGTAGTGATCGCTGGCGTGTTGGCCGCGACTGGTCTGTTGGTCGGCGCCCATCGTACGAGGCGGATCGCTGTTATCGCGGCGATCGCGGCGGTGATGACCGGATTCGGTGGCGCGTCCGCATACGCGGTGGCGACCGCATCGGTGCCACACAACGGTTCGATTCCCACCTCTGGGCCAGCCTCAGCCGGCGGTCAGGGAGGGTTCGGTGGCGGTCCCTCCGGAGGGATGATCATCAGGGAAGGTGGCCGGCCGAACTTCGGTGGCGGACAGCCAGGCTCGGGCGGTCAGCGCGGTTTTGATGGGCAGCCACCCACCTCCGGGACTTCTCGGCCTGGCAACCAAAGCGGTGGTCCTGGTGGGGATGCGACCGCTAACAGCCAGCTCACCGCGCTGGTGAAAGCCACCTCGACAATGTGGGCGGCGGCCACGAACGGCTCGCAGGGCGCGGCCAGCCTGGAACTGGCGTCCGGGAAGTCGGTGATGGCCATCGGCGGCTTCAGCGGTACGGACAACTCGCCGACTTTGGCGCAGTTCCAACAATATGTCGCGCAGGGCAAGATCAGCTACTACATCGGCGGCGGGCAGCAGGGCCGCGGCGGAGACGGCTCCGGAACAGCGATCGCCACTTGGGTCGCCGCCCATTACACCGCGAAGACAGTCGGCGGGCAGACCGTCTACGACCTGAGAAGCTAGTTTTCCACGAATATAACGAAACGGCTCACCCAAGTCCGGAAAGACTGAGCCGTTTCGTTACCTTCGGTGGGGTCAGCGGAAGGCGGCGAGGCCGGTGATGGCCTGGCCGAGGCTGAGGGCGTGCATTTCCTCGGTGCCTTCGTACGTGAGCACGGTTTCCAGGTTGGCCATGTGCCGCATGACCGGATATTCCAACGAAATGCCGTTGGCGCCGAGCAGGGTGCGAGCCGTACGGGCGACTTCGATGGCGCTGCGGACGTTGGCCATTTTCCCGAAGCTGACGTGGTTGTGGTGCAGTTTGCCGGCGTCCTTGAGGCGGCCGATGCGCAGCGCGACCAGGCCGGCGCGGTTGACCTCGACCAGCAGGTCGGCGAGTTTGCGTTGGGTGAGTTGGAAACCGGCCAACGGTTTGCCGAACTGTTCGCGGTTCAGCGTGTAGTTCAGCGCGGACTGGTAGCAGGCGCGGGCGGCGCCGACCACGCCGTACAAGATGCCGTAGCGGGCCTCGTTCAGGCAGCTGAGTGGGCCGCGCAGGCCGCGTACTTCGGGGAAGGCGGCCGAAGCTGGCACTCGTACGCCTTCCAGCACCAGCTCGGCGGTCAGGGACGCGCGCAGTGAGAGCTTGTGTTTCACTTCGTTGGCACTGAAACCCGGGGTGTTGGTGGGTACGACGAAACCGCGGACGCCTTCGTCGGTCTGGGCCCAGACGACCGCGACATCGGCGACCGTGCCGTTGGTGATCCACATCTTGGTGCCATCAATGACCCAGTCGCCGCCGTCGCGGCGGGCCCGCGTACGCATGCTGCCGGGGTCGCTGCCGGCATCGGGCTCGGTGAGGCCAAAACAGCCGAGCAGTTCGCCGGTGGCCATCGCGGGCAGCCACTGCTGGCGCTGCTCTTCGGTGCCCCAGCGGTGGATCGCGAACATCGCCAGCGAGCCCTGCACGGACACGAAACTGCGCAGCCCGGAGTCGACCGCCTCCAGTTCGCGGCAGGCGATGCCGTACGCGACGGCGCTGGTGCCGGCGCAGCCGTAGCCCTCCAGGTGCATGCCGAGCAGCCCGAGCTGGCCGAAGCCCTTGGCGAGCTGCTTCGCCGGCAGCGCGCCGGTCTCGTACCAGTCGGCGATGTTCGGTTCGAGCTCGGCGCTCGCGTACGCCCGGACCGCGTCGCGGATGTCCCGTTCCTCACCGGTCAGCTCGCTGTCGAGGTCGAGGAAGTCGGCACTGTCCGGTGAGTTCACGGTCTGCTCCATAAGGGGTCGCGCGCTGGTTGCTTCGTACGTTAGGCGACCGCCAGCGGAGAGGGAACGTGAAAATGGCAACCCTTCACGTGATAGCTTTGTGAAAAGCTTTTCAATTGAAGGAGTGACACTGATGGAACGGACCTTGCTGCGCAACGGTTGGGTGATCGACACCGAGCCGGCACCAGTCGTACGGCCAAAGACCGACGTGCTGATCGAGGACGACCGGATCGTCGCGGTCGGGCCGGAGCTGTCGGTCGCGGACGCGAAGGTGATCGACGCCACTGACCGGATCGTGATGCCCGGGCTGGTGGACACCCACCGGCACACCTGGCAGGCCGCGCTGCGCAGCGTCGCCGTCGACATCGATCTGATGGCTTACCTGGATCTGGTCGGAGGCGTGTTGGCCTCGCGATTCACCTCTGAGGACGTACGCGTCAGCACGCTGGCGGGGGCGCTGGAGTGCCTCGACGCGGGCATCACCACGCTGCAGGACTTCTCGCACATCCAGCGCCGGCCCGAGCACGCCGACGCGGCGGTCGCCGGGCTGACCGAGGCCGGCATTCGGGCGGTTTTCGGGTACGGCTACTCGGTGGCGGCCGGTGACCAGCGCACGCCGTCCGAGGTGCGGCGGGTACGCGACCAGTATTTCCGGTCGGACGCGCAGCTGGTGACGATGGCGCTGGGGCCGCTTGGGCCGTCGTACCAGCGTCTTGACCAGACGATCGAAGACTGGCGGATGGCCGCGGAGCTGGGGCTGCGGATCTTCGTCCACGTCGGCTCCGGGCCGGTCGCGCATCGGCCGATCGAGACGCTCCGCGACCAGGGCCTGCTGACCGCGGACACGACTTATGTGCACGCCAACTCGCTGCCTGACGACGAGCTGAAACTGATTGGCGAGTCCGGCGGCGCGGTGTCCATCACGCCCGCGGTGGAGGCGCGAATGGGCCATGGCGCGCCCACTGTCGGACGGCTGGCGGCACTCGGTGTGACCACTGGGCTGGGCGTCGACGTGGTGACGTCTGTTGCCGGCGACCCCTTTTCGGTGATGCGGGCGACGTTGCTGACAGGACAGTTTGGCGAAGGCGTACGGGTCAGCCCGGCCGACGTCCTGCGGATGGCCACCATCGACGGCGCCGCCGCGCTGGGCATGCGGGACCGGATTGGCTCGCTAAGCCCTGGTAAACAGGCCGATGTCGTGCTGCTGCGTACGGACGCGCTCAACCTCGTCGGTGCCGTACACCACGACCCGATCGGCGCGGTCGTGACCGCGGCGCACCCCGGCAACGTGGACACCGTGCTGGTCGCCGGGAAGGTCGTCAAGCGCGACGGCCAGCTGCTCAGCCCGGCCCTACGACCGACGCTGGACGCCGTCGCGGCGGCGGCGCAGCGGTTGGCGGCCGGCGTACCCGACTGAGGTCGATGTCCGATTGTCACGTGCCAGCACATTTCCGCAGGTGAAGTGGGTGCCGTTGGCGCAATCGGAATCCGATTGTCACCGCGGCTGAGGGGAGAAATCGCAGCTCAGAGCCGGCCGGGTCCCCAGTTCGTGCCACCTCCGCGGTCCGCGGAGGCGCATGGGCGGCCCGACCGGCATTCTTGTGTCATGCCCGGCGGGGAGCCGGGGGACGGAACACAAGGGAGTGAGTGCGATGGCTGACAACTTCATTGGTTTGACTCAGGCGAATGCGTTGGGTCAGGGCGGGCAGCATCTGGGTTCGCAGGCGCAGAGCATTCAGCAGCAGTTGAACGCGTTGATTGATGACATGTCCAAGGACAAGGACGTGATTCAGGGCAATGGGTTGGTGGCGTTCCAGAACGCGAAGAACGAGTTGGTGGGTCGTTTTGGTGAGTTGATGCAGTGGATCAACACGCACGGTATTCACCTGAGTGATGCGCAGACCGGGGTCAATTCCACCGATCAGCAGTCCGGTGACGACCTGTCCAGCGCCAGCTCCGGCCTGTCTGCCCTGATCGCCAACCCCAACCGCTAAGCCGAACCTGAGAGCGAGGATTTGTCATGGGCGCACAGTACGAGGTCGGCGGCAACGTTTCCGGGCTGCAGAACCTGGCGTCGGACCAGCAGAGCTACATTGGCCGGTTCAACGGCATCCTGAACGAGATCAACTCGGCCGCCAAGGACACCCTGTCCAAATGGGACGGTGGCTCCTCCGAGGGTTATTCCAAGCAGCACCAGGAATACGACGCGCACTTCACCCAGGTGCAGAGCGCGTTCAACAAGCTCGTGTCGGCCACCGACGGCGCCGCCAGCAACTACTCCGCGCTGATGGGCAAGCTCAACGGGCTGTTCGGCGGATAGCGCTCCCGATTGGCAAAGAAACCGCCTCTGAGGTCGTACGAACACAACTGAACAGATCCGTCCAGGATCTCCCCGAGTAGAAGGTGGAGTGGCCGCCCCAATCCGGCCGCTCCACCTTCGCCTTTTTCCGAACATTAAAGGACCCTGTTCTGAATCCAAAGTTTTCTTGGTCTGTTGTTGATCACCGCAAAACAAACACGATCCAGTGATTCGGGTATTTGTTCTTTTTCACTTTAAAACCGACCAATTCCGCTCAGCCGATTCGCCTATTGTGCTGCGCTCGTACGCCGGGCAATAGTCACTCCGGACCTGGGTCTTTATCCCGGGTTCTGGCAATTTTTTTCTTCCGCGGTGAGGGGACGAGGCGGCGAATGCACTCGGCAAAAAGAAGGACCAGAACGGTCGTCAGTGCGGTGGCACTGGCGGTCACTATTCCGTTCGCGATCGGGCAGCCCGCGACCGCGGGCCCGTCGACCGTGAAGCCCGCTTCCGCGAGTGGCGCCGACCGCGCCGTCGTGGTCGTGCTGCACGACCAGCTGGGTGCCAACCCGGCGACCAAGGCGCAGTCGTCCAACCGCAAGGCCAAGGCGACCAGTGCCCAGGACGCGGTGTTGGGCCGGCTGTCCGGCGCGAAACCGTCGAAGGTCAAGCATTTCGCGCTGGGTAACGCGTTTTCCGCGACCGTGACGCCGGATCAGGCGGCCGCGCTGGCCGCTGACCCGTCGGTCGCGGCGGTCCTTCCCGACTCCAAGGTCCAGCTGCCGGCGCCGACCGCCGGCCCGGCCGCGGGCGCGAGCACCGGCACCTCGGCCAAGGCCGCGACGCCTAATGACGCGCCCGGGGCGATCTGCCCGGCCGACCCGAGCAAGCCGCTGCTGGAGCCGGAGGCGCTGACCTCCATCCACGCCGCCAGCACCGACGGCAGCAAGAGCGCCGCGGACCTGGCGTCCGGTGCCGGGGTCAAGGTCGCCTTCCTGGCCGACAACATGAACCCGAACTACGCGGACTTCATCCGGCCCGACGGCAGCCACGTTTTCGCCGACTACCAGGACTTCTCCGGGGACGGGCCGAACACGACCGACGCCGGGGCCGAAGCGTACGGTGACGCCTCCTCGATCGCCGCGCAGGGCACTGTCGTGCACGACCTCTCCAAGTTCGTCAACCAGGCCCACCCGCTGCCGCCGGGCTGCAACATCCGGATCCGCGGCGTGGCACCGGGCGCCAGCCTGGTCGGCCTGAACGTTTTCGGCTCCACCGCGACGAACTCCGCGGTCCTGCAGGCCATCGACTACGCGGTGACCGTCGACCACGTCGACGTGATCAACGAGTCGCTCGGCCTGAACCAATACCCGGACAGCAGCTCGCGCGCGCTGTTCCAGGTCTTCAACGACCAGGCGGTCGCCGCCGGGATCACCGTCACCGCCTCCAGCGGCGACGCCGGCATCACCGGCACGATCGGCTCGCCGGCCACCGACCCGCTGGTGATCTCCGCCGGCGCGACCACGGACAACCGGCTGTACGCGCAGACCACGTACGCGGCTTTCCCGTTCTCCAACGGAAAATGGATCAGCGACAACATTTCCGCGCTGTCGTCGTCCGGCCTGACGCAGGGCGGCCGTACGGTCGACCTGGTGGCGCCCGGCGAGGGTAACTGGTCGGACTGTGAGCCGACCTACGCCGAATGCCGGACGTTCCAGTCGCCGACGCAGGGCGCCGACGTGCAGTCCTTCGGCGGTACGAGCGAGTCGGCCCCGCTGACCGCCGGCGTCGCGGCGCTGGTCATTCAGGCGTACCGCGGCACCCACAAGGGCGCCTCGCCGTCTCCCGCGCTGGTCAAGCAGCTGATCACCGGCACCACCCGCGACCTCGGCCTGCCGGCCGACGAGCAGGGTTCGGGTCTGCTGGATGCCCGCGCCGCCGTCGAGGCCGCGCTGACCGCGCCGGGCAGTTCCGGCGCCCCGGCCGGCGTGAGCTCCAACATCACCCTGTCGACCAACCAGGTCACGTTGTCCGGCGCGCCGGGCAGCACCCAGTCGAGCACGGTCAAGGTCACGAACGTGGGCAACAAGGCGTTGACGGTGGCCGGTGGCACCCGTGGTTTCGCGCCGATCTCGTCGGCCCGCGCCAGCACCGCTTTCGACTCCTCCACGTTGCCGACTTTCTCTTACTACAACGGAGCCACGTGGGCGTACAAGAAGGTCACGTTCACCGTGCCGGCCGGTTCGCAGCGGCTGTTCGAGCGGATGGCCTGGCAGGGCAGCCCGAAGACCGTCAACGGTGCGTCGGTGACCCCGGTCGTACGGATGACGTTGTTGGCTCCGGACGGCACTTTCGTGGCCAACAGCCGGCCGCAGGGCGGTCCCGCGACGGCTAACTACGCCAACGTGGACGTACGTTCTCCCAAGGCCGGCACGTGGACCGCGGTGCTTTACTCGCTGGCCGGCGCGGGCGGCTACACCGGCCCGATCCAGCTCGCCACCGACAACGAGCGCACTGTCCCGTACGGGCAGATCAGCCCGGCGAACTTCATCCTCGCGCCGGGTGCCAGCAAGCAGGTCAAGGTCTCGATGACCACGCCGGCCAGCGGTGGGGACGCCGACTACTCGGCGACTTTCGCCAGCTCCGACGGGCACCAGACCTCGGAGTCGGTGATCCTGCGCAGCCTGATCCCGACCAACCACGGCGGCGGTACGTTCAGTGGCGCCATCACCGGTGGCAACGCGCGGGCGCAGTCGCCGGCGCAGACCTTCAGCTACCAGTTCGACGTGGCGAAGGGGCACCGTGACCTGGATGTCGCGCTGACGCTGGCAAAGGACGCCGGTGACCTGGTCGACGGTATCCTGATCGACCCGAACGGCGAACTCGCCGACGTGAACAGCAACGCCTCGCTGGACCCGTCGTACCAGACGGTCACCCAGGGCAAGGGTGTCCAGCTGTTCGACGCGAACCCGCTGCCCGGCCGCTGGACTTTCGTGGTGGTCGTACAGAACCCGGTGACCGGTTCGGACATTTCCGAGCAGTTCAACGGAACCGTCGGCTACGACAAGGTGGACGTGAAGGCCGCGGGCCTGCCGCAGTCGGCGCACACGACCTTGACGGCGGGCAAGGCGACGCAGGTGCCGGTGATTGTGCACAACACTGGAGTCGAGCCGATCGCGGTGGGCGTGAACGCTCGTACGAACACGGTGCAGACCATCCAGCCGGTGGCCATCCAGGGCAACACCACGGTGGACCTGCCCGAGGTCGGCTCCAACGCGCCGGTCTACTCGGTGCCGCCGGACACCAGCAAGCTCAGCGTCGCCACGTCTTCCAGCGTGCCGGCGCAGATCGAGCTGCAGGGCTCGGCCGCGGGCATCGACGTGCTCGGTGACCTGCAGGCCGCACAGAACGGCAGCACGGTCTCGATCGCCACGATCTCCGAGCACACCGGATTCATCAGCAAGGGAATCTGGTTCGGCAGCGTCCAGGAAATCGGCCCGTTCGGCCCATCCGGTGCTCCGTCCGGCACGGCGTCGTACACCGCGTCGATGCGGACCGCTGGCTTCGACAAGGCAGTCACCTCGTCCACCAACGACCCGTACGCGAATTCGGTGGACCCGAACGGCGGCTTCGGCGCGCCGGCGGTCATCCAGCCGGGCGCGAGCGCGGTCGTGATGGTGACGATCACGCCGAACGGCGCCAAGGGCTCCACGGTCACCGGCCACCTGAACCTGGTGACGGTGCCGACCCTGCCGACCGGCGCGACCGGCATCCCGTTCGAGGGCACCGGTGAGGTGATCTCGGTCCTGCCGTACACGTACAAGATCGGTTAGGTTTTCGCTCTCCAGTAGGTTTCGCGTTCCAGTGCGGCGGCGGGGGTCTCCTCGTCGCCGCACTGGTACGTCCGAGGCCAACCTTCCGGGATGCCCGGTGTTGATCTTGGTTAGTTGGCCCACCCATAACGGGCATCAGTCCGGAATGTCGTTTTCGTACGGGCCAACTAACCAAGATCAACAACACCGACCGCCGCGCGCATCGCTGCCGCTAGGTGAGGGTGACCCAGCCGTGTGGGGTCTGGAGGGTTGCTGTGAGGCTTTCCTCGGCGCCGGGTCGTACGGGCAAGGTCACCCCGAGAGCGGCCAGTCGCGACTCGGCCGCCGCCGGGTCGGGATGGGTGGCGATGAGGGACGTCAGGTCGACGGCGGGCAGGTTGGCGTCGGCCGGGTGGGTGGTGGTTCCCCAGTCGATCAGGAAGGGCACGATGCCCTGCCGGTCGCCCGACGCCGGCGTGGTGAGCCGCCATTGCAGCAGGTCACCGGCCGGAGTGCGGCGGGACAGTAGGCCGATCGAGCCCGGGTCGTATCCGGCCGTACGCGCCTTGGAGACCCGCTCTTCGAGATCCGTCGCGCGTACGGCCCAGGTGACCAGCGCGGTGGTGGACAGGTCGTCGATGCCGAAAGGACGCGGCGCGTCCGGCGTGGGCTGGTCAGGATCCGGGCCGATGATCTCCAGGTAGCGCCGGCCGCCGAGGCCGGCCAGGAAGTTGCGGGTGCCGCGGCCGACGTGCCGGCCGCCCTCGGCCGGCGTGATCCCGGTCAGCTCGGCGAACCGGCGGACGGTCGCCGCGAGGTCGGCGGTGGCATAGACCAGGTGGTCGAAATCCGGGTCAACGGCCGGCATCGGGCTCCTTGGAGGTCAGGTCGGTTTGAGTACGATCCGGGCGGGGCGGGCGACGAGCGCCACCAGGACGCCGATCAACGCGCCAAGCGACGTACCCACCAGGGCATAGCCGGCGGAGGCGCCGACCGTGAACCAGAAGTCGATCGTCGAGCCGTCGCCGTCGGTCGGGAACAGGAGTACGGGCAGCCAGCTGATCAGGTCGATCACCAGGCTCAGCCCGCCCGGCAGCAGCCCGACCAGCAGGCCGGCGCGGACCGGGTGCCCGGCGACCGCGGCGGACCGCACCACGCCCGGCACGATCGCGGCGACGCAGATGGCGGTCGCCAGGACCTCCACCACGACGTTGATGCCGATCGCGATCGGCTGCAGCTCGGCAATGCCCAGCTGCAGCCCGTACACCAGCCAGTGCAACAAAATCGTCGACGTGAGAGCGCCGACGAACCGGAAGGCCAGCGCGGTGAAGACCGCGACCATGACCGCGCCGAGCGCGACCTGGATGGGCCGGACCAACGCCACCAGGCCGTAGATCAGGGCCCCGATCAGGATGTTGAGCAGCACCGCGAAGCCCTGCGGCGCGCCGGTGTTGACGATGACCACGCCGCCGGCGATCGCCGCCGGCACGAAACCCACGGCCAGCGAGACGAGAATCGTGGCTACCGGCGCGGGCAGCTGGCGCAGCCGCCCAAGGACCAGCAAAGACACCGCGGCCGCTCCGATGCCGGCCGCGACCGACATGGCGTTTGTGCTGGTCAGGCTGATAATTCGGTTGTTCGCGAAGAACGGAAAGGCGTAGAGGAAGAGCAACGTGAGCAGCACCAGAAGCAGACTGAGGACGACGGTTACACCGGCCGTACGGGTCAGCTGGCGCGAGTCCAAACGGTGCGACGGGGGCACGGGTGTGGGCCTGAGATACGGGGAAAAACCACTGGTGGTCATGGTGCTGCGCTCCTGGGGTCAAAAGTACGCGGCACGAGCGTACTGACCCCGGCCAAGCTCAGCCCAAGATGGCGCGGCAGCACCTGGTGGAGGGCAGAATGTCGCAAAGGTGCTGACCTGCAGCTGACTACACAGCGAATGCGGGACATCTCCCGCGTCTGGTTCCGTAGAGTCCCACGCGTGGCTGACCTGAGTGCGTCCGAGCAGCTCGATGCCGGTCGACGGCTCGTTGCGACCAGCGGGGCGCGGCGGCGCCGGCGGCTGGTGTCGCCGTTGATCGCCGCCGTGGCGAGCCTCGGTCTGGTGGCGGCAGCGGTCAGCGGCGTGGTGGCGCCAACCTCGGGCGCGCGGTTCGCGCCGACCGGGCACTGGGTATACAACGTGGCCAAGCAGACCGCCTTCCACGTCGACGGCGCGACCGGTCAGGTCGACGCCGGCATCGACGTACAGTCCGAGCCTGGTACGCAGGTTGTCCAGACCGACACCGACGGCTACGTCGTCGGCCACTCCAAGGTCGTCCAGTTCGGCAAGTCGAACCTGCGGGTCAGCAGCACGACGGCGGCGCCGGCCGCGGAGGAACCGCTGGCGATCGAGGCGACCGGCGGGTCCTATCTGATCTATCGCAGCTCCGGCAAGATCGTCCGGCTCGGCGCATCCGCGCAGGTCGTCACCGTCGGCGACGCGATTGGCGACCCGGTGATCGGCCGCGACGGCACGATGTGGATGCTGCACACCGGCAGCGGCCTGCTGTGCGAGCTGCCCAAGACGGCTGTCAGCACCACCACCTGCCCGGGGCATCTGCCGGCGGGACACGGCGGGGCGCTGACCACGGTCGCCGGCAGCCCGCGGGTGTTGGACACCACCGCGGGCACGCTCTACCCGCTCGGCGCCCATGGGCTCGGCACCGGCAGGCCACTGGGCGTACCAACCTCAGCCGCGACCCGGCTCTCGCCAGCCGACGCGAACGGTCGGTTGCCGCTGCTCGACCCGACCGGTCGCACGCTCTATCTGGTGGACCCGGACAGGCCCGCCCAGCCGATCCAGGTGCCGCTGGGCGCCGGCCGGTACGCCGGACCGCTGTCCAGCGGCCCGTTGGTCGCGATGGTCGACGTGACCAGCGGGACGTTGGTCACGTACGACAATCAGGGTCACCGCAAGGACGCGAAGCCGATCCCGGCCAGCGACGGCATGCCGACGATGACCAGTGGCGCCGATGGCCGCGTCTATGTGCAGAACGGCGCCGGTACGCATTTGCTGGTGGTCGGCAAGGACGGCACCATCAGCGACGCGCCCGTCATCGGTACGCCAGCGCCGACGGGCAGCCCGCAGCCATCAAGTCCGCCGCAGACGCCGGCTCCGCCGCTGTCTTCGACGCCGCCACCGGTGCCGCCACGGACATCGCCCCAGCCGCCCACCGAACCCGGTCCGCCGACGATCCAGGCGCCGCCGCCGCAGGGGCCGCCGGCGGTGCCGGCAACCGTGCCCGGCGCGCCACCCGGCGTCTCCGCGGCCGCGGGTTCCGGGTCGGCGACGGTGCGCTGGAGTGCCGCGGTCGCGAACCGTGCGACGATCAGCGCATATGTCGTGACCTGGCGAAACTCATCCGGCGCGACCGGTTCCCAGGTGGTCGCGGGGTCCGCTCGTACGACCACTGTGTCCGGGTTAGGCAACGGCGTGGCGTACACGTTCAGCGTCGCCGCGCGCAACCGGGTGGGCGACGGGCCGGCGGCTGCCGCGGCCGCGGTGACGCCGTTGGCCGCGGCCGCGGCGCCGGGCGGCCTCTCGGTCACGACTGCCGGGACGACCGCGACGCTCAGCTGGTCACGACCGGCGCTCAACGGCGGCTCGCTGGTGCGCTACCAGGTCAGCGCGACTGGCGTGGCGAGCCGTTCGGTGACCACCGAGAACGCCACGGTCAGCGGCCTGGCCAAAGGCAGCAGCGTGACCTTCACGGTACGGGCGATCACCCAGGCGCCGGACGGGCGCACCCTGACCGGCGCGGCCGCGAGCCGGACCAAAGTGCTCCCGAGCCAGACGCTGACGGTCAGCCGCGGGACGCACGACTGCTCGTCGCAGTATCCGCAGCAGGACTGCTATCGGATGCACGTGGTGCTCCAAGGCTTCAGCCCGAACACGCACTACGAGATCAAACCGCATTCGGACGATGCGTCGTACAGGAACCCCGGTTCCGGGCAGGACACGGACTCGAACGGTTACCAGGAGTTCGACGCGTTTGAGTACTACGGAACGGGCCACTACGTCTGGGTGACCGCTGAGACGCCCGACGGCACCGTTGTCGCCACGTCCAACCGCATTCTTTGGGGTGACTGGTGAGCGTCGCGTACGACCGTCGTTAACCCCTCTGCCTGCCACCACGGAGTCGCCATGTCGGGACCGCCCGAGACCTCGCTGCGCAGCGTGCCCAAGATCGTCTGGGTCGCCGCCCTCGGCATGCTGGTACAGGCGGTCGCGACGATGTTCGTCACGGCCTATCAGTTCAGCGACGCCGGCCAGCAGGCCCAGCACGGCCGGGTCACCACTGGGTTCGAGTACGTGCTCCTGGCCGTCAACCTGGTGGTGGCCGTGCTGCTCGCGGTCGCGTTCACGACCCTGCTGTCGCGGCGGCCGCGGGCGCGTACATTCGCGGTCGTCCTGGAGGCGGCCGGGATTCTGGAGAACGCCGTCAACGCCTTCGCCGGCCACCTGTATTCGCTCACGCCACTGTTCGTCGCGGTCGCGGTCATCGCGCTGCTGACCCATCCGACGGTCGGCGGGTGGCTCACCGCGGCACCCGGTTCGCGCTGACGTTGTGTCCGTGACCGCAAGCTGCCGCATGGGTTCCGGCCGTCGTCCTCGGCCCGATGATGGGTGAGTCCGGCCAGACGGGCGGGACCGACCGGCAGGTTGCTGCCGCCCGCACAGAGCCGACGTGGCAGGAAAACAAGGGAATTCCAGAGGACGAGCGGTCTGATGAACAACGGTCTGGTGAACAAAGTCAATCTCGTGAAGGTGACCGTCGCGGCGCCGTCGCGGCGCATCGATCTCGCGCTGCCGGAACGGTCGCCGCTCGCCGAACTGTTGCCGGGCCTGCTCCGGCACGCCGGTGAGCAGTTGCCCGACGACGGCGTCGCGGCCGGCGGTTGGGCGCTGTGCCGCGCGGACGGTACGCGCCTGGATCGGACGAAGTCGCTGTTCGCGTTGCGGGTGATGGACGGCGAGGTCCTGCATCTCGTACCGGCCCGGACGGACTGGCCTGAGCTGGAGTACGACGACCTGATCGACGCGGTCGCGAGCGGCTCGGCCGGTGCCTCCAGCGCCTGGACTCCACGGCACACCCGATGGGCGGGTTTCGCCGGCAGCGGTGTCATCGCCGCGCTCGGGCTGGCGGCCGTACTGCGCGCCGGCCCGCAGTGGGGTTTCGCGGCGCTGACCGCGCTGGCCGTCGCGCTGGTGCTCATCGCGTCGGCGATCGCGCTCGCGCGTGCGGCCGGCGACGCGCGGGCCGGGGCCGTACTCGGGTCTTTGGCGTTGCCGTACGCGTTCGTGGGCGGTGGCCTGCTTTTCGCTGGCAACCTGCCGTTGACCCAGCTCGGGGCGCCGCACGTGCTGGCGGCCAGCGCGGCGCTGCTGCTGGCCGCGATCGCCGGGTTGTTCGGCGTCGTCGACCGGGCCGCGTTGTTCACCGCCGCCGCGACCGCCGGCGTGCTGGGCATCGTCGGCGGCTGGCTCGCCACCGGCACCGCGGCGAACGGCGCCGGCGCCGCGGCGGTGGTGGCAGGCCTCGGGCTGATCATCTCGCCGGTCTTCGCGCCGCTGTCGATCTGGATGGCGCGGATGCCGCTGCCCGTCCTGCCGCGTACGGCCGGTGACCTGCTCAACGACGACCCGCTGCCGCCGCGTTCGTCCGTGTACGCGTCCGTGCTGCGCGCGGACTCGCTGCTCACCGGGCTGGTCTGGGCGCTCGCGGCGACCGCGGTCATCGGCAACGTCCTGCTGGTCGTGCAAGGTGGTACGGCCGGGGTCGTGCTCTCGGGCGTGCTGAGCATCGGCTTCCTGCTCCGGGCGAGGCTTTACCCGATCGTGCGGCAACGCTCGGCGCTGCTGGCCGCGGGCCTGGGTTGCCTGGCCTGCTCCACCAGCTGGATGTTGGTCGCGACGCGGGCGTACCTGCTGGCCATCGACGTGCCGATCCTGATCCTGCTCGCGGTCGTCGTGGGGCTGGTGGCCCGCTGGCACAGCACGCACGCGGCGAGCCCGTATCTGCCGCGGGCGGCCGAGATCTTCGAGATCTTCGTGGTGCTCTCGGTCGTACCGATCGGCTGCTGGGTCCTTGGCCTGTACGGGTTGCTGCGCGGATTGGCGGGTTGACATGGCGTCCAAACGCGACCAGCTCCAGGCCCACCAGTTCCAGATCCAGCGGGCCGTCTCGGCGCTCGTGCTGCAGGAGAGCGACCCGGAGCATCCGCCGTTTCGCCGGGTCGGCGGCGCGGCCGTGGCCGGCCTCGTGCTCGGCGTGCTGTCCCTGGTCGCGGCCGGTGTCTTCGGCCTGATCTTCCCGGGCGGCAACTCCTCCTGGAAGGACGGCAACTCGGTCATCGTGGAGAAGGAGACCGGGACAAGGTATGTCTACCTCAACGGTGAGCTGCATCCGATGATCAACTACTCGTCGGCGCTGCTGGCGCTGGGCAAGCACGCGGAAACCGCCAGCGTCTCGCACAACTCGCTGGTCGGGTTCACCCGCGGTCCGCAGATCGGCATCCCGGACGCGCCGGACGCGCTGCCCGGGCCGGACCGGGTGGTCGGCGATTGGACGCTGTGCTCGGAGCCGACCACCACGGCGACCGGCGCGGCGACGGTCAGCTCGGTGCTGCTGGTCGGCGCGCCACCGGCCAGCGGCTTCCCGACCGGCCAGCGGTCCATCCTGGTCAGGGCCGCTGGAAATGGCACGGAATACCTGATCTACCAGGGATATCGGCACCTGATCGACAGCCCGGAGACGGTGAACGTGGGCCTCGCGGTCGGGTCCGTCCAGGTCGCCACCGTCAGCCCGGCACTGGTCGAGTCGCTGCCGCAGGGCGACCCGATCGCGCCGATCGCGGTCGCCGACGCGGGCAAGGCGTCGACGGCGGTGCCGGGCCGGTCGGACATCCGGTCCGGGGCTTTGTTGACCATGCAGACGCCCGGCGGTGGGGCGCAGCACTACCTCGCGAGTACGACGCAGCTGCAGCCGATCTCCGAGCTCGCGTACGACATCCAGCTCGCCTACCCGCCGACCGCGAAGGCGTACCAAGGTGACCCGTTCGGGATGGCGCTGAGCCCGAACATCGCCTCCGGCGCGCGGATGGCGACGCCGACCGCGGTTACCGAGTCGTCGGCGCCGTCCGTGCGGCCGGACTTCGTCTCGATCGCCGACCAGACGACCGTGTGCCTCGGCTTCGCGTCCGGGTCGTTCGTTCCGGACGTGTCGGTCGCGGACGTTCTCCCGGCACCGGACCGCCAGATCGCGACCGCCGGTCGTACGCCCGGCGGCGTCGCTCTCGCCGACTATGTGTACGTGCCGCCGGGCCAGATCGCGGTCGTCGAGGTGATGCCCAGCCGTACCGCCCTCGCCGGCACCCTCGCCGTCGTCACCGACCTTGGCATCGGCTATCCGCTGGCCAGCCGGGACGTGCTCGGTTGGCTGGGCTACGACGGTGTGACGCCGGTCAAGGTGCCGGCAGCCCTGATGGCCCGGCTGCCGCAGGGGCCAGGACTGTCGCAGGGCGCCGCGATGCAGCGCGGATGACCCACCTACGTCCTGGAAACCGAAGGCGGGCTGGCTGTGACTTGATCGCCCTTGACTCGTTCTCCTCGTCGACGGTCTTTGATAGCCAGCTTCGGAAGGGATAACTCGGTGCCGAGTGGTCATACGGCTGAGTTGATTGTTCTTGGGGATAAGCCGTGGATTTTGGATACCATGACCGGACGTTGTATCCGGTTGGCGTGGGTGTTGGGGAAGCTGCGATGGGGGTCCGGGTGAACCAGCCTGACCTGACGAGTCAGAGCGGCATGCCGCCGAACGGCGCCGCGCCGAACCCGGCGACCCAGGCCGCCGCACAGAGCGTCTACGAGCGGATCGCCGCCAACGTGCAGACCGTTGTAAGAGGCAAGCCGCAGGTTGTCCGGCTGGCGATCTGCGCGC
This sequence comes from Fodinicola feengrottensis, assembly GCF_039530045.1. Taxonomy (NCBI): domain Bacteria; kingdom Bacillati; phylum Actinomycetota; class Actinomycetes; order Mycobacteriales; genus Fodinicola; species Fodinicola feengrottensis. Next base: position 10,123 of record NZ_BAAANY010000033.1, on the reverse strand, counting down.
TGCTCGCCGAGGGCCATGTCCTGATCGAGGACGTGCCCGGGCTGGGCAAGACGACGATTGGCCGCTGTCTCGCCCGCAGCATTGGCGGGACGCTCAGCCGCATCCAGTTCACGCCGGACCTGTTGCCTGGTGACATCACTGGTGTGCAGGTGTATCACCAGAATCTGGAACGCTTCGAGTTTCATCCGGGTGGGGTCTTCGCGAACGTTGTTCTCGCCGATGAGATCAACCGTGGTACGCCGAAAACTCAGTCGGCGCTGTTGGAGGTGATGGCTGAGCGGACCGTCACGGTCGACTCGGTGCGGCATGAGGTGCCGCGGCCGTTCCTGGTGATCGCGACGCAGAACCCGATCGAGATGGAAGGCACGTACCGGCTGCCGGAGGCACAGCTCGACCGGTTCCTGATGCGGATCGAGGTCGGCTACCCGGACCTGGAGACCGAGGTCATGGTGATCCGCGGCGAATGCGCCGGCTTCGGGCCGGACACGCTGAACCCGGTGGTGTCGCTGGCCGAGCTGTACGCGGCTGTCCAGCACGTCCGCGGGGCACATATCGACGACGCGATCGTGCGCTATGCGGCGCAGCTGGCCAGCGTCACGCGTACCCATGCCGACCTGCGCTATGGCGCCAGCCCGCGCGGCAGCATCGCACTCGTCCGGGCGGCGCAGGCGTTGGCCGTCACGTACGGAAGGGCGTTCGTGACGCCGGACGACATCAAGGAAGTCGCCGTGCCGGTGCTCGCGCATCGGCTGATCCTGACGCCGGAGGCGGAGCTGAACCAGCGCGACCCGGCCACCATCGTCGCCGAGGTGCTGGCACACACCCCGGCCCCGACCCGGGTCGGCGGCAGAGCGGGTACGGAAAGCTGATGCCCCGGCTGACCCGCCGCGGGGTCGCGCTGCTGGTCGCCGTCGTCGTCGTTTTCGCGGCCGGTCAGCTGCTCGGCTTCGCGGTCCTGCTCGCGCTCGCCGGCGTGGGTGTCGGCGCGCTGGTGGCCGCCCTGCTGGTTGGTACGCATCGGCCGAAAGTCGAGGTGACGCGCGAGGTCTATCCAGACCGGGTCTCGCGCGGTGGCGCGGCGATCGCGCGGCTGCGGGTGCAGAACCCGGGCACCCGCTGGCAGGCCGGTTTCACCGCCGGGGACTGGATCGGCGAGCGGTTCCGCCAGGTCGTCGTGCGGCCGCTGAGGCGCGGCACCAGTGCGCACTACACGTACGAGCTGCCGACGGACGTACGCGGAAAACACCTGGTAGGTCCGCTGACGCTGGACCGTCAGGACGCGCTCGGCCTCGGCCACAGCCGGGTCAGCACCGGTGCGACCGCGACCCTGTGGGTGCTGCCGCGGACCCTGCCGATGCGCGCGATGTCCCGCGGCCGGCTGCGTTTGCACTACGACGGCGCGGCAACGCCGTACTCCCTGCGCGGTTCGATGGACCTGCGCGAGGTCCGGCCGTACGTGCCGGGCGACGAGGTTCGGCATCTGCACTGGAAGGCGACGGCGAAGACCGGCCAGCTGATGGTCCGCGAGTACGTCGACCCGAACCAGCCGCGGTTCACCGTCCTGCTCGACTCGCGCTCGGAGACGATGCCCGCGCACGTTTTCGAAGACGCCGTGGATGTGGCGGCCTCACTCGTCATCTCGGCGGTTCGCGCTGACTACGGCTGCCGGCTGCTGACGACCTGCGGCATCGACTCGGTTTCCAGGCCCGGCGCCCGAGCGCTGGGCCGGCGGATGCTCGACGAGCTGTGCCTGCTGGGCCGCGGCTCGGACAGCGCGGCCCCGCTGGTGCCCGACCGGATCGGCGGCCGCGAAGGCGGCGGTCTCACCCTGGTGGTGGCCGCGCTGACGGCCGCCGACCGCGCGGCTGTCGCGGCCGTACGATCGACATTCGCCACCGTCGTGGTGATCGCGCTGGGGTCCACCGAGATCGCGCCGATCGCCGGGGTGAGCGTCCTGCGCGCCGCGACCGCGGACGAGGCGGCGGACCGCTGGAACACGGCCGTCACCCGATGAAGGCGCGCGCGCTCGCGGTCCTGGTCCTGCTCGCGGCCGGTGTCGCCGGGCTGTTTTTCTCGCCGATCTTTGGCTTCTGGGCGGTCTTACGCCCGGTCGCCGCCGTTCTCGTCGGCTGCTACCTCGCCGTGGAGTTGAGCGTACGATTCCCGCCCCTGGCCGTCTTGCGGGCGCCGCTGGTGATGCTTGGCGGCCTGCTGGGAGCCGTCGAGAGCGAGCTGTTCGCGACCACGGTGTTCGGGCTGCCGACCGACGCGACCATTCGTGGCCTGGTCTTGGGCATCACCCAGTCCTGGCAGCTCACGCTGCAGTCGACCTGGCCCGCGCGGCCCGATCCAGCGGCGCTGCTTTTCGTCCCGCTGGCGGTCGCGCTGGCCGCGCTGCTGGGCGTCGAGCTGGTCCGCTGGGCGCCAGCCGCGCTGCTGCCGAGCCTGGTCGTGGTCGGTTTCAGCCAGGCGTACCTGCCGCTGACGGGATGGGCCGCGGCCGGCGGCGCCTGCGCCTACGGCGGTGTCGCCGCGGCTCTGCTGATGGTCTCGCGCGACACCGCCTTCCTGCGCTCGGCGAGCCGGTGGGGCGTCCGGGTGTGGGCGCCGACGCTGGTCCTGGGCCTGGTCGGCGCGATCCTGGTGACGCTGCTCGATCCGGTCACCCCGGTCCTGTCGCTGCGTCAAACCCAACCGTCCGCGGCGCCGGTGATCCTGACCAGCCCGCTCGACGACCTGGCCGCGAACCTGCGGGAGCCGGACGTACCGGTGTTCACGTACACGTCGACCGGGCACGTCGACCGCTGGCGGCTCGCCGTCCTCGCTGGCTTCGATGGTGCCAACTGGTCGTCCAGCGCGGTGTTCCGGCGGATGGGCGCCACGGTCGCGCTGCCCAGCGGCATCACCGTGCCGACCACCAGCCGGGCCGCGACCGTCTACCTGCCGGGCGCGACCGGGCAGACCGATCAAAGCGACCAGAATGCCTGGTGGCTGCCCAGCCAGCCGCTGCCCACGTCGGTGGCTGGTACGACGCCATGGCTCGACCAGAGTTCCGGCGTCTTGGTGGCGCACGACCGCCCGGCCTCGACCAGCTACCGCCTGACCTGGCGTGAGCCCGAGGTCAGCTCGGCCGCGCTGGCCGGCGCCGCGGTCGACCCGCACGCCGACGGCGGCTTTGGCGGGCTCGGCGAGATCCCACCTGGCATCTTCGACCTCGCGACCAGTGCCGTGCATGGCATCCGGCCGTCCTTCCAGGCTGCCCTCGTGCTGGAGCGGTTCCTGGCCGACAACTACAAGGTCGCGACCGGAAAGGACCTGCCGACCGGCGCCGCCTGGCCGCAGCTGACGAACTTCCTGTTGCAGAGCAAGCGCGGCACCAGCGAGCAGTTCGCCGCCGCGTACGTCGTGCTGGCCCGGCTGCTGGGCATCCCGGCCCGGATCGCGGTCGGCTACCGCGGCGAGGTTGCGGCGCCCGGGCTGCCGATCACCGTGCACAACCGGGACGTGCTCGCCTGGCCCGAGGTGGCGGTGGCCGGCGTCGGCTGGGTGCCGCTGGATCCGACCCGTACGGCCGCCGGCTCTGGTGCGTCGGTGGCCGCCGACAACAGCCTCGCCGCCGCCGCCGACAAGGCGCGCCAGGATCTGCCGCCAGTCAAGCAACTCCGCGACCCGCCGCTGCCTCCGCGCGCCGATGACGGCGGCCGGCCACCGGTCATCAGCCTCGGGTGGATCGTGCCGGGTTTGGTGCTGCTGCTGGCTTTGATGGCCCTCGTCCTGATCGGCATTCCGGTGCTGAAGGCCCTGCGTCGGGTACGCCGGCGGCGGGCGACGGGTCTGGACGGTGTCGTCGCGGCGTGGGCCGAGGCACGGGATCTGTTGCGGTCACACGGTTTGGCGGTCGCCGCCGGCATGACCCCTCGGGACGTGGCCGCCGCCTGCGATCGTGGCGAAGGCCCGCCGGTTGGCGCGCACGTCCGGGTTTTGGCCGTGTTGCTGGATTCCGCGCTCTGGTCCGGCGCCGCGACCCAAGCCGGCGCGGTGGAAGGCGCGTGGTCAGCGGTGCTGCTGGTCCGCCGCGGCCTGGCCAGCCAGCCGCTGTTTTCCCGTATTCGGGCGACTTTGCGTCCGGGCAGCCTGTGGTCTCCAGCCGCCGGGAAGACTCGTACGCGACGGCTTCCCACCGCGCTTGGCCGACGGGTCCGTGGCCGGCGCGCGCTGGTGGCGGAATAGTTCAGGACATAACGGCAGAAGCTGGCGCCATCGGGAATGACTGGCCACTAGCTGCCACCGGTCGTACCAGTCGCGGGCGCGACGGCACACTGCGAGCATGACCGGATCCCAGGAAGTCGCCCGGCGGCGCTCGGCTTTGGCGGCGATCGCGGAGAGCGCCGAGTCGCCGGACGGCCTGGTCGCCGCGACTGTCGGCGAGTGTGGCGAACTACGGTCGCTCTGGCTGGACCCGCGCGTCTACCGCAACCGTGACGCGGCCGAGTTGGCCGGCGACATCCAACAGACCGTCAGGTCGGCCGCGGCCTTGGCCCGCCGGCGGGCGTACGAGATCCTCGAACCAGACCTGCCGCCTGGCGCCACCGTCGAGGACGCCGACCTCGTCTTCGACCCGTTGTTGACCGCGATCGACAAGATCACCGGCACGCGTACGGCGGCGCCCCCGTCCTGCTGGCGGCGGGCATGACTGCTCCCGGCGCGAACATCGATGTCGAAAGTGCCGCCGCCATGATGTCGAGCCTGCGGGCCGCGGCCGACCAGATCAACACGCAGTGGGCCAGCGCCAAGGGCCAGATCGGCTCGTGGGAAGGCCAGCTCGGGCGGGACGATCTCGGCCAGTTGTTCATGGCCAAATACCGGCCGGCCGCGACGGCGGTCGAGCAACAGGCCCAACAGCAGGTCGACGCCGGTGAACGCCTCGCGACGGTCGGCGCGCAAAGCGTCCAGCTCTACCAGGCCGCGGACGCCCAGGCGAAGCAGGGATTTCCCGGCGCTCCCACTCACTAGCTTTCACCGCGCTCAGCCAGCGAGGTCAAAAGTCGAGCTGGGGCCGGTCCGATCAGAGGATTCAGATGCCGCTCACCCCGGTGGACCCGACGGGTTCGACCACCACCACCGCCGCCGTCGCGCTTCCGTCCGGCGCGCTTTGGGATGCCGTGGTCGGATACATCGGTTCGAACCCGTGGCCGCTGGACTCCGAGCAGAACGCCGGCCATCTCGCACAGACGTGGGACGGCGTCGCCCAGTCGCTGAGCGGCGGCACCCGAACCATCTATCCGCTCTCCCAGCAGGAAAGCCAGGCCTGGCCAGATGTTGCGGGACAGTCCATGCATGACGGGATGATTCGGCAGGTCGAGCAGTTGGAGAGCGCGTCGCAGCAGGCCCAGAGCCGCTCGATGGCGGCGAACCGGTACGCGCAGGTGCTCACCACGACCAAACGCGGGATCAGCGACACGATCCAGCAGTTCGACGCCGCGTACCAGCAGATTCCCAACAACATCCTGTTCGCTGCCTTCCGGCAGAGTTTCGTCCTGGGCGTGGCGATGCGGATCGCTGGTGTTCTCAGTCAGGCGCGTACGGATTTGCAGGCCGACGAACCAGCCGCGCCGCCCGCGCCCTCGATCATTCCGGCCGGGCAGCACAGCGCCGCTGACGTTCTGAAGCGCGCCGCCGACGCAAAGGCGAGCCCGCAGGAGATCGCGGACGCGCTCGCGCTTATCAAGAAGATCGACGACCACGCGGCGGCCCTGCCACTGGACGGGAAGCACAGCCTCAGCCCGGCCGAGCTGAACGAGCTCACGAATATCTATGGGACACTTGACAAAGACGTCACCAAGCTCCCGGATGTCCTCAAATCCGTCCCCGGTGTGGACCCGGCCATCGCAGACAAGACACTCGGCGACGGTCTTCTCGCGCTGTCCAACGAAAAGCTCGGCGGCGGGATGACCGCCGGTGGGGATCCGGCGCACCCGCGGTTCGGTCTTCCCGCCGGGATCCGCGACCTGGTGACGCAGAACCCGATCACGTCGGTGGCCTCGGCGTCCCTCGCGATCGGGCAGGAACCCTCGGCTCGGCTGACCGACGAAGCCGGCTGGAAGGGGCTGTCGACCCTGCTCGGAGCGTCCACCCTGACCGGGGGAACGGAGTTCTCCAGTGACCTGACGAAACGGGCCGCGGACATCGCGGCGGCACAGACGCGAGCGACCCCGACGAGCCACCTGCTCGGACTCGAAGTCAACGAGAACCACGGCGAGGGCCTGCTGGGAGACAAAAACGGCACTTCCGAGGTGCTGCAGAACGTCCTCACCGCCTCGACGCGGAACCACGACGCGGACGCCGGGCTGCTCAGTACGGTAGGTCCGGACGGAAAAGTCAACGCCAGCCCGGACGCGGGCAAGCTGCTGTCCGACCTGACGACGTACAAGTGGAGCGATGGCGGCAAAGCCGCGTCGGGTCTGGTCGACTGGGTCGCGGCGGGTTCTCAACAACCGCACAACTCGGCGGAATACCTCGACGCGCGTAATGCCTCGATCGGCGTCTTCCAAGCTGTCGGCGACGACCACAACACCAATGCGATTCTCGCGGGTGTCGAGCACAACGCGGGATGGGCGAACGGCCTCGGTACGGTCGCGAGCTCCTGGCCGCACGCGCTGGGCGGCTCGGCCGGCGACAGCCCGACCGGCGTCGACGGCGACGGGTTGCAGATTTCCGACCGGGACGCCAACCGGCTGCTGGGCGTGGTCTCGACCAACCGCGACGCGTACAACGCCGTGAGCCTCAAGATCGGCGACTACGAACATGGCGTGATCGACCAGATCACCCACGATCGTGGCCTGACCGGCAACGCGCCGCTCACGTCAGCCCAGCAACTGCAGGTCGAGGAGCTGTCACGGCTGGAAGCACGTGTCGTCGGCGCACCGCATCTTTTGCAAGACCATTACAACGACGTCGCGGCCGCGGACGACAAGCAGGTCACCTTCTGGCTCAACGAAGGAAAGACGGGTCTGCAGTTCGCCACCGGTGTGCTGCCGACTCCGGCCGCCCCGATCGCGAGCCTCGGCGTTGGCGCGATCGTCGACTATTTCAACAACCCGGCCAATCATGTGCCGCAGCCGACCATCGACCCGGCGGTCCAGGACCATCACGGTTACGACTATGTCGGCGGCTATACCAACGAGGCGACGTACAACTACGCGTCGAGCCTCGTGCGCGATGGCCACGTACCGCAGAATTTGCAGCCTTTCATCGACCATACACAGCCAGCCGGCACACCGCCGCAGCTGCGCCGGCTTGAGTCGCTGAGCAGCGAAGAGCGCCAGGCGTTGGAGGGGGCCGTCCGTGACGACAACGGCGGGGCCTTCATCGACAGCTATGGCGGCAACCTCGGCGACGCGTACACGACCGAACGGCGTGACGGTCACTTTTAGGTTCTCCGCACGAAAGTCACGCGGCAGCTGCCTTGCGGTACGAGGCAGCTGCTGCTCTCGTTTGGCTGCTGCGATGGGTGGACGGACCAGCAAGGTCACAGCCCTGGCAGCACAGCGTGTCCTACGTACTGAACCGGGCGGCGATGGGAGAGAACGTCGATCCGGCCGAACTGAACAAAGCGCTCGCGACCCTCAAGGAGATCAACGACAAGGCCGGCGACGCGCTGAAGAACGGCGAACATTTCAGCACCGCCGACATCAACTTCCTCGACCAGTCGCTCGGCGCGATTGGTCCCAACCCTGACCACACTCCCTGGCCTGCTCAACGGCCATCCCGGCGCCGCTGGAATCATTGGCGACAGCATTCTGGCGCTGTCCAACCAACAACTCGGTGGCGGCGCGCTTTCGCTCGCCGCCACCCCGGACAACCCCGGCTATGGCCTGCCGCTGGCCATCCATGACCTCACGGCGACGCCAAACCAGGTCAGTCTTGTTCCCAGCCCGAATCCGGCGGGCGCCCAGTCGACCGCCACCTATCTGTTCGCCAACAATGAGGCGTGGCGCGGACTGTCGACGGCGCTGGGTGCTTCGACGCTTACCGGCGGCACGGAATTCTCCAGCGACCTGACCAGGCGAGCGGCCGAGTTCGCCCACGTCGGTACGGAAATCGCTGCCACGCCCTGGTTCGCGCCGGTTCTTGGAGAGGGCCTCTTCGCGAAATCAAACCATGATGCCCTGTCCAACAGCCTTCAGGACATCCTGTCCGCTTCCACTCGTAGCCATGACGCCGACGCTCAGGTGTTCCTCGCACCGGACGGCGCGAGCACCTATCACACATTCGCCGACTTCGACTGGGCCGACAAGGGAAAGGCGGCTGGTGGCCTGACGAACTGGATCGCGGATGACACCATCGCCGCTCACCAGCACGGTACCGAAGACCAGCCCGCGAACGACGCGGCCGCGAAACCTATCCACCTCATCACCGATGGCGGTTTCCGGGATGGGGGCAGTGACCAGCAGCTTTTCCACGATTTCTCAAAGAACCCGGAGCTTGCCACCAGTCTTGGCCGGGTGGCGCAGGCCAACGTCAGCGCGTTCACCGAGCCGGCCGCCCAGAACAGCAACACGGGTGTGGTTGGTGGACACCTGGAGATCGGCGCGGACGCTCGAAAGGATCTGCTCACCCAGATCGGAGCCAAGCCGGAGGCGCTGCACGCGTTCGCCGGCGCGGCTGGCTCGCAGGAGCAGCAGCTGATCCATGATCCGGATCTGTCGCCCGGCGCGAGCGCTTACCGCAGCAGAATTCTCGAGGAAACCTTTACAACGCTCAGCAGGAGGCACAGCACCAGCACACTCTCGCGGCCGACCATGTCAGGGCCGAGAACGCGAGCGACACCGGGCGCGCGATCGCGGTCGGCAAGGCCATCGCGACCAAAGTGATCACCAAACTTCCTGGCGTCGGAACGGTCGCGTCGGTGATCGCTGGCACCGAATGGAAGGACGCGGTCTCCCACGACGCCGGGAGCGGCGTGGCGCCGTTGTAGGCTCTGAACAACACCGACGGTGGCGCGTCGGAGGCGAATATCGCCGTGCAGTACGTCAACGCCGGGCGTATCCACGGCGCGTACGTCCCGCCCGACCTCTATTCGGGGCAGGTCGACGCGAACAACGTTCCGCAGCTCCGGACTCCGCTGTCGGCGGCGGACCAGGGCCGGCTGCTGGATTCCCTGTACGGTTCCGATAGTCAGGACTGGAGAGACGCCAAAGCGGGGTCCTCGCCCACCGAGCACCAGGGCGGCCACTGACACTTCTGGACGGGTCCTTTTGCTTGCCAGCTCATCCCTGTCGCGCAGGGTCTGGCGCGCTACAAGACGGCATTGATTTAATTGAACCGCTCCGGCTTTGTGGAGACCTGATCATCTCCCTCCAACACCGCGATCCGCGCGTCCGACTCCGACCCCGCCGCTCGGCTCACCCGAGGGCCGCGTCCCCTTGCCGTCCTGCCGCACCCAGTGCCGCAACGTCTCAGCATTCACGCCAAGCTGCTCCGCCCGCGCGATCGCGCCACGCCCCTCACCAAGCTCAAGCGCCATCCCACCGCGCGAACCTTCAACTCCGCCGGATATCTCATCGCCGCTGCCATACCGTTCATCCTTCCCGGAACGGTCGGCCTCCAACGAACCCGGGTGATCCATAGAGACCGCTCTGGCTGTGTATCGAAGGAAACCCTTGCCCACTCCACGGCGTTTGTTCCACTACGACACGGCCGGCTTAGTAGAGCAGGGTTGTGGGCCGCCGGGCGTGGTGGTGCCCGGCGGCCGGGTGGATTTTTCTATGCGGCGAGTTGGTTGATGCCGCGGATGGGTCTTCGTTCGCGGTCAACGTAGGCGGGCGGTAGGAATTCAACGATTCCGTCGACGATGCGTACGTCCCAGCCACCGTGGTGCACTAATCGATGGCAGCGGTCGCACAGGAGTACGCAATTGTCAAGGCAGGTATGCCCACCATCGGCCCAGTGCTGCACGTGGTGCCCCCGCGTCCAGCGGGGTGGTCGGCCGCATCTGGCGCAGCCTTTGTCTCGCGCTATCAAGGCTTTGCGTAGGGCTGGTGTGATGAGTCGTTCGTTGCGCCCGACATCAAGGGGCACGCTGTCGCTGCCCAGCACGATCGGGATGATGTCCGCGTCACAG